>CAYVQP010000012.1:0-2515 GCA_964452775.1 uncultured Ardenticatenaceae bacterium | reverse complement strand
TGCAGAGAGCGCTGCCGGCATCTCATTGCCTCGTCAATCAATTAGCGCCCGATCACATGGCGTTCGCGGAGGACTCAACCATGGTTAAGTTGCGGCAACTTTCACTCCTGATCATCCTGGCGTTTCTTGCGCTGCTGGCGGCCTGCTCCGGCGAACCGGACACGCCGGAGCCCACCGCTGTCGCGACACGCTCGGTTGCCGCCGAAGCGACGGCGACCAATGTCCCGACGAGCACGGATGAGCCTGCTCCTGCGGAGACGGCGCCATCCGCGCCGGCAGAGGCGACCCCGGCAGCAGGTAGCTGGTACACCGACATTGACCCCGCCTTCGATTTCGCCCCCTGCGAGCCGGATGGGCAGTTCCCGGACGTGTCGGCGCTGTCGGAGGAAGAGATCGCGGAGTTAGAGGAGAGCGGCGAGGGGTTCTTACCGCCGGATGAAGTCATCTTCACCGGGCTGGAACCGCTCGTGGGAGCGGAGGCGCACGCCTATCGCACGGTGTACGCCTATCACGACGACGCCGGCTTTGCCGAGGGCCAGCTGGCCCTGGACATCCGCGGCCAACATGCCGGCATCCCGCTGGACCCGACCGCCTACTATTCGCCCACTGTCAGCGGCTTCTTCTCCACCAACCACTATTTGGTAACTGATCTCGAAAGCGGGCGCGTGCGCGAGTTCGTCTCCGGCGAGGACGGTGTCTGGCTGCGGGAGGATAGCGCCGGCTGGACCCAATTCTCGCCCGCCCTCGCCCCCACGATGGGCGCAGGCTACTATGCGTTAGCCCCGTTGAACGTGGGCCTGATGGCTTCCGGGGCAGGCAGCCTGTCGCCGGGCGTGCGCTCGGCGGTGCCGCTGATGGCGCTGGACGAGACCATCGGCGGGCAGGAGGTCATTCACTACTGTTGGGTGCCGGGCGACGCCGATTTCGGCGACGGGCAGATTTATCCCGCCTTCGCCTATCTCGTGCATTATGAAAGCGTTTACACCTTCCTACAGCATGCCGAGCTGCACGTATGGGTGTCCGCGGAGGACGAATCGTTGCAGCGCATCGTGATTACTGGCGAGCACACCGGCGATCGCTTCTTCAATTCGTTCGTCGAGCACGAGCCGGCGCAGGAGTTCTTCGTCTGGAGCGAGGTGCTGCCGGCAGACGCCGCGCCCCTGCCGGAGCCGGATGCGGGTGATGTCGAACTCACCTTCGCGGCGAGCGATGAGGCCGAGGCGGAAGCGAACCAGCCCCTGCCCCTGCCGCCCGACGCCGAACCCACAGACCCGGATCGCCTTGACACGGTACTCGAGGTAGAGGCTTCAGACATTGATGAAAACCCCTACCCATTTGCACCGCGCGAGCTGGTGATCAACGAGCAGGAAGCATTGTTTGACGTGCTGGACACTTTAGATCTCAACATGAACGCTGCCGATTTCGGCGTTTACGAGACGTCCATGTCGACCGCCGAGCTGCTCGCCTACTACGCTGAGGCAATGCCGGCAGCCGGCTGGGCATTGGATAGCGCGGCGCTGGTGACGGGCCGGACCGCCGTCGTGCTGCACTATGCCGGCGCGGACGATGCCGGGGCGCTGCTCATCCTGCGCGAGGGCGAGCCGGGCCGGAGCCTGATTTACACGCTGGAGCCGCAGATCTTCGCCGTCGCCAGCGCACCCCCTACGCCGACCCCGAACCCGCTCGACGCGCTCGAGGCGGTGGAGGGCGAATGGCAGCGCTTCGATGCCACCAATTCTCCGCTGGGTGCGATCGAGGTGATGAGCATAGACGACCAGGGGCGGGTCTGGGTATTTTCAGACGCAGAGCTGCATGTCTATGATGTCGCTGCAGACGCGTGGTCCACCCACTCCCTGCCGGAGAACAGGCCGGAAGGCGGGTCGCCTGATGCCGTCGGCGCGCATGGCGAGGAGGTGCTGATCAGCTTCTTTGACGGCTTCTATTACTTCGACGGCGCGACCTGGGAGCGACCGCTCGAGGGCTTCTTCTTCAATCTTGGCTTCCTGCCGGACGGCACGCCCTGGGCGGACGGAGGCAATTATCCTGACATGGAGGGTCTCTGGCTCTATGACGGCAGCGCATGGAATCGTGATGAAGCAGCGCGCGCTTGCGCCGGCACTAGTTCTTTTCTCACGATACGTAGCGATGCCGAAGGGCGATTCTGGGCGAGCCGCCCATCCTCCATCGGCGACTTCGATCCCGGCGTATGGCTCATCGACGGCGAGGAGTGCCGCCTGATCTTGACCGGGTTTGAATTTGTTGATGCCATTGTGCCCACGGCGCAGGGGAGCGTTTGGATATCTGAACTTGAGACGGGTATTGTAGAACTCAACGATCAGGGCGAGATTGTCCGCGAACTGGAGGGCGCGCCGGGCCTGTTTGATCTCAAGCCGGTGGCGGTTGGTCCCGATGGCAGCCTGTGGTTAACGGCAGAACAAGGCTTCTTCCGCGTCACGCCGGAGGGCGCATGGGTCAGTTACGACTTGCCGGGTGATGTCGGCTACTTTGGCCCGAA
>CAYVQP010000011.1:56883-73907 GCA_964452775.1 uncultured Ardenticatenaceae bacterium | reverse complement strand
CAGGTTAGATTCTCCCCAAACAACAGCTCCAATTTGAATCAAGTCGTGGCCCTGGTTGGGCTCTGGTTTATTCCAGTTGCTACAGTAGTTGCTACACCATGCATATAGTTGTACGCCACATATGGGGTAAATCGGTTGAAAATGCTCATTGAATTCTATATATACGGGTATCGCATCAACGGTGGATCGGATTAGAAGTCCGGCGCTCTGTCCGTTGAGCTACTGGGGCCTGTCAAACCAATTCTAGTCGCCCACCGGCTGCTGGTCAACACCTGTGGCGGCGACCCGCTCAAGGCAGACCCGGCAGCCCACGCCACAGCACCGGCGGCGGCGTGAAAAATGCGAGCTACCGGCTATAATCTGCATCGTACGCTTACCCGGTTGCTGTTGCTTGTCGCCCTGTCCATTCGTGGTTCAGGCGCCTTCGCGCGATCAGTGCATAGAGAAGGTCCATTCCCTAGCAACCAATTTGACAACGCTGTACCCGACCCGCATGTGAACGAAGCGCTTCCCCGACTGCATATCATATTCAATCCACTGGCCGGGCCGGGCAGCCTCGACGGCGCGATTCAGCGGGTGGCGCAGTTTTGGCGCAACCGGGGATGGGATGCCAGCGTACAGGCAACTGAGCACGCCGGGCACGCCGAGGAACTCGCCCGGCAAGCTGCTGAGCAGTGCGTATTGCTGGTGCTGGCCGGCGGGGGCGACGGCACGCTCCGTGAGACTGCCGGCGGTCTGATCGGTTCGCGCTCCATCTTAGGTCTGTTGCCGATGGGTACGGGCAACTCCTTTGCAAAGGAACTGCACATGCCCCTTCCCGGCCTGATCGACCATCGAGCGCTAATAGAGGCGTCTACCCTGCTGGCCGGTGGGCGAGTGCACAAGATGGATGTTGGCGAGACCGCCGATGGCCGTCACTGGCTGCTATGGGCCGGCTCCGGCCTGGACGGTTATCTGGTCAACCGGATGGAACCGCGTTCGAAACTGGTCAAGCGACTCGGGCCGGTTGGCTATGCTCTCCAGGCCATTTTTCTGATACCACGGTTCCGGGGTATAAATGCGACCGTAATGGTTGATGATGAAGCAATCAGCGGTACATTTTCCATGGTGACGGTTGCCAATTGCAGGCGATTTGCCGGCGGCATATTGCAGATGAACCGGTATGCTCGTCTCGATGACGGTCAGTTTGAGGTCTGGTTGGTAAGGCGGCGGAGCTTTCTCGGCTTGATCAACCTGATGGTAGCCACACTGCGTGGACGGCACTATGGTCACCCGGACTTTGCCTGTGTGTCGGGAATGCGGATTCTGGTTGAGACGGATCGTCCCGCTCCGGTACAGATTGACGGCGATCCCGGCGGCGTAACGCCATTTTCCTGCCACATCCAGGCCGGGGCGTTGCGGATACTGGTTCCTTCCACCACGCCGGCCGATCTTTTTACTCAACCCGGCAAGCCGTTGTCGCAGATCAAATCTGAAGGATTCATTTAATAGCAGGCGATACCCAACGGTGCGCCGGGTAACATGAGGAGTTAATGCCGAAGATTCGTTTTGATTACCGCTTTGTGCTGCTAATTGCGGTTCCGCTGGCGTTCCTGGCTGGAACCCTCGGCTGGGGCGAGATTGCCCAGTTCATCCTTTCGGCGATCGCCATCATTCCGTTAGCCGGCTTCATCGGCCAGGCAACCGAGGAACTGGCGGCGCACACCGGCCCGCGCGTGGGCGGCCTGCTGAATGCCACCCTGGGCAATGCCGCCGAGTTGATCATCACGATCATCGCCATTCGCGAGGGTGTGCTGGAACTGGTCCTGGCCTCCATCACCGGATCGATCCTGGGCAACTTGCTGCTGGTAATGGGCGCAGCCATCCTGCTCGGCGGTTTGCGACATGGCCGTCAGGCGTTCAGCGATACGCAGGCCGACACTTACTCAACGATGCTCATTTTGGCTGTGGCCGCCATCATGGTGCCGGCGATATTCAACGAGACGATTGATGTCGAGCACCATGAGAAGTTGCAGGCTTTCAGCCTCGGTATTTCCGCAGTCATGATAATCATTTATCTCCTGGGCATCTACTACAGCGTCTTTACCAAACAGGCGCACAGCCCAGTGGAAAACGGGCCGGCGCATGCGCATGTAAGCACGTGGAGTGTGCGCCGGTCGCTGGTGGTTCTGGCGGTAGCTACTATCGGCATCGTGTTCATGAGCGAATTACTGGTGGAGACCGTTGAACATACCGCAGAAGTGCTCGGGTGGAGCGCGTTCTTTATCGGCGTGATCATTGTGCCGTTGGTCGGCAATGTGGCCGAACACCTGGTTGCGGTGCAAGTCGCGCTTAAGAACCACATGGACTTGAGCATGGAAGTAGCAATCAGCTCCACGCTGCAAATCGCGCTTTTTGTGGCCCCGGTGCTCATGTTTGTGGCCGCACTCATGGGCCGCGAATTGTCCTTCAGCTTCAACCAATTTGAATTGGTGGCGCTGGCAGCGGCCGCCATCGTAGCGGTGTTCGTCGTTAAGGACGGCAAATCAAACTGGCTGGAAGGGGCGCAGTTGCTGGCTCTATATGCGATCATCGGCGTCGCTTTCTTCTTCCTGTAGTAGGCCGGCCCCGGCGGTAAGCGCTACTACCGGCTGCACAATCTGAGATGGCCAAACGGCGCTGGATTCTGTGGCTTTTGCTTCTCTCGTTTGCCTGGCTGGTAGTCAGCCGGGCAGATGAACTAGAGAACCTGTTCCTCACCTTGAGTCAGGGTATCTGGCTGTGGGCATTGGCAGCGGCGCTCACTCAGGTCGGTTACTATCTGGTTCAAGCCGCAATGCACAAGGCAGCGTTCTCCACAGTGGGGATATCGAGTCACTTGTTCGGTCTCGTGCCGGTCGTCTTAGGCTCGCTGTTTGTGAACGTGGTAGCGCCGGCCGGCGGCACGGCCGGTATGGCGCTCTTTGTAGACGATGCGGCTCAGAACAATCAGTCGCCTGCCAAGGCGACCGCCGGCACCGTGCTGGCCAGCGCTTCCATGTACCTTACGCTGACGCTGTTGCTTCTAGCCGGCCTGATATATTTAAGTGCTAACGGCAGCGTCAGCCTGCTCCAGTTCCTCGGCGCGCTCTTGCTTTTCGTGATCACCAGCGCTGTGGTGGGCCTTTTAATCCTCGGTTACCGGCAGCCCAATCTACTCCGGCTGGTCTTTTATCGCTTTCAGCAAGTCGTCAACCGCCTAGCTACCCGCTTCATCAAGAGACCATACTTACAACCCGGTTGGGCCAGCCAGACCTCCTTTGAGTTCGCCGAGGCGGCAACTGCAATACGGAGCCGTCCTTATCATTTGCTGCTCACGCTCGGCCTGGCATTACTTTCTCACTTTATCAACATCCTTACCCTCTACGCTTTATTTCGGGCATTCCAATATGATGATATAGCTTCGATGGGGCTGATGGCCGGCTATGCCATCGGGCAATTATTCGTGGTAGTCGCCCCTACCCCGCAGGGCGTCGGCTTTGTGGAAAACATCATGCCCAACGTATTTATCTCGTTGGGCGTACCCAGCGCGGTAGCCACCATCGTCGTGTTGGCTTATCGTGGACTGACCTTCTGGCTGCCATTGCTGATCGGTTTCTTTCTGCTGCGCCGGCTGAAATCCCTGGGCGCGGAAGAACGCTCCCTCACCGAGGTGTGGAGCGTGCGCATCGTCGCCTTGCTGACTGCCTTGATGGGGGTGATCAACGCCTGGAGCGCGCTGTTGCCGGGCCTTAACCTGAAAATCCCAGATATTCCCGGCGTGCCCCCTGAACTGGCCGGCAAGATCGTTGACGACCTGGCCAAGGCTATCCAGTATTCGCCGCTGGAGGTACAAAGAGGAGGGCAGTTGACCGGCGCGATTTCCGGCCTGGCGCTCTTACTCCTGGCCACAGCGTTATGGCGACGAAAGCGCGCCGCATGGATCATGACCTTGATTGTCCTGGCATTTTCCGTTGCCACCCACCTTTGGCAGGCGGACTGGGTGGTTGCCGGTTTGGGCGCCGCGTTGGGTCTATGGCTATTCAGCTTGCGCCCGCACTTTCATGCCCGATCCGACCGGCCTTCCGTCAGACAGGCTCTGCAGCTTCTGGTGGCCGGATGCCTGTTCATCCTGGCTTACGGCGTACTGAGTTATTACTTCCTAAGCGCATTGTTTAACCTGCCCTTCTCGCTGACGGCGGCCATCCGGCAAACGTTGACTATGATGACGCGCTTCTATGATCCGGGCCTGATTGACGCCGGCGAGGCTGGGCGGCTGATGGCCTTGACCGTCTTTCTGCTCAGCGCCCTGCTGTACGTTTATGTGTTCGTGTTGCTGTTGCGGCCGGTATTGCTGCGCCACCCGATGACGCCCGAGCAGCGCCTGAAAGCCGAGGAGATAGTCAGCCGGTACGGGCAAAGCGCCCAGTCTGTGTCAGCTCTATGGCGCAGCCACTTCTACTACTTCAGCAACGACAACTCGTTGGTAGCCTACGATCTGAACGGTCGCACAGCCATCGCCCTGGGCGATCCGGTCGGGCCGGCAGAGGAGGCGCCACAGGCTATTGACGGATTTCGTGATTATTGCCGGCGCAACGACTGGACGCCGGCGTTTTATGAGGTAATGCCCCAGTATCTGGACCACTATCGAGCGTTCGGTTTCAACGTGATCGGCATCGGCCAGGAGGGGCGCATCGAACTGGCCGAGGTGAGTCTCGAAGATCCTCAATATGAGGCGCTTCTAGAACAGGTAGAACACATCCGGTTGGCCGGCCACAGCGTGGTAATCATGCAACCTCCCCTGCCCGATGAACTGCTGGAAACCATGCAGGTTATCAGCGATGAGTGGCTGACCATGGTAAACACCGGTCGGAAGCGCGTCTGGCTTGGTTGGTTTGATCCGACCTACGTGCGCCGGCAGCAGTGTGCGGTCGTATACGCAGCCGACGGGGCCATCAGCGCCTTCGCTACCATTATCGAGTCGCCCAACAGCGAGGACATGGCCATTGACTTGCTGCAACATCGCTCCCAGGTAGCGCCGGGCACGATTGCCCTGCTGTTCTACGAGCTGATCAGCTGGGCGCAAAGCTCCGGCCGGACCACGCTTTATTGTGGCACCAGCCCGCTGGAGGAAGGCAGCCAGACAAGCAAGATCCGGCTGCTAAACTCACTCTATCAGAATATGAGCCACTATACCTTTCGTGATAGTCATGAGGTGGAACGCCTCATTTCGCTCGACTGGTCAATGCGTTACCTGGCTATACCCGGCACGACCAGCCTGCCGGCCGTTTGGGGAGCCATGCTGAGAGAGGAAGGTGAGGGCGTGATCCGCACGCTATTGAAGCAACGATTCAGGTCAAAAAGTCGCTCCAATGGACAGACCGGCGCTCCCCAATGAAACTCTTTTCCCTCGCAAGCAACGACGGCTGCTTAGAAGCAATTCAAGCTCCTGCGAGTAGAGCCTGCCCGCCAATGCTGGTCGCCGGCCCTCTAATCTTCGCGCAACGTCCGTAGTTCAATCCCACCATCTTTCACCAGCCAAAGGTCGGTCGCAAAACGCTCAATGAAATAGCGATCGTGCACCACAGCCAGCACAGTTCCGTCGAATTGTTGCAGCGCCTGTTCAAAACGGCTGCGCGATGGGATGTCCAGGTGGTTGATCGGCTCGTCCAGCACCAAGAACGTGCAGCCCTGCACCACCAGGCGAGCCAGCGCCAGCCGGGCGCGCTCCCCAAAGCTCAGCCGGCTGACCGGGCGCAAAGCATCGTCGCCGGAGAAAAGGAAGAAGTGCAGGAATGAACGGGCGTCTGTCTCATTGAGCGGCGCGCTTTCCAGGATCGTCTCCAGGGCGGACAAGCCGGAGTCCAGGCCGGTTTGCTCCTGAGACATATAGCCCGGCTTGACGCTTCCACCCAGGATGACCCGCCCGGCCAACGGCTCCAGCGCGCCGGTGATCACGCGGATCAAAGTTGTCTTGCCGCTGCCGTTGGGGCCGGTAAGCACCACCCGCTGGCCGGCCTGAATGTCCAGGTTCAGGCCGGCCAATAATGGTGGTTGTCCTGGAAAGCCGGCGGCCACATCCTCCAGCCGCAAAACATCCCTGCCGATGTAGTTGCCGCTCTCAAAGGCCAACTTCATCTGCCAATGCTGTTTCGGCTTCTCCACCCGGTCATCGTCAGCCAGATATCTATCCAGCTTTTTCTCACGGGATTTCGCCTTCTTGGCGACTTTCTTAGCATAACGCCGCACGCCGGGCTCGCCGGGAGTCGTCGTTCGTTCAACCCATTTAGCCTGCTCCTTTGTGCGGTTGATGTCCTGTCGCATGCGCCGGATCTCGTACTGTTCATCCCGCCAGGCGGCCCACTGCTTCTCCTGCGCCTTCAAGAATTGGTCCAGGTAGTCGCTGTAGTTGCCGCTGTATTGCCGGACGGTATGCGCGACGGGATCGAGGTCGAGGATGCTGGTGCAGACGTTGTCCAGCAAGAGCCGATCGTGAGAGACGAGCAGCACGCCGCCGGCAAAGTCGAGCAACCGGCGCTCAAGCCACTCGACCATCTCAATGTCCAGGTGGTTGGTGGGTTCGTCGAGCAGCAGCAACTCCGGCTCCTGCAGCAGGAGCAATGCAAGGGCCAGGCGCGTTTTCTGCCCGCCGCTCAAAGTCCCCACCGGCTGGGTAGGCGGTATCCCGTCCAGGCTCATCCCCGCCAGGACAGCCTCCACCTCTCCCGGCGTCGCCCGGCTCATTTTCTGCAGCACCTCATCGTAGGCCGCCTGCAGCGCAGTCGAATCGGGATCGGTCGCCAGGGCGACAGCGAGTTCTGCCAGCTTGCTTTCGAGCGCAAGCGGCGCCCCGGCCGCCTCGTCAACCACCTCCTGAAAGGTGAGCGTGGGCGGGAGCACGAAGCTCTGCGACAGGTAACCTATGCGCAGGTCGGCCGGGGCGAGGGCCACGTGGCCGGCATCCGGCGCAAGCTCGCCGGTAATGATGCGCAGCAACGTGCTCTTGCCGGCGCCGTTCGGGCCGATCAGGCCGACACACTCTCTGGGATTCACGCTAAACGTGACATCCTTGAGAACCGGCTTCAAATTATAGGATTTACTGACCTGGTGGACGGTGAGCGCCGCGGTGTGGCTTCTGATTAGCATTGTTTACCTCGCAATGATCATATCGGCCGGCGCATACCTGGCCGGACCGGGAAAATATGAGCATGAAAGCGGGCAAACTAGCTAATCACGGGCGTCTCCATAGAAGATCACGCATCAATACGCGTCTGATGAAAATTATCCGCCGCATTCCTCCGGCTGTCAAATCAGCGCTAAGCTATTCCGTTGGCCCCGGCCGGTGACGCCTGCACACTATCCCAGTATGCGGGCGGCGATATCATCGGCCCGGGCGGTGAAATCGGCTTGCTCCATCGCTGATTGCGCCGCGGAAGCTCGTAAGGGCAGCCGATCCAGATGAGCGAGCATGGCGGTCCGTCCCGCAGCCACCAGCGCTGCCCGGCGCGCAGCCGGCATAGAAAACTCAAGCGTGCTGTAACCTTTTGCCGGCAAGCGCAGCACATAATCAGCGTATTGATCGATGACCATCTTGTCGCGGGCGCGCATCATAGTATCCACCAGCTGCGCCATGCGGCGTAGCGGCTTGTGCTGGTAGAGCAGGTCTACCGGATCCCAATGTGCGCCGGGCGGCGCGCCGGGCACCTCCAGTTGCTCGTCAATCAGCATGCCGATCAGCCGATCGCTCTGCTTCGGCCCCATGACTTCGAGCCACTCCGGCTGGGTAGTAATGAATAGTTCAATGGGGAAGCTGGACAGAATCCCGCCATCCACAATGGCATTCCCGGCAATGTCAAGCCCGCGATACATTCCCCATTCCGGCTGCCAGATGACCTCCTGCCACAGCAGCGGTACGCTTGTTGACATGCGCACAGCCAGGACCAGCGGGCAGTCCGGCGCTGTGCGGTGATTCAGCACCATGAGCCGGCCCCGGGTAGTATCCGAGGCCAGCAACGTTAGCTCCGTTTCCGTGGCATGGTAAAACTCAGCGAGCGTCATCTCACCGAACGCGCGCGGCTGCCCACGAAATAGGCCCTCGCTGAGCTTGGAAGTCAGGTAGGTGACCAGGTTTTCCGCCCCGTACCAGCCGCCCTGCTCAACGAAGGAAAATAGACTGCGATTGAGCGGCGTTTTCAGCAGCGCTTGCATCAACTGATCATCAAGAAAGTCCTCGATGAACGCCGGCAAAATAGGTACATCCGCGCTGCGCAACCACTGGCGAAGGACGCTCTGCTCGACAATCTCCGGCGGAAAGGGAGCCGGCGGACTCAGGAAAGTCGCCAGCATGGGCCGGCCTTGCTCATCGCGTTCTTCCAACGCCCGGCGTATTTCCAATCCATCGTAGCCGGCGGCCATGAAGGTAGCCATCACCGCCCCGACCGACGTGCCCATCAATCGCCCGTAGCCGTAACCGCGCTCTAAGAGAGCAGTTATTGCGCCGGTGAAGGCGATCCCCTTCGCTCCACCCCCTTCAAACACCAGGTCAAATGTCTCGGCCGAGCCCCGGCTGGTGCGTAGCCGGCGCCGAATGTGGCGCTCACCCGGCTGGCTGCCCGGCGGCCGGCTGCTGGAGAGGTCTTCGGCGCGGGCGGATGGGACTGCCGGGATGGTTGGCGCGGCGAAGTTTCCTTCCGGCCACTCTTCGACAATTCGCCGCGGGTAGCCGTCGTCCACGCCGGCGCCCAGCGTGTAGCGGATCACATCCTCGCCCTTGAGGAAATAAAGCTTGCCGTCTGCCAGGGAGAGCGCCGCATCCAGGTCTCGGGAGAAGCTATCCGGCAAGCCGCGCCAATGGCCGGCGATCGTGCGCGGAAAACCCTTATCCAGAGCCGCGCCGGGGGTCAGGCGAAAGTAGCGATCGCCCTGGAAGAAGTAGAGCTTGCCGTTGGCCGCCAGCACGGCGGCATCAAAGGCGCTCTGCCGGGGATAGACGGCGGCGATAAATGCCCGGTCACCCTCCGACAGAGAGCTGTTCATCCAGGGTATCTCCCAGTCTCCGATAGTCAACTCATTGGCGATGGGGTACAGCATGATCGAATAGGGATCGAACTGCGAGTATTGGGTGACGCTCTTCTCGTAGGCGTACAGCACGTTGATGTACACCATTTCACGATCCCAGCCCTGGGTCAACATGTAAAACTCGTAGACCTTTTCTATATCCCAGGGGATGCCGTTTTCCGGGTGCTGATGCTCGTGAATGCAGCCCAGTGCGTGGCCGAATTCATGCAACACTACCCGGATCAATTCCTCCGCAGGCGTCTCGGCGGTCAGCCAACCGAAGTTCATGGTGGGTTCTTCCTGGGGGATGTTCAGCGCGTAGGTGCCGACATATGACCAGGCTCCCGGCTGCAAGAACGAGATGCGTATCTCAGCCTCAGGATCATCACCAAAATCAAAGCGGATATTGGCGTACTTGCTCCATTCGCGCGCCGCATCCTCCACCCGGCTGTGCAGTGTCGGGTCTCCATCCATAAAACGGACCCGCAACGTTCGCCCTGATTGCCAGAAGTACTGCTTCAGGCCGGCGATTTCTAGCGGCTGCAGGGCATTAGCCGGGTTTTCCTTGATGGCAGTTGCCCGAGCGGCGGCCAATTTGTCGGCTGGGATTGGCCTATCAATACACATTCTTATCTGGTCGGTGATCATGATCAATTGCTCTCTCTGTTGAATAATGCCGGGTTCCGTTTCACTTCCAGCGCATTTTCCCGGAAAGTGAAATGCGTATGCCTTAAGGCAGCAGGTAGGTTAGTTTCCGGGAAAGTTCCTGCACTAGCCCAGCCGGTTCAGGTAGCCTCGCTGCTGCAACAGTGCCAGAATCGCTTGCAGCGGAATACCCTGGTTATATTCCGGCTCGCGGAAGTCAGGGTCGCCGCTATGATGCAGGGCAACCAGTTCCCAGTTGCCGTTGAAACAGGGTGAGCCGGATGATCCGGCGTCCGTGTCATTGTAATAAGTAACTCGGGTCTTGTTGCCGTTAAACCCACGAAAGGTGTTGACGGTGAGCTTCATGGCGTCGCCACGCGGGTGCTGCACAATAAACAATGTCTTGTTTGCGGAGAAATCCCAGCCGGTGTTGGCGGGGACCGGTATCCAGCCGCGCACCGGCGTACCTGCGCCCTGCCCTCCACCCAGGCTAACGGGATCATTGCCCGGCGCGCCGGCCACGCGCAACAAGGCAAAATCCAGTTCGTTGGCCTGCGGCAAGCCCGGTTTCGGCTCCGGCATGAGATCGAACTTGCTATACGTGCTGTGGTCAACCAGCCAGTCAGGGGCCAATGAGTAGCGCGTGCCAGGGTTGAGCACCGCGCCGTCAGCCATCAGGCGATAGTCGAAGAGCAAACTGACTGCGCTTGGGCCATGCGCCGTCCGGCCATGGATGATATTGGCCACTACATGGTAATTCGTGATGGCCACATCCGGCCCGACCAGGAAAGCAGTTCCCATGGGAGCGCTGTTGATGTCAACGCGGCAGACTCGACGCTCAATCTCAGCCAGCCGGCGGCGAAAAGTCTCCACGTCGAATACGGTGTTGTCCTCGTTGAGCGTCCGTTCGAGCGCCTGCTGCGGCGGCGTCCGCGTCGTCGCTCCAATGCCGGCCATGAAGGCGGCGAGCTGTGCGTTGCCGGGCCGGGCGGCCAACGCCCCCAGAATGAGTTGATCGGTCGAATCGTGAGCCTGGCAATGGCGGAGCAGGTCAAAGACGACATCCTCCATTCCGTTGAATTGCGAGGAGATGTGCGCCAGGTCCCAATCCAGCTGATGCTTTAGCATACGTTGTAAGTGTGGCCAGGTGGGAAACGCCGCCAGCAGCGCGTCGCTCAACCTGCGCTGTTCCGGCCCGGTTAACTTCCTCACGTCCTCCTCCTGTACTATCGCGAGTTCTCAGGAGCAATATTCAATTTTCGCTCACTACCAATGAAGTTCCCGGCTGTTACGCCATTACTTACCATAATGGTATCAGGCATTGTCGAGTGGGCAAAATCCACGCTTGCCGGCGTTTCGTCCGGCGATATCGGCGATAGACGGATGGCGCATGGTTACAGTAAGTCGGGCCACATCTTCCCGCACCCTGCTGTTCACCAGAGAAAAACACGCTCGGCTACTCGCTTGGAAGACCCGAATGTGGTAAAATTGAGGAATGTTGAGCGCAGGCAAACGCGGGAGCAAGACGGGTAATTTGCGCCAATTGTAACGCAGGCATAAAAGGACCGAGTGACGTTCAGCCGGCCAAGGGGAACGCATCGGAAGCGGCTACACACGCCGGATGAGAGGTTTTCAGGACAAAGTAATGAATTCACCGAAAACGAAGCAAGCACAACCCAAGTACGACGCCGAACAGATCCAGATTTTGAAGGGACTGGAGGCAGTGCGCCGGCGGCCGGGCATGTATGTCGGCGGCACGGATATCAAAGCGCTGCACCACCTGGTAAACGAAATTGTCGACAACTCGATCGATGAAGCGCTGGCCGGACGCTGCGACCGGATTGAGATCACCATTCACCCGGATTCCAGCGTTACCGTTTCGGACAACGGCGTCGGTATCCCGGTGGCCGAGCATCCAACGGAAAAAGTCAGCGCCCTGCAATTGGTGCATACTACGCTGCACTCCGGCGGTAAGTTCGATGAATCCGTTTACAAGGTTTCCGGCGGTCTGCACGGTGTAGGCGCGGCGGCGGTCAATGCTTTGTCCAGGTGGATGGTGGTTACCGTCAAGCGAGATGGCGGCATCTGGCGCCAGCGCTACGAGCGGGGCACGCCGGTGACGCCGGTAGAGAAGATCGCCCGCATCGCCAAGGGAGACAAGAGCACCGGCACAACCACAACCTTTCGCTATGACGATACCATCTTCACTGAGGAGATGGATTATCGTTTTGAGACGTTGGTCGGTCGCTTTCGCGAGATGGCCTTCGTCACCCGTGGCGTCTTTATTTCGCTGCGCGACGAGCGAGCGGCGCCGATCCGGGAAATGAACTTTTACTTTGACGGCGGCTTGCGCTCCTTTGTGCGCTTCCTGAACAAGAATCGCCGGCCATTACATGCCCCGATCCACGTTGAGAAAGAGATCGACAACATCGCCGTCGAGGCGGCGGTTCAGTACACAGACAGCGTGGCCATGTCTGAGTATTCCTTCGCCAACACCATCCACACGCCGGACGGCGGCACCCATCTCTCCGGCTTGCGCGCGGCATTGACCCGGGCGATCAACTTCTATGCTCGCAAGAACGGCTACCTGAAAGAGAAGGATGCCAACTTCAGCAGCGACGACACCCGCGAGGGCGTCACCGCCGTGGTCAGCGTCAAGCATCCGGACCCGCAGTTCGAAAGCCAGACCAAGGTGAAGCTCATGAACAATGAGGTCACCGGCATCGTTTCCTCTGTCGTCTACGATGCCCTGAACGTCTTTCTGGAGGAAAACCCACGCGACGCCAAGCGGATCATCGAGCGCTGTCTCACCTCATCGCGCGCCCGGCAGGCAGCGCGCAAGGCGCGCGAGCTGGTGATGCGGAAGTCCGCCCTGGAGAGCCTGACCCTGCCGGGTAAGCTGGCCGATTGCTCCGAGCGCGACGCGGCCCGCTGCGAGTTATATCTGGTTGAGGGCGACTCGGCCGGCGGTTCTGCCAAGCAAGGGCGCGACCGGCACTTCCAGGCGATTCTACCCTTGCGCGGCAAGATTCTGAACACAGAGCGCGCCCGGCTGGACAAGATCCTGGCCAATAACGAGGTCAAGGCGATCATCTCCGCATTGGGCACAGGCATCGGCGAGACGTTCAGCCTGGAGAACCTGCGCTATGGGCGGATCATCATCATGTGCGATGCGGACGTGGACGGCAGCCACATACGGACCCTGCTGCTCACCTTTTTCTTCCGCTACATGCCGGAGCTGATCGAGGCCGGCCATCTATACATCGCCCAGCCGCCTCTTTACGCTATTAAACATGGGAAGCAGATCCTTTACACGTATACCGAAGCGGAAAACGCGGCCCTGATGGTGCAACTTGACGGCAAGAAGTATGGTCTGCAACGATATAAAGGTCTGGGAGAAATGAACCCGCAGCAGCTATGGGAAACGACGATGGATCCCGGCCAGCGTACCCTGTTGCAGGTGACCATCGAGGACGCGCTGCTGGCGGATCGCACCTTCGACATGCTGATGGGCGAGGAAGTCGCCCCACGCCGGCGTTTCATCACCACGCACGCCAGCGAAGTACGCAACCTGGATGTCTGAGTTATTGCTGGGTCACACATTGGTTCAAATCAAGAGAGGAGAGCAAAATGGCCGCGAGGGACATTGAGGACGCCGATCTGGAGCCGTTTGATGACGATGAATTAGATGAAGAGCGCATGGATAACGCTGACGGGCGGATGACCCCGAAGCCGGCTGCCCTGCAAGAGCCGGACCTGAATGCGCCCCATCCCCCGGAGCCGGCCGAGTCCTACTGGTACGACGCGGATAAGCAGAAGTGGCACAAGAAGTACCATAAGAACGGTAAGCTCCGAAACGACTACTACGAACACGAACTCGTCAGATTGCAGGAAGAGCTGGTCAAACTCCAGTATTGGGTAAAGGATCGCGGTTTGCGAGTGACGGTTCTCTTTGAGGGGCGCGATGCCGCCGGCAAGGGTGGGGTCATCAAGCGCATCACCGAACGCACCAACCCGCGCACCGTACGCGTTGTCGCCCTGGGCATCCCAACTGAGCGCGAGCGTTCTCAGTGGTATTTCCAGCGCTGGGTATCTCAACTGCCCGCCGACGGCGAAATTGTGCTCTTTGACCGTAGCTGGTATACCCGCGCAGTGACCGAGTGGGTACATGGCTTCTGCACCGAACGAGAATATCAGGAATTCTTGCGCTCCTGTCCCCAATTTGAGCGCATGCTGGTCCGCTCCGGCATGATCTTGCTGAAGTACTGGTTCTCCGTAAGCGAAGAGGAGCAGGAGCGCCGCTTCCAGGCTCGCTCCCGAGACCCCAAGCGTCGTTGGAAGCTCAGCCCGATGGACATCAGCTCGCGCGATAAATGGGCCGATTTCTCTCTGGCGAAGGACCGCATGTTTGACTACACGGATATCAAGCAGGCGCCCTGGTATGTGGTCAATGCCACGGACAAGGAGCGCTCCCGGCTGAATTGCATCAGCCACCTGCTCAGCATGATCGAGTATGAGGATATTCTCCCCGGCGCCATCGAGTTACCGCCCCGGACGCGGCACATGGGCTACATCCGACCGCCAATCGGCGAGCAGACTTTCATACCCGAAATCTACTGAAAGCCTGCCGGTCACTGAATTTCACCGGCATTCTGTTCCGGCGTCCAGCAGCCTACACGACAGCGCTCTTGGGAGCTACCTGGCCCATGACTGCATTGCAGCGGTTGTGCCGCGTCAGCTTGCCCAAGCTATAATCCGCGCATGAGTAGTACCCTGGTTCCCTCCTTCATCATCGAACAATTTTCGGCCGGCCGGCTGCGTGGCGCGCTCAATGGCGCAACACTTTTCGTGGATATCTCCGGCTTCACACCAATTACCAACGACCTGATGACCCACGGCCAGCACGGCGCAGAGGTATTGGCGCAGGTAATGCGCCGCATCTTCGAGCCGATTGTGCAAAGCGTCCATGAACGCGGAGGCTTTGTTGCCTATTTCGCCGGCGACGCGCTCACCGCGCTGTTTCCAGAGATCGCGAATAGCGATCCGGCTGCGATCCGGGCGCTGGCGGCGGGATACGAAGCACAAGAGCACATGGCTGCCAATTGCCGGCAGCGTACCGTATACGGTGAATACACATTTTCGGCAAAGGTCGGCGCTGCCTCGGGAGCGGTTGATTGGGGCATCCTGCGCAGCGATGATCGCCGGCGCGCTGCTTACTACTTCAGCGGTCCGGCCATCACGGAAAGCGCCGCGGCGGAGAAGCACGCGCAGCCAGGCGAAATCATTCTCACAGCTCCGCTGTATGGGACTGTGGGGAGCCAGGTAGCAACCGCCCGCCTGACCAGTCAGGATAAGTTTCGCTTGCTGGGCGGACCGGCCATTGAGATCACCCGACTGAAAGTTAGCCCGCCGGCAAGCACGGAGGCCGCTGCTCCTTTCCTGCCGGTAGGCATTCAGGATTCTCGCCTGACCGGCGAGTTCCGCCAGGTCGTGAACTTGTTCATCAATGTTCAGGGGCAGCCGGCGCACGATGAGATCGCCGCCCTCATGTCGCTCCTCTTCACCCTACAAGACAAATACGGCGGCATGCTGAATCGTATTGATTTTGGCGACAAGGGATGTCATTTGCTTCTGTTCTGGGGCGCGCCAAGCAGCTATGAGAATGATGTGGAACGCGCAATCACATTTGCGCTGGAACTGCGTAAGCGTTCGCCGCTGGTCGTGCGGATGGGGCTTACTTATCGCATCGCGCACGCCGGCTACGTAGGTTCCTCGCTGCAGGCGGAATACACTTGCTATGGGCAGGGCGTGAACCTGGCAGCCCGGCTGATGAGCGCTGCCCCCTGGAATGAGATCTGGTTGGACCAGCATGCGGCCAGAAAGGCCTCAGCTGATCGCACGCTGGTCCCACTTGGCGCGCGAAGCTTCAAAGGATTCGAGGGGGAGCAGGCGGTCTTCCAGTTGCAGGAGCGGCAGGAACAAGCCGGCCTGCCGGCCACGAGCGGACAGCTTATCGGCCGTGAAGCGGAACTGGCTGTATTGGCTATGGCGATGCGGCCACTGGCTGAGGGCAGGTTTGCCGGCGTCACGACTATTGTCGGCGAACCCGGCATGGGCAAGAGCTTTCTCACCGGCCGGCTGGCGACCTCGTTGCAGGTAGCTCCTGGCGTCGCCGGTGTGCACATCCCAGGGCTACAAGTCGGCCTTTGCCAGACCGATGAGATATTGCGCGAGTCGCTCAATCCATTTCGCTACTGGCTGCGACGGTACTTCAGGCAGTCACCCACCCAGAGCGAGTCGGACAACAAAGCCTCCTTCGCGCAAGCCCTTGAAGCGCTCATTGAAGAGACAAAGGATTGGGAAATGCGCTCCGAACTAAATCGGACGCGATCGATCTTGGGCGCACTGGTGGAACTCTATTGGCCCCAATCACTATATGAGCAGTTGCCGCCGGAACTCCGCTTTGAAAACAGCCTGATCGCCCTCAGGAATCTCATTCGAGCCGAGTGCCGCCGGCATCCGCTGCTGATCCTGGTCGAAGACGTGCACTGGCTGGATCGGGATTCAGTCGCGTTCTTGCGCCAGCTCTCCCACAGCGCCGCCGACCTGCCGCTGGCGCTGCTGTTGACCAGCCGGACGGAGCCCGATCATGAACTCGTCGATCCTTCTGTTCTGAATCGGGTCGTGCACCTGACCAAACTGGATTCTGCCTCTCTTGCCGGCATCGTAGTCGAACAGTTGGGCCGCCAGCCGGCGCCGGCTTTGCTCCGCTTCCTTAATGAGCGGACCGGCGGCAACCCCTATTTCGCCGAGCAAATGGTAGCGCATCTGCAGGCCAACGATCTGTTATTGCTTCAGGCGGATAGCGTGGGCCTGTCTGAATCCAGGGCGATTATTGTGCCGGATGACGTGCAGGCGTTGCTGGTGGCCCGGCTGGACAGGCTGCCGGCGCCCGTGCGCGACATTGTGCAGGAAGCATCAATTTTGGGCCAGGAGTTTGAACAAGAAGTCCTGGAGTTGATGGGCAATGAGAACAGGATGTTGGCCGGCCTCCTCCACCAAGCCGTGAGCGAGGATGTATGGCGACAGGCAGGGGAGCAACGCTATATTTTCCGGCATACGCTCTTACGAGATGCCGCATATCGCATGCAGCTGCGCAGCCGGCGGCATCAGCTTCATCAGCAGGCTGCCCGCGCCCTCGAACGACTCCACGAAGACGAGCCGGCGCGCGCCCCCCGCTTCGCCGAAATTGCCTACCACTACGATCAGGCGGGCATTGCGCCGGCGGCAATTGAGAACTACCGGCAGGCCGGCGAGCAGGCGGG
>CAYVQP010000011.1:45264-56783 GCA_964452775.1 uncultured Ardenticatenaceae bacterium | reverse complement strand
TGGCGGTATCATATGCCGTAAAGGCCCAGGACACGGCGCTGGAGTTGCGCGCCAGACATCGCTGGGGGCGGATACTCTGGCAACAGGGGCATTATCAGCAAGCGCAACCGCATTTGGAACAGGCCCTGAGCATGGCGCGCGAGAACGGCAGCCCCGACGATGAAGCGGAATGTCTATATGAGATGGGCGCAATCCACTACTTCAGCGCCGATTATGTCCGGGCGCAAGAGTTCTCCGCCGGCGCGCAGGTTGTCTTTGCCGGTCTGGGCAATAGGCGTGGCGAGCTGCGCTGTCTCAGTTTGGCCGGCGTCATCACCCATGCCACCGGAAACTACCTGGATGCCCAGGAGATATACCGGCAGGCGCTCGTCCTATGCCGGGAGATCGGCTGGCGCTACGGTGAGGCGCATATCCTGGCCCAGTTGGGCAACACCCTCTGCGATTACGGCGCATACGATGGGGCGCAGGTCTTCCATCAGGCGGCGCTGCAAATTTGCCGCGAAATCGGCAACCGCGAGAGCGAGCTGACCAGTCAGGATACGATGGGCCTGATCCAGCATTACAAGGGCGAGTTGGAGGCTGCCCGGCGCACCTTTGAAGAGACTCTTGCGGTAGAAGAGGGAGTAGGCAATGCGCGCAGCCGGGCTTATATCCTCACCCACTATGGTTATCTACTGGTTGAAATGGGCGAGTTAGCGGACGCCCATTCGCGGTTGGAGGAAGCGCAACAAATCCGCCAGTCGCTGGGTGATGGAGCCGGTTGCGTTGATGCCTCTGGAGGGCTGGCAGCAGAGGCGCTCGCCCGCGGCGATCTGGGCGCCGCAGCCGAGTACGTCAGCACTGTGTTGGACTGGTTGCACTCAAACGGGCAACATGGGGTTGAATACCCGGTGCAGCTCTATCTGATCGCCTACCGGGTTCTACAGGCTCACGCTCAACGGGCGCCCGAAGCTGAGGCGGAAGCACTAAGCACCCTGGACGAGGGTTACTCGTTGCTGCAGAAACGGGCGGCCGGCATCCAGGACCCCGGTATTCGCCGGCAGTTCCTGGAGAACGTGCCATTCAACCGCGCCCTGGATGATGCCTGGCGCGTCGCCCATTCTTAAGCCGGCCTCCTCAGTCCGGCGTTAGCGGACCTCGCCGGAGGTGGTCCGCTCCGGCGGCGCGAAATAGAGCGTCACCGGCTCAGTTACATATATCCAGTAAACGCCGCCCGGCAAAAGCTGCGATACGGAGCTGGTTAATTCAGTGCAGGTAGTCGCGTCGCCGGGACAGTAATCAGGCGGCTGCACGACCGAGCCGTCCGGATTCCACTGCACCGGGTACAACGCCAGCGCGATGCCACTCAAATTGGCGAGCGCCTCCTCGACATCACGCGCAACCGGCAGTGGATACCCGAAGATGTTCCAGCCGGCTTGCAGCTGCGGCACACCGACCGTGGCCATCAAGGCAAAGACGCCGTCTCGAGTCTCCTGCAACTCCGCCACCGCCAGGTTTTCGACGTATAACTCGGTAGGGACCCGCTCCCATTCGCTGCCTCCGTCCGGTAAAAAGTAGATGCTTAGCGCGTACTCATAGCCGTCCGGCACATCCCGCTGCAAATAGGTGTATGCCAGGAAGCGCGGATCGGTGACCAGGGGATCAAACGTGATGTGATGCGCCTGACCGACCGGCTTTAGCCAGGGGTGCGATGCCCGCCCAGGGACCGTCGCCAACACCTGAATCTCCTGCACGCCGTTATCCTCAAAGTAGCCGGCCTGATTGTAGATGACCACCTGACCATCGGTGGAAAGCGCCGGGGCGAACGCCGGCCTTGTCTCCACTCCCCCAAGCGGCGTGTTATTGGTACCTCCCAGCGGCGTATTGTTGGTTCCACCTAACGGAGTATTGTTCGTGCTTCCCAGCAGGATCGCATTGGCGCCGCCCAGCGGTGTGTTGTTTGTGCCGCCCAGGGGAGTGTTGTTGGTACCGCCTAGCAGCATAACCTGTGCGCCGCCCAAAGGCGTATTGTTTGGTCCACCCAATGGAGTGTTGTTGGTTCCCCCAAGCGGCGTATTATTTGTACCCCCCAACGGGGTGTTGTTGGTTCCTCCGAGCGGTGTGTTGTTAGGGCCGCCCAGAGGAGTGTTGTTCGTTCCCCCGAGCGGCGTATTGTTTGGCCCCCCCAACGGAGTGTTATTGGGACCACCTAAGGGCGTATTGTTCGTTCCGCCGGCCGGCAGGTAGTAAGCGAGATAGCTGCCGGCGGCGCTGTTCAGATCCGCGGTGGACGCTTCGTCGGGAACATCGCACTCCTCGCTCTCCGCGCTGTCCGGCTCCGCTGCTCCGCCGCTTTCTGATTCGACCGTCAGATTTCCGGGCGGCAAATCCAGGATGAAGTAGGCGATTGACTCCTGACCCTGGCCACCTTCGGTCCACAGCCGGACCGCGACGGCATAGTCCTCCCACTTCAGCTCCACCCGGCCCGTGTGCCGGCTTCCGTCACGCGCGAGCGTGACAACCGGCGACAGCCCGAAGTTGCAGGGCGCCGATGCGTAATGGGTCAGGTAGACCTGCGCCAGAATCTGGGCAGATCCGTCCGTCGGCTGCACAACGGTGATGTCCAGGGTCGTGCGGTCAACCGGCTCGATCGCAATCTGCGGTTCCCAATGTCCGCCGGTTGGGTTCTGCACCGGCTCCAACTCGATGCTCACGTCGGAGGCTCGCAGCGCGTCAATGCAGCCGGCATAGGGCACATCGTCCCCGAATCCAAAGACGCAGAGCCGGTCGCCGGCGTGCGCTCCGCGCACCTTCAAGCGGTCGCCGCCGGCCGTCGGAGCGCCCAACGCGATCAACACATCATCCGTCAGGTTGGTGGTACCCTGGTTATCAATCAAATAGCCCTGGGCATCCGGCAGGCGTAGCCGGTCGGAGCCGGCATCACGCACGTCGAAGTTGCGCGCCGGCATCGGCTGCCGCTCCATGGCCGGTTCCAAGGAAAACACGTGGGTCAGATTGATCGGGATCAGGCCGGGGCCACTCGCGGCAACCGTGTCCGGCGGGTTCAGCATCGGGTAGTAGTTTGTTACGGTCTGCCAGTCCGCCCGGCCCGTGGTGGCCTCCGCCAGACTCCGTTGGCAGTCATTATCGCTACCGCCGCGCGCGCTCCATTGCGCTTCGGTGAGGAACTCGCTGTAAGCCGGATCGTAGGTAGAGGTCATGAAACTACCCTGGCAATTGATCCGTCTCAGAGCGCCGTTCACCTCAAAGCCCAGGTAGTTGTCGGGGAGGAAGAGCAAATAGTGAGCAAGCTCATGCGCCAGCGCGCGCTGCCAATCCTGGCCCAGGTCTGCCGTGCTCTCCCCGAACGGGTCCCAGCCCGGCCCCATGCGCACCTGCCCCGGCCAATATGCCTGTTCTACAACGGTCGTCTCGTCCGCCAGAGTCTCAGATACCGGCTGGCGAACCACACCGCCAATGGCGGCCGATGGGCGGATGCCGTTGTTCGCCAGGACAACCACATCCACGTTGTTCCAGTAGTGCCGGTTGTGGAACACGCGAACATTGCCGATTGCTGCCTGACCGTTGGTCACATCAAACAGTGTTTCCGAGGCGCGCTGGATGCTCGTCGCCAGGTCAAGCATGAAGAGGTCGTCCTGGCGGGCATCCCATTCCAGAGAAAAGTCAAGATGAAAGAGGATCAGCGGGTTCCGTTCAGATACGATCAGCGGCAGTTCGCCGTCCACCGGCTCGGCGGCGGACATGGCCAGCCCTTCACTCTCGTCAGGCTCAGCGCTCATGTAGTACAGCGTGTACTGCTCCGTGAAGGGGATCTGTACCTCCTCCCGCGGAACCGGCCACAAGGCTACCAGTCGTTCTGCCGGCTGCAGGACGGTACGCCCCAGCAAGTTGCCTTGCGCGTCGGTGGTGAAGGGCACGAGTCCATCATCGGGCAGCGTTGACCCGCCGGCGGTCTGACCCTCGGCTAACTTATATACCAGCGCCCCGGCCACGGGCTGCGGTTCACCGCCGGCCACCTCGCGCAGGACGCGCACCTGGTTGCCGCGCACGCGGAATGGTCGCGTGTTGGCGGCCACAAATGGCTGCTCCTGAGGCACAGCCGCCTGATTTGTGTACAGATATGCGCCGGTCGTTGCCTCTTCTGCAATGTCCGCCGGGGGCGTTGCGTAGGCCTCCAGCCGGAAGACGACGTTGTCGCTTTGACCATACAAGTTGCTGGCAAAGACGTCCCAATTGAAAACGTGCTCGTTTTCTCCCGGGGTCGTCGAGAGATTGGTCGTCTGTGTATCCCCGGTCGGTTGGGCAATGAACCAGCTTCCGCCGCCATCAAGGGAGTAATAGCCGCGCACAGCGCGAACCGGCTCATTGTCCGGCTGCTGCAATGTGTAGCTGATCGGCACCAGGCCGTCTTCGCGGATGCCGGCCTGGGCATTGAGCGCGGCCGGAGCCAGCAAAGTGTAGCTGCCGCCGGTCGGAGTGGTCACCGGGCTGGACTCCGGGCCAAATATGATCGCCGCTCCCTGGGGTTGGGCCGCAATCAGAAAGCGCTCGTTCAGATAGAGTTGGCTGCTGCCGTCCAGGTTTGTCGTGCGGCCGGTGGTCGGCCCGCTGCCGGTCATCAGATCCAGGTCGCCGTCGCCTTCCAGGTCCACCCAGGCGACCGCATAGCTTGGCAAGGCTTTTGCACGCCAGGGAAAGTCCGAGATAGTCTGCAGTTGTCCACGCTCATTGATGTAGATTTTGTCCGGATGAGCGGCCGCGCCGTCCAGCCCGCCTGCGTTGGCCGCCGCCAGGTCCAGGTCGCCGTCTCCATCCACGTCGCCGAGAGCCAGGCCCCGGGTATCGTCCTGATCCAGGCTCACCCATAGCGGGCTGTCCAGCAGCAACCCGCCGATATTCGGGTAGTACTTATTCACATCGCCGGCATTGCCCACTACCAGGTCCGGCAAACCGTCGCTGTTTATGTCTCCCCACACCACACTGGTGGTATTGTCATCATCGCCAAAGATCTGCACTACGTCATCGGTGATGCGCCCTTCCAGGTTGAAATAGATCTGGTTGGCTGCGCCAAAGTTGCCCGCCGCCAGGTCCAGGTCGCCATCGCCGTCAATATCGCCCCAGGCAAGGGAATAGGTGGCTGTATCAGCGCCAAAAGTCAGCACGCCTTCTTGCCGGAGCGCGCCGTTTTCATTGATGTATAGCCGGTTGGCCTGACCCTCGTTGCCGACCGCCAGGTCCAGATCGCCGTCTCGATCAACATCTCCCCAGGCGACGCTCCTGGTATGATCATCGGTGCGCAGCGTCCGGCCGGATTCATCCACACCGCCCAATTCCAGGCGGTCATCGTAGTTGAAGCTACCGTTCTGATTAAGCAGGACGTAACTGGGTTCGCCCAGGTTGCCGACTGCCAGATCGAGCCAGCCGTCTCCGTCCATGTCGCCCCAGGCCACGCTGGTGGTAATGTCCGCCGCCGGGGCAGAATAGAGCAGATCTGCGCTGTCAAGCAATCCACGGTTGTTGTGGTAGATGACGTTGGGACTGCCAACACTCGCAAAGGGATCGCCGTTCCCCATCGCCAGATCGAGGAAGCCGTCATTGTCGGCATCTCCCCAGGCGATGCTCATTGTGCGAACGCCGGGGGTGGCGGTGTTCCAGTCGGCGACACTGTCCAGCGGCCACTGCCGGTTGGTGTACACATAGATGGAACCGCTGTAAATGGCGACCAGGTCCAAGTCGGTGTCCCGATCCACATCCACCAGAGCCAGGTCGGTAACGTGCGACGTATCGGCTGATTGCCATGCCGGCGTATTTTGCAGCGCGCCGTCCTGATTGATGTAGACCCGCTCCGTGCTGTCCGCGCTGGAACCGATCACCAGGTCCAGGTCGCTGTCGCCGTCCACATCGCCCCAGACCAAGCTGGTTGAGCGAACTGCATCTACCGGCTGCCAGGTAGATGTCGTGTTCAGCGCGCCGTTCTCATTCTGGTAAATGCCGTCAGCGCGCACATCGTCCAGGGTGTAATCCACCAGCGCCAGCTCGGGGAATCCGTCCTCGTCCACGTCTCCCCAGGCAATGTCGGTCACCAGGTTGCCGCTGCTTTCCCAAACCCGGCTCATGGTCAGGGCGTCGCCGCGGATATTGCGATAGACAACGGCATGTTCGCCGGTGGCGTTGTTTCCAACTGCCAGGTCGAGCGCCCCGTCGCCGTCAAAATCGGCCAAAGCCAGATCGGTGGTCCATGCAGTCGTTTCTGCTACCCAGGCCGGATCAGCCGACAGCGTGCCGTCGCCGTTGTTCAGGTAGATTCTGCTCGGCCGGCCAAAGTTGCCGGCTACCAGGTCCAGAAAGCCATCGCCATTCATGTCTCCCCAGGCAAGCGCCTTGGTTCGCTCAACAACGCTTTCAACCCACTGCGGCGCTTGCTGTATGACCCCGGCCACATTGGGGAAGATCCGGGTCGGCCCATTAATGCTACCCACCGCCAGGTCCAGATCGCCGTCGCCGTCCACATCGCCCCAGGCCAGGGCCTCCGTCACCTGATTCGCTTCGATTGTCCAATCCTGCTTTAGCAGCGACCCACCCTGGTTCAGGTAAAACTCAGTTGGCTTCGCCCTGAAGCCGGCTGCCAGATCGAGGTCGCCGTCGCCATCCACATCGCCCCAGGCCATGACGGCTACCCCCCTGGCGTCAACCAGGAGTTGCGGCACGGTATCCAGTCGAACGACATCAACGCCCGTCCGTTGCGCGGGCGGTGTGAGTTGCATTTCACTCCAGCCGCTTGGGCGAGAAAGCTCAGCGGCAGCTTGCGATGCTCCGGCTTGCAGGCCGGCCAGAACCAGTAATGCGACAATGGCGACAACTGTGGAAGCCAGCCGTCCAGTCCGACTTTGGCCGGCGAAGTCTGGTTTGACGAACATGCTCACCTCATCACAGAGTGGAGAAAGCCTTCCAAGGGCATTGGCTCCCTCCCCGGCAGATGGCGTAGTACTCGTGAATAACCTGAGAAACTATTCCCGCCATTCAATTTGAAAACGCTTGCACCGCGCATTTGATGCCGATAAGATAGCCAATTAGCGCCTACCGCACCTCAATTAAATCACGGCGCCGGCGCTATCCAGTCAATGACAACCCTCTGGCAACACGTCTACAACCTGGAAGGGCGAACCCTGGAGACGCTGGAACGACGCAAGCGCTTCAAAGTGGTCGCCGTCACTGATTCCTATCTAGTCGTTATGTCCGGCGAGGACGGCGTGGAGCGCCGCATCCAGCGACAGACAATCGAATCCGCCTGGAGCCGCCTGGCGCGCCGCGGAGAGCTATCGCAAGAAGAGATTAAGAGCCGAATCTCCAGCCGGAATGGGCCATATATTGCGGCTGTCCTGAGCAAGCTGCCAAATGTGAGTTATCGCCGGGAGTCGGGCAGCCTCTTTCACCGGCCATAAACCCGAACAGCAACTGCACTACTCTCATGGGGCCACACTCTCCAGGGTCGCGTTGGCGGCCTCATTGAGTTCCGCCAACACGCTGACCACGTCATCCCCGGCCAAAATGCGGAAGTAGGCGGTCGCTGCCATGTCGTGCACCACGTCATAGCCGGCCAGAGAAGGCTCAAAGACGCTATATGGCAACAGGGCAAAGCCGTCTGCATACGCCGGATGCTCGGCAACGTAGTCGTTCATGAATTGGAAAGCGCTTTGCCGGACGGGGAAGTAGTCGCTGCCGGCGGCCCATTGCGCCTGAACCTCCGGCTGGGTCAGATACTTCACAAAGATCCAGGCGGCGAGCTGAGTGGCCGGGTCGGTGCGCGGAATGCTGAGGCTGGGGCCGAAGCTGTTCTGTACAGGCGTCTCGCCTACATAGGGAATCGGCGCCACGGACCAGTTAAACCCACCCAACGGGTCATCCGCCACCGCGCCCTGATAGATGGGCATGTAGGCGGACGAGCCATAAACGAACAGCGCCATCTGGCTGCTGAAGTCGAACAACTCGCCCTGATGCTCGGCGATCTTTTTCGCGCATCCTCGTTGATACAAATCCTGCATCATCTGCATGGCGGCGACTGTCCCCGGATTGTCCCAGGTGAAGCGACCGCTCGCCGCATCGTAGATGTCCCCGCCAAAGGCATAAGTCCAGGCAGCGATGCGACTGGCTTCGGTGGCGATTTCGTAGCCCACCGCGCCCGGCTTGGCCGTTGCCGCGCAAGCCGCCTCGGCAAATTGTTCCGGCGTTTGCGGCGGGCCGGAGAAGGAGATCGCGCCGCTCTCGTACAACTCGGCCAGCCAATCGGCATTGTAGAAGATCACCCCCTGCGAACGGCGATAGGGAAAGCCATAGGTGCGGTTTTCGAATTGCGGCAGGCGATCATGGGCCAGGAATGCCGGTATGAAATCGGCCCGTTCTTCAGCCGTGAGACCGTATACCCCGTTTTCCAAATAGGGTTCCAACGCCACTAAAGCGCCATCAGCCACCCAGTCAATGGCCCAATGCTGGTAGGCGCTGACCAGTCCCGGCAGGTCGCCGCCGCTCTGCACAGCTTCATCCATGTACGACTGGACTTCCGGGTAGCTGCCGGGCACCAGCGCCGAAACATGAATGCCATATGGGTTTTCTGCATTGAAGCGCTCGATGATCGCCTCCAGGACCTGGCCCGGCTCATCATAGTGCATGTGCATGAAGGACACTTCTGTCCCATTCAGGTCAATGTTATTCAGGTCGCCGTAGATGGCCGGATCATAGTTGAGCGCAGGCGTCGTCTCGGTGGACTCATCATCCGGCCCGGGCGCTGGGCTTGCGACGCCGGGCGAAACTGGCCCGGCCGGCGCCGATGTGGCAGCTCCCGCCGGAGCAGAACCTTGCTCAATTACCGGCAACGCGATCTCGCTGGTGGGGATTGGTTGCGGGACGCTGGTTGCGGACGTCCCCAGGTAGCAGCCGCTGGCGCTGCCCACAATCATGAACAAGCATGCAATACCAGTAAGTAACCTTGCTCGTCTCATCCTCTCAACTCCCTCTGCGTAGCGCTTCTCCGGTTAGAGTTTGCTTACACTGCGAAGGCGCTACCTTTTTGTCACCATTATTACACTTTTCCACGTATATAATGATATACTTTCGCGTTGGTCGCGGACCCCGAAGCGATTAGCAAGCCAGATGATACCGGGTGGAACTGCGGAGCGATTTCACCGGCGCATTCCGGCTCCAGGTATCCATTGTGCAACAAAGGAGTATAAACCTCAATGTCGAATGTCCAAGAAATCGCCAATCGTCTCGTGGAGAATGTCGAACGAGTGATTATCGGCAAACGACCGGAAGTTCAACTGACGGTGCTGGGTCTCTTGTGCCAGGGACACATTCTCATCGAAGATGTTCCCGGGGTCGGCAAGACGGTTTTGGCCAAATCGCTGGCCAGGTCCGTGGGCTGCGTCTTCCAGCGCATCCAGTTCACGCCGGACATGCTACCCAGCGATGTGACCGGCGTATCGATCTTTAATCAAAAGAGCCGCGAGTTCGAATTTCGCCCCGGCCCGATTCACGCTCAAATCGTCCTGGTGGACGAGATCAATCGAGCGACGCCGAAGACACAATCCGCCCTGCTGGAAGCGATGGAAGAACGCCAGGTGACCGTAGACGGCAATACCTACCGGCTGCAGTCGCCGTTCATGGTGCTGGCCACGCAGAACCCGATCGAGTACGAGGGTACTTTTCCGTTGCCGGAAGCGCAACTGGACCGTTTTCTCCTGCGTATCAAGCTGGGTTATCCATCCAAAAAGGACGAAATCGAGATCCTGGACAGACAGCAGTTCGTTCATCCGATCGAGCAGCTTGAGCAGGTATTGACGGTGGATGAACTGCAAGAAGCGCAGCGCGAAGTCAAAGAGATTTACATGGACAATCTGGTGAAGGATTACGTGGTGGAGATCGTGCGTCAGACCCGTGTACACCCGGAGGTCTATCTCGGCTCCAGTTCGCGTGGGGCATTGGCCGTATACCGGCTTTGCCAGGCTCGGGCGGCTATGTTTGGCCGGGATTATGTCTTGCCGGATGATGTCAAGGCCCTGGCGGAGCCGGCATTGGCCCATCGCATCATTGTCGGGCCGGCAGCGCGCATCAAGGATATCGATCCCGCCACCATCGTGCACGACGTACTGGATAAGCTGCCGGTGCCGGGCGCGCAGGTCAGGGCCGTAAGCGTATGAGGCGCCGGCGAACGGTCGTCTTCATCCTGGCTGCCCTGGCTTTGCTGGGCGGGCTGATCACCGGCAGAGAGATTCTCTTTCATCTGACCTATCTCTTCGGCCTGCTGCTGATCATCTCCTTCGCCTGGGCCTGGGCCAATATCAATTGGGTGCACCTGTCGCGCGTAACCAGAGTCCGGCGCACCCAGGTGGGACGCCCCATGGAAGAGCGATTCGCCGTGCGCAACACCAGCATCATTCCGAAGCTGTGGCTGGAAGTGCGCGACTACTCCTCCGTGCCGGGCCATTTCGCCAGCCAGGTGGTGAACAATCTCGGTCCGCGCGCTCGCGAAAGCTGGCGGGTCACGACCATTTGCCGGGAACGAGGACGGTACCAACTTGGGCCGGTGACGCTAAGCAGCAGCGATCCCTTCGGTTTCTTCCCGATGGAGCGGCAACTTAGCCCAACCACGAATGTCGTCGTCTACCCGATGACCGTGGATGTCCATCAGTTCGCGCTGCCGGTAGGTATCCTTCCCGGCGGCGATGCCCTGCGCCGGCGCACGCACTATGTGACCACCAATGCTGCCGGCGTGCGCGATTATGCCTCAGGGGACAGCTTCGGGCGCATTCATTGGCCCAGTACGGCCCGTCGCGACCGGCTGATCGTGAAGGAGTTCGAGCTGGACCCGCTGGCGGACATCTGGGTCATACCGGATATGTCTGTCTTCGGCCATGTCGACGCCAGTCCCGATCAGGCGGCGATCACTTCTCGCGATCAACTTCCTTCCTGGATGGAGGTCGCCGGCGAGAAGTTCAAGTTGAAGGAATCAACGGAAGAGTATACGGTAACGGTGGCTGCTTCACTGGCCCAATTCTTCCTGCGTCGCGACCGGGCGGTGGGGATGCTGGCCTACGGGCAAGCACATGAAGTGGTGCAGCCGGATCGCGGTGAGCGGCAGCTCAATCGTATCCTGGAGATGCTGGCGGTCTTGCGGGCGGCGGGACAGGTGCCGATTCACGACGTACTGCACGCGGAAGTGCAGATGTTGCCCAGGGGCACAACGGTCATCGTCGTCACGCCCACCCATCACGAAGCGTGGGCGATGGTTGCCCGGCAGATTATGCGCCGCGGGCTGCGGGTAGTCACGGTGCTGATCGATCCCGGCTCATTTGGCGGCAAGCGCTCCAATGCCGGCCTGTTCCAACTGCTGCGGGCCAGCGGCGTCGCCAGCTACTACGTGCGAAGTGGGGACAATCTGACCACCGTCCTCAGCTCGGGGTACAGCCGGGCGCACCATTACGTCGTCGCCTGAGAGCGCCGGCGCAGGAGCCACAGCAGGCCAA
>CAYVQP010000011.1:22330-45164 GCA_964452775.1 uncultured Ardenticatenaceae bacterium | reverse complement strand
CGGGGTCGTCGTTAAAATCGCCCATTACCAGGATGAGCGCCTCCGGCGCCTCACGCAGTTGCGCGCCAACCAACTGGGCCACGTGTTGCGCCTGCGCCAGTCGCATAGGAGCAGTCTCAGCCTCCCCTTCCCGCCTCGACTTGAGGTGATTGACGATAATCGTCAGCGGCTGTTCATCCAGCAGCAGGTCCACTACCAGGGGTGGACGGGCAAAAAGCGGGGACCAGCCCGCTTCACACTGAGCAGTTGCGTCGCTTAGGCCGGTGGGCAGCCGGGTGCAGGTCTGCTGTAAGGTCACCTGCAGCAGGTCCACCCGGCGCGAATCTCCCATGACCGCCAGGTCAATCCCCCGCTCGTCCGCGCTTTCCATGTGCGCGATCGCGTAGCTGAAGCCGCATGGCGCCGCCAGAGTTGCGGCCAGCTCCTGGAGCAAATGCAGATTCTCAACTTCCTGTACCGCCAACAAGGTCGGGCAGCCGAGCGGCCCAGCGATGACGTTAGCCAGTTTCGCCCGCTTGCTGCTCACCTCAGCCGGCGAGAGCGGCGGCGCGTCGCCGCCATCAGGCGAACCTTCAAAGTAGTCGTGCAGATTGAAGGTGGCGGCGCTGAATTGGCCGGGCGCAAGCGCAGGGCTGAGCGGAGACTCCGGCAGCGGCGCAGCCTCGATTGCCAGCTCATCATGTCGCTGTTGCACCAGCTTGAATTCGTCGAAGTGATAGATAAGCGGACCACTCAAGCCGGCCACTCCATCGCCCACCTTCAACTGTGGAAAGCCTGTACAATCGCTGTCGCTGACGTGCAAGATGTCCAGGAGTTGCCGCGCCGGCTCGACCCCCATTACGTGCACGATAGGAGCAGTCGCCGGCAAGACGGTGAAGCTGCAAATGTCCAGCGTCGGGCCGGCGACCCGCGCCGGCGGGAAGGATACCCACATGCTCTCCAGCGCTTCCAAATAGTCCGCTCGCTCATAGCTCAGGCGATCGCTCTCCAGCTGCATCGCCGGCGGAAGTAGATTTCCCTGACTGAGCAGGGTCATCTCCAGGCCATTGTTGTCAATCTCCGTATAACCGAAGAATTCGGTCACCTGACCGGTGACCAGAATGTCATCCCCCGGCGCGAATCGTGGCTCGGCCGTGCCCAGAAATAGCGCCAGGCCATCGGAGGTAGCCGGGTTGCCATCCTCTTCACCCGGCGGCGACTGGACGAACAACGTGAAAAAGGTGACGCCTTCCGCATTGCGATCCGACAGCGCCCCTGTTACCCGAGCCAGAAAGGAGACGGTCTGATTAATGAGGGGCGAAACGTCGCCTTCGCCTTGAATCTCGCCAATCGAGATCAATTCCACGTCGTGCGTGGGATCGGCCGGGGCGCGACATTCGCCGTCTAAAGTAATGCTGCCCGGCGTAGGCAATTCTCGCGGCAGCCAGTCGGCGGCGCTGTCGCTATCGCAATGGGCCGGCGCGCGCTCGATACTTTGCCCGGCCACCACACTCGCCACCGCCGGGTGAAAGAAAGCTTCCTGGTCGCCGTAGTTTACTGCGTCAACGATGCGGTCTTCCGGATCAAGCAGCAGCACTTCGTCTCCATCATTGGCCAGGGCGAAGTCGCCGCTACCCCAACCGGAATACGGCTCCATGTCCGGCACGTCCGGCTGGCCGGCGGCCAGCTCAAAGCCGGGATCCACACCGAAGAGGGCGCGAAAGCCGGCGGCAGAGCGGGCCATCACAATCGCCTGTCCCGGCGCGAGAATGGCCCCGGCCGGAAAGGCGATCGCTCCCTCCAGGCTGCCCGGCGTGGCCGCATCAGACAGTTTGTAGCCGGCCAGCTCGACAACCGTATCGCCCAGGTTGCCAATCTCAACCCACTCCCCTTGTTCGTCCTGGCCGGCGGCATCGTAATAGACTTCCGTGATCAGCAGTCGCGCAGGACTCCCGGCATTCTCCTGCGCGACCAGCGGCCTTGCCGCGGCCGCCACCAACAGCAAGGCAATCGCCGGCAGCAACCGCCGCATCGCCGGCCGGGGTCTGAGTCTATTCGTCATCGCGCACCCAGGTATGTAACATCCGAGCCGGCCGGCGCTCCTCGAGCCAGCAGAGCAACGCGGCCGGCCAGCTCATGCCACCAACGGGAATCCGCCGGCGCACTCAGCAGATGCGTCTTGCCCGGCGCATCGGAAGCGCCCAGGCCGCGGGCAATGGGCTGCACGCGCGCATCTGCCAGCAATAGATCAGCCAGCGCCTCTTCCAGCCGAGAGACGGAACGCAAGGCGAGCACGCCGGTGAGATCAACGGCCGGTTCATCAAGCAGATAGTCAATATGCCAGCGCAGTCTCTTTTCTGCCGGTAGGGCGGACGAGCAGGTCTGTATCCAACCGTTCCGCCGAAAGCTGGTCAACAACTCATCGCGGATGGGATGGGCGGGCTTGCCTGTCGAACGGGTCGCGTGGCGCAGCAAGCGCCGGCTTAACGAGGCCGGCCCCTTCCTTCCCGTGGCGGAACCAACGTAGACATAGGTTCCTCGCTCCATCTGAACCCGCTCCCCACCGCGAAACCTCCCAAAAGAGAGGGACAGCCGCTCATTCACTTCGATACGCAGCAGGTAGCCCCCGCTGCACACCTCCTGACCGCCAATCCAGATCATCTGACTTGTCCCAACTCCGGGTGAAGGCGGGCAATGTGGCCGCAGGCCCGCGCCACCCGATTCTAACAGAATCATTGGCGCTTTATACCGAATTTCGAAAAGCCGGCTAGAATCCAATTGTTCGCTCAGCAGGTGATCCCATGGCACAGATAATTCCTGAAATCCGCACCACACAGGGTACGCCCATCGTAATCGGCGATCTCTCCCTGACGCCCGAGTCGCAATCGGTCATATTGGTCGCCGCTTTCCCGAATTGGCATACGGGATTGGTCTGGAACAGGCCGGTTGCGGTGCTGGTTAGCCGCAACGGCGAACAGTCCCGCATCCCCATCATGAATCTCACTCGCATCGGGATGGTTCTGGCGGCCGGACTCGGCGTTCTGGCGGCGCTGTTACTCCTGCGCGTTCAATCTCTTCTCAAAATGGAGCAGTGAAACGCAACAACTTAGAATCGCCTGCTGCGCAGCGGGCCGTGGTGTACGCCCCGTAGCTGGACGGCAAGACAAGGAGACGATCATGAGCAGCATTTCGGCAATGTTGAGAGAGTCCGAGCAGGCCCAGGCAAAGGCCGGCGAGCAATTGGAGCGCCTGCTCAGCACGGCCCGCGTGGAAAGCGTGTTCGGCAAGCCGGTGACACAGGGGGAGTACACCGCCATCGTTGCGGCAGAGGTGACTGCCGCGGCCGGCTTTGGCTTCGGGGCCGGTGGAGGGGAGGAAGAAAGCCCGCGGGACGTTGAGACCGACACGGTAGCTGGAGAGAGCGAGTTGGCAAGCACCGGGCGCAGTAGGGGCGCCGGCAGTGGAGGAGGCGGCGGCGGCACGGCCTGGAGCCGGCCGGTCGCGGCCATCGAGATCGGGCCCAATGGCGTTCGGGTGGAGCCGATCGTTGATCCCACGAAAATAGTGCTGGCTTTCCTGACCACATTTGGGGCTATGTTCGTCTTCCTCAGCCGGATGCGCCGGCAAGCCGGGAGCTGGAACGAGTAGTCTGACCAGTGTACTAACTGGAGTCATGACTGCTCCTGGGAACACGAAGTCTCGTCGCCGGACAAATGGATAAGCAGGAAACGGCCATAACTCTGCGCCCGGCAGGGGAGTCGGATCAGGCCTTGATCCACAGATTGGTGCGCCAGGCCCGGCTGAATCCGTTCGGCCTGGCCTGGCAACGCTTTATCCTGGCTACCACTCCGGATGAACATGTCGTGGGCTGCGTGCAGGCCAAGCCACATGGCGACCTGGTTGAGTTGGCTTCACTGGTTGTCTTGCCGGATTGGCGCCGGCAGGGCATCGGTCGTCTGCTCATCAACCAGTTGAAGGCGACATCTGGCCCACCCCTGTGGTTGATGTGCCGCAGCCAATTGACCCCGTTTTACGAAGCATTCGGCTTCCTGCAGGTGACCGACGCGGACGAAATGCCCACTTACTTCCGGCGCATCTACCGCCTTTCGGCGATGTTTGGCCCGCTCACGGCGACCGACGACCGGCTGGCGATCATGCTCTGGCGGGAATAGAGCAACTCCACATGTTGACCTCAGCCGGCATGAACGCCGGCGTCAGCCAGGACCCCGGCGATCAGCTCCTCCGGCGTCATTTGCCTGGCCCGGACAGCCGCCTCGGCGACCATGTCCGCCGGCAGATAGGCCTCCAGCTCATCCAACAGCCGGGCCGCCATCTCCCGAGAGCGTTTGCTGACCAGGCTGGGCACAAAGCGCGGGCTGGTTGTGACCAGGTAAAGGGTTTCCAGCGCGCGCTGCTTGTCCCCGTTGCGCATGAGCAAGGAGCACCAATCTATCAGCACCTCCATCTCGATGCCGTCCGCCCACACCTCGCTCAGAACTTGTAGAGCTTCCTGGAAGCAACCGGCCGCCTGCGGCAGGTCACACTCAGCCAGGTAGACGCGGCCCAACATGTTTAGCAGCCGGCCGATTAACCACGGTGTGCCCTGGCTTTGGTGAAGCGACAGGCTTTCTTCATATCTGGCTTTAGCCGTGACATAGTCGCCGGTCTCAAAGGCGATCTTACCCAGGTTAGTCAATGCCCAGGCATAGCCATTGGGATCGTTAATCTCCTCAAATAGCGGAGCTGCATCCTCGAAATGTTTGCGGGCTAGGTCGTATTTGCCCAGCTCAAGGGCGAAGTTGCCCAGCGAGTCCAGAGATTCTGCGCGTTGCGTCGGCAAGGCTATTTCTGTAAGCAGTGAGAGAGCGGTCTTGTATTGCTGTCTGGCTTCAGCAACCCTGCCATACTCAATCAAGAATGAGCCATACTGATACAGGGTTTTGATGATCTGTTCCCGATCGCCATCTTCGCTGCAGATTTCCAACAGCGCATTATAACGGCGTTCCGTATCTTCCAGGTCGCCGAGCGCCCAGGAAACCTGCGCCAGGCCCCATAACACCCCACCGAGACCTTCGCGCAGACCAAAGTCCTGGCAGATTTGCAACGCCCGCTCAAAGTTGCTGCGCGCCCGCTCAAATTCTCCCAGGCGACTGGCCGCTATGCCGGTCTGGATACAGGCCATCATTAGGCCGGCCGGGTTGCCGATGCGCTCGTAAATGGCGAATATCTGGTCCGCATAGGCGATTGATTCATACGGGTTGGCCGCCAGTCCGCTCAAGTTTTGCAAAATGCGCGTGCTGAGTATCTGGTCGCCAATCTCGTTGGCAACCGCCAGAGCCTGCTTGTACAGCGATACCTGCTCCTGATATCCGATAGTGTGAATCGCCAACGCATTTAGCGAGCGGGCCAGTTGCCAGCGTTCGTTACTGGCCCGGCAAATTTCAATCGCCTCCCGCAACATCTCCCGCGCCTCAGTCAATGATTGCGCTCGGGCTACGCTGTCGCTGAGGTAGACCATGGTCAGGGGCAACTCGCGTTGAGCCTCTCGCCGGACGGTCTCGTCTGTAGCCGGGTCTTCGACCAATTGTCGTAAGAGAGTAATCGCTTCGCGGAGCGGCGGCATCGCCTGCTCACGCCTGGACATGCGGTAATGGATGACTCCCCGGTAAGAGCTGACCTTGGCCAGGGTCAAAGTGTGTGTTTGCCGGCGGGCCGGTTCCCAGACGCCGATCGGGCAGACGTTGAGTGCGGCAATAGCGTTCGAAAACATTTCGTCCGCTTCGGCGGTCAAGCCTCGCGTCTCGTAGAAGATGTACAGGCTCTCGGCCGCTTCCCGCAAATTGAACAAGGCGGAATCCTGCCGCCACAGGTTTGATACACTCCATTGCCACGCCTGGCGAATGTTATCCAGGTCCTGGCTGATCAGGTCCAATGCCTCCTTCTGCTCGTTGCCGTGCAGGCGCAGTTCCTGGTTGCGCAATAGCTGCGAAAAGTAGGCGGCATGGCGGGCGCTGATCTCCTGTTGTTCGCCGGGGTCTTGCTCAAGCTTTTCCTCAGCATATTGCTTCAACAATTCGTGGATGCTGTACCGCCCTTCCGGCCCCGGCGTATCCGTGTAATGCGATTCACCTTCATACAGGAGGGACTTGTTGACCAGATCAGTCAGAGTCAGCAATGAAGTTTCGGCCACCCGCTCGGCCGCTCTACGCCTGAACCCGCCCTGAAAGACAGCTAATCGCCGGAAGGCGGTCTGGCTACGAGCATCGAGCAATTGCCAGGAGTAGTCAAATACGGCGCGGATGCTGCGATGCCGCTCGGCGATGTTGCGCATGTTGGTTTCCAGGAAGTCAAAGCTCCTTTCGATTTCCCGAACGATTTGCGCCGGCGTCAGCACCCTCAACCAGGTGGCAGCCAACTCAATCCCCAACGGCATCCCGTCCACCAACTGACAGATGCGAATGATGTGCGGCAGCTCCTGCTCCAGCTCAAACTGGCCCAACACCCGCTTGGCCCGGGCAATGAACAAGCGCACGGCGCTGTACGGGGAGATTTCCGTCTCGCGCAGATCGGCCGGATAGCGCATGCCCCTGACGGGCCGGGTCCACTCTTCCCAGAGATTGAGCGCTTCGCGTGATGTGACCAACACCTGCAATCGCGGGGCCAGCGCCAACAGGTCAGACACGCGCTGAGCGCCCTCAATCAGGTGTTCAAAGTTGTCCAGCACCAGCAACATTTGCTTGCTGCGCAGGTAGTTCGCCAGTTGTTCAGCCGGCTCGGCCTCGTCAAAGAAGACGATCCCCAACGTGTCGGCGATCGCCGTCTCCAGGTACTCCGGCCCGGTCACGGCCGCCAGCGGCACAAAGCGCACCCCGTGTTCATAGTCCTCTACCTTCCGCCGGGCGGCCTCCAGGGAGAGGCGGGTCTTGCCGATACCGCCGGGGCCTACCAATGTAAGCAGCCGGCAATCCGGGTCGCTGAGCGTGTTCACCACCTCCTGGATCTCCGGCTCGCGGCCTACAAAGGGGGTCGGTTGCCAGGGCAAGTTGTGGCGCGGCCCGATGGCCGGGGCCGCCGGCACATCCACGGACGTCTCAAAGCGCTGCGGGATCCCCACGTCGCCGGCCAACCCGGCCATGATCGCCTCCAGTCTCGCGCCGACAAGGCGCACACTGCCCACCCGGTGCTCGCGATCCTTTTGCAGCATGTGGTAAATCAGGTTCGCCAGCGACTCAGGGGTATCAGCGCGAAACTGGTGAATGTCGGGCGCCGGCTTGGTCAGGATGGCTAACAGGGTGGCGCTCAGCGTGTTTTCCAGGAAGGGCGTGCGGCCGGTTAACATCTCGTAGAGCAGCACGCCAAACGACCAGATGTCGGCCCGGGCATCCAACGGCTGGCCCTCGCAGGCCTCCGGGCTGAGATAGGCGTAGGTGCCGGTTAGAGCGCCGGTTTGCGTGATGGGAGCAAGGTCGCCGAAGTGGGCCACGCCGAAATCGGTCAGCCGGGGGGCGCCGTCCTGCGCTAACAAGACATTCGCCGGCTTGATGTCGCGATGGATGATGTTCAAATGGTGCGCCCTGGTCAACGCATCGGCCAACTCCAGCGCGATGCGCATCACGCTCTCCAGCGGCAACTGCCGATCGCGCTCCAGCATCTCCGCCAGAGAGCCGCCGGGGACATATTCCATTACCAGGTAGTACTCATCCCCTTCATGCTCCGTGGCCAGCATGGCCACGATGTTCGGATGGTTGAGCCGGCGCAGCGCCTCCCCTTCCCGCTCGAAGCGAGCCACCAGGCTGCGATCGGCGGCGATCAACTCCGGCTTAAGGTGCTTGATCGCCACCGGCCGGTTGGTCACATTATCCAGCGCCCGATAGACGTTTCCCGCCCCACCTCGACCAATCCGGTCCAGGTGCAGATTCTCGATCAGATAGCGTCCGGCGATCAGCTTCTGCAACTCCACTTCGTCACCTGTTAGATAGCCATCTAATAACGTCCCCATATTCTAGCACATTTGTGCGACCAAAGATAGATAGATTTGCGATTTCACACAGCCCCCAAGCCGCAGTATCGGTATTACTACTCCCGCCCGTACGGATACCACCACGATTTCGGCTGATCGTCGAAGTCCCAGTGCACGTGTTTGGTATCCATGAAACTTTCCAATCCTTCCTCGCCAAGCTCGCGGGCATTGCCGCTCATCTTCATGCCGCCGAAGGGGCCGCCGTAATTGTCGGTCAGCGGGTCATTGATCCAGATTGTGCCGGCGCGCACCTCCTCAAAGAAGCGCTTGGCCAGACGCGGGTCATTGGTACGACACACGGCTCCCAGTCCATAATCGCTGTCATTCACCAGCCGGATTGCTTCGCTGAAGTCTCGATAGCCCATCACCGGGATGGTCGGCCCGAAGGTCTCTTCGCGCATGCAGAGCATCTGGTGATCTACGTTGGTCAGAACCGTGGGCTGGTAGAAATATCCTCGCGTAAAGCGCGCCGGTCGCCCGCCGCCTACCAACACGGTTGCCCCCTTACCGACGGCATCGTGCACATGGCGCTCGACCTTCTCGCGGAAGCGCTGGTCGGCCAGCGGTCCAATGTCCGTCGTCGGCTCGATCCCCGGCCCCAGCCGCAGATCCGCCACATAGTCCGCCAACCCGCCGGCAAAGCGCTTCAACATCGCCTGCGGCACATAGACACGCTCCGTCGCGGTGCATACCTGACCGGCGTTTAACAGGCCCGCGTAAGCGACCGCCTGAATAGCGCTGTCGGGGTCAGCGTCCGGCGCTACCACGAAGGCGTCCTTGCCGCCCAGTTCCAGGTGGGTGCGCTTCATCCGGTCGGCCGCCAGCCGGGCGATGCGTTGGCCGGTGGATGTGGAGCCGGTGAAGGCGATCACCGGCACGTCCGGATGTGTGACCAGCGCCTCGCCGGCCCCCGGACCGTCCCCGGTCACCACATTCACCACGCCGGGCGGAAAGTGATCAAAGGCCAGCTCCGCCAACAGCAATGTCGAAAGCGGCGTCTCGTTGGCGGGCTTGATGATCACCGTGTTCCCCGCTGCCAGGGCCGGGGCTACCTTCCAGGCCATGAGCAGCAGCGGATAGTTGAAAGGCACAATGCAGGCCACCACCCCATACGGCTCTTTCAACACGAAGTTGAATTGGCTGCGATCCGCCGGGGCTACCAGGCGGCCGCGGTACGTGCGACCCAACTCTGCATAGTAGTCGAATGTGCCGATGACCCACTCCAGCTCCTCCTCATTTTCCGGGATCGGCTTGCCCTCCTCCAGGGTAAGCAGACGCACGATTTCATCCATGTTGGCGCGTATCTTGCGCGCCGCCTCGTGCATCATCTCGGCCCGCTCCACGCCTGGAACCCAACGCCAGGACTCGAACGCCTGCCGGGCGGCCGCTACGGCTCCGGCAACGTCCGCCCCGCTTGCGTTGGGAACGCGATCCAGTAGCTCCTCGGTCGCCGGATCAAGGACATCAATCGTATCGCCGCCGGCCCCATGTACCCACTGTCCGTCTATCAGCATTGCCCTCATCACACCCTCCGCAGACATTGTTCACTTGCTGCATTATCCCGGAAACTGATAGGGCGTGTTCCTCAAGGGCGCACGCGGGCATGGTTCCGGGAGAAGTCGCGCCTGCTTTGCGCAGCAAGCGCCGCCGCAATAATACATCAGAAGTGGCGCAGTGCGCGTTCGGGGAGTATTCGATTTTAGTGATTTGGGGGCGCTATTAATACCCCGTAGGTCTCAAGAGCGCTGGCTCGGGAGACCATCGCATTAAGAAGACCTACGGGGACTTTTGCGCGCTCAGCACGTGGACCATGGGCATATCCCGCGCACCGGCCGCCGGCCACTCAACGCCTATTTGTCACCAAACAGAAAGAAGGTCGGCCCGTTCCAGCCGGGGGGAGGCGGAATCAACGGTTTGTCCGTTCTTAGTCGCACGTCGTCCGTAGCAGAGACATTGGAATTAATCGCCAGGGTGACAAAATAGCGACCCGTGGGATCGCCGGCTTCTGAGCGAATAACGAACACTGCGCGCCCCCTGTTGTTGGTCATCAACGTGCCGCGGGCAACTCCGTCAACATACACCGTTGCCAGCGTATTCCGGGGGTAACCGACGCCCCTAAACAGGAAGGCGCTTCCGGGAGCCCCTTTGTCTTGCCCTACAACATCCAGGTCCGGCTGGTACGCTTCTGCATACGCTTCCCAGCCCAGCTTCTCAGCAGAGATGCCGGTGATCGGCAACAGAGCAATTCCCGAGAGTAACACGAATAAGATCAGCGCAATGCGGCTGACCGCCTGAAATCGTCTGGTCATCATCACATCCTCCAGTAGGTTGATCCTACGAATTGCTGTCAAGGTTACGTGAGCGTCCGGTATCGAGAGCCACGGAACCCTTGTCGGTCACGCCTTGACTATGCCCATTATCAGACTCTTCCCAATCCTCTATTACCTGCGAACGTCGTCTGGCCGATCAGCCCTTTGGCGCGGCGCCTTCAGACCAAAGTCGCTAAGTTAGGTATAAGTTCCCAATGACTTCGAGGTTGAAGCCATTCCGATCTATAATTTCTGGTGGCAACCTGTGCTCTCAGGCGGATGTGTGTGAGGCTGGGCTGCCGGTATCCGGCATGGTGCAGTAGTGCGAAATCTGACGCTCGCCCAACGGTATATGATTGTTAGCTTCGTTGTGATGCTCGGCGGCATGCTGGTCATCGGCGCCTGGGTAGCGCAACTGATCGAAGAGCGGGTCGCCAGCCGGACAGCGGCAATCACCGCCCTCTACGTAGATAGCTATGTGGCCCCCTACTTGCAGGAACTGAGAACCCAGAACTACTTGAACCCGCCCAGCAAGGCATTCTTCGAACGGCTGCTTTCCGAGAACGTGCTTGGCCGGCAAATGTTGTCTTTCAAGATCTGGTCTCCTGACGGCACGGTATTGTACAGCCAGGAAAGCGAGCAAGTTGGCGAGCAGTACCCAATTGAGGCGGGCCTGGAAGTGGCCCTGCGGGGCGAGGTTTACACCGAAATGAGCTCCCTGGGCAGAGAGGAACACGAGTTCGAACGGGAGATTGCCTCAGAATTAATCGAGACGTATGCGCCGGTGCGGGCATTCAACAGCGACGAGGTTATCGCGGTCTCCGAGTTCTACCAATCCGCGGATGAATTGCGGGCCGACATCCGGGCTGCTCAGGTGAACAGCTGGCTGGTGGTGGCTTCGGTGATGCTGACCGTCTACCTGTTGCTTGCCGGGATAGTGCGCCGGGCCAGCAAGACCATCGAGAAGCAACAATTAGCCTTGCAGCGGAACGTGGATCAACTGAATGTGCTGCTCAGCCAGAACAGCGAGCTGCACGAACGGAGCCAGCGCGCCGCTGCCCATTCGACGGACTTAAACGAGCGCTATTTGCGTCGCATCAGCGCTGACCTGCACGACGGCCCGGCCCAGGACCTCTCGCTGGCCCTGCTCCAGATGGACGCCCTGGAAACTGCTCAGAAAGCCGGCGCTCCCGCAAGCGAAGGCGCTAACGGCGACCAGCCGGCCGAAATTGAGGTCGTGCGTGGCAGCGTCCAGACAGCGCTTGATGAGCTACGCAATATCTCCGCCGGTCTGCGCATGCCTCATTTGCGAGAGACCTCCACCGAGGAGACCGTTCGGCGGGCAGTGCGCGACTACGAACAAAAATCCGGCTGTAGTGTGGCGCTATCGTTCGGCGACTTGCCGGCCCAGGCGCCGATGGCGACGAAAATTGCTCTCTACCGCGTCATTAAGGAAGCGTTGAACAACAGCTACTTCCATGCCGGCGGCAAGGAACAGGCCGTGTCTGTCTCTGCTGCAGACGGGCAACTCCTGGTAGAGATCGAGGACCGTGGGCCAGGCTTTGATCCGGCAGGCGCAACTTCTGACGACCATCTCGGCCTGATCAGCATGGCCGAGCGTGTTGAAATGCTTGGCGGCCAATTCTCGCTTGACAGCGTTATCGGCCGCGGCACAATTATTAAAGCCGTCCTTCCACTTGTCCTTGTTGAAGACTTTCAAGAGTGACAATATGAGCGACAAGATCCGCCTGATCATTGCCGATGATCACCCCCTCTTTCGTAATGGAGTCGCCCAATCATTTGCCGCCGAAGACGACATCGAACTGCTCGGTCAGGCGGGGACCGGCGAGGAAGCAATTCGACTTGTCGGCGAGAAGATGCCGGATGTGTTGCTGCTGGACATTGCCATGCCCGGCATGGGCGGCATCGCCGCCGCCCAACGGATCGGCGCAACATGCCCTGTGGTGCGGATCATCATGCTCACCGTCTCCGAAGATCAGGATGACTTGATGGCCGCGCTAAAGGCCGGGGCCAGGGGTTACGTATTGAAAGGGGTTTCAGCCCGCACCCTGGTGCATGCGGTGCGCTCAGTCGCTGATGGCGACGTATACATTTCGCCCAATCTCGCCGGCAGCATACTCTTCGAGATGACATCAACCCAGCAGCCGGACCCGCTGAGTTCGCTGACCGAGCGGGAGCAGGAGATCTTGATGCTCGTCGGGCAGGGACTAACCAATCGGGAAATTGGCGATCGTCTGTTCCTGGCCGAAAAGACCGTCAAACATTACATGACCAATGTATTGCAGAAATTGCAGGTGCGTAGCCGGGTAGAAGCGGCGCTGCTCTCGCAAAAGCGTTCGCTGGGCCTCTAATCTTCGGCTTCCTTTTCTAACGCTATTCCTACGCCGGCCTATTGTTGGCCACATGCCGCCCCAATAGAATTAGTTCCCTGGCTTCCTCTGAGCCACAGTTCTTCACGTGACGCGGGACGAGAATTCGCTCCGTAAGAGCAGCCTCTCGTCACTGAGCAAGGAGACCGTAATGGAAGAAAAAGAGCTGAGCCTACCCATTGTACCCCTGCGCGGCGGCGTCGTTTTTCCCGGAACGACGACCACTATTGCAATTGGGCGAACACGCTCGCTGGCCGCCGCCCAGGCGGCAGTCAAGAACGGCGGCGATATCCTGATTCTCGTGCAATATGACGGCGAAATTGAAGACCCCACGACCGAGGACTTGTTGCCCGTCGGAATCCTGGCGACGGTCCGTGATGTGATGCGCACCCCACACGCGGGAGTGCAGATGCTGGTCGAGTTGCATCACCGGGTTGCCTTTGACAGCCTATTGAGCTCTGAGCCGTATCTATTCGGCGTGTATCATGAAATTGAAGACCAGAGCGACGGCCAGCCGGAGGAGTTGATGGCCGAAGTGATGGCCGCCGTGGAAGAATATGCCGAGATGATGGGCGAGGTCAACCGGCAGGTGATGACTACCATGCGCGGCCACAAATCCGCCGGCGACCTGGCGGACTATGTGGCGGGACTGCTGAATATCCCCTTTGACCAGGAAATCGAGCTGCTTGCCAATCCCCATGGTGTTGAGCGCCTGGAACTGGTTAGCACCTACCTGCGACAGGAAATCATCATCGCCGACCTTCGCCAGCATATCCAGAAGGAAGCGCGCGAAGGTACTGAAAAGTTGCAGCGCGACTTCCTGCTCCGCGAGCAGATGAAGGTGATCCGCAAAGAGCTTGGCGAAGACGGCGACAATCTCATTGAGGAGCTGCGCCGGAAGATTGAGGCCGCCGGCATGCCGGAGGAAGTCCAGACAAGAGCCTTCGCTGAGCTGCAACGCCTGGAACAGCAGGGCGGCAACACCGCCGAAGCCAGCGTCATTCGCACGTATCTGGAGTGGCTGGTTGAGTTGCCCTGGAGCAATCTGACCGAGGACAACCTGGACATCCAACACGTCCGCGATGTGCTGAATGAAGACCATTTCGGCCTGGAAGACGTTAAGGACCGCATCGTAGAGTATGTGGCCGTGCGTAAGCTGGCCGGCAACAAGATGAAAGGGGCGATCATCAACCTGAACGGCCCGCCGGGAGTCGGTAAGACTTCCATCGCCACCTCGGTGGCTCGGGCGATGGGCCGGAAAGTCACCCGCATCAGCCTGGGCGGCGTTCGCGACGAGGCCGAGATTCGGGGCCACCGGCGCACCTACATTGGGGCCATCCCCGGCCGCATTATCCGCGCGCTGCGGGATGTCAAAACACGGAACCCGGTGATAGTCTTGGACGAAATAGACAAGGTCGGAGCAGACTGGCGGGGCGACCCCAGCTCAGCGCTGCTAGAGGTGCTGGATCCCGAACAGAACCATTCGTTCACCGATCATTATATGGAAGTGCCGTTCGATCTGAGCCAGGTGATCTTTATCACAACCTCTAACACGACGGGAACGATTCCCCCGGCCCTATTTGACCGGATGGAATCAATCAGCATGCCCGGCTATATCGAGGATGAGAAGGTAGAGATCGCCAAAGGCTTCTTGATAAAGAAGCAAACCGCCGGGCACGGCATCGCTGAGTCCGATGTCGTCTTCGAGGAGGCGGCCTTGCGCAAGATGATCCGCTATTACACCCATGAGGCGGGTGTGCGCCAGTTGGAGCGCAATATCGGTACCGTCGTGCGCAAGCTTGCCGTGCGCATCGCCGGCGATCAGCCGGGGCCGTTCACCGTCAACGACGCGCTGGTCGAGGAGTTCCTCGGCCCGGAGAAGTTCACCTTCGGCATGGCGGAAGAGAGGGATGAGGTCGGCGTTTCCACCGGCCTGGCGGTAACCGGCTACGGCGGCGACATCATGGCTATCGAAGTCGGACTCAGCGAAGGTCATGGTCAGGTAACGCTGACCGGCTCGTTGGGCGATGTCATGCAGGAGAGCGCTCAGGCCGCCCTGACCTACGCCCGCGCCAACGCCCGTCTCCTGGGACTGGAGCCGGCGGTGTTTGACCGCGTCAATATTCACATCCACGTTCCTTCCGGCGCCACGCCGAAGGATGGCCCCAGCGCCGGCATTGCGATGGCTACGGCCATCATCTCCGCCTTTTGCAGAAGGCCGGTCCGCCGCGACGTTGCCATGACCGGCGAGGTCACCCTGCGCGGCAAAGTGCTGGCCATCGGCGGGTTAAAGGCCAAGACAATTGCCGCCCACCGCGCCGGCATCCGCACCGTCCTACTACCGAAGGAAAATGCCAGGGATATTCCCGATCTGCCGGAACGCATTCGCCAGGACCTTAACCTGGTGCCGGTGAGTCATCTGGACGAGGTGTTACAGCTGGCGCTGCTCGATTCCATTGCTCCCCCGGTCTCTGTGGAAGTCGAGGAAGGGGCAAGAGGCAAAGTGATCATCCCGCCGGTAACGGGCGGGACCTACCCCGACCGGCCCCTGCAGGCGGCGGGCGTTAATCAAAGGTCATAGGTGATACGAAGCTCGGCCAGCAGCCGGATCGTGCGCTCAATCAGCGCCTGATTTTCCGGCCTATTATGCCATAGGCTGGCCCCGGATGGGTGGGGCAGCGGAACCAACCAACGCCCCTCCATCGGCGGCGGCGCGTCAAACTGCTCATAGCGCACCGCGGCGCTAAGGTCAAGCCGGCCGGGCCCGGTCAGGCTTCCCGGCGGGAAGTAGCTCACTGAGCCGACGAGTTGCTGCAGCGTTGCGCCTGCCGGGAAAAAGAGTCCAATCGCCAGTTTGCCAACGACAAGCACCAGCTGAGGGTCAATCAGCGCCCACTCCCGCTCCAGGAAGGGCCGGCACAGCGTCTGTTCCTCTCGCGAGGGCACGCGATCTCCTTTACCGTTAGGGCTCTTGCCCGGATAGCATTTGGTGACCGCCGTCATGTAATGCCGGCGACGAAACTCCTCCTCCTCCCAACCGGCAGCCGCTAACCACTGAAAGAGCCGGCGTCCGCTGCCCGCATTAAATGGCCGCTTCACCGTCGCCTCGGTCACACCCGGCGCCTGGCCGATGAGCATCACCCGCGCCTGATCGTTGCCGCTGAACACCGCGCCCGGCGCGATGTCATAGCCGGCATCCAGGCAGCGCCGGCAGGCGCGAATCTCAGCGTGTAATTGAAGCAGCAATTGGGCGCGATTCACCTGGGGGCAAGGCCCCGCTGGTCCCTTCAGTTCCATTGCGGCAATACCTGCAGGATTTCCACAAAGAGTTCGCGCAAGCGCCATCCAAGGTCAGCCGGCAAGTCGCCGCCTATTGCGCCGTCGCCAGACGCCCGGCGGCCAGCGCAACGGCCTCATCTGCGCGCAGATTGATTATGTTAACTCCCTGCACAACGCCGGTCTTGGCCGGCACTTCCTGCGCGGCAAAGCGGATGATCTTCCCCAGGCGAGAAATGACAAACAGATCGTCAGCCTCGGCGATCGTCACTACGCCGATAACCTTATCCGACTTGATCGCTACCTTGCCGCCGGCGCCGGGCGCTTTGGTCGCCCGAAAGCCGGCCATCAGCCGGATCGTGCCGATGCCGTCGGCCCCGAGCATGAACACGCCGCTCTGCTCGCTGACCGGCGTCACGGCAACCAGGCGATCCCCTTCCTCCAGCCGGATGCCCAGGCAACCGCGGCGATCGCGGACGTGTTGTCCAGGAAAGCGCAATGCCTGCCCCTTCTCTGTAGCCAGAAAGAGATCGTCCTCGCTGTGGCTCCAGCACGCCGCGGTCAGCAGGCCGCCCTGAGCGATGTCATGCAGCGACGTGCCCTGATACATGGCGGCGCCCACAAAGCTGGCTCGGTAGCGCCTGACCCAACCGCGCTCGCTGGCTAAGACCAGTGACCGGGTATCCTCCTGCGGGAGAACGGCAACCACGCGCTCCTCCCGGCCCAGCGAAAAGCCGGACCCTAGCGGCGCACCCCGGCCACGAACTTCTGTCTCCAGGATCTTCTCTACGGGCAAATGGAATGCCCGTCCGCGATCAGTCAACAACAACAAATTTTCGACCAGGTCCGCCACGCCCAGGTGAGCCGGCGGGTTATCATTGACCACGTCCAGGCCAAAAACACCCATGCCGCCCCGCCGTTGCCGGCTGTACAGGTGGCGCGGCGTACGCTTGCCCATGCCGTCAGCCGTAATCGTGATCACCTGTTGGCTGGTCGGCGCTTCACTCTCTTCCAACTGGGCGGCAGCCTTGCTGCGCCCGCCGTGCAGCAACTCCGCTTCCAGCGCTTCGATGTAGTCAACCACTTCAAGGGGCAAGCCGGTGAGATCCGGTCGCTCAAGCTCCATTCCTACTCCTGTTAGCCGGCGCCGGCCAATGTTCGCCGGCTCACGACAGCGACGCCAGCTTCTTGTTGATCGTATCCTTCAATTCCTCGACAAGCTGTTTCAGCCGCCGTTCCTCATCGCCGATCTCGCGCAATCGCTCTTCGTGGCTCTCAAGCTGGCTCACGTAGCGGGTGCGCAGAGCGCCCTCGCGCCCGGATTGGCCCAGGGCGCTCATGTTCCCTTGAATCTGTTGTTGCGCCTTGAAAATCTGTTGCCGTTCCTGGTCCACTTCCTTTTGCTGGCTCTCAGCGTCGCCAATTTGCTCCCACAGGCGCAGCAGCTCGGCCACCTGGTTAAAACGTTCCCGGTCCAGCAAGCCCTGCTGCAAGTAGCGCTGTAACTGGGCATAGGATTGTCGTTCCAGCTGTTCGCGCCGGCTGATCAGTCGTCGCGTCTGCACGCGCATCTTCGCTTCCGAGTGGGCCGCCGGCTGCACTTCAAAGCGATAGTGCAAATCAGTCGTCTCGGCCGGCTTCGGGCTGTCGAAGAGATCGTAGTCCGTCTGTCGGGGGTGTTCAACCAGGATACTCTTCACCTCGTCCGTGTTGTTGACCGCCCGATACTCCTGCCAGAGGATATTCCATTCCTCAATGACCAGATAGGCCCCCCTGATCTGCAGCTCGCTGATCTTCCGGGCGCTGCCGCCGTCCTCATGAATGGTGACGCCCAGCTCTACAGCGTAAGGGACGTTGAAGTCTCCTTCCCTGCTGGTGAACGGCAAGATCGCCTCGCCGACGTACTCACCGCTGTCTATCACCGTGACCGGCCCGCGCTCCAACGTCAGCCCGGAACCGTTGTGAAAGCGCATTGTGGCCACCGGATGCGCCGGCAATTGCTGCCCATTGTAGAGCAGCTCCTTGCGGTAGGGCAGGTCAGCGGCAATGATTGGCACCATCGCCGATTGGCCGCGACGGACGGTCACCGGCGTGGTGATGTTGTACTGAAATAGCTCGCCCAACGCTTCGCCGGAGGCGGCGGGCGCGGTCGTCTCCAGCATCGCCTTGCGTTGCATGCGAGGCGATGCCGATGCCGGTGCAACTAGCGACCTCGACTCCATGGAAGCCATGTCAGCCATCATGGGGGCTGCGGGCATCATGGCGGCCCGAAACTCCACCGGCCCGGCCGCCACACGGGCCTCTTCCTCCACGACCGGCCGCTCCGGCGTGAAAGGCGTGTACAGGTCATAGACGAAGGAGATGGGCATGCCGGCGACCAGCGATAGCGATATCTCCTGCAAATCCTCCTCCATGCGATTGTCGAAAATGCCCCAGGCAAAGAGCAAGGCGGAGGGACCGCCCTCCGCTTCCGGGTCGGCGACGATGCGATAGCTGACCCGCCAGGTGGGGGCCGGCGCGACATAGCTTACCGAAAGATCATGATCCCCGTCCGAGAGCGAAATGTTCACCTGCCGGTAAGCTTCCTGGCTCAGCGAGGTCTGCAGAAAGAAGCGCAGGTCGGTCGCTGCCTGCTCATCCTGCAATTGAACGCCGCGCACGCGCGCCAGTGGGACGGTCAGCACGCTATCACTCTCCGCTTGCAGCAGTGATACCAGCGCCGAATCTAGCGGTTGTCGCGCCAGCGGCTCGTCAATGCCAACCAGCGTTCCTGCCCACGCTTCATCCTGGTCCAGCAGCAGAGAAACCTGCCGCCCGCGAAGGCAGATCAACAGGTCGCGCAGACTGCGCTGGTCGTCCAGGCGGATCGAGCTGCCGGCCAGCAACGCCTCCTTGTCCTGCGGCGTGGCATATCCGACCCCCAACACCTGGCCGGCTCCCCAATCAATAGCCGTCAGGCTCTTCAAAATATCGTTCATTTCCTCGACGCGGAAAGAGAGCGCCGCTTCTGTTCCGCTAAACTGCGCGCGTCGCTCAAAGAAACCTACCCCGTGCTTGTACAGGGTCATCTTTGTTACCGGCAATGTGGTCATCTGATTTGTGCTCCATCTCCGGCCGGTTCATCCGGCTCAATCTCGCTCATGTGCTCACCGACTGTTCCCGCACCGGCAGCCTCTACTCGCTGCGCGTAGGCGCTGACCAGCTCCCGGCGTAACACCTTCCCAATTAACGTCCGGGGAAATTCGCGGACAAAAATGATCTTGCGCGGCACGCGATCAGCCGGCAGGCGACGCTCGCAATAGGCGATTATGGTTCGCGCGGGCAACCAGGCTCCGTCCTCCACGCAGACAAAGGCAACCGGGCGGTTCGCGATGCCCACCACCACGACCTCCTGCACTTGCGGCAGCTCGTAGATGACTTCTTCCACATCCCTGGGGAAGGCGATGGATCTATCATCCGTCTGCCACACATCCTGCCGGCGACTGATGATCTGAAAGTAGCCGTCTTCATCCATCCGGGCCACATCATTCGTATGCAGCCAGCCATCCTCGGTCAGAATTGTGCGGACGGCTTCCGGATTACCCCAGTAGCCCATCATCACCTGCGGGCCGCGAATGATCAGCTCACCCACCTGGCCGGGCGGCAGCGGGACGCCGGTCTGCAGATCAATGATCCGCGCCTCCGTATTGGGCACGGGGATGCCGATGGAGCCGGTCCGATTCATGCCGTACAGTGGATTGGCATGGGTCACCGTGGTAGCTTCGCTGAGACCGTACCCTTCAACCAGCTTACCCTTGGTCAGTTTCTCGAAGCGCTCTTTCACCTCAATCGGCAGGGGAGCCGCGCCGCACAGACAGGCGCGGATTGATTCGATATCGTAGCGGCGCACATCCGGGAAGCGATTGATCGCCATGTACATCGGCGGCACGCCGGGAAAGAAGCCGGGGCGATATTTGCGGATGTGCTCCAGGACTTCGCGCACCTCAAATGTGGGCAGTAAGACCATTGCCGCCCCCAGGGAAATAGCCAGATTCATCCCCGCTGTCATTCCATATACGTGACTGAAGGGCACCGCGCAGAGGATTACCTCGTTGCCCTCGTGCGCGTCGGTCAGCCAGGCGCGGGTCTGGAAGGTGTTGGCCACCAGGTTGCGGTGGCTGAGCATGATCCCCTTCGGCCGGTCGGTCGTTCCGCCGGTGAAGGGGATCATCGCCAACTCTTCCGGCGACTGCTCCAACTCCGGCAATTGCGCTCCCGAACGATGCCTTAACAGCGTGCGCCAGCTCACCTCCTGTGCTCCGAGCGGAACCCTGGGCTGAAGCTCCGCTCGCTTGGCCGGCTTGAAAAACAACGCAAGTCGTTTCACGAACGGCAGGTAATCGAGCACCTCCGCGTAGATGACATGGTTAACCTGGCTCCGCCCCTTGATGGCCAGCGCCTTTTTCTGGAACTGGGCCAGAGTAATCAGCGATTCTGCGCCGGATTCCTGCGCCTGGCTGATGAGATCGCTTTCCTCGGCGCGCGGGTTACACATCACCACTACCGCCCCCAGGCGCAAAATAGCATGGTAGGCGATGACCAGATGCGGCAAATTGGGCAGTAGAATGATCACCCGATCGCCGGCTGCGATTCCCTGCGCGTGGAGCGCCGCCGCCAGCCGCTTGACCTGGACGCCCATCGTGTGGTAAGTGATCTGCTTGCCCTGAAAGTACATCGCCGGCCGGGAAGGAAAACGCTCCACGGCGCGGTCGAACAGCCGGGTCATGGTCAAGCGCGGTACGGCGATCGTGTGCGGCACGCCGGACTCATAGTGCACCAGCCAGGGGCGTTCGGCCAGCAAGCGACTGATGCCGGGGTCCATGTCGTCGCGCCAACCGGCGAAGCGTTGGCTGACCTCAATGAAGCGCTCAATCGCCCGGTTGACGGCGTCCCGCCGTTCCAGCATGACCATGTGCGCCGAAGCGCCCACGTTAATCACCTCCGCATCCGGGATCAGCTCGCCGACCCGCTCAAAGGTGGCCCTGGGGAACACCGCGTCTCGCTCGCCGGTGATCACCAGGGCGGGCACGCGCAATTGCCCGTACTTATCCCATCCGCGCCAGGAGTACAGGGTCTGCCAATAGAGATGCTTGAGGCTGACCGCCGAGGCGCGTACCAGCCGCTTGACCAGCGGTTGGAACGCCGCTAACACCGGGGCCGGCAGCAGGAACGCCTGCCGGTATAGCCAGACGATCTCGTACTCGCCGGTCGTGGCGATCAGCAGCAGCCGGCTGACCTTCTCCGGGTGGGCCAGGACGAAATCGGTGGCAATTGCGCCGCCGAATGAATGGCCCGCCAATACGAACGGCTCCTGTACTTTGCGCGCCGTCAGGAGTTCCTCCAGGTCAGCCAGCAAACGCTGCATGCTGAAATCGGTAGCCGGAGTAAGCGAGCGTCCATGCCCGCGAATATCCGGCACAATGACCCGATAGCGATCGGCGAACGCCTCCACCTGATATTGCCACTGGCGCGCATTGCCCCCAAAGCCGTGCAGGAAGATCAGAGTCCCCAGCGGCGCTTGCGGGCTGATCTCAATCAAACTGATCCGGGTATTGTCCGAAACGGTTACCGTACGCCGGAAGAGCTCCAGGTCAATTTGCATGCGCGTTTCTCAGGACAGCGGAAGTCATGACACTCCCCGGATTGTAACATCGCTTGCCTGCAGATTGTCTTGTTTGACCCGCATATCCGGATGTAAGGAGAGCAACCAACGAGTCAGCGCGGCAATTGCCAGGTGAATGCCGGCAGTTGACCGGGGAAAGCCAAGCTCATGCGGAAGCACAATCAGTTCCTGTAAATCGCCTCCCCGGGGCCGCACGATCAGAGCCACCCGTTGCGAGAAGGGCTCCTCACTGACGTAGGCATCAATCAGGAAGGCGTCGTTGCGGTAGGATTGCCACAGGTCAACAAACCGCCCCTGCACTCCATTCCCTTCCCAATCCAGGGGCCGGAAACGCTCCACGATTTCCGCCACAGACAGGGGCGAGGCGACAATGACATGCGGCATTTCTATCTCCAGTGGCGCGGGAAACGCGTCTTGAATCGCTCGCCGGTTTCGCTGCCAGTTGAAGTAATAGCAGGGGCGTCCGGCTTCCAGCGCAATTTGCTCGTACTTGGTCGTGGTGCGCTGCGGGTCGGTAGTTGCCCAGGGCGTTTGCAGCCGGCCGGCGAAATATTCGCTGCGACCCAGACAAGCGGCGATCACCTGGGCATATTCGGCGTGATCGGTCGCGATCTCCAGCCGGGCCTGCGGGCGAAGCCGGGTCGCTGCCAGGCAGAGAAAGCGATCATTAATCAAGCGGCGATGATTATGATCCGCCTTGTGCCAGGGGTCGGGAAAATTGATGAACAACGCCTCGACCGACGCCGGCGCGCAGAGCGCCCAAAGCGCATATACACCACCGCAACTCAGCAGGCGTACGTTGGTCAGCTGAGCCAGTTCCGATCGTCGTTGAGTCCGCCGCAGGGAAGGCATTGAGATTTCAAAGCCAAGTAGATTGACTTCGGGTCGTCTTTGGGCCAGCTCAGTCAGAAATTGACCGTTTCCGAAACCAATTTCAATCCACAGCGGGGCATCGCGACCGAAGACCTTCACCCAATCAGTCGGCCAGGCCTGCCGGCGGGCGTCAAGTAAGGTTGCTGACATCGGGGCGATTATAGCTTAGCTACCCCGCCTAGGGGAGAGTATTTGCGACTTCAGAATGGATGGGCGACAATTGCGTAGAATGCTGTAGATTCCCGGAAACTGACCAGCACGTACACCAATATCTGATGAACAGTTTCCGGGAATCTTAAACAGACAGCTACAGATTCCCGGAAAC
>CAYVQP010000011.1:0-22230 GCA_964452775.1 uncultured Ardenticatenaceae bacterium | reverse complement strand
GATTGCTGCAGATTCCCGGAAACTGAAGGTCACGTGTACCAATAACCGATGAGTAGTTTCCGGGAATCTTGAAACAAGTTTCCGGGAATCTTACAGAAAGGCCGCATGCTGAATCAAGAAGTGCGCATCATTGGCGTCCCGATGGACCTGGGCCAGAGCCGGCGAGGGGTGGACATGGGACCAAGCGCTATCCGTTACGCCGGCTTGCAGGGTCGCCTGGAACGCCTCGGTTATCACGTGACAGACCTGGGCAACGTGCCGGTGCCGAATCCGGAAGAAGAGGTCGTCGGCAGCGCTGAAGGCCGCATGCGCGCCGTGGCCGGGGTCTGCCAGTCCATCTATGAGTTGGCCCGCGACTGTGTCGCCGACAATCGCTTCGGCATCTTTTTGGGCGGCGATCACAGCATCAGCATCGGCACAATTGCCGCCGCTGCCCGCTGCGATCCCGTCGGCGTCATCTGGGTGGACGCGCATGGGGACTTCAACAACGTTGAAAGCTCGCCCAGTGGTAACATACATGGGATGCCGGTGGCGGCCATCATCGGCGACGGCGCGGAGCCGCTGGTAAACGCCGGCTTTCCCGGCCCCAAAGCAAGCCCGGCCCAGATTGTGCAAATCGGAACCCGGGATCTGGACGATGAAGAGCGCCGGCGATTGCTGAAGAGCGGCATCAGCATCTACACCATGCGTCACGTGGACGAAATGGGTATGGCGGCCATCGCTCGGCGGGCGATGGAGCGCTTGCGCCATCTACCCCACCTGCACGTCAGCCTGGACATGGATTGCCTGGACCCGGACGAAGCGCCGGGCGTGGGCACGCCGGTGCCGGGCGGCCTCACCTATCGCGAAGCGCATCTGCTGATGGAAATCCTGGGCGACTCCGGCCGGGTGCGCTCCGTGGACGTCGTAGAAATCAACCCCATACTGGACAGCGGCAACCGTACCGCGGAACTGGCGGTCGGGCTGGTGGCCTCGCTGCTGGGTCAACGGATACTCTAAGGAAGCATCATGGCAGCTGTCATGCGCGGCCTCGAAGCAGAGGCTTACGACCGGCAATATAGCGATCGCGAACTGGTGCGGCGCATCCTCGACTATTTCCGGGTCTACAACCGCAAGGTCGTGGTAATCACAATCAGCATTACGCTGATGGCCGTGATGGGAGCGGTCGTCCCGCTCATCGTCTCCGCTGGCCTGAACGCCTACGAAAGCTCCACCGGCGACCTTTTGTTGATCGCGCTCGTCGTCGCCATCTTCGCCATCGGCGTCGGCAACTGGTTGGTGAACTGGGTGCGCCGCCGGTTGACCTCCGAAGTGATTGCGGACGTTACCCTGGCCATGCGCGTAGACGCCTTTGCCGCCGCCGCCCGGCAAGACCTGTCCTTTTACGATGAATTCAGCTCCGGCCGCGTAGTCAGCCGCATCACCAGCGACTCGGAGGAGTTTGGACAGGTTATCACCCTGGCAACCGACGTCATCAACCAGGTAGTGACTGCGTTGATTCTGCTGATTATCCTGGCCACAATTAACATCCCCCTGACAGTAGCTGTGATCGTTGTGGCCCCTTTTGTTTCGCTGGTAGCGGTCAGTTTCCGCAACATTGCCCGCCGGGTGACCCGTCAGGGTTCGCGAGCTATGGGCGAGGTGAACAAGGCTATTCAAGAGGCAGTGACCGGCATCAGCGTGGCCAAGAATTTCCGCCAGGAAGCGGCGATTCACGGCGAGTTTATCGCCGTCAACGCCCAGTCTTATGATGTCAATCTACGGCGCGGCTTTGTGCTGGCTAACATCTTCCCTACGCTGAACATATTGGCCGGGGTGGCCACCGCGGCGCTGGTCTTTTTTGGCGGCCGGGCGGCGGTCGCCGGCATTATTTCGATCAGCGCCTGGTATCTCTTTGTGGCCACCGTAGACCGCTTCTGGTTCCCGGTGATCAACATCTCCGCCTTCTGGAGCCAGTTCCAGGCCGGCCTATCCGCCGTCGAGCGCATGTTTGCCCTGATGGACGCGGAGCCGTATGTGCAACAGATTGCAGACGAGCCGGTGACAGTCATCAACGGGGCGTTGGTCTTCGACCGGGTCAGCTTTCGTTACTCCGAGCAAGAGCAGGTGCTAACCGACTTCTCGCTGACCGTCCAGCCGGGGGAGAGCATCGCCCTGGTCGGGCATACGGGGGCCGGCAAGTCAAGCATCATCAAGCTGGTAGCTCGTTTCTACGAGTTTCAGGAGGGGCGCATCCTGGTGGACGGACGCGACATCCGCTCCCTGGACCTGGCCAGCTACCGGCAGCGACTGGGGATTGTGTCGCAGGTGCCGTTTCTGTTCGCCGGGACCATCGCAGACAACATCCGCTATGGCCGGCCGGAAGCGACGGACGAGGAGATCTCCGCGATGGCCCATCGCATTGGGGGCGGCGAATGGTTGGAGACCTTGCCGAACGGGTTGGATAGCGAGGTAGGTGAGCGGGGTAGCCGGCTGTCTATGGGCCAGCGCCAGCTCGTCGCTCTGGTGAGGGTGCTGGTACAGGGGCCGCGCATCTTCATCCTGGACGAGGCCACGGCCAGCATTGATCCCTTCACTGAGAGCCAGATTCAGCAGGCGTTGAAGCTGATTATGGCCAACACCACATCCATCATCATTGCGCACCGCCTGTCAACGGTGCGCAACGCGGATCGGATTATCGTGCTTCAAAAGGGGCGGATCATCGAATCCGGCAGCCATCGCTCGTTGTTGCAGCAAGGGGGACACTATGCCGAGCTATATGACACCTACTTCCGGCATCAGTCGCTCGCCTACATCGAGCGGCGGGAATCGCACTACTTGAAGGCAGTTACTGCTGATACGTAATATACTGCACCGCCACCCACCCTTCCAGGCCGGAAGGGGTGCGCACCTGCTGCCATTCCTCCCCTTCGAAGGAGGTGCGTCCGGCCAACAATATCAGCACCGTCCCCACGGGCAACAATTCCAGCTGCTGCGTCCCGCCGGGAGCCTCACGTAGATAAAGCCCGACCTCGCTGCTGACCACGGCTGAGGGAGGCGGCGTCGCAGTGGCAGTAGGAGACAGCGTCGCGGTGGGGGGCGGGATGGTGGCGCTGGGCTCCGGCGGCAAAGTGGCGGTCCCTGTCGGCAGCGAAATCGGGGTGACGGTGGGCGTTCCCGCCGGCGCGACACTCTCCGTAGCGACAGCCCGCGTAGGAAAAAACGCCGGCGCACGTGTACCTGATCCGGTTACCGCCGGGTCACCCGTCATGCGCGTCAGGCCGAACACGCCCAACAGGATCACGCCCACGAAGGCGATGCCTATGCTTCGCAAGAGGCCGATGCGCATCGAGCGCCGCGCATCTTGCCGGCCCACGCCGTAGGTTACACGCGTTGACTGAGAGCGTGATTGCAGCGCGCCGATTGCCGAGGTAATCGCGGCCACAAAGCAGAGGATTGCCAGAATCAGCACAATCAAGCTGACAATCGCCATCGCACTCATGCGGCATCCTCCTGCGCTGCGGATGCTCTGATTTGTCGCTTAGCTTCCTGCCACATCATCTCTAAAGCGTCGAGGCCAACCTCGGCAAGTTCCCACCCCTTCTCGACTGCCAGCCCCTCCACAAGGCGAAATCGTTCCGTAAAGCGCAAATTCGCTTCCCTCAAGGCGCTTTCGGCGTCAACATCCAGCCATCGCGCCCAATTGACTACCGCAAACAAGAGGTCGCCCAGCTCTTGAAATCTATCATCCGGACCGGTCGTTGCTTGCAACTCGGCTATTTCCTCATGCACCTTGGCAACCACACCACTGACTGCCGGCCAATCGAAGCCCACCTTTTTTATCCGATTTTGGATTTTTTGCGAACGAGCCAGAGCCGGCAGCGTGATCGGGATGTTGTCCAACAGCGATTGCCGGCCGGCATCTCCCCGCTCCTCCGCCTTCATTGCCTCCCAATTGGCGATCACCTCGGCGGCGCTGGAGGCTTCCCAATCGCCCCAGACATGCGGGTGCCGGCGCTTGATCTTGGCATAAATGCCGCCGATGATGTCCGTCAGCCCGAACAGCTCTTCCTCCTGGGCGATTTGCGCCTGCATGACGATGTGCAAGAGCACGTCGCCCAATTCTTCCCGCAGGCTGACCTTATCCTGCTGGTCAATAGCCGCCAGCGCTTCGCTCACCTCTTCCAGAAAGCCTTCCCGCAACGACTGTGAGCTTTGTTCCTGATCCCAGGGACAGCCCTCGGGACTGCGCAAGACGGCAATCGCTTCGGCAAGCGCGGGCAGCGAGACCGCCGCCGGCAGGCCCGGCACGTAAAGCGTCGTCAGGTGGTCAATCTGCCGGCTGTGGTCCAGCGCATAGAGCGGCATGCGCTCCACCTGCTCGCCCGTTGCGCCTGCCCCGTGCACCAAGACCACCTCATGCTCCGCCGGATAGACGGCCATCAGGGTAAGCTTCAGGTCCCCGGCCAGCAGCCGGCTGTACACCTGCCCCAGGATCAGCGGCAGGTTGGGATTGACGGGCGGGTAGAGATAGCCGGCGACCTCAATCGCATCGAACAATTGCAGGCCGGTCATCCCATCCACCCCAACAGCCCGCAACACCGGCTCCACGAAGCTCATACCCGAAATGACGCTGACTGGGATGGCCAACTCCGCGGCTCCTGCCAGGATCCGGCTGACGGTTGATTCGCCCACATGCGGGTCGCCGGGCACCGCATAGATAACCCCGTGCGGCTCTTGTCCGAGGCGCAGCACTTCCCCGGCAATCCGGCTGTAGACCTGTGAAAAGTCGTCCGCCCGGTCGTACACCTCATCGAACGAACGCCGCTCCACCTCCGAAGGCAGGTCGGCGACAGCCGGGTGGCGAGCGGTGCGCAGGTAGACGACGGGCGCGCGCGAAATCACCTGCCACGCCTGCCGGGTCAGCAAGTTACCGTCACCCGGCCCTAATCCCACAATCGTAATACCCGCCATCCAATCGCTCACTTGCAGATGCTAAAACAAAAAGGGCGAGTCAACCGGAACTCGCCCTTCTATTTTAGCTCAATTGATTAACCATGCTCCCGGCGCCGGGAAATTCGCGCCGGGCGCTATTGCCTGCTTCCAATGCGAGCATGATAGGCTGCTCGCGCCGCCGGCGGCAATATTAACGCTTGGTGTAGGTCGGCGCCTTGCGGGCCCGCTTCAAACCAGGCTTCTTGCGCTCCTTGATGCGCGGGTCGCGGGTCAGATGCCCGAAACTCCGCAACTGGCCGCGCAGGTTCTCATCATAAGTGACCAGCGCGCGGGCCAGCCCAAGCCGGACGGCCGCTGTTTGGCCGGTGATCCCGCCGCCGTTTACCAGCACCGTAACCGCCATTCTGCCGGCCAGCGATGTGTCCTCCAGCGGCCCGATCAGCGTCTGATAGTCGCCGAAGCGGGGGAAGTATTCATGCACATCCTTACCGTTGACCACAAAGGTCACCCCTTCGCTCGGGTTCGGGTAAATGCGCACGCGAGCGGAAGATCGCTTCCGCCGGCCAATACCTTCGTAATAGCGTGTTGATTCTTCCATTCCTTCTCCCTTTTAGAGCTCCAGCGTCGTCGGCTGTTGGGCCTCGTGCGGATGCTCCGGACCCGCATATAACTTCAGCTTCTTGATCATCTGCCGGCCCAGCGTATTCTTGGGCAACATTCCGCGCACGGCCGCATGCAGAACGCGGGTAGGATGCTGCTCCAGTTGATCGCGCAGGGTGATCTCCTTCAGGCCGCCCATGTAGCCGGAATGGCGATAGTAGCGCTTCTGCTCAGCGCGCCGGCCGGTTACGGCGATCTTGTCCGCATTGACCACCACCACGTAATCGCCCGTGTCCACGGACGGGTTGAATGTGGCCTTGTGCTTGCCGCGCAGAATGGCCGCAATCTGGGATGCCAGCCGGCCAAGATTCTTGCCTTCGGCATCGACCACGTACCAACGCCGCTCTACATCGGCCGGTTTTGTCCAGTACGTTTTCTGCATGTTGTCGTCTCCAACACTTACTTCTGCACGCCTACTGCGCGCAAAACGCCGCAACCCGATTGCAGCATCTCCATGTTCAGCTACTGCCGGCTCTACGCCGGCGCGAACCAATCCGTATCATACCCTACCGCGTCCAGGTATAGCCCCTGCGGTGGGGCCAGGCCGCCGGCTCGACTCCGATCGCAGGCGACGAATGCCTGCCGGAACTCTGCCTCTTGCCAGGAGCCGTCGCCTACCCGGCACAGCGTCCCTACCAGGCTGCGCACCATGCGAAAGAGGAACGCATCGGCCTTCACCCGGAAGACCAGCCACTCCGCACGTTCCTCCCACTGCGCCACAAAAACCCGGCGCACGGTGTTGTCGCCCTGCGGAGCGCTGCCAAATGTGGCAAAGTCGTGCGTCCCAACCAGGCCGGCCGCCGCCCGGTTCATGGCTGCCATATCCAGCGGCCTTCCGATGTGCCAGCTACGCAAGCGCCTGAGCGGGCTGCGCACCGGCTCATTCAGCACATAGTACTCGTACGCCCGCCATCTGGCATCGAACCTGGGATGAAATGTGGCCGGCACACTGGCCACACGCCTGACCGCCACATCAGCCGGCAGGTTGGCGTTCAAGGCCCTCAGCAAGTCAGCCAATTCATGCCGCCATTGCAGCTCGAAGCTGATTACCTGGCCCCGCGCATGCACACCGCTGTCAGTGCGACCTGCGCCGGTGACCACTGTCGCCTGCCCGCTTATTTGCCCCAGGGCCTCTTCCAGGACACCCTGTACAGTAGGTTGTTCAGGTAACTGACGTTGAAAGCCCTGATAGGCTGTCCCGTCATATTCCACAACCGCCCCATAGCGAGTTCGTAAACTCTCCAGGCCGGTCATCGCCAATCAGTACTTCTCTTGCTACGCAGACTTCTCGTTTTCTACCAGCATGATCATCGCCATCTTGGCGTTGTCGCCGGGGCGCAAGTTCATCTTTACGATGCGCGTATAGCCGCCGGGCCGGTCTGCAAAGCGCGGCGCAATCTCATTGAACAGCTTCTGCACGACATCCACATCGTCAAAGCCGCCGCTCTCACGCGGCACCCGCCGAAAGCGCGCCACCCGGGCGCCGACCAGCCGGCGAGCATGAACCGTCGCGCTGGGATTCTCCTTGCCGTTCGCAATGCCGCGCTTGGCCAGGGTGATTACCTTCTCCGCGGTCGGGCGCAACATGCGCGCCTTGGCCTCAGTAGTCACGATCTGCTCGTGACAGATAAGATCGGCCACCAGGTTCTTGCGCAATGCTTCTCGATGACTGGTATCGCGACCCAGCCGGCGACCGTATACTTTGTGTCGCATAGTTTTTCCTCGCTAATTCTCGCAACCAAGCGCCAAACCAGGGATATTACCGGGTGGGCTGCTCTTCCTCTTCGTCTTCCAGGAAACCCTTGGCGCGAAGCTGTCGTTTTAGCTCCTCCAGGGATTTGTCGCCGAAGTTCCGAATCGCCAGCATCGTCTCTTCGCCGCGGTCCAGCATTTCCAGCATCTCGCCGACCTTGGTAATGCCGGTCCGCTTCAGCGAATTGAAAACGCGCACGCTCAGATCGAGCTGTTCGATAGGGGTGTCATAGATCTCGTTCGGGATCGATTCCACCACCTCTTCCACTTCGGTGGGCAGGAAGGTATCTTCGCTGATGCCGGCAATTGGCCGCAAGTATTGCAGCAGGATCTGTGCGGACTGGGCCAGCGCCTCCTCCGGACGAATCGAACCGTCCGTCCAGATCTCCATCACGACCCGATCGTAGTCAGCCGCCTGACCGACGCGCGCCTTCTCTACTTCGTAGCTGACGCGGTTGATTGGACAGAAGATCGCATCAACCGGCAACTCACCGATGGGCAGCCGGCCGCGCTCTTCCGCCGGGGAATAGCCTCGCCCGGCCTCTACCGTCAGTTCCATCTCCAGGAAGGCATCATCGGAATCAACGGTGAACAGGTACAGCTCCGGATTAATCAGCTCAACTTCCGGCGGCAGGTTGAGGTCGGCGCCAGTAATTGTGCCGGAACCCTGCACCTCCAGCCGGACGCGGGCGGAATCGGTGTCAAGGAGCTTGAAGCGCAGCTTCTTAATCTGCAGGATAAGTTGCATCATATCTTCGCGCACATGCGGAATGGCCGCGAACTCATGCGGCACATCGCTGACGCGAATAGACGAAACCGCTGCTCCCGGCAAGGAAGCCAGCAACACGCGGCGTAATGAATTACCCAGGGTAGTGCCATAGCCCCGCTCGACCGGGCCGATCAAGAATCGCCCATATTTGCGGGACATGGCGGTGCTTTCAATCTTCGGTAAGACCAAATTACTAATAGCCAACGCAATAACCTCCCAGAGAGTTGCCTGGCGTGACGCGACAGCGCCAACTCCAAAGGGCCGCGACAATGGACGCGACCCTGGTCGTGGTTCCCTGATTACCGGGAGTAATATTCAACGATTAACTGCTCGTTCAAAGAAACGTCAATATCCTCACGAACGGGCAACTGCATGACCGCTGCGGACATCGTATTGACATCCAGCGAAAGCCAGCGCGGGACCCGGCGATCGTCAATGTTCTGTCGCCGCTCCTTGAAATAGGTGCGTCGCGCACTCTGCGGGCGAACGGTAATGTGATCGCCGGCCGAGACCAGCGCCGAAGGAATGGTGGTGCGGCGATTATTGATCATGAAGTGCCCGTGGCTGACCAATTGCCGCGCTTGAGCGCGTGAATCTGCCAGCCCCAGCCGGTAGATGACGCTGTCCAGCCGCCGCTCCAGCATGATCAGCAGGTTGGAGCCGGTCAGACCGGTGCGCTGGTTCGCTTTTTCGAAATAGCGGCTGAACTGTCGCTCTAACACGCCGTAGACCCGGCGCGCCTTTTGTTTTTCGCGCAACTGGAGCAAATAGTCCGAAGCGCGACCACGCCGGAACTGACCCTCCCGCCCGGTCTGACCCGGCGCAAACGGGCGTCTTTCGTAAGAGCACTTGGGGGTCATGCAACGCGACCCCTTCAGGAATAGCTTTTCGCCTTCCCGGCGACAAAGCCGGCAAACAGGTCCAGTGTATCTAGCCAACTTACTTCCTCCATCATTATAGAGTGTCGAGAGGTTTACAGGCTTGGCGTACCCGTCTTCCCTCTCCAGAATTCGCGCGCCGGCGTTTTTCCTGCCGCTGCGAGCGGGTCACATGACCCGCCCCAGGGATGCAAAAACGTATCCCGGTTCTAAACCGGGTTCCGTCTCCATCGCGCACGACCAGATTTCAAAGAATACTCGTGGGCTTTAACCAAAAAGCAAGCCCTTTATTATACCGGCAAATGCCGGAACCAGCAAAAACTCAGCCTGGCCGGAAAGTGACCATCCCTGCCAGGTTTGCTACCTTAAACGCGCCGTTTCTTAGGTGGGCGGCATCCGTTGTGCGGAACCGGGGTCACATCCGAAATCGAGCGCACGCGCAGGCCGGAAGATTGAATCGCGCGAATCGCTGCCTCGCGACCCGGGCCAGGCCCATTGACGACCACCTCAACTTCCTGCATGCCGTGGTCCTGCGCCGTGCGGGCTGCGTTCTGGCATGCCAGCCGGGCAGCGTAGGGCGTGCTCTTGCGTGAACCCTTGAAGCCCGAATTGCCGGCGCTTGCCCAACAAATTGTGTTTCCCTGTTTATCAGTAATGGTCACGATGGTGTTGTTGAAGGTGGCATGAATATGCACCTGCCCATCCGACACCATCTTCTTGACTTTCTTACGCTGTTGAACCTGACGTCGTCGTCCCATTATTACTCCTTACACATGGCGAAAATCGCCGGACCGGCTACCCAGGCCGGCTTACTTCTTCGCGCCCTTGCGCCGCCCACGGCCGGCAACCGTCTTCTTCGGTCCCTTACGCGTGCGGGCATTCGTCTTGGTTCGCTGCCCATGCACCGGCAGATGCCGGCGATGGCGCAGGCCCCGGTAGCATCCGATCTCCGTCAGGCGCTTGATATTCATCGCTACTTCACGGCGCAAGTCACCTTCAACCATGTAGTTGCGATCGATGATCTCGCGCAAGCGCGTCACCTCGGAATCGGTCAGATTCCGTACGCGGGTCTCCGGCTCCACATTCGCCTGGCTCAAGATATCCCGGCTATGTGAAATGCCAATTCCGTAGATATAGGTCAGGCTGTGCAAGACCTGCTTGTCTCGGGGAATGTCAACTCCAGCTATACGAGCCATATTCTTGCCGTCCTATTTCCATTAACCCTGTCGCTGCTTGTGATTCGGGTTCACACAGATGACCCGGACCACGCCCCTGCGCTTGACAATGATGCACTTCGGGCAACGCCTTTTCACTGATGCTGTCACTTTCATGATCCATACTCCTCTGCAAACAAATCGCCGGCGACGACTGCCCGCTTTACAAGGGTCGCGCCGCTAAGCGCGCAGTGCGGCGTTTACCACCCGCAAAAGCTCAGCGAACACTTCCTCAATTGACTGATCACCGTTAACATCTCGCAGCAAACCGCCTTTGGCGTAATAGTCAATCAGCGGCGCTGTCTGCTGCTCATACACCCTCATGCGGGTTCTGATTGTCTCTTCACTGTCGTCCGAGCGCCCTTGTTCTCTCGCCCGCAGTAACAGGCGGGCCACCAGAATTTCAACCTGCACTCGGATATGCGGCACTATCTTGATGCCGCTTTTCAGTTCCGCCAACAGCGCGCCAAAGGCTTCAGCCTGAAACACTGTACGCGGAAATCCGTCCATAATTGCCCCGGCGGCGCAGTCCGGTGCGAACAACCTATCCCTGGCCATTGCTACGGTAACCTCGTCAGGCACCAACTCGCCGGCATCGAGATATCGTTGCGCCATCCGGCCAAGTTCGGTCTGATTTCGCAGATTCTGCCGAAACAGATCGCCGGTTGAGATATGGGGCAGACCTATCGCCTGCTCCAGCCGCCTGGCCTGCGTTCCTTTACCTGCCCCCGGCGGACCCAGGAGCACAACAAAGCCGCTCATGGCTCTTATACGAATCCTTCGTAATGGCGCATCAGCAGCTGCGCTTCCAACTGGCGCATCGTGTCCACCACTACGCCGACGATAATGATCATACCGGAGCCACTGACCACCAGAACGCTCTGGCTCAGGCCGGGGATGTTCAGCAGGTTTCCAAGGAACTGCATGATGCCCGGCAAGACCGCCACGACGCCCAGGAAGAGCGCGCCCACCAACGTGATGCGGCGCACGACCGACATGATGTACTGGTCAGTGCGTTTACCCGGCCTGATGCCGGGGATGAACCCGCCCTGTCGTTGTAACGTTTGCGCCAGATTTTGTTGCTGGACCATCACGTCCGTGTAGAAGAAGGTGAAACCAACCACCAGCAAGAAGTAGGCGAACCAGTAGATAAAGGTATTTGCCTGGCCGAAATTGACCGAAACCCAGGTCAGCATTCGATTGATGATGCTGGTGCTCTCCGGACGCACAAAGATGCTCGCCAAAAGGGCCGGCAGAGTCAGCAAGGATTGCGCGAAGATGATTGGAATCATGCCGGCGGTATTCACCTTCAATGGGATGTACGTGCTCTGGCCCTGATAAACTTTGCGGCCGCGCACACGTCGCCCGTACTGCACCGGCACCCTCCGCTGACCCTCCTGCACGAACACAATCGCGATCAGGGTGGCAATTGTCACCACGATAAAGGCTACCAGCGAGAAGATTTGCGAGCTGACCTCCACACCCGGCGCAAAGAGCGCTGCCAGGTTGGACGGAATGCCGGCGACGATACCACTAAAGATGATCAAGGATATGCCCTGGCCAACGCCCTGGTCGGTAATTTGCTCGCCCAGCCAGATGGCGAACATGGTTCCGGCAGTCATGGCCGCCAGGGTGGTGATCGTCGGCAATATGTTCGCCGCGTCCCCGAAACCGAAGTTAGGCATGATTGCTTCCAGGCTGCCGATGTTGAAACCGACCAGCCGGATCTGTCCGATCGCCTGCACTATCGCCAGGGGAACGGTAACGTAGTAGGTAATTCGGTTGACCCGATCACGACCGGATTCACCTTCCTCCATCATCTCCTGCAACTGCGGAATAATCGGCGTCAGCAGCTGGATGATGATGGAAGCCGTAATGTACGGGTACACGCCCATCGCCATTACGGAAAAGTTGGAGACCGCTCCGCCGGACAGCAGGTTCAGAAACTGTAACAGGCCGTTCTCCTGACCGCCGCCCTGCGTAAAGATTACCCAGGCGCTGATATTGACGCCGGGCACCGGAATGTTGGCAACCAGGCGATATATGACCAGCATGAACAGCGTGAAAAGTATCCGCCGGCGTAAGTCTGGTAACGCGAAGGCGCTACGTACTGATTCAACCATTAGAGTCCTCTCTCAACCCGGCTGTGCTTACAGTTCCAGGACGACCGCGTTTCCGCCCGCTGCTTCGATTTTTTCGCGCGCAGATTGCGAAAAGCGATGTGCTTTCACCGTAAGGGCGACATTCAGATCACCCGATCCGAGTATCACCACCGGGTCGGTTGGCTTCTTCACAAAACCCACGAGCGCCAGAAGTTCCGGCGTTACTTCACTGCCGGCTTCAAAGTCGGCCAGTGAGCCTACATTGATTGGCCGGTAAACAATCTTGCGAATGTTCGTGAAGCCACGCTTATAGGGCAATCGGCGAGCGAGCGGCAACTGACCGCCTTCGAAGTAAATACCCTTGCCGCCGCCGCTACGGGCGTTCTGTCCCTTGGTGCCGCGCCCGGCAGTTTTACCCTGTCCGGCGCTAATACCACGACCCACTCGCTTGCGCTTTTTCTTCGAGCCTGTGTCTGGGCGCAGATCGTGCACTTTCATCTCAACTTACCTCTTCAACTTTGACCAGATGATCCACCTTCTGGACCATGCCGCGAATCTCAGGTGTGTCGTCATGCTCGACCGACTGATGCAGCCGATGCAGACCCAAAGCCCGAATGGTGCCCTTCTGGCTCTTTTCGTAGCCAATGGCGCTCTTACAATAGGTGATACGCAACTTCTTAGTCATACTTCCGACTCCAGAACGGGGCCACCTCGTTGACATCTTTACCACGGTCGATGGCTTCCTGTCGCACGTACTTCAAGTTTTGCAAGCCGTCAATCGTGGCGGCGATGACGTTGAGCACGTTCTGGCTGCCCAGGGATTTCGACAGGATGTCCCTGTACCCGGCTGCTTCGACCACGGCGCGTACACCGCCGCCGGCAATAACGCCGGTGCCGGGCGCAGCCGGCTTCAAGAGAATTCGCGCCGCGCTGTGCTGGCCGATAATCTCATGCGGGATCGTGCTTCCTACCATCGAAACCGGACGCATTGATTTGCGGGCGGCATCAATTCCCTTGCGAATTGCATCCGGCACGGAACGCGCCTTGCCGATTCCATAACCAACCGTGCCCTTGTTGTCGCCAACCACTACCACTACGCGGAAGGCAAAGCGACGACCGCCCTTGATGACTTTTGCCACGCGCTTGATGTCGATGATCCGTTCGTCAAATTCCGGGCGCTCGGTTTCGCGAAACTGTCGTCTCTGTCCCATGAATCAATCTCCTTAGAAACTCAGGCCGCCTTTACGCGCCCCATCCGCCAGCGCCTTCACCCGACCATGATAGATGTAGCCGCCGCGATCAAAGACAACACTTTCCACACCGGCTTCCCGCGCTCGTTCCGCAACGATTTCGCCAACCAGCTCGGCCTGTTGCTTCTTCGTCTTGCCCGCCATCTGCCCGGCAATCGCCCGGTCAATCGTGGAGGCCGAAGCCAACGTGTGCCCGGTCTCATCATCAATGACCTGCGCGTAGATGTGCGAAATACTGCGAAAGACATTCAGTCTCGGGCGCGCCGTGCTGCCGGAGAGGGTCATCCGCATCCGGCGGTGGCGTCTTTTACGTGCTTTGTGTGAATCCATAGCCATGATGCTTACCTCTTACACCTTGCCCGTCTTCCCGGCCTTTCGCCTGATAATCTCCTCGTCATAGCGAATCCCCTTACCCTTGTAGGGTTCTGGGGGTCGCGTCTTGCGAATACGGGCGGAGACTTCGCCTACAATTTGCTTGTCAATGCCGTTCACCAGGATGAGTTTGCCGCGGTCTTCCACATTGAAGCTCATATTCTCAAGCGGCGTGAACTCGATCGGGTGCGAATAGCCGACATACAATACCAGTGTGTCGTCGCGCATTTCTGCCCGATAACCCACACCATCAACCCGCAATCGGCGCGTATACCCCGTGCTGACGCCGGTGACCATGTTGTTCAGCAGCGACCGGGTCAACCCGTGCATGGAGCGGTGTTCGCGGGAGTCCGTGGGGCGCTTCACCGACAACACGCCGTCCTGCAACTCAATCTGCATTTCCGGATTGAAGCGTTGTTCCAGCTTGCCCTTTGCGCCGGAAACCGCTACATGCGTACCGTCGATCTCCACTTTGACGCCGGAGGGCACCGAAATTGGCATTCTACCAATACGTGACACAGTACACCTCCACTACCAGACCTTGCACAGCACTTCGCCGCCGATACCACGACGACGCGCTTCTTGCCCGGTCATTACACCCTGGGAAGTGGTCACAATCGAAATGCCCATCCCGTTCAAAACCCAGGGAATTTCCTGCTTGCCAACGTATTCGCGCCGGCCCGGCCGGCTGACGCGCTGCAGGCCGGTGATAATCGAGCGCTGATTGCGCCGGTCGCCGGTGTACTTCAACCGCAGCCGCAACACCGGCTGAGGATGCTCCGGCAACACCTGATAATCTTCAATGTAACCCTCTTCCTTCATCACCGCGGCTATCGCTTCCTTCACCTTGGAGTGCGGAATTGAGACCGCCGGATGTTGACGCTCATTGGCGTTGCGGATGCGGGTTAGCATGTCAGCTATTGGGTCACTCATTGACATGATCTATTTTCCTCGCTCATGGGCCAACAGCGCGCGCTGCCAGGGCATATCCGCAAACCCTGTTCGCCGGCTGCCGGCAAATTTGTCTTACCAGCTCGACTTGACGACGCCGGGAATATTTCCCTGCAATGCCTGTTCGCGGAAGCATATGCGGCACATACCGAAGCGGCGCATATAGCCGCGTGGTCTACCGCAAGTCTTCCCTGAACGTGGGTCCACGTGCTGGCAACGATTCCGTACGCGCACGCGATACTTTCGTTTCGTTTCCCTGGCTGTCATTGATCGCTTTGCCATACTATTTCTCCTAGACCGGGCTTAGGGCTTAAGCCAGGCTTTCTTCTCGTTGGAAGGGCATACCCAGCATTGCCAGGAGCCGGCGTCCTTCCTCGTCAGTCTTGGCAGTCGTAACAATCGTAATTTCCATTCCCCGGCTCTTGTCAATCTTGTCATACTCGATTTCCGGGAAGATGATCTGCTCTCTGATACCCAGCGTGTAGTTGCCGCGGCCGTCAAAAGCGTCGGGAGACACGCCCTGAAAGTCGCGCGTCCGCGGCAAGGCAACGTGAATTACGCGGGTCAGAAAGCTCCACATCCGCTCGCCGCGCAGGGTTACCTTCAACCCGATTGACCGCCCTTCACGCAGCTTAAAGGTGGCAATAGACTTCTTCGCCTTAGTCACCACCGGCTTCTGCCCGGTGATAGTCATCAGGTCGTTCGTGGCAAAGTCAATCGCCTTGGCGTTGTCCAACGCCTCGCCCAGCCCGATGTTCACCACCACCTTGCTGATGCGCGGTACCTGCATAATGCTGGTGTATTCAAATTCCTTCATCAGAGCGGAAACAACCTCTTCCGCATACTGCTCTTGTAACGGCGTAAATGCCATTTCATTTTCCTCCACGCTGAGTGACCGGACCGAGGTCCCAGCAGACACTCACTCAGTCAATGTCCTTGCCGCTACGTTTCGAGAAACGCACCTGACGCCCATTCTCATCGCGCCGGATGCCGATTCTCGTCAACCGCTGCGTGTGCGGGCAGACCAGCATGACGTTCGAAGCGCTAAGAGGCGCTTCAAACTCAATGAGCCCGCCCTGGGTCGGCGTCCGGCCGCCGGTCGGACGCGCCTTTTGAGCCTTCTTCACCATATTCACGCCGTGCACCACCACGCGATTATCGCCAGGGATAACTCGGAGGATCTTGCCGCGTACACCCTTGTCGTTGCCGGCGATCACTTCAACCAGATCATCCTTCTTAAATCGCATCGCCTATTCCTCTACAAGACCTCCGGCGCCAGCGAGAGAATCCGGCTGAAGCCCATCTCGCGCAGTTCCCGCGCCACCGGCCCAAAGATACGTGTTCCAACCGGCATTTTCCCGTCAATGCCCAACACAACCGCGGCATTATCATCAAAGCGAATGTAACTACCATCGCTCCGGCGATACTCCTTGCTCGTGCGCACGATCACGGCCCGGACGATACTGCTCTTCTTGACGGTGGCATTGGGAGCGGCCTTTTTCACGGTCGCTACCACGATATCGCCTACGCCGCCATAGTATCGCTTCGAGCCGCCCATCACTCGGATGACCAGAAGCTCTCGCGCGCCGGAATTATCGGCAACCTTCAAACGACTTTCCTGCTGTATCATGGCCGGTCTCCTATTAGCTGGCCCGTTCCAGAATATTGACAACAGCCCAGCGTTTGTCGCGGCTCATGGGCATGGACTCGATAATCTCCACGCGATCACCGATCCGGCACTCATTCCGCTCATCGTGCGCCTTATACTTCTTATTCAATCGCAGCACCTTGCCGTAGCGCTGGTGCCTCTTGGTCGTCGTGACCGTGACTACGACCGTCTTATCCATCTTGTCGCTGGTCACCGTGCCGATCAGGAGTTTTCTCTGTTCTTTCATCGCAATTACCCTGCCACCTTAATACTGGTCACCCGTTGCAGCGCCTTGCCCTCGCGACGCGCTCGCCGGCTCTTCAGCAGCATTCTGTTCAGGTTCACATGGGCCGTGGCCAATTCACGCCCGGAGGCGTTCTTAAACTTGACCAGCCAACCGCTCTGCTCGTAATCAAAACGCGCCTCGCCCGTCCACTCCTGCCCGGCAAGGGCTTTTGCGATCTGCGGATCGCCGACTGCCGTCTGAACTGCCATTGCCCGCTTATGCAGCATCTCCTGGATCTGGGCCATTTCGTGGCGAACCTTGTGGATCCGGCTGTAATTCTCCAGCTGTGCGGTGGCCTTTTGGAAGCGCAGGTTAAACAGTTCTTCGCGGGCATCCTCGAGCTTTTCCTCAAGCTGCTCGTCTGTCATTCGCCGAAGTTCTACTACGAAAGCCATTACAAACCTTCCTCTCGCGAAACGACCTGGGTCTTGATCGGCAACTTGTAGCCCGCCAGACGCAGCGCTTCGTCGGCCTGATCCTGCGGCACACCGGCCAACTCAAAGATCATTCGCCCCGGCTTCACGACTGCCACCCAGTGGTCAACAGAACCCTTGCCCTTACCCATGCGGGTCTCGGCCGGCTTGGCCGTGACCGGTTTGTCGGGAAAGATGCGTATCCAGTATTTACCGCGACGCTTCATATGGCGCACCACTGTCCGGCGCACCGCCTCTATTTGCCGGCTGGTAATCCAGCCCGGCTCCAACGCTTGCAGGCCGAACTCGCCATGGAGCAGCTCTGTGCCGCCCTTGGCCGGGCCGCGCATTCGGCCTCGGAACTGCTTACGAAATTTCACCCGCTTTGGCATTAACATGGCATTACTCCATCATCGGCTGCCGGCAACCGGCCGCCTCTTACTCGCTGATATAGACATCCGTGGCTTCTGCTCGCTGCGGCAGAATCTCGCCTTTGTAGATCCACACCTTAATGCCAATGCGACCAAAAGTCGTCAATGCTTCCGCGGTGCCGTAGTCCAGGTCGGCCCGAATCGTGTTCCGGGGAACCTGGCCGTCCCAGAGCTTTTCCTTGCGCGCCATTTCAGATCCGGAGAGCCGGCCACCGGCTTCAATCCGAACGCCATGCGCACCCTGGCGCATTGCCTGCTGCAAGGCCCGCTTCATGGCCCGGCTATGCAAAATCCTTCGCTCCAACTGGCCGGCGATGTTTTCTGCCACCAGCTTGGCATCCAGGTCAGGCTGCGTGATTTCTTCAACTTCCACTTTAACCGTCTTGCCGGTCAGGTCGCGCAACTTGGTGCGCAGATCCTTCACAGTCTGGCCCTTCCGGCCAATAACAATGCCGGGTTTGGCGGTCCAGAGATTAACCTGCACCTGGTTAGGGAAGCGTTCAATCTCCATGCGAGAGATGGCGGCCTTCGGCAATTCGGCTTCGATCGTCCGCCGGATAGCGAAATCCTCCAACAGCAGTTCCCGATAATTAGCGCCCTCAGCGTACCAGCGCGTATTCCAATCACGAACTGCCTTTAAGCGAAAACCAACTGAATGTACTTTTCGACCCAACTTCGCGCCTCCTACTCTACTTATTTCTCGTATTCCACAACATTGCGCTCGGCCAGGTAGACCGTGATATGGGACGAACGCTTGACGATCGCGCGGAATCGGCCGCGGCTGGCAAATCGACCACCATAAGGGGCCAGCCGGTGGCGCGGTCCCTCGTCGGCGAAGATATGGCTCACAAAGAGCTCGTCGATCTCCAGCCCGTAGTTCTCTTCCGCATTCGCTACAGCTGACATGATCAGCTTGTAAACCGGTTCGGCCGCTCGATGCGGCATCAAGCGCAGCGTATCCAGCGCTTCGCGGGCGCCTTTACCGCGCACCGCGTCAACCACCAGGCGCACTTTTTGGGGCGTGATTTGAATATGACGGGCGACTGCCTTGACCTCAAATCTTTCGTCCATGGTTAACGCCGTCCTTTCTTCTTCTCTGTCTTTGTAACGTGGCCACGATACGTGCGCGTTGGGGCGAACTCGCCCAACTTGTGCCCAACCATGTTTTCGGTTACGTAGATTGGCACATGTCGCCGGCCATCGTGGACCGCGATGGTGTGTCCCACCATCTGCGGAAATATCGTGCTGGCCCGGGACCAGGTGCGAATGACTTGCCGCCGACGCGAACTATTCAACTCATCCACCTTCTGGAGGAGTTTCGGTTCAATAAAGGGGCCTTTCTTCAGTGAACGAGACATTGTATCTGCTTATCTCCTCTCACCGGCGCTTCTTCGTCCGGCGACGAAAGATGAACTTTTCTGTAGCTTTGTTGCGCCGAGTGCGCGTGCCTTGCGCCGGCTTGCCCCAGGGGGTCTTCGGGCCGGCCATACCCACGGGCGAACGTCCTTCGCCGCCGCCATGTGGATGGTCGCGCGGCGTCATTGCCGTACCACGAACGGTCGGGCGGATGCCCAGGTAACGCTTCCGCCCCGCTTTACCCAGCCGGATGTTGCCGTGGTCCACATTGCCTACCTGGCCGACGGTGGCCAAACAATCCAGACGAATCAAGCGCTCTTCGCCGGAGGGCAGGCGCAAAATGGCGTACTCACCCTCTTTCGCCATCAGCTGCGCCGACGTGCCCGCGGAGCGAACCATCTGACCGCCGCGACCGGGGTGAATCTCGATATTGTGAACCAGGGTGCCCAGCGGGATGTTGCGTAGCGGCATGCAGTTGCCGGGGCGAATCTCGGTGCGCTCATCACTGAGCACCGTGTCCCCAACAAATAAACCCAGGGGCGCTACCATGTAGCGCTTCTCGCCGTCGGCGTACACAACCAGCGCAATACGCGCCGAGCGGTTCGGATCGTATTCGATGGAAGCGATACGGCCCGGCACGCCGGTTTTGTTGCGGCGAAAGTCGATTTCGCGATAGCGCCGGCGATGGCCGCCGCCACGATGGCGAACTGTTACCTTGCCCCGAGCATTCCGGCCCCCCTGCTTTCGCAAGCCGCGCGACAGAGATTTCTCGGGTATCGCATATGTGATCTCCTCAAACGCCGACACACTCATATTGCGCCGGCCGGGAGATGTCGGCTTATATACCTTTACCGCCATTGTTCCTCCAGAGACGGACGCCAGGCTCATTGGGCAGTGGGAACATCACCCACACTTGGCCAAAAGCCCTCGTCCCTGCTCTAAAAACGGAATCGTCAACAGGCCATAGAATGCCTAAGCGACTTTACCAATCCTATCTCAACCAGCGCTTGAGCTCTTGCTCAAACGCCTTCAAACAACTCAATGGAGCCGGAGGAGAGGGTCACAATCGCCTTCTTCCAGCCGGCCTTACGAACGGTGATTCGCCGCTGGCGCCGCGCCCGTTTGGCGGGCATGTTGGCCACGCGTACCTTGGATACCGCCACCTTCGGCCAGGCCAGCTCTACCGCCTCTTTGATCTGCACCTTGTTGGCCTTCGAGTGCACCACAAAAGTATATTGCCTGTACTCGCTAGCCATGTAATTCGACTTCTCAGTGACCACCGGCCGCCGGATGATATCTCGCCAATGCATCTGCATTTCCTACTCCTCCATCGCCTCCGCAGCTTCGTCAGCCGTCAGGCGTTCTTGTCCACCCAGATAACCGGTGATTACGTCCATCGCCGCAAGCGGAATGACAATCTTGTCGAAGCCCAGCAGATCGCGGATGTTCAGGTAATCGGCGCGCAGGGTTTTCACGCTCTGCAGATTGTTGGCCGACTTCTCGACATTCACGTCCTTGCCTGCCATCAACAGGAGGGCGCTACTGTTTCCGCCTGCCAGCCGGCTCATCATCGCCACCATCTCTTTGGTCTTTGGCCGGTCCATGCTGATTGCATCCAGCAAGACGATTTCATCTGCTGCCGCCTTAACGGTCAGGGCGGAGCGGAGCGCGGCCCGGCGCATTTTCCGCGGCATCTGCTGGCGATAACTGCGTGGCAACGGGCCATGCGCAACGCCGCCGCCGACGTAAACAGGCGATTTGCGGCTGCCGTGACGCGCGCGGCCAGTACCTTTCTGCCGGTATAGCTTGCGCGTGGAATAGCTTACTTCCGAACGCCCTTTGGCCTTGTGCGTCCCCTGACGCGCGTTGGCGAGCTGCCGTACGAGCGCCTGGTGCATCAAACCTCTGTTGACATTGGCTGCAAAAACAGCGGCCGGAAGTTCCATGCGACCCGTTTCCTCGCCAGCCATATTATAGATTGGCAGTTCCATCACATTCTCTCCTTCCACCGCTCAACTACTTACTCTTCACCGAGGAGCGCACGACTACGAAGCCGCCCTTCGGTCCCGGCACAGAGCCTTTCACGGCGAGCAGGTTCATCTCAGGATCGATCTTCGCCACAACAAGGTTCAGCGAGGTGAACTTCTGATCCCCGCTGTGCCCGGCCATGCGCAATCCCTTGATTACCCTTGCCGTGCCGGAGGTCGCACCAATCGAACCCGGCCGCCGGAGGCGATCGGACTGGCCATGCGTCTTGGGGCCGCCGCTGAAGCCATGGCGCTTCACCACGCCGGTGAAACCGCGACCCTTCGTCTTACCGATGACGTCTACGTGCTCGCCGGCGCTGAACGTGTTCTCGACTTTGAGGACATCGCCTAGCTTGTAGCCGGCCGTTTCGCTGGTGCGAACTTCGCGCAGATGGCGCATCGCCGGAATACCCTTAATGTCCCGGCGCTTGGGGTGCTTGCTATCGCTCTTCAGCAGGCCCAGGTGACCCTGTTGGCCTTTGCTCAGGCGACTCTGCTTGACCTCGCCGAATCCCAACTGCACCGCATCGTAACCGTCATTCTCGACAGTCTTTATCTGCGTCACGTGGCACGGCCCGAGCTTAATGACGGTCACCGGCACAACCGTGCCGTCGGCCTCAATGATCTGGGTCATGCCCACTTTATAACCTAGTAGAGTCTTCACCTAAACCTCCCAGGACTGCCGGCGACTAGGTACGCTGCATCATCCTAATTGCCAATAAGCTTGCAACCGGCGCGATACGCCGCTCCGGCGCTAAATCTGAATCTCGATATCAACGCCGGCGGGCAAATTCAGTCGCATCAGCGTGTCAATGGTCTTCGAATCCGGATTGATCACATCAATCAGTCTCTTGTGAGTCCTGATTTCAAAGTGTTCGTGCGAATCCTTGTCAATAAACGGACTACGGCGCACAGTAAAGCGCTCAATCCGGGTGGGCAGTGGTACCGGGCCAACCACGCTGGCGCCGGTCCGCTCGGCTGTACCGACGATACGGCGGGCGGACTGATCCAGTACACGGTGATCGTAAGCTTTTAGACGGATGCGAATTTTCTGCTTTGCCATGCTATTTCCCGCTCTTCCAGAATTCAACGGCGACCGGCTTGTTAAGCCGGTCGCCGGTACAATGAAACTTACTCCAGGATTTCCGTGATCACGCCGGCGCCGACGGTGAGGCCGCCTTCGCGG
>CAYVQP010000010.1:60980-75753 GCA_964452775.1 uncultured Ardenticatenaceae bacterium | reverse complement strand
ACAAGGTGGCTCCGCCGTTTACCGAATGCGAGTTCGACATCATGTACAATGAAGGTATCTCCAAGGTCGGTGATGTACTGGACCTGGGCGCGGTATACGGTGTGGTGGACAAGCGGGGTGCATACTTCCGCTATGGTGAGATCCTCCTCGGTCAGGGGCGAGAAAATGCCAAGGTTTATCTGATGGAAAACCCGCAAATCACCCAGGAGATCGAGAACCTGGTGCGCCAGCAGGCCGGACAGGCGCCGGTCCTGATTCGCGGCAGCGACACGGACGAAGATGATACGATGAGCGATTAGGGTCGCCCGCTGAAGCCCTTCCCGGTTCGCCGCTAACAGGAAAGATCCTGCCGGAGTGACCCTGGCGTAGAGATCAGGGTCACTCTTATTTTGCGAACGAGAAAGCGCTCTTGGCGTCGGCCCTCTCCACCTCCAGAAACGTTGGCTGAGTTTGCGGTTCCTGACGGCCCGCATTTTTGTTGACAGCCCTTGCCCCATTGCTATAATACCGGCTGGTAAATGGTTGGTTTTCCGCTCCCCACACCCTTCCCAAACAAGTGACCCGTTGACGCTTGTGACCCACGCGGATTGCGCAACCCTGTATTGGAGACAGTAAGATGAGTGACGAAATATACGACGATATCGAAGACGCGGTGGAGGAGGCTGAAGAGCCGGCCAACGCCTGGGGTCTGAAGCGCAAGCAGCAACTTGCCGGCAAAGTAACCAGACTGGAGCTATACGGCGCGTTCATCGATATCGGTTACGACACCGAGGCCCTGGTACATATTTCTCAGCTTGGCAAGGAACACGTCAACCGCGTGGCCGATGTGCTGAACGTCGGCGACGAGGTGGTCGTCTGGGTGGATAGGGTTGATCCCACTCGCGGCCAGATCATGGTGACGATGATCCAGCCGCTGGCCGTGGACTGGGGCGACCTGCAGAAGGACAATGAATATAAAGGGACCGTCACCCGGCTGGAAACCTACGGCGCGTTTGTAGATATCGGCGCCGAGCGTGAGGGTCTTGTGCACATTAGCGAGCTGAGCCATCAGTACGTCAAACACCCGTCAGAAGTCGTCTCGGTGGGCGACGAGGTCAACGTGCAGGTGCTTGGCTTCAGCAAGAAAAAGCGACGCATTGACCTGAGTATCAAGGCCCTGGTCGACGCTGAGCCCGAAGCTGAGCCGGTGGCCCAGATTATCCAGAATCAGGTTGACGACGAAGAAGAGGAAGAGTTGGAGGAGCTGCCCACGGCGATGGAAATTGCTTTGCGCCGGGCAATGGGCGATTCCTTTAAGCAGCACTCGCACCGGCAGGATCGTCACCGCCAGAACAAGCAGAAGGCCCGCTCGCAGCAGGAAGATATCCTCAGTCGTACCCTGCGCTCCGGCACGGACAACTGATTGAAGAAACCCCGCAGGTCGTCGCGCGGGCGACGACCTGCGGGGTTATTTTGGCAACCAGGGGGCGAGGAGGTCTGCGGCCTCAGAAGACGTTCGCCGGCCAATCTAACATCAGGGCCACCAGCGTATCCCCCGCCGCCACTTCGCGCACATTTTCCGGCACAATGAGCAGCGCATTCGCCCTGACCAGCGAAGTCATCATGTGCGATCCCTGGCTGCCCGTTGGGGTCGCCCAGTAACGACCGTCCCCGTCGCGGCTTACGACCGCTCTCAAATAACTCTCTCGCCCATCGGAAGCGATGGGTTCAGTGACAATCGCGCTTACCTGCGGCCGCGCCAGTCGCGTGTGCCCGGCCATGCGCAAGATCGCCGGCCGCGCAAAGCGCTCAAACGAGACCATGGCCGAAACCGGGTTGCCCGGCAGCCCCAGGTAGGGCACTCCCTCATACTTGCCGAAGGCCAACGGCTTGCCGGGTCGCATCCGCACCCGCCAGAAGCCCACCTCCCCATGCTGCTCCAATACTGCCTTCACCACATCATACGCGCCGACCGAAACTCCGGCTGAACTGATAAAGAGATCCACGCCGGCCCGCAGCCCCGCCGCCAGCCGCTCGCGCACATCCTGTTGCGTGTCACGGGCAATACCCAGGTCAACAACTTCTGCCCCAAGCTGTTGGGCCTGCGCCCGCTGCGCGTACCCATTGCTGTTGCGAATCTTGCCCGGCCGCAGAGGTTCCGCCACGGCGATCAACTCGTCGCCCGTGGACAGGACGCCCACCCGGGGCCGGCGCACTACCTCCACTTCGGCGACGCCCAGCGAGGCCAACACGCCGATCTCCTGCGCCCGCAGCAAATGGCCGGCTGCCAGCACCTCCGTTCCGGCGCGAATATCTTCGCCCGCAAAGCGCACATAGTCCCCGGCTCCGACCTGCCGGTATACTTCAATCCACTCCGGCAAGGCGCGATCGCGATCGCGCCAGGGCTCGTCCGTATCTTCAACCGGCACGACTGCATCTGCCCCGGCCGGCAGCGGAGCGCCGGTCATAATGCGCGCCGCCGTCCCATTCACCAATGTTTTCGCCGATACCGAGCCGGCAGCGATATCCTCCGCCACGTGCAGACGCGCCGGCTGCGACCGGCTGGCCCCCTGCACATCCTCCGCGCGCACCGCGTAGCCATCCATGCTGGAATTGGCGAAGGGCGGCAGGTTGTCTCCGGCGACAATCGCCCCGGCCAAAATACGATTCAGCCCATCCAGCAGCGGGACACGCTCGCTGCCCAACACCTGTACCTGAGACAGGATTCGCGCCAGGGCATCATCTACGGTCAGATATTCCGACTCAGTCAACGTCGCCTCCCAATCTCAGCGATCACCATTCGGCCGGCCTTCCTTCATTCGCCGTCCACGCATACGCGAACCGCGTCGCTCCGCGTCTCGTTGCCGGCCGCGTCACGAGCGACAATGTAAAACGAGCGGCAGCCTGCTCCAGGTATGGCCCATACCTCCGAGAACGGCGGCACCGTGCTGATCGCAAACGGCGTTTCGCTGCCGTCCACAAAGAAGGATACCTGCTCCAGAGAGTTGTCATCCTCCGCCTGCGCCTGGATGACGATCCATTCGTCCGCCGCCCGGAAGCTTTGCTCGTCAAACGGGAAGAGTATGCGGGCTGCCGGCGGCGTATTGTCCACCGTCACCGGCACGTTTACCACCTCCGCGCCGCCGCCTTCCCGATTCACGGTGAGTCGCAGCGTATACAGGCCGTTCAGGCTGCCGGTGTCCCAGCTCCCCAGCACGCCGTCGCCGGCGGTCTCAACTGCTCGCTCGACCAGCAGTTGCGGGTTATCCCCCGTCAGTCCGGCAAACACCTCCAGGCGATAGGAGGTAGCGCCGGCTGCAGTGACATTGCCCACGATCTCTACTTGCCCGCTGACAAAGGCGAGTGGCTGCGGCTGCGAAATGACCGCATTGGCGCCCTCACCTGCCGTAACCGGGTCAAAGCCCGCCGGCGGCTGCTCGATCTCGTTTTCGCGCACCCAGTCGGCCGCTCGCTCAGGGTAGACGCGAAAGACCCTGGTCTCGATGAGTTCCGGCGGGGTGTCGCCGGTCGCCAACAAACCCGTCTCGCGATTAATCTGAAACTCCTGATACATATTGTCGATCAACGTCGGCTCCATGCCGGCCACGAAGTATTCCCGCACCGTCGGGCATAGTCCATTGGGCAACTGGCCCGATGGATCGCAGACGGCCATTTCGGTCAAACCCGGCGGTTGCGGCCATACTTCGACCGGCAGATCCTTGTGCGCCCAGGCCATGATCGCCTGCCAGATCGGTGCGGCGCCCCTCGATCCGGCAATCTCGTCCATCGGCGAGTTGTCGGTATTCCCCACCCACACGCCGGTGACCAGCTGCGGGGTGTAACCCACCGTCCAGCCGTCACGGTAGTCGTTGGTCGTGCCCGTCTTCGCCGCCGCGGGACGGCCATCCGGCATCTCCAGTGCGTTCGGGCAACCAAAAGCGGGACAACGCGCCCCCGTGTCGGAGAGGATGTCGTTCATCAGGAAAGCCAGTTGCGGCGTCAACACCTCCTGCCGCTGCGGCTGCGAATATTCGTAGATGACCTCCCCGTGTCGATCCTCCACCCGCAAGATAGCCACCGGGTCCAGGACGCGATGACCCAGTCGTTGCACGTCCTCGCTGCGGGGCCGGCCGATCATCGTCCCCATGTTATCGAACACCGAGAAGGCGTAGACCATATCAATCAGGCTCACCTCACCGCCTCCCAGGGTCAGCGAGAGACCATAGCTATTGGGGCCGGCGTTCAAGCTGGTTATACCCATCCGGTGAGCAGTGCGGATCACATTGTCTACCCCAACCCAGCTCATCACTTCTACCGCCGGCACATTGTAGCTGTTCGCCAGCGCCGTCCTCATCCGCATCGGTCCATGAAAGCGGCGATCGTAGTTTTGCGGCACATAGGCCACCCCATTGTAAGGCGTGCCGAAGTCCGTCTCCACGTCCAGCAACATGGTGGCCGCATTAAAGCCCTGACTGAGCGCGGTTACATAGGTGAACGGCTTGAACGATGAGCCGGGTTGGCGATAGCCGTCCACCGCCACGTTAAAGGAGCCGTCAATTGCTTCATTCCAATAGTCAAGGCTGCCGAGCATGGCCTTGATCTCGCCCGTGCGGGGATCGAGGGCCACCACCGCAACATTGCCCACCTGGTGATCCACACCGCTGTCGCCCGTCGCCAGGGGGCGCAGGTATTCCAACGCCGGGCAATCTTGCGCTTTGGCGGCCGGCAATTCGTCATCCGGCTTGCCGGATAGACGACCAATGTGCGTTCTCGCCACGCATTCAGCCTGCCCCTGCAAGGACAGGTCCAGCGTCGTGTACACGCTCAACCCGCCGCGCAGCACCTGTTCCGGCCCAAACATGCGCTCCAATTCCTGACGCACATAGAGGGCAAAGTGGGGCGCAATGATATCGAATCGCTCCTCGATGCTCGGCGTCACCTCTAACGGGGCGAATTTGGCCTCGACGAGTTGGTCGCGGTCAATGTATCCATCCCGAAACATCGCGTCCAACACCAATTCCTGGCGCAATTTGGCCGCTTCCGGGTTGTCAATGGGATTCATCGCCGGCGATTGCGGAATGGCGGCCAGCATCGCCGCCTCTGCCAGCGTCAATTCGGCAGCCGGCTTGTCGTAGTACACGCGCGCCGCCGCCTCTATGCCGTAGGCCAGATTGCCGTAGAAGTTGCTGTTCAGATACCACTCCAGAATTTGCTCTTTCGTGTACTCGTTGGCGATCTTCTGCGCCAGCAAGACCTCTTCGATCTTTCTTTGATAGTCGCCGAAATCAACGTCTGCGCCAACAATGCGGCGCTCCTCGTCTATCAGGTGATTCTTCACCAGTTGCTGCGTGATTGACGAACCGCCCTGCACCGCGCCGCCCAACCAGACGTACTCGTAGAAGGCGCGGGCGATACCTTCCGTGTCAAACCCCCTGTTGGTCCAGAAGGTCTTGTCCTCGCTGGCGACGGTGGCGTCAATGATGCTTTGCGGCATCTGCTGCAGCGAAATCCATTCGCGATCGCCCCCTAGCGGATCAATTACCTCATAAATCAATACTTGCCTGAGTTGACCGTCCGGCCCGCGCTCTTGCGCATAAATCTTGGTTGTCTCAAACGTCGTGTCCACATCCTGGCCGAGACGCTCCAATTCGGTGAAATCCGGTAGCGTGCGCGTGAGAAAGCGATAAGTCGTTACGGCCGCGCTGACCGTGCTCGCCGCCACAAATATCCCAGTGATCAACAATATCACGCTCAGCAAAAGCGCAATTTGTACGATCAAGCGACCGGGATGGCCGGCGCGGCTGCTGCGGCGCCGTCGCCAGGTAATGATTCGAGTAGTCCGGGACATGCCACCCATTGTGCCTATAACTCAGGCGCAAGACAACCGGCCCGGCCGGAGCATCCCCCCAACTCCCGCCGGTGGCCATGCACACACAACCAGAGCAGGTCCTAAAGCTCACCCGGAGTTAATTTGAGAAAACGCCGTACGTCGGGTAGAATCAGGCTCCGTGACATTGAGTACGCAAAAAATGCGGGTGTAGGAGAAAACATGAGTCGAATTGTCGACGCCGATGTTCCGTCGCTGATGCCGGAAATGCTGTGGGACATCGACTATTACAAGAGCCAGAAGCTCTATTTTTACCTGGAAGAGGTACAAGAACTGCTGCCGAACGGCCGGGTGATTGTCGCCAACTACGGCGAGATGATCATGCTCGGCAGTTATTCATACCTCGGTCTGATCGGACATCCCAAGATCAATGAAGCTGCAATCGAAGCCGTGAAACAGTACGGCTCCGGCACGCACGGGGTCCGCCTGTTGGCCGGCACGCTCACCATTCATCGCGAGCTTGAGGAGACCATCGCCAGGTTCAAGGGAACTGAGGCGGCGATCACCTTTTCCAGCGGATACGTGACCAATCTTTCCGTCATTTCCAGCTTGCTGCGCAAAGGCGACACCGTCATTTGCGACAAGCTGAACCACGCCAGCATTGTTGACGGTTGCCTGTTGGCGCAGGCGGAGTTCGTCCGCTTCCGGCACAACGACATGCCCCATCTGGAGCGCCGGCTGGCCGAAGCCGGTTCAGCCGGGCGCAAACTGGTAGTGGTTGACGCTGTGTTCAGCATGGACGGCGACATCATTAACCTGCCGGAAGTGAGCCGGCTCTGCCGCAAGTACGGCGCGTACCTGATGGTTGATGAGGCGCACTCCATCGGCGTCATCGGGGTCACGGGCAAGGGCGTGGAGGAACACTTCGGCCTGCCGGAGGACACCATTGACATTAAGATGGGCACCCTCAGCAAGACCATCCCCAGCGCCGGTGGTTACGTGGCCGGCAGCGCGGAACTGATCCGCTTCTTGAAGCATGAGGCTCGCGCCTTCATCTTCTCCGCTGCCTTGCCGCCCGCTTCTGCGGGAGCCGCGAAGGCCGCGTTTGAAGTAGTCGAAGAAGAACCTGAGCGCATCGAGCGTTTGCAGCGCAATTACCACTACCTGGCCGGCCGGCTCCGCGAAGCGGGTTTTGACTTGATGAATACCCAGACGGCGATCCTGCCGGTGATGTGTGGATCGCTGGAGAGAGCCGTCCGGTTAGCCAGCTACTGCCAGCAGAGAGGCATCTTTGTCCAGGCTATTGTCGCGCCGGTCGTGCCGGCCGGCCTGGCCCGCCTGCGCGCCTGTGTCTCAGCTACTCACCAGTTGGAAGACCTGGCCTATTGCGCCGACACGCTCATCGCCGGCGCTAAAGAAGTCGGCGACATCCTGTCCTAACTGTGGTCAAACACTCAAGTAGCCGCAGAGTAATCATGAGCTTGCGTCCACCAACCGGGACGAAAAAGTAACCCGATTTTCCAAATCGGCAGCGAACCGTGGTGTAGAACACGCAATGTGGCGCCGGGCCTGAGTTACGGTCCGGCGCTTTTTATTCGCAGATCACCCGGCGCACGCCGGCAATATCGCGAACAGCTCCCTCAAACTCGCGGGAGAAGCGCACGCTTTTACCGGGTAGCTCCATCGCCAGCCCGCGATCGGCCAGTCTAAGCACCAGCCGTTCCGCCCCCGTGAACTGACCCGCCACGCCGGCCACCTGCCGGAACGCCTGTTGCCAGTCGCCGGCAGGGTCCACCTCGACTGTGACGACGGCGTCGGCCGGCTGCGCATCGAGTAGCGTCGAGCGGATAGCCTCGGCAAGCGAGTAGCCGTTTGCCGGCATCCCCTCCCACTCCTCATCGAAGTTTGGCGGCGGTGGCGGCATCATGGCCCGTTCAGCTATGATTGTTTCTGCCGGGCGACCGGCAGCCTGCAACGGCTCATCGAATACGTCCCACGGATAGCTCTCTTCGCCGTTAGCCGGCAACATGGCGACCTCGTCGGTCGCGCGTTCAGAAGCGTAGACGATGCTCGTTTGCACATTCTCCACGTACAGGGTCAGCTTCTCGTTCTCCCATTTGACCTGGCCACTGACCAGCATTACCTGATCAACGCGGGCGGCGTCTTTGTACTCCTGCCAGCTTCGAGTAAAGAACACCAGGTCAATACTGCTATCCATGTCCTCCAGCGTGCCGAAGGCCATCGGCTTGCCGGAGCGGGTAGTCAAGGTACGCAGGCGAGAGAGCACCCCCGCCAGCCGTACTGTGCGTCCACTCCAGGCAGCATCCAACTCACTGATCATGGCCGTCGTCTGCGGCTGCAGCAGCTCCAGCGGCTTCTCCAGCGGGTGCTCCGACACGTGTACGCCCAGCGCTTCTCGTTCCCACTCCAGCACATCCTGATGCTGCACCGGCTGTAAAATCTCCGCCGGGCGCAGCAGGTCCACCGGGATACTTTCTACGACGCCGGTCAGGTTGCCGAACAGGCTCATCTGCCCCACCGCCGCCGCCTCGTTCTCCCGGCCGCTATAGCCGATCAAACGATCCAGGGCGTCCAACATCTGCTGCGGCGTGCCCCAGCAATCAAATGCGTGCGCCTTGATCATGTACTCCAACGCGCGCTTACCCACTCGCCGCAAGTCAACCCGTTCGCAGAACGACTGCAAGTCCGTAAAGGGGCCGTTCTGCTCGCGTTCATCCAACACCAGCTGCAGGGCAGCCTCGCCGGCATTCTTAATCGCCCCCAGGCCGAAACGGATGATTGGCCGGGCGTCGCTCGCCTCGATCGTGAAATCCAGTCCCGAGCGGTTAATGTCCGGCGGAGCGATCTCGATTTGCAAGCTCTTTGCTTCCGAGAAATAGCGCCGCACCTTGTCCGTGTTGTCCCGTTCAACGGTCAACAGGGCGGTCATGTATTCCACCGGATAGTGCGCTTTCAAGAACGCCGTCTGGCAGGTCACCATAGCGTAATCGCTGGCGTGGGACTTGTTGAAGCCGTAGCGAGCAAAGAACTCAATATCGCCCCAGATGGCCTCACAGACCTCCCTGGGAAAGCCTCGCGCCATTGCTCCCTCGGTGAATTGCTGCTTGTGCAGGTCCATCAGGTCGCGCTTCTTTTTCGCCACCGCCTTGCGGATCATGTCTGCTTCGCCCGGTTCGTAGCCGGCCAGCTCTGAGGCGATGCGGATGATCTGCTCCTGATAAACCAAAATGCCGTAAGTCTCCTCCAGGATTGGCTTCAGCTCCGGCGTATGATACGTAACGGTGTCCTTGCCCTGATAAATGGCCGCGTGCATCCGCTTGATATACTCGGGGATGTTCTCCATTGGCCCCGGCCGGTACAGGGCGATGGCCGCCACGATGTGGTCAAAGCGTCGCGGCTTCATATCCATCATCATCCGCTTCATGCCGGCCCCTTCCACCTGGAACACCCCGGCCACCTCCCCTCGACCCAACATGTCGAAGAGCGCTCGCGGATCTTTACTGGGGTCCGGCCCAACTTGGCCTTCGTCATACGGGATATTGTCCATCGTATAGCGCACACCGTGGCGCTCTTCAATCAGCCGCGCCGCCAGGCGCATCACCGTCAAGGTGCTCAGCCCCAGGAAGTCAATCTTCAGTAGGCCGATAGATTCCACGACCTCCATCGGCCATTGGGTCACCCGATCTATGCCCCCCAGGCCCGCCGCGCCGCTGGTAGGCCGGTTGAGTGGCACATACTCATGCAGCGGCCGGTCGGAAACGATAATCCCGGCGGCGTGGCTGGAGGCATGCCGGGCGACCCCTTCCAAATTGCGAGCGGTGTCCAGCAACTCGCGCACGCGAATATCGCTGCGATATTTCTCGAGCAACTCGGCGGAATGGAATTCATGTTCGGGGGTCAGTACATCGTCAATGTGCGCCGGCTTGCCGGGGATGGCCGGGATCAAGCGCGCCAGCGCATCTACATCCGTCAGCTGCATGCCATGAACACGTCCCACATCACGAATAGCCGCCCGCGCGCCCAGCGTACCGAAGGTAATGATCTGCGCCACTCGCTCGCGCCCATACCGGCGCACGGTGTACTCTACCATCTGGTGCCGGGCGTCATCCGGGTAATCCAGGTCAATGTCCGGCATCGACACACGCCCCGGATTAAGGAAGCGCTCGAAGATGAGGTCGTTCTCCAGCGGTTCGATGCTGGTGATGCCCAGGGTGTAGGCTACCACGGAGCCGGCGCCCGAACCGCGCACGTTCCACCAGATATCGTTATCCTTCCACTCCTGATAGCTGCTGTATGGGTACGGGTCCTGGTGAAGTTCCCACCAATCGTCGCTGCGCCCGGCCCACTGGCACAGGTCCCAGACGATCAGGAAGTAGGTGGCAAAGCCCATCCGGTTGATGATGCCCAGTTCATGCTCCAGCCGGCCCTTGAGGGCGAGATCGTTGCCGGCCCGTTGCTCGCCGTAACGCCGGCCCAACCCCTCTTCGCACAGCTCCTGCAAGTAGGATTGTGCTGTGTATCCCGCCGGCGTATCGAAGTCCGGCAACCGGTAGCCGTCCGTGTCCAGGTTCACATTGCACATCTCAGCGATTAGCAGGCTGTTTTCTAATGAAGCCGGCTCCTCCACAAACAGCGCTGCCATTTCGCTGTGCGCCTTCAGGTAGTATCCCCGATCCGAAAAGCGCATCCGCTTTGGATCATCCATCGTGGTGCTGGTCTGAATGCAGAGCAACACGTCATGCGGTTCGGCATCCTCCGCCCGGGTATAGTGCACGTCGTTCGTGGCCACCGGCTTGAGGTCATACTTCCGGGCCATCTCCAGCAACACTTTGTTTATGGTGGTCAATTGTGGAATGTGGTGCTCCTGCAGCTCCACAAACAGCCGCTCGCGACCAAAGATGTCCACATACGCGGCCATCAGCTTGTTAGCCAGGCGCATGTTCTTGGCGGCAATGGCCCGAGGGATCTCAGCCGCCATGCAGCCGGTGGTAGCGATCAGCCCTTCGCTGTGCCGGGCCATAAAGTCATGGTCAATGCGGGGCCGGTAATAGTAGCCCTCTAATTGGGCGGCGCTGGCTATTTGCAGCAGGTTCAGATAGCCGGTCTGATTCTGCGCCAACAGCAGCATGTGAAAGCGCTCCCGATCATGTTGCGCATCTCGATCTTGCATGCCTCGGGCCGCCAGATACGTTTCAATGCCGATGATCGGCTTGATGTCGGCCTGCTTGCAAGCGCTGTAAAACTGCATCGTGCCATACATCGCGCCGTGGTCGGTTAGCGCCAGCGCCGGCTGATTGAGTTGCACCGCCCGAGCTGCCAACTCGTCTATCCGGCTCAAGCCGTCCAGCAACGAATATTCACTGTGCACATGCAAATGGACAAAAGGCTGTTCGTTCATCGGGATTCCAGCAGGACAAACATGATCGGGCTACCTCGAGATAATTGTTGTATTATCCCGCACTCGAGTATATCACAATTGACTACTTGCCGGCTCCACCCGCCAAAGTTTTAAGGAAATAACAGGACCCATTCCGCTATCCCTTTTGCCTTTCGCTGCGACCGATGCTTTGGCCAATCAGTGATTGCCAAGTAAAATGCTCGCAGGATGAAATACCGGGCCAAGCGTTTACAAACTGAAGAGAGAGACCCCAGCGGTTACCAGCTATTTTCTGAGACCGGCAGCCTGTTACTGGTCGCAGATTTCGTCGCGGCTGCCGGCGCGGACCAGGTCACGCAAGTCCGCTTTGTCCGTCCTGACGGCACCCTGCTGGCAACTATGGGGCTGACGTCTGAAGCCATCAAGGCCCAGGATGTTTCCTGCCGGGATTACGTCATTATCCAGGATTTCGCGGTCTATGCCATCGTCACTCGCCGCGAGCCGCTCAAACAAGACGGGCCGGAGTATCTGCGCCATACCTTCTACACCCTCGAAGCCGAAGGCGCCAACTGGTTGATTCTACCGGCGGCCGAAGCGGTTGAGCGCTATGCACTATACGGTCAGGTCTCCCTGGCCCCCCTTGCGCTTGACAGCATGATGAGCAACGAGCTACCTCCCCTGGTAGGAGAGATTTACCGGCAGAAAGACGAAGAGGGTGATGTGCAAATCGACCTGACCAGCCGGCGCTGGCGGCAGACCTCTTTGGTAATTCTGGCGCTTGCACTCCTGATCGACATGGCGGCGACAGTCGCAGCCCCGGCCAACCCCGCACTTCCGGCATGAGATTCGAGGCTTTTCATTTTTCAGGCCGGCGCTCGAACGTCATCGCCGGCAACGGCGTGGTTGCCGCCAGCCAGCCGTTAGCAGCGCAGGCCGGCCTGGAGGTACTGCGCGACGGCGGCAACGCGGTGGACGCCGCCATTGCTACCGTGGCCACCCTTTGCGTGGTCGAACCCTGCTCCACGGGCATCGGCGGGGATGCCTTTGCCCTCATTTGGATTGAGGCCGACAGAAAGCTCTACGGACTAAACGCCAGCGGCCCGGCCCCGGCGCGACTGACCGCCGGCTGGGTCCTCGACCAGGGGCATGCAGTGATGCCGGCCCTCGGCCCCATCCCGGTGACCGTCCCCGGCAGCCTGCGTGGCTGGCAGCTTGCCCTGGAGCGCTTCGGCACGCTTGGTCTGGACACGCTCCTGGCGCGCCCAATTGAATACGCCCGTAACGGCTTCCCCGTCAGCCAGCGCATTTCTCTAAGCTGGCGACATTCTGAAGCCAAGATGAGCGCTCACCCGGACTCACGGCGAGTGTGGTTACCCGGAGGAAGAGCGCCACAAGCGGGCGACTTCTTTCGCAATCCCGAATTTGCCGGCACATTGCAGACCCTGGCCCGCGATGGCTACGACGCCTTCTACACCGGCGACATTGGCCGGCAGATCGTTGCCTGCGTGCAGGAAGCCGGAGGTGTGCTCAGCGAGTCCGACCTGGCCGGTTACGCCGCCGAGTGGGTCGAACCGCTCTCTGTACCCTATCGGGACGGCTACGCTTTCCACGAAATCCCGCCCAACGGTCAGGGGCTGGCTGCTCTCCTCGCCTTCAATATCCTCGGCGATGATGACCTGGCCAAGCTGGATTACTACTCGCCGGAGCGGCTCCATTTGCTGATTGAAGCTATGAAGCTGGGCTTCGCCGACGCCCTTGCTTATGTCGCCGATCCCCGCCAAAGTCACATCCCTCTGGCAGGTCTGCTCGACGCGAGTTACGCTCGTTCCCGCCGGAAGCAGATCGACTCTACCTACGCCTGCCTACCCGCTGCCGGCAAACCCTCGCAGCACGGCGACACCGTCTATCTCACCGTCGCCGACCGCGACGGCAACATGGTCAGCTGGATCCAGAGCCTTTACATGGGCTTCGGCAGCGGCCTGACCGCCGGGAATACCGGCGTCCAGCTGCAGAACCGCGGCGCCAACTTCTCGCTTGAGCCGGGACATCCCAACGTGGTTGCGCCCGGCAAACGTCCCTTTAACACGATTATTCCCGGCTTCATCACCCACCACGGCCGCGCCTGGGCCAGCTTCGGGGTGATGGGCGGCTTCATGCAGCCCCAGGGCCATTTGCAGGTCGGCGTAAACCTGATTGACTACCAGATGGACCCCCAGAGCGCCCTGGACGCGCCGCGCTTCAATTGGCTCGGAGGGCGAGAGGTCTCCCTGGAAACTGGTTTCCCGCGGGCAACCCTGGAGGGACTGGCCGGGCGCGGGCATGACATCGCCCCGCCCACCCATTTCGGCGGCGGCCAGGTCATTGTGCGCTTGCCCTCCGGCGCGCTCATCGCCGGCAGCGAGCCGCGCAACGACGGTATGGCCGCCGGCTGGTAACATCTCGAATAACTATCCCAGAAAAGAAGGTAGCAATGGGCATCATCGAAATCCACAACGCACTTGCCCGCACAATCTGGATGTTTTACCTGGTTCTGGGGCTGTGGGGCCTTTACCGCGCCATCCGCCGACAGCCGGTGGACGGCAGCTATCTGGGCGCCCTGGTTGTCATCCAACTCGTCGTTCTCTTGCAAGGGTTACTGGGCGGCGTACTTTACATGCAGGGCGGCCGGCCCATCCGCAGCGGCGTTCACATTCTGTACGGCGTCTTCTCAATCGTCTTTATTCCCGGCATGTTCGCCTACATGCGCGGAGATGACAGCAATCGCGCCCAATGGGTTTACGCTCTGACTACCCTGTTCATGTTTGGAGTCTCCTTACGCGCTATCGGCACCGGCGTCTGAACCGGGCTACGGCTCCGCGGACGCCTTATCGTCCCGTGAGCGCGCCCGGCCGGCGACTGATCTGACGCACAGATTCACGTACAATACAGTTGATGCGATACCAGAAAGTATTCCTCGTCGCCGTTGCCCTGACCGCCGTCCTCCTGGTCATTTTTCTCAGCCAGCTGGCCAGGGCCGGTACCACTTTTGGAGCGGCGGTCGAGAGAAGCAATCCGGTAACGCTTCCAACCGATAGCCCGCTGTCACAAGTGCCCACCATTGTTCGCCCAACCCCGACGCTGGCTGTGCGCACGACCGAGACCAGCCCAAGCGCTGCCGGCGAAGCCGGCGATGAAATTGCTACCCTCCCGCCCCCGACCCCGACCTCGCTTCCGGCCGCGAGTCAGTTCGCCTCCAACCAGACGCTACTCCATACGGTACAGCCTGGAGAGACGCTCGTCCAGATTGCAGAGCGGTACGGTTCCACGGTGGCCGCAATCATTGCCCGCAATCAGCTGCCGGCTTCCGGGACTATCAACAACGGCCAATTGCTGCAGATTCCCATCCTTCAACCGACCCCTACCTCCGAACTTGCCGGCGTCACGGTGAACGGCCTGCCGCTGGAGAGCTTCATCATTATGCCGCCGGAAGTACGGGAGCACGTGCAAGCCATCTATCAGCGCGGCCGGAGCCTCGGCCGCGACCCCCATTCCCTGTCGGTCATCGGAGACAGCACGGTCGAGATGCTTAA
>CAYVQP010000010.1:44890-60880 GCA_964452775.1 uncultured Ardenticatenaceae bacterium | reverse complement strand
CCGGACAACGGCCTGTTGCCGGACATGGTGCACCTGACCCTGTTCTACCAATTTGACTGGACAATGCCGGAAGCGTTTCGCACCGGCCACGGCTTGCAAAATCTCACCGCGCTGTTGGCGCTGGACGCCGTCATGCAAACGGTGGCTGGGTTAAGCGACTTTGAGTAACCCATCCCGGCCGGCGAACTGCCCTTCCGGCGCGTTCAGTTGCCGCTCACGCGAGAAGTATTATGGCCAAGACTGAGACCATTTTTGTCTGCCAATCCTGTGGCCGGCAGTCGCCTCGCTACATGGGCCGTTGCCCGAAGTGTCACGAGTTCGGCACGATGGTCGAACAGGTCATCGAGTCGCCCGACGCCGGCAAGGGCCGGAGCAGCGCATCGGCGCGTCCGCTCAGCAAGCCGCAGCGCTTGCCGGAAGTCGAATTAGATAGCTTCCGGCGGCTGGCGCTGCCCATGGAGGAGTTTAGCCGGGTGTTGGGCGGCGGCATTGTGCCCGGCTCGCTGGTATTGGTGGGCGGCGATCCCGGCATCGGCAAGTCCACGCTGCTGCTCGAACTTGCCGCGCAGGTTGCCGCTCTGCATGGGCCGGTTCTGTACGTCTCCGGCGAGGAAAGCGTCCGCCAGATCAAGCTCCGCGCCGACCGCATGGGCATTACGGCTCACGATCTCTTTCTGGTGACCGAGACCAATCTGTCATCCATCTTACAGCACATCGAGTCCACCACGCCGGTTCTGGTCATCGTGGACAGCATCCAGACCACTTATACGGACGAGAACAACTCTTCCGCCGGCAGCGTCAGCCAGGTGCGCGCCTGCGCCGGCTACTTCCAGGAGCTGGCCAAAACCAGCGGCGTCACCATCTTTCTGGTCGGCCATGTCACCAAGGAAGGGACGATTGCCGGCCCGCGCGTGCTCGAGCACATCGTGGACACCGTGCTTTACCTGGAAGGCGATCCCTTTCACCGCTACCGGCTCCTGCGCAGCGTCAAGAATCGCTTCGGCGCGACCAGCGAGGTCGGCGTCTTCGAGATGGTGGAGAAGGGCATGGTGGAAGTGCCCAATCCCTCCGAGGCATTTCTGGCCGAGCGACAGGTCAACGCCCCCGGCTCGACAATCGCCGTGCCGGTGGAGGGCACTCGCCCGTTGCTGGTCGAGATCCAGGCGCTGGCCAGCCCAACCACCTTCCCCAACCCCAGGCGCACCGCCAACGGCATTGACTACAACCGGCTTCTGCTAATTACCGCCGTGCTCAGTCGCCGGGTCAACTTGCGCCTGCACGAGAAGGACATCTTTGTCAACGTGATCGGGGGCTTGCAGATTGACGAGCCGGCTGCCGACCTCTCCCTGGCCATCGCCATCGCCAGCAGCGTGAAGGATCGGCCGGTGCACGCGGATTTGGCTTGCATCGGTGAATTGGGTTTGAGCGGGGAGCTACGCGCTGTCTCTCAGCTGGACACGCGTCTGAAGGAGGCGGCCAAGCTCGGCTTCCGGCGCTGTCTCATTCCCCGCACCGCCCGCAAGCAAGCCGGCGACTATCCGCAGGGGTTGGAGGTTATCGGCTGCCGGACGCTGAGCCAGGCGCTTGATGCGGCATTGATGCCTGAAGGATCGTAGGGAGCGCCCCCGGCGAATTCCCCCACCGCAAGTAGGAGGGGCTACTGGCGGCGATAGAGCGCCAGGCCCATCATTCCCACCACCAGCATGATCAGTCCCGCTGCCAGGGGCAACAGCAGATTCGGTCCGCCGTGATCGTTTCCCATCCGGCCCACATTGCCCGTATCCGTCGTATCCTCCACCGTTGGAGTAGGCGTGGCAGTTGGTCCGGCCCCGGTGACCGCTTTGGCGACATCCTTGGTAGGTTGAGCAAGGGCCATCGCGCCCGGATTCGCGGGGGCCGGCGTGCTAAATTGCACGGCGGCGGTCACAACGGGTATCGTCGGCATAGGCGGGCCGGCGGTAGCCGGGGGTGGTTGGGTCGGCGGGGCCGCAGTAGGAGTGGGCAGATCGGTAGACCCTCCCACGGACAGCGGCACAAATTCATAACCCACTACCAGCTGGTCGCCCGGCCGGAAGATAGTCTCTTCCGTGAAACCGTTGAGCGAATAGAATTCTTCCAGGGTAATGTCGTATTTCGCCGCAATTCCCAGCGCCGTATCGCCGGCGACGACCACGTGCATGATGGCCCCGTCGCCGCGCATGCCCGCCAGCGGGGCGGCAGAGGTAGCCGCCGCGCCCTGCGGAACCGGCACAACCGTCACCGAGCCATAGCCAATTATCACCGGGTCGCCGATCTTGATCACCGTGTCCGGGGTGAAGTTATTGAGCCGGTAGAGCTCGTCAGCCGTCAGGCCGAAGCGCGCCGCGATGCCATATATCGAATCTCCCGCAACCGCCGTGTAGATCATCTCCCCGTTGGCGTTTGGCGTGGGGCTGACCAGCGGCATTGGACTGGCCTCAACTGTGGCGGGGGCCGGCTGTGCGGTCGCCTGTGCGCCCGGCGGTGGGGGCTGAGCTGGATCCACCGTCGGTTGCGGCAACGCCGGCGCGCCCGGTATCCCACCCGCCTTGAAAATGCCGGCCATTTGCGCGGTCATATCAAGGTAGGTAGTGCCAAACTCCAGGCTTGGCTCAATATTGCTTCCCTCCGCCCACTCATTGTACGAGGTGATGATCAGCATATCCGGGTTGCTGGCCGCTGCGCCGGCAAAACTACGTTGATAGTAGGCCCCGCCTTCCCGGTCACGGTAGATGCTGTTGTCGCCTCGACCCAACAAGCGGTCGTCAAAGCCCGGGGAGGCAGTCGCTACCCAATACTTGAACGTGCCGTAGGTGGTCGCCGCCGCCCGGGTGTTGGCCCCCCAGGTGGCAGCGGTGCCGGCCGGATCCGCTGACCAGGCAATGTTGTAGAGATGCAAACCGTCGAATACCGCCAGGTACTCCGTGTTGCCCCCCTCCGCGATCCAGATGCTGGTGTTGTTGGGATCGGCCAGGCTACGGATGTAGGCCCAATCCTGCACGCTAAACAGCCAGTTGGCCCAGAAGAAGATCACCGGCTTGCCGTCCACCCGCAAGTAAGCGGGATGGTTGGCATGCGTCTCCAGCAAGGTCTTGATGCCGGCCGCTCGCTCCTCATGAGTGCCAAAGTATACCGCCGGCTCAAAATCAACCGCTGCCTTGAAGCCGCTGGCCTCGGCGATGCCCAACAGGGTGCGGAAGTTGCCGTTGGTGTACACGTCATTCGGCCCGAACCAGCTCTGCACAAAGCCGTCAATGCCGGCTGCCCGCGCCTCGTTGACCTGCCGCTGGATAGTCCCCGCGTCGGTGGAGCTATATGGCGTTATCGGCTGAAACGGGGTCTTCCCCGGCCCAAAGCTGCCCGGATGATACCAGGCGTAGTAAAACGCCAATACCAGGCGCGTCTGCCCCTGACCATCGGCGGGCCGGCTGGAGCCTTGCGCCAGCAGCACGATCACGAACGCCAGCAGCAATACCGGGCGCCATCTCTTTCCTAGTAGCAACAATACACGCCGCAACAAGATGCGACCATCTCCTCCAAACAACGCGGGTCTGCTCTCCTCCAGAGCGCTAGGATAATAGCATACCTCCTTTGTGTCCAAGGTCCCAGCCGGGCCGGATTCATTAAAGCTTTAGAAAGGAGTTGGTGTTTGCCGCGCTCTGTGCTATTATTCCGCCCGTTGCACAGCAACACGCTGCTTTCCGCTCCTGTCATGTGAACAGGGGCAAGGCTCGCTAGAGTGATTCCGAGGAAAGGAGGTAATCGCAACATGCGTGAGTACGAAGTTACTGTTGTCTTACAATCGAAACTGGATGAAGAGGCCCGCAATCAGTTGCTGGAACGGATTTCCGGCTGGCTGGCTAACGGACCTGACGAGAGTGATAAGCCGGTAGCCCATCACTGGGGACAGCGCGCGCTCGCTTACCCAATCAAGAACAACAACGAAGGCTATTACGTCTTGTTTGAGGCTCGACTGGAGCCGTCGCGCGTCGGTCGGATAGAACGTGACATCCTCTACGAGGATAACGTTTTGCGTCACCTGGTTGTACGCAAAGAAGACTGATCAATTCCCGTCGAATATTGACCACAATGAGATTGCCTGCCGGACGGCATCGCGGCAAATCGCGAGCTTCAGCGACAGGCTGCCTATCCACTCGAGGAGTTTGACATGATTGAAGATCAACAGCGAAACCGGCGCCCCCGTCGTCGCCGCATCTGCGCGTTCTGCGTAGAAAAGAAAGAGATTGATTACAAGGACTACGAAACGTTACGCCGTTATCTGACCGAGCATGGGCGCATCCGGCCCCGGCGGCAGACCGGCACCTGCGCCAGACACCAACGCATGCTGGCTATTGCCTCCAAGCGGGCGCGACACCTGGCGTTACTCCCCTTCGTGGTTGAATAAGGCTGGCGCGAAGAGTCGTTCATGGCAAAGAAGAGCGAAGAGACTCAGGAGAGCCAACGCCAGTCCCGCAAGGATGTGCTGATCGCGCGCCGGCAGTCAAAACAGTCGCGGACAGTGCGCATCATTATCGGGACTGTTGTTGGCATTATTTTATTGGTCTTGCTGATCGCCATCATCAATGAGTACTTCATTGTTCCTAATCGGGTGGTGGCCACAGTTGGCGAGGACCAGATCACATTAGAAGAATGGCAACAGCGCGTTCGCTTTCAGCGCGCGCAGTTCATCGTCAGCATTGAAGATCAATTGGAGCAATTCGGCGACATCGGCATGGTGCAGCAATTCAGCGGCCAGCAAATGCAGCTGTTGCAGGAAGGCGAGGAGTTGGGCCGGCTGGTACTGGACGCCATGGTAGACGAAACGGTTGTCCGGCAGGAGGCTGAGCGACGCGGCATTACAGTCAGCGACGCGGAGGTAGACCAGTTCATCGAGGAAGGCTTCAACTTCTTCGGCGGTGGTCTGCCGACCCCCTTGCCGACGGGCACGGCGACGATCATGCCCACCCCATCGTTGACGCCGATTCCAACGGACGTCATCACCGATGTGTTGCCCACCCTAACGCCCTTCCCAACTCCTACCCTCGGGCCGTCGGCGACGCCTCTGCCGACAGCTACCCCGGTTTCGGAAGAGTCGTTCAACGAACAGCTTACGGCGCGCCTGGATCGATTCCGGCGCATGGGGGTAAGCGAAGCAGTTTTTCGCGAGACCATCAAGGCTCAGCTCTTCAGTCAGGAACTCGCCGATGCCCTGGCCGAAGAACAGAACCTGCAGACAGTAGTTGATCACGCAAGCAGCTTTGTCCTGGCCTTTAGCAGTGAAGAGGAAGCACAAGCCACTCTGCAGGAAATCGAATCGGATGGGTTTCTGACCGTGTGGAACCGGATTCGCAGCACGCCGCCGGATGCCGAAGCAGCGAACCCGCCATCAGCCGCCGAGTTGCTGTGGCGTACGCAGGATCAGTACGAAGGCAGTTTCTCCGCCGAGATCGCGGATGCTGTTTTCTCTGCAGAGCTGGATGCGCCCACTGATGTCATGGTGGTCACCAGCACCACGGAAGGGCAGCCTGATCGCTACTACATCTTCATGGTCAGCGGCAAAGAGCCTCGCGCCTTGCCGGAATCAACGGTCGAGTCGCTAAAGAACCAGCTTGTGTCCGATCTGGTCGATCAGTTGACAGCCGGCGATCTCGTTACCCTTACCCAGTTCTGGCGCACGCGCGTGCCCCGGCAGCCAATCCTTGATTCCAAGTTCCTGGTGCCGCCCACCGCAGCTCCTACGCAGCCGCCGGCTACCCTGCCGCCGGTCACCGCCCCGGCGGTCACCCCAACACCAGTGGACGACGGCACATAAGCGCCCGTCTCCATCATTGACTGAATTGTAAGAGCCGGGTGCGCCCGGCTCTTTTTATTTGCGATGGTGGTTCAGGTAATCTTCCGGCCGGATGGAGATGACCTGGCTGGTGCTGTCGCCGGCCATGCTGATCCCGTATACCGTTTTTGCCGCCTGCACCGTCCCCCGGTTGTGCGTGATCACGATCACCTGCGTGGCATCCGCCAGTTCAGAGAGCACATCCCGAAAGCGGGTGACGTTCACCTCATCCAGCATGGCGTCGGTCTCATCCATCACGCAGAAGGGCGGCGGGTTGACCTTCAACAATGAAAAGATCAGCGCGGCGGCGGTCAGCGCTCTTTCGCCGCCGGATAGCAGCCCCAGGCTCTGCTGCCGTCGCTGCGGCAGGCGGGCAAAGATATCCACCCCACTGACCGTCAAATCTTCCGGCTCTGTTAACGCCAGCCGGGCCGACCCCCCGCCAAATAACCGGCCGAACATCGCCGAAAATACATCGTTCACTGTTTCTACGGTGGCGGCGAACGCCTCCGAAGTCAGCGAGTCGAGATCGGCGATGACCTCCCGCAACTGGTTCTCCGTGCGATTCAGGTCGGTCACCTGCCGGGTGAGGAACTCAGAGCGCTCCAGCGTCTCTTCATATTCGCGCGGCGCATCCACATTAACCACGCCCATGCGCTGCAACTGCCCGCGATAGCGCTGCACGCTCTCTTCAGCGCCCTCCGGCAACTCCGTCACCAGCGGCAGCTCATCCACAATGTCGGCCAGCGGCAAGGGGGCTTGCCCAAGATGATCCTCATCATGCTGCAGCGCAACCACTCCTAGATCGGCCCGAATCCGGTCCGCCAGTCCCTCCAAGTAGTTCTCTTGCTGGCTGACCGCAATCTTGCTTTGCGTGAATATTGTCTCCTGCTCGTGCGCAACCCTTTGCTCCACGGAGTGAACTGCTTCCAGCCGCGCGAGAGAGCCCTGATTATCTTGCAGGCGCGCCCGCACCGGAGCCAGGGCGGCATCCAGCCGCTCCAGATCCTGCTGCAATCCGGCCATATGTTGCTCCCCGGCCGCCAGCTCAGCGCCGTTTGATTGGCTCTCCAACTCTGCCCGGCGCATTTCATGCCGGCGCAACTGCCCCTCGATCTGTTGCAGCGTCATTTGCCGGCTCTGCACGACGGCGCTGCGACCAGCCAGTATCGTCCGCGCGCTCTCTACCTTCTCCCGCAACTCCCGGCGCTGCTGCCTTGCCTCGCTAACCGGCAAAGTTCCTAGATGCTCCTGGGCGCTGCGCAGTTGCTCGGCCAATTGGGATACCTCCGCGTTCTTCTGCGTTAGCAACGCCTCCATCTCCGCGATGCGGGCCAGCAACCGTTCGCTCTCTTTTCTGCTTGTTTCCTCTTGCGCCTGCAGAAATTGCCGCTGCTGGTTGGCGCGATCCAGATTGCGCTGCGCCGACTGTAGGTGCGCAGCGACGCCGGCGAGCTGGCGACCAAGGAGGCGCTCTTCCTCCTTCTTGCCGTCAAGCATCAACTGCTGCTGTCTGATCGCCTCCTGCTGGCGCTGCGACTCGCCTTGCAGCGTTTCCAGTTTGGCCTTCTGCGCATCCCTGGCGACGCCGGCTGCTCGCCACGCCTCTTCTTGAGCCAGGATGTTCCGCTGGGGGTCCGGCGGCTGGTATTCGACCAACCCACCGGCATGCACGATGAAGCCGTCCGGCGCTACCACCAACGCGCCTGCGGGCAGCGCCTTGGCCAGCCGGTAGGCCGCGCTGCGGTCGCCGGCAAGCAGCACATCTCCAAACAAGTGTGGGGCCAGCGGCTCAATCCTTTCCTTCAGGCTCACCATGCCCAAAGCCCAGCCAATTGCCCCGTCGGGAACGGCCGGCAGGTCGCCGGCGGGGCGCCCTGCGCCGTTGCCGGTGGAGCCGGATGCGCCGGCGGCAATTGCCATCAACGGTCGCTCACGTTCGTTTTGGGCGACCAGCTTCCACAACGACTGCTCATCCGGCAAAATGACGGTCCCGAGACGAGCGCCGAGGGCGGCCGCGATGGCCGTCTGATGTTCCGGCGGTATGGTAATCAGGCTGGCCAACCTGCCCAGTACGGGCAGACCGTCGGTCACCGGCGCCTCCTGCCGGCGCAGGCCGTCCAGCATCTCGTAACGCGCTTCCAGCCGGGCCAGTTCGCTGCCGGCCTCGTTGACCGAGGCATACAGCTCATTACCCGTGGCGCGCATCTGCTGCAACTCGCCGTTTAGCGCCGCTTCTTCGGCATGCAGCGCGCTCCGTCGCCCTTCCAATTCTTCCAGCCGGCTTTGCTCAGCGCGAACACTCTCGACCAATCCAGCCGTCTCTCCCGCCAATGTCGCCAGTTCCGCGACCCGCCCCGCTTCGGACGATCTCTCTTGCAGTCTCTCCCTCAGTTGGCTGATCCTGCCCTCCTCCTGGGCAAGTTGCTTGCGCGCACCGGCCAGTTGTTGCTCCAGTTGCGTGACCTGTGCAGCGGCGCGGCGGATCTCCTCTTGTTGGGCCGCGAAGCTCTTGTTGAAAAGGCCCAGCGCTGCATCCTTTTGGGCAAGATTTCGCTGCGCCTCCTCCAACTCGCCGATGGCGATCGCCAGCACTGCTTGCGCCTCGGCATAGTTTGTCTGCTGCCCCGGCAACTCCTGCGCAATGGTCGCCAGGTTCTCGGCGGCGATTTTTTCGCGCTCAGCAAGGATAGCTACCTGGCGTCGCGTTTGCTCCATTTGCTCGCGCATTCTTTCGCGATCGCTCTGCAGTTGATTGATCTCTTGCTGAAGCTGCATCGCCTGCCGGCGCAGTTGCTCCGCCGCTTCCTGCGTTGCCATCAACTTCTGCCGGCTCTCGCGCCAAGCTGTTTCCGCCCGCTCAGCTTCCTCGCGGCAGGCATGCCCACGCCGGCGCGCCTCGGCCCAATTGAATCCGTACCAGATGCGCAGCCAGTGGCGCAGGTCAGCGGCGACCTGTTCATAATCCTGGGCGCGGCGGGCCTGCCGGCGCAAGCTGCTCAGCCGCGGATTGATCTCCGCCAGGATGTCGTGCACCCGCTCCAGGTTATGCTGCGTCTCCTCCAGCCGGCGGATGGCCTCCGCCCGCCGCGCCTTGTAATGGCTAATGCCGGCCGCTTCCTCAAACAACGCCCGCCGCTCCTCGGACCGCAGCGAGAGCGCCTGGTCAATTAAACCCTGACCGATGATCGTGTAAGTGCGCTCGGCCAACCCGCTCTTGGAGAGTAGCTCCTGCACATCGCGCAGGCGTAGCTTCTGTCCGTTCAGCAAGTATTCGTTATCGCCGGAACGATAAACCCGCCGGCCGATCTCCACCTCGCTAAAGTCAATCGGTAGCCAATTATCGCTGTTGTCCAGCGTCAACACTGCCTGGGCCATGCCCGCTCGTGGCCGGTTCTGGCTGCCGGAGAAGATCATGTCCGTGGAGCGGTGGCCTCGCAAGGTGCGGTAACTCTGCTCGCCCAATACCCAGCGCAACGCGTCGGCAATGTTGCTCTTCCCGCTTCCGTTCGGGCCGACGATGGCGGTGATCCCCTCATCGAAGCCGAAGACCGTCTTGCTGGCAAACGTCTTATAACCTTGCAGGCTTATCTGTTTCAGTCGCATTGGCGCAAAAAGTAAATGAGAAACGGGTCGAGTAATGGCGTGGGCCGGCGCGGATTCTAGCCCAACGATGCGCCGCTCGCCAACCCGCCTACCAGACCCGGCACAGAAACCCCTTCAGGTAGGCGGATTCCGGGAAGGTCAGCAACGTAGGATGGTCAGGAGCCTGGGCCAGATGGTAGAGGATTTGCGCGTCCCGCCCGGCGTCCACCGCCGCGGCAAACAACACCTTCTGGAACAGGTCCACGTCTACCAGGCCGGAACAAGAAAATGTCTCCAGCAGGCCGCCGGGCGTCAGCAGGCGCATAGCCAGCCAGTTCAGGTCCTTGTAACCCCGGCAGGCGCGCTCCACATCGCCCTTGCTGTGGGCAAACTTCGGCGGGTCTACGATGATTGCGTCAAAGGTGCGCTGCTGGTCCCGATATCGCCGCAATAACTCAAAGGCGTCGGCGCTGATGTATTCATCGCTCTCCCGCCCGGCATGCCCGTTCAGGGCCAGGTTCCGGCGCGCCTCGCCCAACAATGCGGCGGAACTGTCCACGTTGGTAATCACCGCAGCGCCGGCAGCCGCCGCGTAAACCGCGAAACCGCCGGTGTAGGCAAAAAGATTCAGCACGCGCTTGCCCTCCAGAAAGCGCTGTTGGCCGAGCAGCCGGCGATTGTCTCGTTGATCCAGATAGAGACCCGTCTTATGCCCGGCGAGCAGATCAACCGCCATTACATGCCCATTCTCCCTGACGGTGAAGCCGGCGGCCGGCCGCTCACCGCGTCGCACACCCGCTTCCTCAGCCAACCCTTCCTTCTTGCGCACGTCAAGATCTGAGCGCTCGATGATGCCCGCCGGCCGCAACGCATCCTGCAACAAGTCAAATAACAGCTCCTTCCGGCTATCTATGCCCAGCGTGGCGCACTGCACGACCAGATACTCGGCGTACCTGTCCACGATCAGGCCGGGCAGACCGTCCGCCTCCGCGTTCACCAGCCTATAGGCGGTAGTCTCCGGCGACAGCCCCAACAGCTCGCGGGCCGACAGCGCGCGGGCCAGCATCCGCTCCCAGAAGGCGTCGTCAATCGTCGTCGCTTCATCCCAGCTAAGAATGCGCGCCCTGATTTGCGAGCGCGGATTGTAATATGCGGTAGCCAGCCATTGCCCGTGCTCATCCACCACCCGAACCAGAGCGCCCGGCTCAGGATCGCCCGTCACCCGTTGGATAGCGCCGGAAAAGACCCAGGGATGCCGGTTGATTACCGGCCTGGCCCGCCCTTGCTTCAACCACACCGTCCCCGATATCGGCCCCATCGGTTCAGACTGCGCGATGACCGGCTTCGGCGTTGGTCGAACCGGTCAATAGCGCCAGCGCATGCGGCAGCACCGGCAACAGCACATCCAGGTTCTCGCGCACGGCCTTCGGGTTGCCCGGCAAGTTGATGATCAGCGTCTGCCCGCGCGTGCCGGCGATTCCACGCGACAGCATGGCGTGCCGGGTGATCTTCAGGCTCTCCGCTCGCAGCGCTTCGGCGATGCCGGGCGCCTCACGGTCAATCACCTGGCGGGTGGCCTCCGGGGTCACATCGCGCGGAGCCAGCCCGGTGCCGCCGGTGGTCAGTATCAGTTTCAGACCCTGGTCGCACCAGAGGCGCAATTCCTCCGCGATGGCCGCCTGCTCGTCGGGCACGATTTTCTGCCGGGTTACTTCCCAGCCTGTGCGCTGGCGGATGATGTCCGCGATCAGAGGGCCGGCGACATCCTCATAGACACCCGCCGCGCCCCGATCGCTGATAGTTAGCACTCCGACCAGCACTAGCCGACCCTCAACCTATGACGGGCATTCATTCCTTAATCGCTTCTACGTCAGCGCCGGCGATCAGATTCATCCAGTCGTCGTTCAGGCCGCTGTCCGTTACGCCGAAATAGACGTGCACCTTATCGCCTTCGCGCATGGCCAGATCGTACCAGACATGCTCATCACGCTGGCGCTTGCTGATCACCGCCATATCGCGATGCCACTCCAGCTTCTCCAGGTCCGGTCGTCCCGCTTCGACCTGGGAAATGGCATAGTGCCACAACTTGCGCGCCGACGAGCGGGTGACGTTCTTGATGCGATTGCCGTTTCGCAGATCGTGGACGGTGTGATAGACTGTGCCGCCCCGTTCCTTGCTCTCTACAATCTCGACTCCCGTGCTGGGTGGGGCAACCACCGGGCCGGTTGTTCCTGCCGGCGCGCTCCTGGGCTCCGGCGGCGCAGCCACAACCGGGGCGGATGGCGGGGCGGTCTTGGCGATGGCAACCGTCACCGGTACGGCAGATTGCCGGCGTTCCACCAGTCGCACGATCTCGTCCCGCATCGCCAGATTGCTATCCGTTTCATCGCGCACGAAGATACGATGGTTGTCAAGCGCATATGGAATGTCGGCTCCCGGCTGGACCGTGATCCGCACCACATTCTTATCCTTGGTAACCAGGGAATCAATCTCCACGTCCGGTTCCGGGCTGAATCGGGTGGAAATGGCGCGCTGCAGATCCGCAATCGAGCCCTTCAGATCCCTGATTCCAATCGGCTCCTCTTTGGGATTCGCCGAGATGCCGACGTACACCGTGCCGCCGTTTGTGTTCGCCATCGCGCACACATCTTCCAGGATGCGATCGATGTGCCCGCCGCGCAGGGTCATGCGCTCATGAAACGCCTGCACGATAGTCTCCCCTTCTCCGCGCGCAGCGGTAACGAAGTCAAAGGGCGCCGCCTTGCCCCGATAGGGCCGCGTGAGAGACAGGTCATTCCCCTTGATTACCTCAGCCAGCGCCTCAAAGGAAACTTCCGGCAACAATATCTCAGTTATCCGCTCGCCAACACCCAGGGATTTGGGCTGCTCAGGGTCGCGGGTGAGGCGATGGGCATCCGAACCCTGGATGCAGCGCATCGGCCGCGGATACTCCGGCTTCGAACCATCGAAGAAACCGCGCGTGCTATAGCGCCCACGCTTCTCCAGATCGGTTACTTCCAGGGCGTGCAGATTGGCGTCCTGCGTGTAAGCAATGCGCGTCTGGCCGCCAAAGTCAAGCCCGCGCATGATCACCCCGTTGCCCGAATTGGCGTGCGCGGCTATGACCAATCCGCCGGCCTCGTTTATCACCCGGTAGGCGGTCAGCACATCGGACGTCGCCCCCACGGTAGCGCTGCCCACGCGAATGGCGCCCTGAGGCACGTTCAGCATCAGCAACAAGTGCTCCAGGAAGCTTGCCGGCGTGTCCGGCGGGAAGATGCCCAGAATGTGGAAGCCAAATGTGGCCGTGAACTCGAAGCCCGGCAGCAGCAATATGCGCCGCAGCAAGCGCCGGTATTCATCCAGCCGGCGCTGCTCTTCGGCGTCGATGCGGCCCAATTGTTCAAGCAGGTTCAACTGCTCCAGCGTCTTCTGCAGCGCCGCATAGCCGGCGACGGTGTTGTGATCGGTAAAGGCAATGATGTCCAGGCCACGCAATTCGGCCTGTCGCAGTATGTCCAGGTAATCTATCTGAGGTTCCTGATAATCGGCGGAACCGGGCGTGTGCAAATGCAAGTCAATGCGTTTCCACTGCCGGGAAGCCTTGCTTGGCTGGCTCCTGCGTTTACTTGGTTTGTTCAAATTCGTGTTCCTTCATCAAATAAAAAATAAGCCAGCCGGTTTGGGCTGGCGACTGAAAAGCGATAGTAGCGCCCCAGAGTGTCCCCGCGCTGCCCGATAACTGTTGTCCGGCTAAGGTGCGCCGCCTATCTTCTAGCAATTCCTAATTACACTCACCCAGCAAATCGCGCTTAGCGCTTTCTGCCTTCTCCCAACGAAGCGATGCCCCGTATCAGCCCGATTACGGCAATCAGCATCTTGATGGCGTCGCCGGTTCCGACTTCCGGCGGCCGGCCGCCGGTCTCGTCCGCTGTGCGCACCAGCAAATAGGCGCTGCCCAGACCCAGCAGAGCGCCCAATACGGCGCCCACCACCAGCATTTTTACTCTCCAGCTATCGTCGTTGTCTTCGTAAGGGGGCATCATTAGCTCCGTGTCAGGATTTTCTTTACCTCAATGAACGAGGCGCGGACAAAGCCGGCAATCCCATAAGCCAGGATAACCGGCCGGGCAATCAGCGGCAGGGTCATGGCCACCTTGTCGCCGGCCAACACAACCATGTTCTCAATCCGCCACATGATCGGCAGCGGTTTCGGTCCGGGCGGTCGTTGGTTGCGCCATGTGCGCCACTTCGACCAGCCAAATCCGAAAGCGGTGAGGGGGACCATGCCGATCAAGAACCAGAAGCCGAACAAGACAATCAGCACAATATCGGCCACGCCGCGGAACAGCTCGCGATAGAACTCCTGCTGGGTGTCCAGCCCAAACCAGGAACCGATCACAGTCACCCACAACATCGCGAAGAGGGTCACAAACCACAAAAGGGAGATGATCGCAACCGGCAGATAGACATTCCGCCGGTTAAAACGACGCAGGGCAGCAGCGCGGGCCAACTGTTCCGGCGTCGGCTCAAGCATAACCGGCTCGGGCGCGAACGCCTCCGGCGAGATCACCATGCCGCTTTCCGGATAACTGTTCATCACACCCCTATTGTACCACAGCAGGCGTTGTCTTGCTCATTCGTTCCGGCAGGCCGCCTGTTCGACAGATACGACCCCGCCCTGATCATCAAAGCACTGGCAATGAAGCACGCCGTTGCCCTGTCCCTCCCACATCAGATAGCTTACCGTTGTCTGCACGCACCGTTGGCTTTCGTCTGCCCATCGGGCGCGCTCGAGGCCGATCCCCTGCGTGTCAGGCTCGCTGATCAGAAACAGGCGCGTGTATTGCGCCGGCGCACTTCCAACTTGAATCTGGTCTCTGGTAGCGAGCACAAAGGCCACGGCCGGGATGAGCATAATCGCCAGCCAACCGATGACCAACAGCAAACAGCCGAGCCGGCGCAGCCAGAGTCTCATTTTCCCGGCCGGGGGTCACAGCGCCGGTTCTGCCTCAAGTTGCTCGTGCGACATCATAGCCGGGACGTACAGGAGATTGGCGTATTCCTTCAGCATCCGGCGCATGCTGTAGGTCGGGGCATTTGAGCGAATTGACTCGCGCATCACCTTTACCCAGCCGCGGGGAATGTCATCGCCATCACGCTGATAGTAGAGCGGCACGATCTCCTTTTCCAACACCTCGTAGATATCGTTGGCGTCGGCCAGGTCCTGCTCATCGCGGTTCGTGTATATCCGTTCGCCGCCAATCGCCCAGCCGTTTGCACCGTTGTAACCTTCCGCCCACCAACCATCGAGGATGCTGAAATTGGGGATGCCGTTGAGCGCCGCTTTCATGCCGCTGGTGCCGCTGGCCTCCCTGGGGCGCAAGGGAGTGTTCAGCCAGACATCAACACCTGCCACCAGGTAGCGCGCCATATTCATGTCGTAATCTTCGATGAAAGCGACGCGCCCACCCAGCTCGTGGTTCTTGGCCAGATTGTAGATAGTCTGCACCAGCATTTTGCCGGGGTCGTCCGCCGGGTGCGCCTTGCCGGCAAAGATGATCTGCACCGGCCGGTAGGTGTTGGTCAGGATGCGCCGCAGCCGCTGCATATCCTTGAAGATCAAGGTCGCCCGCTTGTAGGTGGCGAACCGCCGGGCAAAGCCGATGGTGAGCACGCTGGAGTCCATTAGCATGGCATTGGTCAACGCCTGGGTGGCATCAATATGCCCGCGCAGCCAGCGTTGCCGGACGCGCGCCCGCAAGAAGGCCATCAACTTGCGCTTCAATACCACGTGCAGATCCCAAAGCTCGCTGTCCGGAATTTCATCCAGGTGGTGCCACAAGCGCGGGTCATCCTGTCTTTCCAGCCAATTCGGCCCCAGGTACTTATGCCAGAGCGTGCCCGTCTCATTCGGCAGCCATGTCGGAAGGTGGACGCCGTTGGTCACATGGGTAATGGGCACTTCGTCCACGGTCTTGCCCGGCCAGACGCTTTGCCACATCTCTCGCGAGACCTGACCATGCAGCGCGCTCACCCCGTTGATGTAGCCGGAAGTATGCAGGGCCAGTACGGTCATGTTAAAGGCCGTACCCCAGCTTTCCTGATGTTCGCCCAGCTCCATAAACTCCTGGCGAGTCAGGCCCAATTCATTCCAGTAGTTGGCCAGGTACGTTTCCACCATGTGGAAGGGAAATGCATCATGTCCGGCAGGAACCGGCGTGTGCGTAGTAAACACCGTGCGCCGGCGCACCGTCTCCAACGCCTCGCGGAACGGCAGCCCTTCCAGGACCAGCTCGCGCAGGCACTCCAGCACCAAAAAGGCGGAGTGACCCTCGTTCATATGCCATACCGCCGGCTCAATACCCAGCTTGCGCAGCATACGCACGCCGCCGATGCCCAGCAGGATCTCTTGCCGGATGCGCATCTCGCCGTCGCCGGAATACAAGCGGGCGGATAGTTCCCGGTTCCAGGGATCGTTTTCATCCACATCGGTATCCATCAGGTAGAGTGACGTGCGCCCTACCTGAACGGTCCACACACGAGCGTATACGCGA
>CAYVQP010000010.1:24941-44790 GCA_964452775.1 uncultured Ardenticatenaceae bacterium | reverse complement strand
TTCCGGATAGGTGATGTGGAACCAGGAATGACCGTTCTCGATCTCCCGGTCCATCATCATCAGCACCTTGCGATATTGGCGAATAAACGCCGGGTTATCGGCCGCACGCTGAAGATCTTCATCAGACATTTCCAGCAGCATCAGCACCGGGTTGTGATTGGTTTGCCGCCAGAGTGTCAAATCCAGTTGTTTGAAAAGTGTTCGGGCTTCTGGGGTCCAGCTCCACCAAAGGTTGTAGGCGATCTCAGAAAGCCGGCCTATTTTGGCCGGCATCTTCTTATCAAGCGGCGTCATGCCTTTCTCTCTCCACTGTTTTACGCATCACCAGCATGACCAGGGCACATCAAGCGCCGGCCATGCTACTCGCCGGGCAACATCAATCTTGCGGGGGCGGCGGGGAGCGTTCTATCGTCTAAAATAGGCGCTTGCAGCAACCACATAAGCGCCCGCAATTATAGCATGGGTCAGGGCGAGGGCAATTTGCGCCGGCCGGCGGCCGGCTGATTCACCAGGGCCACGGCCCCTGCTCCCGAGGCTCAAATGCCATCTTGACTGCAAAATCAATCAGCGTGTTCACACACCAATGGAAGTGATCCACCGGCATCTGGTCAATATCAATCACCGGCGCCGGGTTAGAGGGATTGATCACGTAAGCCTCTCCCTCATGGATTGCAAACTCGACCATGTTCATGTCGTAGCCATAGGTCCGGCAAATGCGCAGCGCGTCCGCTTCTAGCTGAGCAACTTGCGCCGGGCCGGCAAGGGCGATCTCCGGCAGATACTTGTCTTCCGCCAGCGAATAAGCCATGGCCCGCGCGTGCTCCCGGCCAATCACGAAGCAATGAATGTGCTGCTCCGTCTCGATCAGTTGTTGCAAGATTACCGTGCGCACATCGCTTTCATCGTACATGCGAATAAGGTCATCGCCATCGGCCACCCGGCGCGAAAACGGCCGGCCGCCGGTGTGGATGTCCTTCAAGATGGCCGGGGTTCCCACGTAATCAATGATGCCTTTCCAGTCCATCGGATAGAACAGGTTACGGAAACCCTCCGCCACCACCTGCGTTTCAACCCGCTTGTTAGGCAGCGCCACGGTGGCCGGAATCCGCAGACCCAGCTTTTTCATCAGCGCCAACCCAAAGAACTTGTCGTCGGCCGACCAGGTGTAGGGATCGTTGATCACGTAGACGCCCTTGAGAGCGGCGTATTTCATGAAGGTTCGATAATAGGGGATCTCGTGCGACATGCGATCGATGATCACATCGTATTCGCAGACATCCTCCAGCGTCGTGCCGCCCAGCTGCACAAACTCGGCAATGACGCCTTCCTCGCGCGCGGCGACGCCGTTGATGAACGCCGGCGGCCAACTCCACTCCCGCCCAATGATCAGCCCAATTTTCTTGCCCATCTCGCTGCTCATTCCGGCTTCCTCCTCAATAGTCCGCCGGCATTATCCCACGCTTCAACAGCCGCCGCAACCGCCGGTCCTCAGCCAATCATCCCGGCGAACGCATCGCCCTACACGCCGGAAAAGAGCCGCCCACAAATGGTGACATCCTCACCACACGGCGAGGTCAAATTGATGCGCACAGCTACCTGGATTCATCCGGAAAACTGAACACCCGTCGCCGTTCCCGCTCCCTCTGCGATTCCCAGGAATACAGAATGATCGTCGCCGCCAACAGTGGTACGTTCTTGCTGATCGGGCCGAAGGGATGAAACCACAACTCGGGGTACAGAATTGTAAGTATCAGCGTGAAGGCGACAATCAACCCCATCTGGATTAGGCTCCACAGCCGGACATGCCAGTTGATCAGCGTCAGGCCACCCAACACTATTTCGGCCAGAGCAACGAGGATGATCAACAACAGCGCCGGCCGCGCCGGCAGTCCTAACGGGGCCATCAGAGCCACGCTCTCCTCGATGGGCGACAGGAAAAGCACCACCAGCCCGGTCCACAGCCAGATGAAGGCGACCGCCAGCCGGAGTAAAGTATGCAAAGGATTACGAGGCATGATCGAGCGATTCTCTTCTTTACGCCGCCAGTAGGCGCGTGTATGGGGCGATTATACCCGAATCATCAACTGCCTTGATTTCTGCTGATTGGTCGGGGACCAACAACAACGATTGTGAAATCCATCATTAATATTCCGCTAGTCACCCATGGAGGATTGCGGTATCATTAGGCGACTTTATCAACGTCGAGTGCAGGTTCCCATCGGTATGGCTTCCCTTGAAGGTCACGATCTCTATTGGGATGCCACCTATGCGATCGCAGTGACGCTGTTGGAACGTTATCCGCATTTGGAACCGGAGCAGGTAGGTTTGAAGGAGCTGGCCGAACTGGTCACCTCGTTGCCGGAATTTGCGGATGACCCAGCGATGGCAACCGAACGTCTCTTAGAGGACATTCTGATCACCTGGTTTGAGGAGGCGAAGAGTCAATGACAACTGACGCCCTGACATCTGATGTTCCCGTCCCACGGGATTTAGCCAACAACGTTTTTATCACCAGCCTCAACAGCATCTACAACTGGTCACGGCGAAACTCGATCTGGCCGATGGCGTTTGGGCTGGCCTGTTGCGCTATTGAGATGATTTGCACAGCTTCCAGCCGCTTCGATTTAGCCCGCTTCGGCATGGAAGTGTTTCGAGCCACCCCCCGACAAGCCGACCTGATGATTATCTCCGGCACGGTTACTAAGAAAATGGTGCCCACCATTGTGCGCCTTTACAATCAGATGCCGGAGCCGCGATATGTGCTCAGCATGGGCGCTTGCGCCAGCGGCGGCGGGCCCTTCAAAGAGGGCTACAATGTCGTTGATGGGATTGACAAGTTCATCCCGGTTGACGTGTATGTCCCCGGCTGCCCGCCCACGCCCCAGGCCCTGATCAACGGCCTGATCGCCCTGCAATTGAAGATTGATGAGCAGTCCGTGCTGACCGTACCCTGGTATCGCAAGGACGCCCCGGCTGAGGTCGTTCCCATTCCGATCCTCGGGCCGGACCTTGTCGATCTTCGCCAACTGGACATCATTCGCCGGGAAGCCGGCAAGGCCCAGACAGAATCCGCCCCCGCCGCAGAATCGGAAGAAGCGCCGGCCGCCTGATTTATGGAAATCCCGCAGCTCTGGTTGAGAGCGTTCGCTCCATAAGAGACCAGTGAAGGATCTGCGGGGTTTTTGCCCTCACTTCACGAGAGGATTCATTAGAGTGGAGTAGCCAATGACCATTGAAGTATTCGAAGCCAGCGAAAGCCAGCCCGTTATCGCCGATCCGGTGGAAGCCGCCACGGACCGCCTGAAGGAGAAATTCACGGAAGGTGTGGTGAATGACAGTCGAGAAGGGTATGGCGGGCTGATCATTGATGCCGGCAAATTGCCGGAGGTCGCTACTTACCTCCGGGAAGAGCTGGGTTTCAACTATCTATCCAGCGTCACCGGCGTAGACCTGATCAATGAAAACAAGATGGAGGTCGTCTACCACACCTACAGCATCGAGCAGGGCGGCGGCGCGCTGGTCCTGAAGGTGCAGGTGGATAGGGACGAACCGGTCGTCCCTTCGCTCACTCCGCAGTGGCCCGGCGCGGACTTCCAGGAGCGCGAAATCTGGGATTTGCTTGGTATCCGCTTCGACGGCCATCCCGACTTGCGCCGCATCCTCATGTGGGAAGGCTTCGAGGGGCACCCCTTGCGGAAGGACTTTCGCGAGGCATTCTTCGAGGAAGAGCACAAGCCCTTCGGCAGCCGCTGGCCGGACGGTAAGGTATTCCGCGCCGAAGAGCGCAATCCCTATGGCAAAAATGTGAAGTATCCTCCCGGCTGGCTACCCGACAGCGTTGATTTTGACGTGGACACCGAGATCTATGCCGGCGTAACCGTCACCCGCGACGCCACGCCGGGCATGAAGACGGACAAGGTGACCGTCAACATGGGGCCGCAACATCCTTCAACCCACGGCGTCTTTCGCATGGTGGTCACCCTCGACGGCGAAACCGTGTTGAAACTTGAGCCGGTGATGGGATATTTGCACCGCAACCACGAGAAGATCGGCGAGCGCAACACCTTTATTCAAAACATCCCATACACTGACCGGCTGGACTATCTCTCCTCCATGTCCAACAACCACGGCTATGTGTTGGCGGTCGAAAAATTGTTGGGCGTGGAAGTGCCGGAGCGCGCCGAGTGGATCCGCATCCTGATGGTAGAGTTGACCCGTATGGCCAATCACCTCTGGGCGTTGGGTTTCCTGCTCAACGATCTGGGTGCGCTGCAGACTCCCATGCTCTATTTCTATATTGAGCGGGAAATGATTCTGGACCTGTTCGAGGCAGCCTCCGGAGCGCGCATGCTGTGCAACTATATGCGTTTCGGCGGCGTCGCTTACGATCTGCCCACTCATGTGCGCGCCCAGCCCACCATGGAGTTCCTGAACGAACTGATCTACGAGCGCATTCCGCCGGTCCTCGACGAATTCGACCGGTTGGTCACCAACAACGAGATCGTGCGCGCCCGCGCTATCGGCGTCGGCTACCTGTCGGCAGAAGACGCTATCGCCTATAGCGCAGCCGGTCCTTTGCTCCGCGCCAGCGGCGTGCCATATGACGTGCGCCGCGCCGACCCCTACTCCTACTATGATCACCTGGATTTTGATGTGGCGGTGCGCTACAACGGCGATATTTACGACCGTTACCTGATCCGGCTGGACGAGATCCGCCAGAGCATGCGCATCATCAGGCAAGTCCTGCCCTATCTGAAGGAGACGCAGGGGGCGCCGGTAGTGGATGGCAAGCCGCAGTACGCACTTCGCTTGCCGGGCAGCGGCGAAGCATATGGCAGGGTAGAAAACCCCAAAGGCGAACTGGGCTACTATGTGACCGGGCAGCGTCGCGGCACCAATCCGGACCGCTATCATGTGCGCGCTCCCAGCTTCATCAATTTGACTTCCCTCGGCCCCATGAGCATCGGGCACAAGGTAGCCGATATCGTCGCCATTCTCGGCAGCATTGATATTGTGTTGGGCGAGGTGGATCGCTAGATATACCTCTCGCGCCGGCGCGCCTGACTGAGGGAGCGCCCCGGCATGATTGGACTCTAAGGAGCAACTATGTACGGACTCGGCATTTTACGCGGCATGGCGGTCACCATGAAACATTTCGTTGACACCTACCTGGATGACATCAAGTGGATGTCGCAGGGTGGACGCTACTACAACGACAAGGCCCTCACCGACCGGCAAAGTCTACGCGGCACCGGCGCAATCACGGTCAACTACCCGGAAGAGAAGCTGTCCGTGCCGGAGCGCTTTCGCTTCGTGCCTTTCCTGGTTACGGACGATCCGGAGCCGGGTAAAGCGTGGGGCCATGACTGGTGTACTTCCTGCGGTATCTGCCCAAAGGTCTGCCCGCCGCAATGCATCTGGATCACTCGCGGCACGTTGCCCAACGGTCGCCCCAAGCCGGAGCCGGAGAAGTTCTACATTGATATTGATATCTGCATGAACTGCGGCTTATGCGCCGAGTTCTGCCCCTTCGACGCGATCAAGATGGATCATGACTACGAACTGGCCAGCTATGACCGCACCACCGCGCACATTCACGACAAGGCCCGGCTCAGCAAACCGCTCAGCTATTGGCGCGAAATTGCCCCCAAGAAGGCCGCCGCCGAAGCTGAAGCCCGCCTGATGAAGGAAGCCGGCAAGGGCAAGCGGCGCGGCGCAGAAGACGAAACCCCCACTATCAGCGAGGAGAACAAGACCGAGCTATATTACCAGGGAGCCTACTATTAGTTCTGACCCCCCCATGCCAACAATACAGCCCGCAGCTTTCCAAGAGCTGCGGGCTGTGTGACCAATAACTGCACAGGATTACCATGTTTAACCGAACCAAGAGTGACCGGAGCAGCGTTACCGAGGAAGCCGTCCGGCAGGCGCTATCCACGGTAATCGAGCCGGAACTACACCGCGATCTGATCTCTCTGAACATGATTCGCGACCTGTCCATCTCCGCCGGTGATGTCTCGTTTACCATCATGCTCACCACGCCGGCCTGTCCATTACGCGGCAAGATGGAGGGCGACGCCCGCGCGGCTTTGGCTGCCATTGACGGCATCGGCAGCGTGGCGATCAAGTTTGACGCCAACGTGCCCACGGACCGGCGCATCAATCAGCAGGTCGGGCAGCAGTTCCGCAACACCATCGCCGTCTCCAGCGGCAAGGGCGGCGTGGGCAAATCCACCGTGGCCGTTAACCTGGCTATCTCCCTCGCCCAGTCCGGCGCTCGCGTGGGTCTGCTGGACGCCGACATCCTGGGGCCGAATATTCCGATCATGATGGGCGTCGAGGTCATGCCTCCCCCCAAGGATCGCAAGATGACCCCCGCAGAGGCCTACGGGGTGAAGTTCATCTCCACCGGCTTCCTGGTCAAGCCGGAGCAGCCGCTGGTCTGGCGTGGTCCCATGCTGCACAGCGCCATCCGCCAATTGCTGACCGATGTCAATTGGGGCGAGCTGGATTACCTGGTCATTGACCTGCCCCCCGGCACGGGCGATGCGCAGCTTTCCCTGGCTCAGGCCATTCCACTCACCGGCGCGGTCATCGTCACCCAGCCGATGGCAGTCGCCGCCGCTGATGCCATGCGCGGCCTGAAGATGTTCGAGAAGCTGGATGTGCCCATCATCGGCGTCATCGAAAACATGAGCGGCGAGTTCTTCGGTTCGGGAGCCGGCGAGGAACTGGCGACCGTCCTCGACGTGCCGTTTCTCGGTTCGATTCCGCTGGATGCCAACGTGCGCATAGGCGGCGATGCCGGTGAGCCGGCGGTAGTCGCTTATCCCAATTCGCCGGCGGCGCTGGCCTTCCAGGAGATCAGCCGGGCCATTGCCGCTCGCGTCAGCCTGCTGACTCTCGCTTCGCAGACTGACTTCATCCCCATCCAGATGATTGGTTAGTCCGTCGCCGGCTGCGGCCGGCTATTCCCTCTGCCGGCCCACTATGCGAATGTCACGCCGGCGACACTCTGCTATAATCTCCCGCATAGGAGATTCATAATGAGTGCTGTCGTTGGAGTACGATTCCAAAAACTGGGGAAGCTGTACCATTTCAGTACGGGTAGCATTACGGACGTTGTCCCCGGCGATCACGTCGTGGTCGAAACCAAGCGCGGCCGGCAATTGGGGCAGGTGATCGCCTTCGTTGACGAGGAGCATGCCTTTGATGCCCGCAATCTGCGCAATATCAAGAGCATTGCCACGCCCAGAGAACTGGTGATGCAGCAGGTATGGCAGGAGAAGGAGCTGGGTGCGCTGATCACTTGTCGGGAAAAGGCCGCCGAACAGGCCGTTCAGGATGTGAAGTTCATCAAGGCCGAATACAGCTATGACGGCTCCTGGTTGACCTTCTACTACACCACCGAAAATCGCAAGCTGCGTCTACCGAAGTTGCAGTCGACTCTGGCGCGCGTCTTCCGTTGCCGCGTCGAGATGCAAGTCATTGGCCCGCGTGATGTAGCCCGCTTCCTCGGCGGCTACGGCGCCTGCGGGCAGCCGCGCTGCTGTTCCACCTTCCTCACCGAGTTCAGCCCGGTCTCCATCCGCATGGCCAAGGAACAGGGCATCTCGCTTAACCCGCACGAGATCACCGGCATGTGCGGTCGCCTGCGCTGTTGCCTGATCTACGAATACGAGCAATATGTGGAAGCGAAGAAGGTGCTGCCCAAGTTCGGCAAGCGGGTGGAGACGCCGAAAGGACCGGGCAGAGTCGTTGACGTGCGCGCCATTCGCGATTCAGTCGTCGTGGAGTTCGAGGACGGCAACCGGGTTGAATTCTTCCGCGAGCAGTTGGAGCCTTCCGAAGAGCTGGAAGCGCTGGAGAAGAAAGCCGCCGCCGGCTGCTCCAAGCATGAAGGCGGAGGCTGCGACTGCGGCGCGCGCAAGGCGGATCCCGACATATCGGCATGACCCCGCCGGTCCCCGCTCCGCCGACGCCCGAACAGGCATGGCAGATAGTCACCGAGTTCGTGCAGGATGCCGGCCTGCGCCGGCACATCTGGGCGGTTGGTGTGGCTCTGCGTTGGTACGCCGTCGCTCTGGGCCAATCTCCCGATTACTGGCAGGCGGTCGGCCTGCTCCACGACTTTGACTGGGAGATCCACCCGCAGTTAGGCGAGCATCCCAACAAGGGCGCGGAGATTCTGCGCTCTCGGGGTGTGGACGAGGAGACGATCCGCACTATCCTCTCGCACTACACGGAAGGCACCGGCGTCGAACGCACGCAACCGATTGACTTCGCCTTACTGGCCTGTGACGAGATCACCGGCCTGCTCATCGCCGTCGCCCTGGTTCGCCCCTCCAAAGATATCCGCGAGGTTGACCTCTCGTCCGTGCGCAAGAAATGGAAGGATCGTCGCTTCGCCGGCGGCGTGGATCGCGATCATGTGGTGGAGGTGACCGCGGACTTCAGCCGGGTCTGCTTCGACGACCAACTCGATCTGTGGACTCATATTGGCAACGTACTGACCGCCATGCAAGGTGACGCCGCGCAACTGGAGTTGGATGGCCGACTCAGTTGACCATCGTTTCGGAAAGTGACAGTCAACTGTGGTTCTGCTATAATCTGACCAACTTATGCCATTCAGCCGGATGGTCCAGGGCGGGTGACCGAGAGGCTTATGGTGCAGCATTGGAAATGCTGTGTACGGCTTGCCGTACCGTGGGTTCAAATCCCACCCCGTCCGCTGGCAAACGAAAAAGGCGTGGTCGCGACCACGCCTTTTTTGTTCCTCATGTCGCCGCGGGCGGGTTAACCTTTGCTGAAGGTCAAGCCCTGTGCGTTCGCGTCCACCACTATGGCGTCTCCATCGCGGAACCGACCCTCCAATATGGCCAGAGCCAGCGGATCAGACACCTCTCGCTGCAGCAGCCTCTTCAGCGGCCGCGCGCCAAAGGTGGGATCATACCCCTTCATGGCCAGATACTCTCTGGCCCGCTCCGTGAAGCGCAGCGACATTTGCCGGATGGCCAGCAGATCGCGCAACCGCCCGGCCTGAATTTCCACGATTGCCGCCAGGTCCTCCCGGCTCAGGCTGCTGAAAACGATCACATCATCCACCCGATTCAGGAACTCCGGCCGGAAGTGCGCCCGCAACGCCTGTAGCGCCGCTTCGGCGTCATATCGATCGCCCTGCAAATACTGGCTGCCGATGTTGCTGGTCATGATCACCACGGTGTTGCGGAAATTGACCGTCCGCCCCTGCCCATCGGTCAGCCGGCCATCGTCAAGCAACTGCAGCAGGGTGTTGAAGACATCGGGGTGCGCCTTCTCAATCTCATCCAGCAACACCACTGAGTACGGTCGCCGGCGCACCGCTTCTGTCAATTGCCCACCTTCGTCATAGCCCACGTAACCCGGCGGCGCGCCAATCAGCCGGCTGACGGCGTGGCGCTCCTGGTACTCGCTCATGTCCACGCGCACCATGTTGTCCTCGTCGTCAAAGAGGAACTCCGCCAGCGCGCGGGCCAACTCCGTCTTGCCCACTCCCGTCGGGCCGAGGAAGATAAACGATCCCACTGGCCGGGCGCTATCCTGCAGACCTGCCCGCGAGCGACGCACCGCGCTGGCCACGGCTCGGATGGCCTCATCCTGCCCGATCACGCGCCGGTGGAGGCGCTCTTCCATCTTCAGCAGCTTCTCTACCTCGCCTTCGAGCAGCTTGCTCACCGGGATACCCGTCCAGTTCGAGACGATGTCGGCGATATCCTCCGCGTCAACCTCTTCCTTCAGCAGCGCGCCTCCGGCCTGCAACTCTTTCAGCCGGACCTCTTCTTGCGCCAATCGCCGCTCCAGGTCAGCCAGCGTGCCATAACGCAGCCGGGCCGCTTCTTCCAGGTTCATTTGCCGTTCAGCCTGCTCGATCTTCACCCGCGTTTCATCCAGCTGCGCCTTCGTCGCCCGCATTTCGCCAATTGCCGCTTTCTCCGTCTCCCATTGCGCCCGCAGCCCATTGGCGACCTCACGCAGCTCGGCGATTTCGGCGTCAATGTTGTTCAGGCGCGTCTTCGACGCCTCGTCTCGCTCCTTCCGCAGCGACTCGCGCTCGATCTCCAGTTGTAATATCTGCCGGTCCACCTTGTCCAGGTCTGCCGGCTTGGAGTCAATTGCCATCTTCAGCCGGCTGGCCGCCTCATCAATCAAGTCAATGGCCTTATCCGGCAACTGCCGGTCGGTGATATAGCGATGGGACAACACCGCCGCCGCGATCGCCGCTCCATCCTGGATGCGTACCCCGTGATGCAGTTCGTAACGCTCCTTCAGGCCGCGCAATATCGAAATCGTATCCTCCACCGACGGCTCATCAACAAACACCGGCTGGAAGCGCCTCTCCAGGGCAGCATCCTTCTCAATGTACTTGCGGTACTCATCCAGCGTTGTCGCGCCAACCGTGTGCAACTCGCCGCGGGCCAGCATCGGCTTCAGCATATTGCTGGCATCCATGCTGCCTTCCGCCGCGCCGGCCCCGACCATCGTGTGCAATTCGTCAATGAACAGGATGATCTGCCCGTCGCTCTCGGTGATCTCCTTCAGCACCGCCTTCAGCCGCTCTTCAAACTCGCCGCGGAACTTCGCCCCGGCTACCAGGCTGCTCAGGTCCAGAGCAATCAGCTCCTTCTCCTTCATTCCTTCCGGCACATCGCCGTTCACGATCCGCTGCGCCAGCCCTTCCACAATGGCGGTCTTGCCCACGCCGGCATCGCCGATCAAAACCGGGTTGTTCTTGGTGCGCCGGCTCAACACCTGGATGACCCGCCGGATCTCCTCATCCCGGCCGATCACCGGGTCGAGCTTGCCTAGCCGGGCTAGTTTAGTCAGGTCGCGCCCATATTTGGCCAGCGCCTCATAGGTGGATTCCGGATTGGGCGACGTGATTCGCTGGCTGCCGCGGATAGCGGTCAACGCCTGCAACACCTGGTCGCGATCCGGCAACATCCCTTTCAAGCCGGCCAGCGAACGCGCTTCGCCGGCCACATCTACCAGGGCCAGGAAGAGATGCTCAGTGCTGACATATTCGTCTTTCATTCTGTCGGCTTCGCGTTCTGCGGAGCGGATGACGTTCGCCAATTCACGTGACAGGCCGGTCTGCGTCGTCGTTCCATAGGCGCGGGGCAGCTTATTCAGCTCGCCGGCCACGGATGCCGCCAACGCCTGCGCGTTGCTGCCGATGCGGTTGACCAGTTGCGGCACAACGCCGTCGCCCTGCGCCAACAAGGATGCCAGCAAGTGCAACAGCTCCACCTGGCTGTGATTGCGTTCCTCAGCCAGCGTCTGCGCGTTGAGCACCGCTTCCTGCGCCTTCTGCGTAAACTTGTTTAGATTCATTTATCTTTCACCTCGTCGCTGATGCGCCATGCTATAGAATTGCTCCATCAGGTGTGCCGGGCAAGCGGCTGCTCACCTTGCACATGCAGGGCGCTCGAGTTTAGGATATGCCGGATTCATCAGATCGATATTGGCGCGACATAAGATATTTGTTTGACGATCTCGAGCAATGTCCCGTAGCTCTTAGGTACCCGGCAAGTTAACTATTGAGGAAACGTGCAAACTGATCTACACCCAGATAAGCGGCGGAACGCGTTTCGACACGCGCTACCGATCCTGTTGGTCACCATCCTCTTCGGCGTTGTTCTGGCCATATTGGCCTACCGCGGCGTACGCAACGCCGGCCATCTCGACGCGGAGAGCCAGGAGTTTTCCGCGTTCGCTCGCGTTTGTGAGGGCGTCGGACTGCCGGCGGCGGCGACCTTTGACCGGCAATCGCCGCTGCATCCTACACTCGTCTTTCGCCAGGCAACCGCGGGGTGGGAACTGGCCCGCTCGATAATTCCCCCGGCCGACTTCCCATCCAACCTGGGGGAAGTCCAGCTGGTGCTCTGCGTCGGTGAGCCTGAGGTGGTCACCCTCCCTATTTGTGACAGCGATCAGACGGCCACCGGCGGGCAACTCCCCTTACACCTGCGCGCCGCCGACAGCGCGACCACCGTCAACCGGCGCACGCTGGGCCTGGAAGCGCCGGCCGAGGGTTGTTGGCCGGCCGATCAGCCCGCGCCGGATGTCCCCGGCGACGACGCCATCTGGGAGTGGGTGGAGCCCTACGTCAATAGTAGCGGCTAACCGGCGCTAAGAAACAGGCTGGTCTCAATAACATGCTCGCTCCGGAATCAATCCGGAAATGGGCTGCTCGATCCTACCTCGTCTGCGGTCCAATCTCACATGTGACGATTGTCAATCGCATTTGTGAATCTTGTCACTAACGGAGTCGGCCCCGATCCGTTATGCTGATCCATGTACAGCGATGGCCGTATTGATTGCGGCCCGGCATGCAGAAGAGCAGTGAAGGAGTGAGTATGTTAAACGCAGATCGTATCGTCCCCACCACCTGCCCTTATTGCGGCGTTGGCTGCCAGATCGACCTGCACATCAAAGATGGGCTGATCTACCGCGTAGATGGGCGCTTCGACAATGACGTCAATCGCGGCAGCCTGTGCGTCAAGGGGCGCTTTGGCTTCGACTTTGTCCATGCCCCGGACCGTCTCACGCAGCCGTTGCGGCGTAGCGGTGAAAACGGACAGGCTCAGTTCACCCCGACTGGATGGGATGTCGCGCTGGATACCATTGCCAGCCGGCTGAGCCACATCCGCGACACATACGGCCCGGACAGCATCGGCATCCTGACCTCGGCCAAGTGCACCAACGAAGAAAACTACCTGCTGCAGAAGTTCGCCCGCGCGGTCATCGGCACGAACAACATTGACCATTGCGCCCGTCTCTGACACAGCAGTAGCGTGGCCGGTCTGGCCACTACACTAGGTTCCGGCGCCATGACCAACTCCATCCAGGACATTCCTGAAGCGGACGTCCTTCTGGTAACCGGCTCCAACACCACGGAAGCGCACCCGGTCCTGGCGCTGCAAATGAAGCGCGCCGTCCGGCGCAACGGCGCGAAGCTGATCCTCATCGATCCCCGCCGCATCGAGTTAGCGGATTTCGCCTTCCTGCATTTGCGCCATCTGCCGGGCACGGACGTGGCCCTATTCAACGGCATGGCCCATGTGATCATCGCCGAAGGACTTGGCAACAGCGAATTCGTCGCTGCCCGCACTGAAGGGTATGAGCAGTTCGCCGAGTCCGTCTGCCGTTGGACGCCGGAGCGAACATCCCACGTCACCGGCGTACCTGCCCAGGAAATCATCGAGGCCGCTCGCCTCTATGCCGGGGCGCGCAACGCTTCCATCTTCTGGGCGATGGGCATCACCCAGCACACCTCCGGCACGGACAACGTGAAGGCGCTCTCCAACCTGGCGCTGCTCACCGGAAACATCGGTCGCCCAGGCACCGGCCTGAATCCGCTGCGTGGGCAGAACAACGTCCAGGGCGCTTGCGACATGGGCGGGTTGGTCAACGTCTATCCCGGCTACCAACCGGTCGCCGATGAGGCAAACAGAGCCAAATTCGCCCGCGTCTGGGATATCCCCCTGGAAAGGCTGAGTCCGACACCGGGACTGACGGTCACTGAAATCATGCACAAGGCTCTCAGTGGAGAGATCAAGGCAGTCTACATCATGGGCGAGAATCCCATGCTCTCCGATCCCAACCTCAGCCACGTGCGCGAAGCGCTGGAGAAGCTCGACTTTCTCGTTGTGCAGGACATTTTCATGAATGAGACCGCCGACTTCGCCGACATCGTCCTCCCCGCGGCCAGCTTCGCAGAGAAAACCGGCACTTTTACCAGCACCGAACGCCGGGTGCAGCTGGTGCGCCCGGCATTGGAAGCGCCCGGCGACTCTCGCCCGGATTGGCAAATTGTCGCCGACCTCGCCAATCGCATGGGCGCCGGCTGGCGCTACGAAGATCCTCAGGCGATCTTCGAGGAGATACGCAAGGTGACGCCGCAATACGCCGGCATGAGCTATCCGCGCCTCGCCCGCGCCGGTTTGCAATGGCCCTGCCCTAACGAAGAGCACCCCGGCACGCCGATTTTGCACACTGAGCGATTTACCCGCGGCAAGGGACTGTTCTGCGCCATTGGTTATCGCCCGCCGGCTGAGGAGCCGGACGATGAATATCCGCTCATCCTCAGCACCGGTCGCTCGCTCTTCCACTGGCACGGAGGCACCATGTCTCGCCGGTCGCCGGGCCTTGACATCATCGCTCCGGACGCTGAGGTAGAGATCAACCCCGTTGATGCCGCGAAGTTGGGTATTACCGACGATGAACCGGTACGGGTGACTTCCCGCCGGGGCAGCGTTGTCGCCCTGGCGCACCTGACCAGGCGCTCGCCCATCGGCACGATATTCATGACTTTCCACTATGCGGAGGCAGCGACCAACCTGTTGACCGTGGACGCCGTGGACCCAACGGCCAAAATACCGGAATTCAAGGTTTGCGCGGTGAGGGTCGAACGAGAACAAGCAGCGCCCGAAAGATCGGGCGCGACAGCACAAACAAGCTACGCGATTTAACCATATCGCAACCACTGAAGGAGATTGAAATGAGTGAAAATGTCGCCCCTGTCGGATTCGCTACTGACGCGCTGGTGCCTCGTGACATGGCAGCCAAAGCTGAGAGCATCGGTGTCGCCAAGTCCCGGCTGGACCTGCTGCGCATGATGGCCCTGGGCATTTTGGCCGGCGCGTTCATCGCTATGGGGGCCGTCTTCTCCACGACGGCCACCGCCGGCGCGGCCGGCGTGCTGCCATTCGGCGTAGTCAAGCTGCTCGGCGGGCTCGTCTTTTGCCTGGGGCTGATCCTGGTCGTCGGCGCCGGCGCGGAGTTGTTCACGGGCAACAATCTGATCGTCATGGCCTGGGCCGGCAAGAAGGTCACCACCGGTAAGCTACTGACCAATTGGACGGTGGTCTACCTGGGTAACTTCATCGGTTCGCTCGCCACCGCCATACTCATGTTCTACAGCCGGCAATACACCTTTGGCGCCGGGCAGGTCGGGATCAACGCAATCAATATCGCCAACACGAAGGTGGGCCTGGAATTCGTCCAGGCAATCGTCCTCGGCATCTTCTGCAACGCTCTGGTATGCCTGGCGGTCTGGTTGTGCATCGGGGCGCGCAGCGCCACGGACAAGATTCTGGCCATAATCTTTCCCATTACTGCCTTTGTGGCCGCCGGCTTTGAGCACAGCGTGGCAAACATGTACTTCATCCCCATCGGCTTGCTGATCAAGACGGATAGCGCCTTCCTGGCCACGGCCGGCCTGGACGCTGCGGCGTATGCCGGTCTCACCTGGTCGAACTTCATCTGGCGCAATCTGCTGCCGGTAACGATCGGCAATATCATCGGCGGCGCGCTTCTGGTGGGCCTGATCTACTGGTTCATCTACCTGCGCCCAACCCCGGCCCAACGTGAGCGTGAAGAGCAGGCGAGAGCTGCTCTGGCGGGCGATTGAGCGGCTTAGCGCTACGCCTGTCCCGCGGCTGTTGGCCGGGAAGAGGTGCGGGGCATGGTCCCTGCCGGGCTGTGACATTCCGCACTTTTACCGCTGCCTTTCTTCACTACATGAGCAAGGGTGATTATGTCATACTGAAGACAAAGCCCCCGCAGGTACTTCCGGAGTCCTTCGCGGAACAGGCTTTCGCAGCAAGAACTGCGGGGTTGATGAATGCCTTGAGTCGGGGCGCGCCGCCGGGCTAATTGGTGCGCCCTAGCTCACTTCAACTTCCCATGGAGGAATTCTAATGGCCAAAGGTCGTATCGTCATCGACATAGAGCGGTGCAAGGGGTGCGAACTTTGCCGGGCGGCCTGCCCGCCTGAGGTCATCGCCTTTGCCGATGAGTTCAATGCCAAAGGGTACCGGCCCGTAATCTTACTTGACCCAAAACACGATTGCACCGGGTGCGCCCTCTGTGCGACGGTCTGCCCGGAGGGGTGCATCACAGTTTTTCGGGAGATCCCGGCGCGCAAACAGGAGGCCAACTATGTCGCAGCCACTGCCTGAGCGACCGCAACCCCAGCGGCAACTACTCAAAGGGAACGTCGCCTTTGCCGAAGCGGCCGTCCGCGCCGGCTGCGAGGCGTATTTCGGCTATCCAATCACGCCGCAGACTGAACTGCTTGAACACATGTCCCGGCGCATGGTTGAGTTGAATCGCGTCTTTCTACAGGCGGAGAGCGAGCTGGCGGCGATCAATATGGTCTACGGGGCAGCGTCCGCCGGCGCCCGGGTTATGACCTCTTCCAGCAGCCCCGGCATCAGCCTGATGCAGGAAGGCTTCAGCTACATCGCCGCCTCGGAAGTCCCGGCAGTTATCATTGACATCGTTCGCGGCGGCCCCGGCCTGGGCAACATCCTGCCCAGCCAGGGCGACTACAACCAGATCACAAAGAGCGCCGGGCACGGGGATTTTCATCCCATCGTCCTGGCCCCGGCGACCGTCCAGGAAGCCATTGACTTCACCGTTCTGGCTTTCGACCTGGCCGACCACTATCGCACCCTGGTATTCGTCATCGCCGACGGCGCGATCGGGCAAATGATGGAGCCGGCGCAACTGCCGCCGATGTTGCCCCTGCGCGAGAAGCCGGCCTGGTCTTTGACCGGCGCGCAGGGCCGCAAGAAGAACGTGATCAACTCGCTTTACCTGGGCGCATCCGATCTGGAGAGGCTAAACCTGAACCTGCAAGCGAAACTGCGGCGAATTGCCGATCGGGAAGTGCGCTGGGAGGAAACGTACACAGAGGACGCGCAGTTGCTTATCGTTGCTTTCGGCACAGCAGCGCGGGTCAGTCGCACAGCCATACAGCGGCTACGCAAAGAGGGCTTGCCGGCCGGCCTGTTGCGACCGCAAACGCTCTGGCCGTTCCCCGAAGAACGCCTGGCGGAATTGGCCGAGCAGTGCGCCGGCATCCTGGTGGTCGAGATGAACGCCGGCCAAATGTTACAGGATGTCCGGGCTATTGTGGGTCGGCAGGTCCCCATTGACTTTCTGGGCCGGATGGGTGGCATCATCCCCATGCCGGAGGAAGTAGAACAACACTGCCGCGAACTGTGGCAGAAGTGCGCTACCCGGCCCGCAACCGCGCATCATCCCATTCTGGAGGGCAACAATGGCCGTCTTAGCCTCAATTGATGAGAAGATTACCTACGCGCGTCCACACTCACTCACCGATGTGCACACGCATTACTGCCCCGGCTGCACTCACGGCACCGCTCATCTCCTTGTGGCTGAAGTGCTGGACGAATTGGAGCTGCGCGAAAACACTATCCTGGTCGCATCGGTTGGCTGCTCCGTCTTCGCCTACGACTATTTCGACGTGGACGCCTGCGAAGCGGCTCACGGGCGCGCGCCGGCCATGGCAACCGGCGTGAAGCGCGTCCACCCGGACAAGATTGTTTTCACCTACCAGGGTGACGGCGACCTGGCCTCAATCGGTATGGGCGAGATCATTCACGCGGCAGCGCGGGGAGAGAAGATCACCGTTTTCTTCATCAACAATGCCAACTACGGCATGACCGGCGGTCAGATGGCCCCAACTACCCTTCCGGGACAGATCACCAGCTCCTCACCCTTTGGGCGCGACACCTATTCCACCGGCAGCCCGATAAGGATGGCCGAGTTGCTTGCCGGATTGGAGGGCACGGCATACAGCGTGCGCCGCAGCCTGCACGACGCTCGGCACATTAACCAGGCGAAAAAGGCGGTTAAGACAGCTTTCATGGCCCAAATCATGGGGCTTGGCTTCAGCATCGTGGAATTGTTGTCCACCTGTCCGACCAACTGGGGAATGACCCCCGCCGAATCAGCAGACTGGGTACGCGACACGATGATTCCCTATTATCCACTCGGCGATTACAAGGTCGCCATGGAACTGCAGGGGAAGAGAATATGATCAGCAGCAGAGCCATCAATATCTTGAATGCCTCATCCCTTGCCCACCTTGAAAGGAGCTGGCAATGACTACCCCCTGGCGACAGCGCTATTCTCAACGCATGAAGACCATGAGTAGCTCGATCATCCGCGAGCTGCTGAAGTTGACCGAAAAACCGGATGTCATCTCGTTTGCCGGCGGGCTTCCAGCGCCGGAATTGTTTCCCATCAAGGAATTCGAAGCGGCCTCGCAGGTCGTACTGCAGAAGTACGGCAGCAAAGCCCTGCAATACAGCGTCACCGAAGGGTACAAGCCCTTGCGTGACTACATCGTGGACCAGATGGCGCGCTACGGCATACGCGCCGCGCCCGAAAACGTCCTGATCACCAGCGGTTCGCAGCAGGCGCTGGACCTCATCGGCAAGGTGATGATTAACGCCGGCGATTTGATTCTCACCGAGCAGCCGACCTACCTGGGCGCGCTGCAGGCCTGGAACGCTTATCAGGCGGAGTACATCACCGTGCCGATTGACGATGACGGTATGCGCACACAGCTGTTGGAAGAGGCATTTTCCGCCGGCCCAAAGTTCATGTACGTGCTGCCGAACTTCCACAACCCGGGCGGCGTTACTCTCTCACTGGAACGCCGGCGTGAGCTAATCCAGACCGCTGACAAGTACGGCATCCCGATCATCGAAGACGATCCCTACGGCAAGCTACGCTTTGAAGGCGAGCATGTCAAGCCGCTAGTCGTGCTGGATGCCGAGCGAATTCGTGAACACAACTCCAACGGGCAAGGCTATTTGCACGGCAACGTCATCTACTTGAGCACCTTCTCCAAGACGCTGGCCCCCGGCCTGCGCATCGGTTGGATGGTGGCTCCGGTTGACGTCATCCATCGCTGTGTGATGGCCAAGCAGGGCATGGACCTGCACACCAGCAGCTTTGTGCAGATGGTGGCCTATGAAGTCATCAAGGATGGCTTCCTCGACCAGCACGTACAGCTCATCCGCCGCGTCTATCGCGAACGGCGGGACGTGATGCTGGCGGCGATGGAGCGGTACTTCCCGCCGGAAGTGCGTTGGACCCGGCCGGCAGGCGGACTATTCCTTTGGGTAACCCTGCCGCCCCAACTCGATGCCGCGCTTCTCCTGGAGGAGGCCGTGGCCAATAAGGTCGCCTTTGTCCCCGGCGTCGCCTTTGATCCCACCGGCATATGCCGCAACACGTTTAGACTAAACTTCTCCAACGCACAGTCCGAGAACATCGAACTGGGCATTGCCCGTCTGGGCAGGGTGCTGGAAAACGCCCTGCACATGACGCCCAAGGCGCTGACCACGCCCGTTGTCACGGACATACAGCTCCTGGGCGCACAACCGGCGCAGAGGAGTTGAAATGGATACCTCGATTGTCATTGCAGGTTTCGGCGGGCAAGGGGTGTTGTTTGCCGGGCAACTGTTGGCTTACGCCGGCATGGATGAAGGGCTACATGTCACCTGGATCCCATCATACGGGCCGGAAATGCGCGGCGGCACGGCTAACTGTACGGTCATCATCAGCGACGAGCCGATTGGCGCCCCAATAGTGGCCCGGCCCGACATCGCCATTGTGCTAAACAAGCCTTCCGCCGAGAAGTACGAACCGCTGGTTGCGCCGGGCGGAATATTGGTGGTCAACACATCGCTCATCGGGATAAGTCAAAGCCGGCAGGACATCACCTACATCCTTGTCCCGGCCAATGAGATCGCCGAAAATCACGGCGCGAGTAAAATGCTCAACATGGCTGCGCTTGGGGCCATGTTGGGTGCGCAATCAGTGTTGCCGCTGAGTTCAATCATTCGTGTGCTGGAAAAGCAACTCGCCGGAGCGAAGGCGCATCTCCTGCCCGGCAACATCGCGGTACTGGAGCAGGGCTACCAGTTAGGCCTGCAGCAGGTCGCTCACCTACAAACACACTTGTAACCCGATTTTTCAAATCGGC
>CAYVQP010000010.1:0-24841 GCA_964452775.1 uncultured Ardenticatenaceae bacterium | reverse complement strand
AGCGCAAATGTAACCCGATTTTTCAAATCGGCGTCGAATTGGAAATTCGAGTTACGGAGGAGGAAGACGATGTTCGCGAAGATCCTGGTGCCGCTGGACGGCTCCCCACTTGCTGAAATGGCTCTCAAGCCCGCCTTGACTCTGGCCAGGTGGGCGGGCAGCAGCATCTACTTGTTGCGCGTCCCCACCACCCATCAGCAAGTGATCCTCCCTGATTTGGCCGGGGCCGAAGTTTTGCTCTGGGATGAGAACCTTCAGAAGTCGGCCCGCGAAGAAGCTCACTCCTACTTGCAGGCTCTGCAGGCCGCGCACTCCGAGCACAACATCTATCTGCGACTGTTGGAAGGAGACGAAGCCGGCACGATCGTTGACGTCGCTGAAGAAGACGGTATCGACCTGATCATCATGTCTACCCACGGTTATTCCGGCCTGACTCGCTGGATGCTGGGCAGCGTCACCGAAAAAGTCTTGCGCGGCGCACGCTGTCCGGTCCTCGTCATGCGCTCTGAGGAACCGATGCGGAACGTGCTGATCACCGTTGATGGTTCTGAGCTGTCGCACAAGGCGCTGGCCCGCGGCCTGGAGGTCGCGCGCTGCCTGGGGGCCGGCGTCTGTCTGCTGCGCGTCTACCAGGCCGGGGAACTGGCCGGCGACGATCACGTGCTACTTGATTGGACCGAACAGGGAAAGGATACCAATTTGCACGAGGACGGCGGAGAACCCGCGTTGGCCTATTTGCAGAGCCTGGCCCGGCAGTCAGAGTTGCCTGGTCAGGAAATCCGTGTGGCAGCTATGGAGGGTTCGCCGGCCCACACCATTCTTGACTACGCCCAGGCGCAGGGTTACGAGTTGATTGTGATGGCCACACACGGTCGCGGCGGCCTGCGCCGTTGGGTCTATGGCAGTGTCGCGGAGAAGGTTATGCGCGGCGCACATGGCAACGTCATGATCATACGCCCGAGCGTTGAAGAGCTGCGATAGCTTGTCGCTCCCTGCCGGGCTGGTCATTCACCAACGCAATGCCAACATTTGCTTGCCGCGCGGGCCGGATGCTGTTAGATTCCTGAAGTAAGGCATCTTGGGTGAATTGCCCAAGCCTATTCCGCGGGAATCGCCGGCTATGTGCTGCCCTCAATGATCGATCCTAAACTACATCTGACCTATGTCGGCCACGCGACGCTGTTACTCGAAATGGATGGCGTCCGGCTGCTCACCGACCCGCTACTGCGCTCACGGGTTTCCCACTTGCGGCGGCGCGCCTTGCCCGTCACTTACGACCTTTACAAAGATATCGACGCGGTATTGATCTCACACCTGCATTGGGATCACTTTGATCGCGCCTCCCTCCGCCACCTTGATTCAAAGACACACTTTATCGCCCCGACCGGCTCGGCCACCCTACTGCGCCGGGAAGGCTTCCAGCGAATCGTTGAAGTGGACGTAGGCGACCACGCCCAGGTCGGGCCGCTGACAATCACGGCTACCTACGCCGACCATGGTAACATGCGACTACCCTTTGGACGCAATGCGGATAGCCTGGGCTACCTGATCAAAGGCTCCCACGTCACTTATTTCCCCGGCGATACCGACATCTTCGCCGGCATGGCTCAGCTATCCGAGGATCTCGATCTGGCTCTGTTGCCCGTCTGGGGTTGGGGACTCAGCCTCGGCCCCGGGCACATGGACGCGGAACGGGCAGCCGAGGCGCTCACGCTCCTGCAACCCAAAGTGGCTGTACCGATCCACTGGGGGACGTTTCATCCCATCGGCATGGGCCGGCTAAGTAAGAACACACTGCGCCGCCCTCCCCGCCTGTTCGCCAGTCACGCTGCCCGCCGGGCCCCGCAGGTAAAAGTCCTGGTACTGCAGCCGGGTGAAGGGGCCAACATTGCTCCCCTGCTCTTTCGGTGACCGGCCTTCTTCAGGCTACCGCTTCAATCGGGACAATTCCTCGTCAACAATCGCCAGATCCAGCTTCTTGAAGAGCGGCTCCGGCTTCGGCAGCACCCTTCCCGGCGGGATGGTAACCGCCTCCCAGCGCGCGGTGGCCGGAGATCCGTCATAGGTCAGCGCCACATGGCTTCGCGAAGGCTCGGCATAGCTCTCGACGATCTGCGTCCCGCTGAGGTTGCCCGGCTCCCCCATCATCCTGTGCAACTGCCCGCTGGAAAAGGGCAGAATCGGCGCAAACATAATCTTCAAGGCATTAATCGCCTGTAGCGCCGTGTACAATGTCTTGCCGGTGGCCTCAAGGTCGCCCTTTGCCGTCGTCCAGGGACTCATTTCTTCCAGGTATTGATTGACGGCCGTCGCCAGCGCCATGCATTCCTGGGAAGCGGCGCGAAACTTGCAGGCGTCATAGAGCAAAGCGACCTGCTCCATACCTGCCTCCATCTGCTGCAACAGCGCTTTGTCGGCGTCACGCAATTCGCCAGGATCCGGCACAACCCCCTGGAAATAGCGCTGGATCATCAACAGCACGCGATTAGCCAGATTGCCCCAGTTGGCCACCAGCTCATTATTGTTGCGCGTCACATATCCTTCCCAGCTCCAATCGCTGTCCCGCGTCTCGGGCATTTGGATTGTCAGGTAGTAGCGCAGCGGGTCGGGGTCGTGGCGCTCCAGAGCATCCAACATCCACACGCCCCAATTGTGGCTGCCGCTGATCTTGCGCCCCTCCATGTTCATGAACTCGTTGGCCGGCACATCATACGGCAGATTGAGATGTTTTTGCGGGTCATCTTCATAGAGCCGGCCCACGCCCAGCAATTGCGCCGGCCAAATCACCGCATGAAACGGGATGTTATCCTTGCCGATAAAGTAGACCGTTCGCGCTGCCGGATCATACCACCACGCCTTCCAGGCATCCGGCGTGCCCTGGTTGTGCGCCCACTCAATGCTGGCTGACAGATAGCCGATGACCGCCTCAAACCAGACATAGAGCACCTTATGCTCATATCCTTCCACGGGCACGGCCACCCCCCAATCCAGGTCACGGGTCACCGCTCGCCCGTGCAGCCCCTCGCTAAGCACCAGGTTACGCGCAAAATTGATTACTTGCGGTCGCCAGTACGCCTTATCCTCCCGCAACCAATCAGCCAGACCATCATCAGCCAGCTTCGGCAAATCGAGGAAGAAGTGCTCTGTCTCGCGCAGCTCCAGGGCGCTATCGTCCAGCTTGCTGTGTGGAGACAACAACTCGGCAGCGCTCTCAAAGAGGGTATTGCAGTTGTCGCACTGGTCGCCGCGCGCCCGCTGGTAGCCGCAATTCGGGCAGATCCCTTCCACATAGCGATCCGGCAGAAAGCGCTGGCTCTTAGCTGAGTACATCTGCAAGGTGAACTGCTTGTACAGGTAGCCGTTAGCCAACAGCGCCAGGAAGATATCTTGCGATACGCGGTGATGATTCTCCGTGTTCGTGTGGGTGAACAGGTCGTAGCTCAGGCCCATTCGCTGATAAAGCTCCAGGAAACGCAGGTGAAAATACTCAAACACCTCCTGCGCGCTCTGGCCCAGCTCATCCGCCTTAACCGTCACCGGCGTGCCGTGACTGTCCGAACCGGAAACCATCAGCACATGGTTGCCCTTCAGCCGGTGGAAGCGGGCGTAAATATCAGCCGGCAAATAAGAGCCGGTCACATTGCCCTGGTGAATGTCCGCGTTGGCGTAGGGCCAGGCTACGCAGACCAGTATATGCTCAGCGTCAGCCATACTATTCTTCGAGTTCCTCTTCCTCTTCGTCCAGGTCCTCGTCTTCCTCTTCCTCTTCCTCAGTCACTTCCGTCAGCAACTCCGCCAGTAACTCAAAGTCATCTTCGCTGATGAGAGAGTAAGTCTCCGGCTTGGCCAGATGGGTCTTGTAATCGGGCAGGCTTTCCAGCTCCACGCCATCTACTGAAACCGCATGTTCCAGATTCTGGATGTAGGTGTCCATGTCAATAGGGTAGAAGGTGAAATCCTCCAGATCTCTGCCGGGGAAGAAGAAGCCTTTAGGCGGCTTGTCAGTGGCTTCGCCGATCACGGTCGCTACCGCGAAAAACGTCCTGGCTTCGACGTCATAGTAGATGATTCGGCTACCCATCGGAATCACCGGACCCGGCTTCGTGACCATAGTCATCTTTTCCCGCCAGGTCGGCGCTGAAATCTCTTCCTGCGCCATCATGCTGACTGACTTGATGAAGAAGGCCGATCCATCGGTCCTGGCGCTGCGCGCGGCGCGTGACGCGCGCCGGCTTTCTTCGAAGTCAAGCTCTGCCCTGATGTTCTCCCAAATGCGTTGCTGGATGCCTATATTCAAGCTCGTTTCCGTGCCGTCTTCAAAACGGACCAACATCTTGGGTGGATCGAGCGCCAATACCCGGTACTTTCCATTGCGATTGGCGTATACACCATCAACTTCGAACATGGTTGTATTTCCTATCTCCTGACCTTTCACTACCAGCAGAGGCCCCTCCGGGCACGCGGCAAAGTTTAGCGCAAGCCCCTGGGAGCGGCAAGCTACCTCCAAAGTCGCCGCCGTAACGCGAAAATCCATTTCGCGCGACCGGCTCATCGCTCCATTCACCCTTGTGCAATTGAAAAAGCCAGCCGAATACTTCAGTCGTCGGCGCCAATGTCCGGGGCGACTACACCACCGGCGTCTACCCCGTCCAACGGCTCCTCGCCCACAGCAGGCTGCCGCGCAAGCAGCGCCAGTGCAATGATCATGATCGCCAGGCTGGCAATTTGCACCAGATGATACCCCCCTGCAACCAGCGGGCTGTCAGCGCGAAAGGCATCCACCAGCAAGCGTCCGGCACAATAGGCAGCCACGGCAACTAGAAAGGGATCGCCATGGCGCGGGCCCCGCCGCACCGCTACCCGCCAGGCCAACAGTGCGATCCCGCCCACCAACATTTCATAGAGCTGCACCGGATGCCGCCTGACCCCGAAGAGGTTTACGCTCCAGGGCAACTGCGTCTCGTCGCCGTAGCCGGGGCCGGCGAGAAAGTCCGCCAGGCTGACGCTGATCAACGCTACCAGCAAGCCGGGGACAAGGGCGTCCAGCGTGGCTGCTAACGGCAACCGCTTCCAGCGCCCATAGTACATCCCGGCAAGCCCGCCAATCAACAACCCACCCCAGAAGTCAAACCCGCTGGTCAACGGCCAAAGAATGCCCAGGGGATTCTGCAGATAAGCCTCCCAGTGCAGAAGCACGAAGACCAAGCGCGCTCCCACGAAGCCGGCAATCAGCGTTACCATCGCGACGCCATAGGTAGCGGGCACGTCCAACTCCAGCCGTATCGCTGCCCGCTCCACCACAGACAACGCCAGCCACACCCCCAGGATAAGCACCAGGCCGCCGGTGGGGATTACCAGCGGCCCAAGCTGCAGTGTGGGCCACATCGCGAACTACCTCCCCAGCAACGCCTCGATGCGCGACTCCAATACCGCCTGATTGACAATGCCGGGAAACACCTCTTGTATGATGCCGTCGCTATCAATGAAGATTGTCGAAGGGAGCGCCATCACGCGATATTGAATTGTCACCCGGCTTTCGCTGTCCAATAGCACCGGGTAGGTCATATCGAATTCCGTCATAAATGCGTTGATGGTAGTCAGGCTTTCGCCATCGTTGATACCCAGGACAACGACTTGATCGGCATATTGCTGCCCCACACTCTCGAAGAATGGGATTTCGGCCCGGCAGGGGGGACACCAGGTGGCCCAGAAGTTCAACACCACCGGCTTTCCCCTGAAGTCACTCAGCGAGACTGTCTCGCCGGTCGCCGAAGTCAGGGTAAACTCGGGCGCGGCGTAGCCGGCCATCGGCGCTTCTGCCAGCCCATCCACCGGAGCGATATTCGCTTCCTCGCGCGACTGCACGATCCAGGCTGTCCCAAGCAGCGTCACCGCCAGGATCAATACGACTTTAACGAAGCGGCTGGTGTCCACAGCTAACCTATCTGAATCTGCTGCATGCCGATGTGCGCCGCCGAGCCGGCCGCAACACCTGCCGGATAGCCGGTCAGGTCGTAAGTCATCGCGCCGTCAATGCGCACGGGCACAATCTCGCCTATCGGCAGCTCGCCGGGAACGAACACCAGCCCGTCGATCTCCGGCGCATCCCGATAGCTCCGGCCAACGCTAACTCCGTCCCCATATCCTTCCACCAATACGGGCAGGACGCGGCCCACCTGTTCCTGGTTCTTCTCCAGGGAGATTCGCTGTTGCACGCGCATTAGCTCGTCCCGGCGCGCTTCCTTGACCTCATCCGGCACCTGCCAGGAGACCGTCGCGGATGGTGTGGAGGGTTCATACGAGTAGGTGAAAGCGCCCACGCGATCGAAGCGTAGCTCCTGCACAAAACGCATCAGCCCATCAAACTCCTCGTCCGTCTCGCCCGGATAGCCCACGATGAACGTCGTGCGGATAGCGATCTCCGGCATGGCCGTCCGCAGTTTCTCCACCGTGCGGTAAACCCACTCGATATTGGCCGGCCGGCGCATGCGCTTCAACGTCTCGCGGTGTCCATGCTGCAAGGGGATATCGAGATAAGGCAATATCTGCGGGCGCCGGGCCATCGTCTCCAGCAGTTCATCGGTCACGTAGCCGGGAAAGGCATACATGATCCGGATCCAGTCAATGTTCGGAGCGGCGACGACGGTCTGCTCAAGCAGCTTGCTCAGACCGTTCTTCATTCCCAGGTCATGCCCATAATCCGTGCTGTCCTGGGAAATGATGATCAACTCCCGGATCCCGGCCTCTTGCAGAGCCACCGCCTCACGTAATATCCGCTCTGCCGGCCGGCTGACCAGTGTTCCCTTGATCTCAGGGATGGCGCAGAAGGCGCAGGGACGCCGGCAGCCATCCGCGATCTTCAGATAGGCGCTGGCTCCTTGTGGAGCGGCCCGCAGGACATTGCGCTCGTCCTGGCCGACGGTCTGCGCCTCGCCCGGCAGGTGATAGAGCGGCTCGGGGTGCTTGCGGCGGCGCAGCTGGTTCACAAAGGGCACGATGTCCATCCAGCGCCGGGTGCCGATCACACCGTCTATGCCGGGCACTTCCTGAATGAGCATCGGGCCGTAGCGCTGCGACAGGCAGCCGGCGGCGATTAGCAGTTGATCCGGCGATTTCTCGGCCGCCAGTTCGCGCAACGCCCGGATAGATTCCTCTTTCGCCGACTGAATGAATCCGCAGGTGTTCACGATCAACACCCCGGCATCTTCCGGGTCCGCCGCGCCGGCAAATCCCGAGCGACCCAGCAGCGTCGCCATGCCCTCCGAATCCACGGTGTTCTTACTACAGCCCAGGCTGAGCATGTAGAATTGCTTCTTCTTTCGTTGTTTGCTCATAACCACTTCGTTTGAGCGCTCGTATGAGCCTCGATATCCGTTAGATTGATTCGCCGATGGGAAATGGTGTTGCCCGAACTGCTGGTTGGTCGTGTTTCGTTTGGCCGGCTGTTAGTGCAGTAATTTTCCCGGAAACGTGTCCGCTTTTACGGAAACCCCGCAGGTCTTGCTGAGCATGCTCGCTCGGCGGTAGACCCGTGAAACCTGCGGGGTTTTGTCCTTACTTAGCGAGTGGACCACTTAGTTACCGGTAGTAGTCCACGTCTCTTCCCAGACCTCGCCCCGGCCCGCCAGACGACCCAACTCAATGTCGTTAATGGTCACGAAAACGCCGGCTCCGTTGCCGGTCAACAGCGTTGCTGACTCCTGCGCTTCCCACTGGAACGGCCCATCTTCCATGGTATATTGCCCTTCCAGCACGACTTCACCGTCCACCGTCACCCGCACCCAGGTGCGCTCGGCAATGTCAAGCCGCAGGCGGATCACGTCCATGGTAGCCGGCAATGGTGGGCGAGTTGGCGTCGGCAGCGCCGCCGTGGGCAACGCGCCGGGATTATTGCGCCCGGTTGGGTTAATCGGCAGCGGGGTGACGCTCGGATCCAGCAACTGCTCCGTCGGCACAGGGGTGATGTCGGCCGCCTGCCGGTTCTCTAGCAGCTCTTCAATCGTCTGCGTCAGGGTGTCCTGCCCGTCCCCGCGTCCCAGCAGAAGCGGCACGAAGCGACTGGCTGCCAGCGCAATCGCTAACAGCAAGGCGATGATCACCACGATGCGCAATGTTGACTCAGGGCCTCTGCGCGAGGAGCCATCCAAGTCCATATTCACCGGATCGAAGAATGGCTGCTCTGTTCGTGGCGGGTAGTGTTGTTCAGATGAGGTCGCGGCGCCGTTGCCGCGACCTTGAGCGTGGTGGCCGTTTCGATTGGTCTCGTACCGCGCCAGCAGTGGCTCCGGATCCAGGGCGAGAAAGCGAGCATAGTTGCGCAAGAAACCCCGGGCATGCACCGGCGTCGGCAACAGTTCATACTGCCCATCTTCCAGTGCCCGCAGATAGCGAATGCTAATCTTGGTTGTCGCTTGCGCTTCCTCGAGCGTATACCCTTTCGCTTCGCGAGCTTCGCGCAAAATGCTGCCTAACTCATCCATGGTACGCAGGCTGTCTTTCCGCTGGTTGGCTGATAGAGAAGAACTCTATAACGAACGGCCCTGAAATGGAAATAGCCACAAGAAGATCTGTGGCTGCCAGCATTTTACTGTCTGAGCGTGACCCGGCGAAGCAAAGAATCTCCTCGTTAATGGTTCCTAATTACGCACTAATTCTGACTATGATTTCCGGAAACTCGCGCCAATCAAACTATCAGAAGACCCATCAAACAGAGTCTGGAACCAGTTCCCGGAAATCGCAGGCCTGTCCTTATCGAAGTTCCTCGGAGTCCAACTCTTCCCACTCGTCAAAGTCCGGCTCGTCAAAATCGTTATGGTAGCTGGCCTCAGGCTCCTGAGCGGTCGCCGCTTCAGCCTGAGTCTCCTCGCCGCCCTCCGGATGGACGCGCACCAACAGGCGGGCCTTATGCTCATGGCTCAGCACAACACTGACGTAGTGGTCGCCGACCTGCCGTAGCGGGGCGCTGTCTACCTTGCGCCGATCCAATTCAGTCCCCAGGACCTCATTCAACTGGTCGGCAATGGCAGCGGTTGTTATCGAACCATACAGCTTACCCTGTTCGCCGGCCTTGGCCGTGAAGTCCAGGGTCACCTCATTGATTCGTTGCACCAGCATCTCGTGTTCCTTGCGGACCTCAGCCCGGCGCATCTCGGCTCGCTTACGCCATGAATCGGCTGCCTTTAGCGCTCCAGGGGTCGCCTTCTCCGCCATACCACGTGGAATAAGGTAGTTGCGGCCATAGCCTGTGGCTACCTCATGCACCTCGCCCGCATAGCCGAGCGTCTCTACATCCTTCTTCAACAATACCTTCATTTATCCGTGTCTCCGCATTTTCACGCCGGCCCATTTACTTTCCGCGGCAACTAACCATAGTGCGCGCGCTGGGGCGGGTTAATCTCGAACTGCAATCTGAAATCTTACCAGAGCCGGGAGCAATTGACAACCGCGGGATCAGGGCGCCGACGCTCCATCCGTCGCGTAAACCTCATCCATCGCCGTCAATACGTCGGTTAGCTCGTTGACCTCTTCAGAGATCTCCAGACGTAACCGCTTTGACCGGCCACTATCTATGTCCTTGGCCCCCATCAGCGTCACCTGTGTATAGATGGTGCCCATGGCTGTCACCGTGTTTTCTAACCGGAGCGCCGCGCGCGCCATCGCATCATCCAGCTGCTTGATGGCCTCCAGTTGCCGGCGGATGGCTGCCAGATTCGACTCAATCTCCTGCCGGACAGCCGGGCTGTCCTCGCGCTGCAATTGCTTCTCCAATTGCTGCGCTCGCTCTTCAGCTCGCTTTCGGTTTCGATCATGAATGTGGCGATCCTTGTTGTAGCGGTCAAGTCGCTGCGCCAGGCCGTGGATCTCCTCCAACCACTCATCGAACTGTTGCGCCGTCTGCAACAGCTCATCTTTGAGGACAGAGTCGCGCTGCTCGCGCACGGCCGCCGCCACCCGGCTGCGGTAGTCCAACGCCTCATCTACCGCCCGCTGCAGCTCCGGCGAAGAAAATTCCTGCGGGCGGAATTCATCCTGCAACATCCGCGCCACCACTTGCCGGTTTGCCTCCTCATCGGTCAGGCTGCTGTACACCAGCAGCGCCTCCGCGATCAGGCCGCCCAACAGCCAGACAAAGGCCGGCACACTGATCACCAGCGGCATGAAGAAAGCCAGCAGCAGGGTCAGAGCGATCACGATCGCGCTTTCCGGCCGAAACACGGCGTTTTGCAGAATGGCCCGTTGCGCCCGCTTCTCCAGGGCGTCCCGCTTTGCGTTACTCATTCGTCGTTGGCCGCTGACTTCGCAGTTCTTCTCGCCAAATCAGCACAATAGCTACCGGCTCGTGTCAGCCCTCGTCCTCAGTCGCTGCCTTCTCTTCCGCCTTCAGCTCTTCAATGGAAGGCTCTTCGGACAGACCCAGCCGGCGCTTCCGTTCTTCGAGTTGCAGATCCAACTCCGTCTTGCCCAACACATCATCCATCTGCGCGTCGAGGCTGCTGGCGTACATTTCGCTGTACGCTGTCGCCCGATCCAGCCGGCTGCGGATAGACTCACCCATGCGCGCGATGTCGCTGTCGCCTACGCCCATCAGATCGTCCAAGCTCTTGATCGCCTCGACCGTGACCTCCTTGGACTTGGCCAACTGCATCAGCGCTTCCAGTTCCTTCTGCTCCTCCTGAATAGTCTTCAACTTGGCCTGCAGTTTGATCCGCGCATTCTTCAGCGAATCATATTCGCGCTCCTGCCGCACCCATTGCTCATGATATTGTTCTTGCAGGCGCCGGGTGGTGTTCAGCTCGTTTTGCGCCGCGCGCGCCAGGTCCGTCTTTCCTTGCATGAGCAACATATCAACGTTGCGATCCAGCTGATCCCCCTTATTCTTGTATTCCTGGTACTTGCGCTCCAGGGTTTTCACTTCACCGCCAACGGTGGCGGTCGCCTTCTCCAACTCGTCCAGGTTGTCTTCTGCATCGCGGATGTACTGCTTCAAGACAGCCACGGAGTTAGCCTCCAGGGCGCTGTCAACCATTTCGTGCAGATTAGCCGAGATAAGTGTGCGGGTTTTCTCCAAGAGTGAAGCCATTTGTGAATCTCCTATGTACTGAATTTGGGCCGGCTCGCTAAGTGATCCTTTCGCGAAATGAAATCAAGACCCCGTAGGTCTTCAACGGTTCATCGCCGGACGAGTTTACTCAGCCAGACTTGCGGGGTTTCCGTAAAGGTTTAGCGAGAGAACCACTAAGATCGTAACCAGAAGTGAAGATCTCAATTACATCTTTGAAAGAGCTGCGGGTTTTGTCCTCAGTGGAAGTCGCATTTCAATTGTAAACCAAGCGGCATGGCCGGCAAGATTCCCGCGCACGGCGACCGGAAGCTCTACGCCACAACTGACGGCAGCCGCACCAGTATGCGGGCGCCTCCGGGTTCGTTCGCAATGAGCAAAGTCGCTCCGTGCAAGTCAAGCACACCCTTGGCCACCATCAGGCCGGGGCCGGAGCTTGAGCCGGGCAGCTCCAGCGCGCCTAGATCATGTCTGCGGCAGAAATCCTGCAGCAGCTTCTCCACATCATCCGCCAGCAGCGTGCCCGGCATGCTGAATGATATTGCCAGCACTCCCGGCTCAGCAGACACGGAGAACACCACGCGGTTCCCACCGCCGGCCTCGCTATACTCAAATGCCACGCGCATCATTCTGCCGAGACTCTGTTTCAGTCCGTAACAGTCACAATAGACGCGCGGCAGCGAGGAGGCCACATCATATTCAAAACTGACGCCCACCTGACGGGCGTCTCTTTCGAATACCGCGGCCAGCTTGCTGAAAAATGCAGACAGATCATCCCCGTTCAGAAGTTCCGACCGGGAAGCATAGCCCAGCTCAGCCTCGCCGGTCTTAAACTCGGCCAGGGCGATCATGTCCTCCACCAGACTTGCCAGGTTCCGGCCGGCCTCTTGGATGCTGTAGAGCGATGTGCGCAAACCCTGATCGGTGGTCACGTTTTGCAAGCTTTGTTCCAGAATACGCGAGTGCCTGCTGACTGTCTCCAATGGGGCAATAAAGTCCGGTCGCAGCAGCCGCAAGATACTGCGCTTAAGTTCTTCGAAGTTCTGCTGCACGGCGTGCTGCACCGCGAAATGGCGATCCAGTTGCGTCACAACCAGATTGATCAGCTCATCCACATCATATGGCTTGGGAATATACTCCTCGACGCCGCTGAGCAATCCGCGATGAATTTCCTTGGCTTCGCTGCGCGCCGTGAGAAAGATCACCGGGATCTGCAACCAAGCCGCCTGCTTTCTAACCTCGCTTAGAAAAGCATAGCCATCCATCTCCGGCATCATTACATCAGAAATTATCAGGTCCGGCTGGCTCGCCGCCAGCAGGCGTAACGCTTCGCTGCCGTTGGTAGCGGTCAACACCTGCAGGGTGTACTTCCCCCCAGATACCTCGAGTAACTCGCGCAGACCCTCCAGGAGAAAACGATCATCCTCCACCAGCAGGACCGTAGCCAACTGGCTACCCGCAATATTCGGTCGTTTCAGCAACGGTGGTAACTGCGGACGGTCAGTTTCCGGCGGCAATAGCACATAAAAGCTGCTCCCTACGCCTTCTTCGCTTTCCACCTCCATCAAACCGCCGTGTAATTCCACTATCCCCTTAGCGATCGCCAGACCTGAACCCGAGCCTTGTTGCTCCATAAAGTCCCGGTTGTGCTGGTAGAAAGGCTCGAATATTCGCGAGCTTACCTGGGGAGGAAAACCTATCCCCTGATCGTGAATCGCAATTCTGATCCAGCCGGAATCGTTAACAGCTTCCAGGCGGACGCACTTCTCTCCATCTTGTTTGAGGGGCGTGAACTTGATCGCATTCTCAACGATCCGGCCCAACGCGTCATACAGGCTGGGCGCATGACCATAAATAGCCGGCAGGTCCGGCGCGACTTCGCATTGCAGCCGGATGCGCTTCGCTCGCGCCTCATCTTCGCGCGCTTCCGCGACCGCCCGGACCACACTGCCGGCATCCCTGATAGTTCCGGCGTTCCGCTCAAAATACCTGGCCGCGTCCCCCGTGCGCAGGTCCAGGATGAAGATCAGGTCTTGCACCAATTGGGTCAGTCGCAGGCTACCTACCTGAATACCGTGCAGGTAGTCTTGCAACTCGCTCACATCTTCCAGCTCGTCCAACGCCTCCGCCAGCATTTCATAGTAGGCGGTGACATAGGTCAAGGGAGTGCGAAACTCATGACTCAGTAGCTGCAATATGTCTCGCTTCAGAACTACCAGGTTCTGTTCGCGAGAAGCTCTGAGCTCAAATGCTCGATCCAGGTGGCTCTCCACCAGTTCTACAAACTCCTCGCTATTGAAGGGCTTGGTTATGTATAGCTCCACTCCCAGCCGGCGCCCTTTCAGAATCTCCCCTTTCTCACTCCTTGCGGTCAGGAAGATAAAAGGGATATATATCCACTTTTGCTCTTCACGCACTCTCTGCAAGAACTCATACCCATCCATCACCGGCATCATGATGTCCGAGATCACCATGTCAGTCGTGCCTTCCGACAGGAGCCGCAAGCCGATCGCTCCATTCGCTGCCTTCAGCGTGGCAATCTCGTAACGCGTGCTTGCCGCTTCCAGCAGGTCAGCCAGATTCTCTAACAGCAGTGGGTCATCTTCGACCAGGAGGATAGTGGCCGAGGTCTTATCCATTCTTGACGAAATCCTATTGGCCGCCAGCGTCGCGCTAATGATATCGGACTACCGGCCAGGTGGGGAGTTTTACCCTTTGCCGGCCGCGACGCAACTCAGGAGCCGATCTGTTGCCCCCAGGCAGACAATATTCCCTGGCGCTCATTCGCCGGCAGCGTCGCAAGTTGCGGCAAGGGTCGCCCGCGAGCATCAACGACCAACCCAACATAGCCTCCGCTAATTGTGATCAGCCGCTCTGCTCCCGGGCCGGCTCCCACATCAACTTCGCCATGCGGGAGCAATCGTAGCTCAGCCTGCGCACCCGGCGATAGCGGTAGCCGTTCCATCGAGCCGCCTTCAACTTCAATCTTCAATTTGCCGACTGATTCCGAGCTAAGCGCGATCTCCAGCGCGATCTCTCCTGGACGTAGTGGGCCGGCCGGCGCGACGACCCAGCCTAGCTCCACCAGCGCGCCGCCGGCCAGCGCCTGCACCGGAGCCAGCGGCTGCAGGGGCGCGATCGCCCCCAATCCCGGCAGCAGATCATACCGATCCGCCACAACCTGAAAGTTACCCGCCGGCTGCAATACATCCAGGAGCGCTGTTAACGCCCGAATAGGGCGCGGGCTACAGGTCAGGCTCTTGCCCCGCAACACCAGCAAGTTGATTGCCGGCTGCGCCACGCCGGGCGCAACCCAGCCGGCTTCCTCCGCAGCGGCGGCCGACGCCAATTGCAGAAGATAGTGGATGGCGGCCCATTCCACTTCCTGCTCCCGCTCGCTCGTCGCCGCTTGCCGGCGTGCTGGCCGGTTGAGCAGAAATTGTTCCACTTCCTCTGCTGTCACCCCTTCCGGCGTCCAGTTCATGATCCCGGCCACGTGTTCGCTGGTGTTCAGCCGGCGCAACGACTCCCCCATTCCAAGATCGCAATTGACCGCGGGCATCACCCGCCGCTTATCCGCGAGCACCAGTGAGAGGCTGCCGGCCCCCAGATCGACGCCCATCACCGCTTGATCGCGCGACGCTGCCAGGTAGCCGATCATGTCCGCAAATGCCCTGGCGGTGGGGATTGGCGGATAGGACGACCAGCCGGTGAGGCTTCGCATGCCGGGCAAGGCGGCGATTTTGTGCGCCCGATACTGCTCCCCAAGTAAGCGCACTGCATCGTCGAGGTGCTCTTCTTCCATGGTCGGGCGGACATTCTCGGCCATAAGCACGGTCGTTGCGGCTTCCAATTGAGCCAGCACCGGCTCCCAGAGTCGTGAGTTGCCGGCATACAGCACGTCCGCACGTTGCCCCGCCGGCTGCTCGCTGAGCGCGCTCAGGACGATGTCAATCATGCGCTGCATCGGCTGCTCCGCCCCACCGTCCGTGCCGCCGGCAATGAAAACCAGCTCCGGCTGCTGCTCCAGCAGGAGATCTACCCGCTGCTGGCCGGTGCGACCGTCTGTCAGGCTGATATAAGGCAATTGCCGGGTATAACTTGCCCGCAATGCCCTTCGCGCGCTGACCAGGCTGACCCCTTCCAGCAGGGCGACAACCATCACCGCCAAAGGTTCGGCGGCGCTACAGGTCACAACGAGATGGTCCACCCCCACCCAGTCGGCGCTTTGCCCGGCATCCTGTCCGGCATCTTGCCCGGCATCTTGCCCGGCACCTTGCCGCATGATCAGCTCGCCGTCCTCCGATAGGAGCCGGCGTCCTGTGATCGCCGTCAGTCGAGCAACCGCCTGCCGCACCCCGATCAGCAGATCGCATTCCGGCGGGCCGGCGGTTGATGGGGCATCAGCCGCAGCCAGCAAGCAATACTCCCCCTCAACCAGGTCAAAGATCGCCGCCGTGGTTGTCGCCGTGCCGCAATCAACGGCCAGATAGGAATCTTGCTCGGACGGCGAGCGCATAAGCTCAGGCTCCTATTAAAGCAAGTAATCCGCTCAAATAGTAGTTTACGCGTTCGACCAGCAATGCCAGGCTTGTGCTCAGCAACGCGGCAAACAGTGCGCCGAACGTCAGAGCCAGCACGCCGCTCCCTACCAGAGAAAGCGCGCGCCGCCAGGGGGGCGTCACAATGTTTCCCTGCTCATTAGCCGGTCCCGTAAACTGAAAATAAAGCAAGGTGCAAATGGTCATCAGCGCGGCACCGATCATCACCAGCGGCCCTTCCCCGCCCGAGGCCATAATCTGCGGCAGCAATGTCCCCGCAATCGCGCCCACAACTCCCACCGCCGCGCCAACGCCAATCAGCGCGCCGACCGCACCTTTGCCGGGCCAGGCCGATGGCCTGACCATTCTCAGCAGCAACAGCAGAGCAAGCAGCAGCGGAACCAGCCACAATAGACTTTCCAGGCTCAACGGATCGCTGACGAACTGGCGCACAATCGGCGCAAAGATCCGCTGCACTACAATCACGGCCGCGTAGGCGGATGTAACGCCCAACAAGATGTGAACCGCCAGGCGATAGAGCGCAGTGTCCTTGACAACGTAGCTGAAGATAAACAGCGTCAGCACGAAGCCGACCAGCAGGCCAATCGCTCCGGTCATTGCGCGCTGCCTCCGCCTCGGCGTTTCGCCTTACCCGCCAGCCAATAGATCGCGCCGGCAACCAGCACGCCCACTCCCAGCCAGAGCGCCAACGTATACGCCCATGCTTGCGACGCAATCGGACCGAGCGCAGCTTCCGCTCCCCGCATCAATTGCTCATAAGCAACAGCTGCCGGATAGCCGGCCAGCACGCTCGCCAGCTGCCCGCTACCCTGGTACGGTGCCGCCAGCGGCGCCGCGGCCTGGGTCACGCCGGCATGCATTGGCGCGTCAACGACCGGACTAACCTGCTCAACCCAGCTCACCAGCCCGTCCCGATCGGCCGCCAGGACCACGATTAACGCTACCCCGGCCAGTTGTTGCTTCAGGCTTTCATCCACCGGCTCACCGGCCAGCGTCTCACATGCGGCCGGGTCGCTCAGGCAGCCGGCCAGTTGGCGCAATCCAATCACTTCCCCCGGCAAATAGCCCACGCTGCTACTGGACAAGCCGGCAGTCTGAGCGGCCAGATTCTCGCCCAACGTAATGCCGGCCGCGGACTGGCTGACCAACAAGGCGGCGCTGCCGTTGGCTGCCAGATCCGCCAGCAAGACGCCGGCCAACGGCGACAGTTCGCCGGCCATCGCCGGGGAATACTCAAATGCGACCAGCACCGGCCGGCCGGCCGTCGCCGCTACCGCGGCCGATAGTGTTTCGGCCGCCGCCATAGCCGAAGGGACGATCTCCACCGGCCGGGGATACAGCAAGCCAATCACGATAACGGCAAGCAGCAGCAGAGCCACCACCGGCTGCAGCCAGGCAGACAACTGACGGTGACCAGGCTGCGTCGTTCCGGCAACCGGCTCCTGTTCCGCTACACCGAGTTGCTGCAGAACAGCGAGCTGCTGACGTTGCTCCGGCGAGAGCGCTGGCTCAGCAGCTACACCGGCCGGCTGCAGCTCGTACACCTCCGGCTCCCGTTCCAGTACGCCGGGAATCCCCGCCAGCGGCCCGCGCTCAGCCACCGCAGTTGCCGCCGCGAGGCGACCCATCTCCGGAAATGCTTCCTGACCGGCGACTGCCAGCCACTCGGGCAATTCCGCCTCCACCAATCCGGCGGCGTCAACGCCCGGCGCCGGGGCGCCGTTGCGCTCGCCGACCAAAGCCCCGCCGGCAGCCAGCATGGCCGCTCCTGCCAGAGTCGTCCCTGCTCCCGGCCGCCCATCAGCCGGCAAACCGCCGCCCTCATCGAGCCAGGCTTCGCCGGCTACAATTGCCGCCGCATCCCCTTCTCCGGAGAACTCATCAACCGAACGTAAGACCTCATCCAGCCATTGAGGAAGCGGGTCAACGGTTTCCATCTCGTCTGCAGCGCCGGATGCGCCATAGAAAAGCTCATCCACTTCAGCCAGCAGCCGTGACCTCTCGTCCACCGGGCCTGCTGCATTACTTTGCGACGCGGCAACGCCGCGCACCGCAGCGGTCATCGTCAGGGCGCGCAGCCAGGCGCTAAATTCGTCCACCTCCTCCTCGTGGATCGCCGCGGCCACGCTTGCTTCCGCGACGCCATCCACCGGGGCGTCATTCACACTAGCCGGCTCAGCCCGTTCGTTCTCTGGCTCCAACTCAGGCTCCTCGCCCATCGCTGCCGGGAGTTCATCTGCCGCCGCAGGTTCAGGAACCTCCGGCTGCATCAACCCCAGTTCGCGAGCCTCAGCCGGTGAAAGGAGAGTAGCCTGGATGGCGGCGATATCGAGAACGCGCAGCCATTCAGGAATTGATTGCGCAGGCTCAACGCTTTCCTCCGGCTCCACTGTCTCGGATGGTGCGCTGTCCATTGCCGACATTGCTTCCGGCTGTTCTTCGGGCGCCCGCGTGATCGCGGCCGCCAACAGCCCGGCATCAACTATCTCCGCCGGCTCCGGCGCGCCATCTGCAGCTGCTTCATCGGCCCCGGTCTCGTCCGCGAAGGTCTGGTCCGGCTCCAGGTGCGCCAACCATTTCGGCGTTAAACCGTCACCGTTCTGTTCAGCGCCGGCCGGCTGCCCGTCGGGCGGCAAATCAAATTCGCGCAACCATATTGGGATTTCGCCGGGGCCGGCCGGCTCCGGTGCACCTCCCGCGGAGCCGTCGGCAGCCAACGGGGCCTCAAACTCCGGCCCGCGCAACCAGTGCGGCACCAGGGGATCCTCGTCTGCCGGAGATGTTGCGCTCTGAGCAATCAACCCTTCATCCCAGGGATCTTCAAGCGCCTTTAGCCACTCCGGCGTCTTTTCGCGCGCGCTGCGCTGGACCAGTGAGGCAGGGTCGAGTTTTCGGGACTCTGTATTGCCGCCGCCGGAAATTGCCGAACCGACGCCGGTCGCGCCGGCCGGTAACAACGTGGCGCCGCAATTGTCGCAGTAGACGCTTTCTTCCGGGCTATGCGCCCCACATTCCGGACAGAGAATCATTAACTCACTTGTTGTAGGGCCGTTCCAGGCCAATCAGCAGCCGCACTCCCAACGTGATCGCGCCCAGGGCCACACCAATCAGGATGCCGCGCACGCCGGCGGACACGAAGAGCGTTTCAAACAACTGTCGCGCCGGGTCCAACAGCTCGTGCAAGCCGGCCGGCAGCGGCCCGCGCGCGATCAATGTGAACAGCGCCGACAGCAAGAACAGCGCCGACCACATAGAGCGCCGCTTTTGGAGCAGCCTGAAGCCAATGAACAGCAGGAAAAAAGCCAGCAACGAAGCCAGCCCGGCTTCCAGCGGGACCTGCACCAGGTTGAAAACGCCGGCCACGTAATTGTCAGTTAGACCCAATGCGTCGGAGATCGCCAGCGCAAACACCAGCGCCATGCTGATCAGCAGGGCCACACTGTAGAAATTTCGCCGCGCCCGCTTCAGGTGCACCAGAGCCAGATTGGCGACACCCAGGAGGAGCGCCGCCGCCGCCAGCAACGCGGCCCAACCCAGAACAACGTTGCCCAGCTCCGGCCAGAAAAGCAGGCCGATCAGCGTCAACCAGCCAAATATGAGCGCGATAACAACCGGCAACCGGCCCCCGATCGCCTTCATCCGGAAACTACCCCGAGCAGCCGCAGCGCCACAACGATCAGCAAGGCAATCGCGACCAGCCAGCGCAGCGCGTCCTGAACGCGCAAACTGGCCAGTCTGGCCAGGGTCAGGCTGAAATACGTGGGCGCGGCAAACAGCTCCTCACCGAGCAGGGCATCGTCCGTCGTCGCCGTGGCTATCGCCATGGCAGTTGGGTCGTCCAGGCCGGCAAAATGGCGCATCTTCCCCCGTAGAGCAGTCTCGGCAATGAGGCCAAGCTCGCTTCCCAGCCGGCCCACTGCCACGCTGTTGGCTGTGCATTCTTCATTCAGCAGCCAGGTCACCCCGGCCCCGTAGCTCATCGGGCTATCCGCCGGGGCCAGGAACAGCGTCCGTTCCATAGCGTTGCCCGGGCGGTCATTCCCACGCGCCGGCGGTCTGCCTCCCCCACTGGCAACGTACAGCGTTCCATCGCCGCTGGAAACGACAGACGGCACATCAAAACAGTTGCTCTCCTCGACCAATTGCTCTTTCAGGATTAGGGCCGTCACGCTGACCGGCCCGCCGGCTCCCGTCAGGCCGGCCCGCCCAAGCGTCACGTTCAGCAGGCCGCCTCGCTCTGCCGAAAGGCTTATTTGTTGGCGGATGTTTCCGACGAACGGCAGCGAACGCAGGCCGAATTGCCGGCCCTGCTGGATGCGCCGCATGGACAGCAGCATCAGCGCCAGCACAACGAGTATGATTGAGATTGTCAGACCGGCGATCTCATCCATCGCCCTATCCGGCCTCCAGCAGTTCGACAAGGGTTTGGTAGGCGCGCCGGTCTTCAAGCACTTCCGCCAGCCGGCCAATGGAGTGATACGGCCACACCAGCGACAGCGCCGGCTGGCCCAGCAGGAGGAGCTGGCCCATGATTAAGGCCAGAGGCTGCCCGGCCCGCAACAATAGCGCCGCCGGTTCCTGCCAACGATGCAGCCTGATCTGGCCCGCTATTTGCCGGACGAGCACATCAGTTTCCTGGATTTTGGGTACTTCAGCACGAGACATCATCCCTATAGGAACTCACTACCTCCCTTCTAGGTTGACGTAACATAGGTTCGGGCTGAGTATAGCACGTTTAGTCGGTCGCGCAATTTGCCCTTCCAGAGGTACGCGAGCCAACTGTGGTTGAACACCTGCAACTAGCCCGCCAACTGACGGGCGCAACAGCAGGCTGATCCAACGCCAAACTCCGCTATAATCGGCTCCATAACAAAGTCAATCGCCTCCGACAGCGGGTTTCGCCTATTGAAGTAAGCCGGCAACTAACATGCGTACACTGGAACAAGCGCTATTCGAGCATGAACTGATCACCTTGCGCGTTATCGGCGAATGGTGGGAGCTGGACCTCACCGGCCTGGACAAGCCGGCTTGCGTGCGGGCGCTGGCCCAAACACTCGCCGGCCTGGACCTGAAAACGGAGATGCGCTACCTCCAGCCGGAAGAGGCGGCCGCCCTGCAGGCGCTCGTAGATGCCGGCGGACGTATGCCTGTAGCGGCCTATAGTCGCCAACACGGCGAAGTTCGCACGATGGGCCCCGGCCGGATGGAACGGGAAGAACCCTGGTTCGACCCCGTCAGCCCGGCGGAAGTGCTCTGGTACCGCGGCTTTCTTTTCCGCGGCTTTGATGAAGCCGGCGATACCCTGGCGGAGTTCTACTTCGTACCCCATGAACTACTCGACAATCTGCCGGCTCCGGCTCGCGAGGAGGACGGCTCCATTTCCTTCGCACCTGTCTCGCCGCCCGCAACTTTCTCCCAGGCCCCGACCAGCGCCGTAGATGACCTGACCACCATCCTCTCCCTGGCCCAACGCGAAAGCCCACCAACCGAGGAGCCGGGAGAAGTGAGCGCCTTCCTGCAAGATGCGAACCCGGCCCGTTTCCGGCTATTGCTCCGTCTGGCAGTCGAGCAAAAGTTCCTGCGCCAGACTCCCGAGGGCCTGAAGCCGTCCCGCCCGGCCGTGGAGTGGCTGCAACTGGGGCGCGAGAGCCAGCTGCGCGCGTTGGCCGGCGCCTGGCAACAAAGCGGCTTCAACGAGCTGCGGCATACGCCGGGCATTGTCTGCGAAGGCAGCGGCTGGTCCAATGACCCGCTGGCAGCGCGCGCCATCCTGCTGGAAACAGCGCCCCGCAACGAAGCGTGGTATTCCATCGAGAGCCTTATCGCCGCCATCAGGCAACTAAAGCCCGACTTCCAGCGGCCGGACGGCAACTACGACACCTGGTACATTCGCGACCTGGCCGCCGACGCCTATATCACCGGCTTCGCCAACTGGGATCTGGTTGAAGGGCGCTTGCTGCATTTTCTGATCGCCGGCCCGCTGCACTGGCTTGGCCTGGTTGAGGTCGCGGAAGACAAATACCGGCTGGCCAACCGCGCCCTGCGTTGGCTGGCCCACGAGCCGCCGGTGGAAGAAAGCGTCAGTGTGCCGCTGATGGTGCAGCCGGACGCCACCCTGCTGGTACCACACAATGCGAACCGCCACTATCGCTTTCAAGCGGCGCGCTTCGCGGAGCCGGAGCCATATGAAGCGGAACGCCCGTACCGCTACCGCATTACGCCGCGCTCGCTGTCCCAGGCCATTGCCGCCGGCATCACAAGCGAGCGGATGCTGGCCTTCCTCGTCCAGGCCGGCGGCCGAGAAGTACCCACCAGTGTGCGCCGGGCCATCGAGCGTTGGGCAACCAAAGGGGTCGAAGGCCGGCTGCAGGAGGCTTTCGTCCTGCGGGTGCAGGAGCCGGAGATCCTCGACACGCTCCTGGCGGATCCGCGCACACGCGCCTATATGGGCGAGCGCCTGGGCGACCTGTCAGTACTGATTTCCCACGAACAGTGGCGGGAGTTTCGCGATGCCACCGCCCGGCTGGGCCTGCTTTTGGATCTTGTGGAATAAATTGCCGCATCATAAACATTGGGCTATATTGCGAACCGAGCGGGGAAATTGATCCTCTGCTCCTCGCCTGAGAACACAATGCGTTCTGCCGGCGCCCGTGGTGTGACATACCGGCAACGCCGGGCGAGTGGCCCCTATTGGAGCCAATCTCTGCGGAAGCACCTTACGCAGAGGCACGATTTGGAGAAGAGATGTCGCGAAAGTCTATGTTCTTGTTACTGTTCCTGCTGACAGGCGCACTGCTTCTGGCTGTCGCCGCTCGCCCCGGGGCTGCCGGCGATTTTGAGGCCACACAATACGACCGCTGGGTCGTACGCGCCACCTTCAGCGACCCCGCTATGGTGGCGGAGCTGGCTGCCTGGAAAGAACCCTGGTCAGTTGACTACAACAAGGGTTTTCTGGTCGTGGACGTTGACCAGGTTGAGTATAACTGGCTGGTTGATGCCGGCTTTGGGGTCGAGATTGACACGGAAATGACGGCTGATATTAACCGGCCGCGGCATCCCCTACCCGGCCAGGTGAGCGGCATTCCCGGCTTCCCCTGCTACCGCACCGTCGAAGAGACCTTCGCCACGGCGGCAGCCCTGGCTGCCAACTACCCCCAGTTAGCCACCTGGATCGACGCCGGCGATAGCTGGGAGAAGACCGCAGCGGGAGGCCTTCCCGGCTATGACATGATGGTTCTGCGTTTGACCAACAGCGCCATCGCCGGGCCCAAGCCGGCGCTCTTCGCCACTTCGGCCATTCATGCCCGCGAATATACCACCGCTGAATTGATGACTCGCTTTGCCGAGTACCTGATCAACGGATACGGCACCGATGCGGATATCACCTGGCTGCTGGACTACAATGAAATCCACCTCATGCTGCACACCAATCCGGACGGGCGAAAGCAGGCTGAGACCGGTCTCTTGTGGCGCAAGAACACCAACAACAATTACTGCGCTAACACGAATGACCGCGGCGCGGACCTGAATCGCAACTTCGAGTTCCAATGGGGTTGCTGCGGCGGCTCCAGCGGCAGCCAGTGCAGCGAGACCTATCGCGGCGCCAGCCCCGCTTCCGAGCCGGAGGTGCAAGCCGTGCAGGATTACTTGCGGCTGACCTTCCCCGATCAACGCGACGACCCGCTTAGCGATCCCGCTCCCGTTGACGCGACCGGCGTCTATATGGACATCCATAGCTACAGCGAACTGGTTCTCTGGCCCTGGGGCTTCACCAGCAACCCGGCCCCGAACGGCACGGCCCTACAGACTTTGGGCCGGCGATTGGCCTACTTCAATGATTACTTCCCGGAGCAAGCAATCGGACTCTATCCGACCGACGGCACCACCGACGACTTCGCTTATGGCGATCTGGGCGTGGCGGCTTATACCTTCGAGCTGGGAACGGACTTCTTCCAGAGCTGCAGCACCTTCGAGAACACTATCTTGCCTGACAACCTGCCGGCGCTGGTCTACGCCGCCAAGAGTTCCCGCACCCCGTACATGACTCCCTCCGGCCCCGAGGCCGTTGACCTGGAGCTGGATAACAGCGCCCCTCCTCCCGGCACATCCGTGGAGCTGACGGCTTTCGTTGACGACACTCGCTCCAACAACAGCAACGGGACTGAACCTTCGCAGAATATTACTGCTGCGGAATACTACGTAGATGCGCCCCCATGGGATGGCGGCACGCCGCTCCCCATGACTGCCTCAGATGGCAACTTCAATAGCACAAACGAAGCAGTCGAGGCGACGATTGACACTACCGGCTTCACTGCCGGTCGCCATATCATCTACGTGCGCGGACAGGACGCCAGTAGCTCCTGGGGACCCGTCACCGCCATCTTCCTCTTCACCATTGATCCAAACGTCTCGCCCACCATCGAGGGCTATGTGCGCGACGCCGGCAGCAATGAACCCCTGGCAGCGGAGATCACCATCGGCGACCAGTTCCAGACTACCACGGATCCCGGCACCGGCTTCTATCAGACCCAGGTGATCAGCGGAACCTACGACATCACTGCCTCGGCGGAAAACTACGGCTCACAGACCGTTACCGGCGTCGCCCTGTTCGACTTCGACACGGTACAATTGGACTTCGCGCTGGATCCGATTTGCACGGCCTTTGAAGATGACGTGGAGGGCGGCAACATTGGTTGGACCGCACAAAGCCCCTGGGCCATCACCACCGAAGCCTCACACAGCCCCACCCACTCCTGGACCGACAGCCCCGGCGGCAATTACGGCAACAACGTAAACACCTCGCTCACCTCCCCGGTGATTGACCTGACCGGCTACACCGGCGTTACCCTGGAATACTGGCAAATCTGCGACACAGAGGGCGGCTACGACTTCTGCAATGTGGAGGTCTCCGACAATGGCGGTACTACCTGGACGACGGTGGCTGCATTCGACGGCGCCGCCAGCGCCTGGGAGGAAGTCTCGCTGGCTGTGCCGCAACTGGACAACCAGCCGGACGCCCGTATTCGCTTCCGCCTGGATTCGGACATCAGTGTAACTGAGGACGGTTGGCACGTTGATGACATCCGTCTGTTAGGCTCCGGCGCGGCCTGCTCCTCGGGCGTCGCGCCCACCGCCGGTTTCACCAGCAACAGCCCGGTGATGGACGGCGACCCGGTCGAGTTCACCAACACCTCCACCGGCACCGACCTCGAATACGAAT
>CAYVQP010000009.1:0-87786 GCA_964452775.1 uncultured Ardenticatenaceae bacterium | reverse complement strand
CCGCCGGCCTGATTCCAGCGCAAGCGCTCGCCGGGCAAGAGGGCCGAAAAGAGAACAATGAGCAAGGGCCAGAGGTAGTTAAGGAGATTGGCTTCCGCAGCCGGCGCGTAGCGCAGCGCCAGGAAGTAGAAGAGATGGTTGCCGAAGAGGCCGGCAATGCCGAGAAGCCAGGCGCGACGGGGAAGATGTAGAACCGGCCCCAGGCCGCGCCCGCGCTTCAGCCACAGAGCCAGCCCGATGAGGAACGCCAGGGCAAAGGCCATGGCCAGTAACTGAAAGGGTGGAAGTCGGCGCGTCAGCGTGGTCAGTAGCGCCAGCGTTGACCAGATGGCTATCGCCGTCGTCCCGATGAGGGTTGCTTTCTCCCCTTCAGTCACGCGAGATCAAGCCCAGCATCTATCTCTCCGCTCTTGCCAATTTGCGGAATTAGCCTTTCATGCTCTTCTCTGCTTAACTTCCAAATACGATTGCACAGTCGTCAACGGAACCTGCCAGAAAGTTTCCGACCGATAAGGATGGAAGCCAAGTTCATGGTTGATTTTCAACATAGGTGCGTTCGAATTGGCGTTGCCCGTGCGCACATAGGCGGTTGCCGGACTCTCGACCAGTACCTTTTCCAGCATTTCCGCTTTCAGCCAGCGACCCAGGCCATGGTTGCGGTGCGCACTAAGCACGGCCGTATCGCCTTGCTGGCCCAGTGTTGGCTTGTCCGGCGACCAGAGTATCTCGGTGTAGCCAACGATCTCCCCGCTTTCGACTTCCTGTACGTAGTATGTCCACCGTTTAACTTTGCGCGCCTCCATCGAAGCGTCCAACTCCATCAAGAGTTCCGGTGTCCACTGCACATCGCTGACTTCCAGTTCATCCACCGGGGCCTCGTTCATTGCCTGCTTGATGCTCGCCATTGCGCCCAACGCTTCCCGGGGATATGAGCCTTCCCAAAAGCCCAGCCGGTAGGTGTCACGATTCCGGCGACCGCGCTCAATCCACTGTTGGAGCAAATCGTGCGGCGCCTCCGAAATGACGAGCTGATTGGTGACCGCTTGCATCGCCGCTTGCGCGCCTATTGCAGTCATGAACTGCTTGCCGGCGGGGATGAAGCTGGACGTATTGCCGATCATAAGGCGCCGCCCTCCTGCTGCTATAATTTCACTGGCCTTCCCCAGCAGCAAGACGCCAATACCTTGCCTACGCACTTCAGGAAGCACGGCGATGCGCACTTGAGCCAAATGCCGGTTCTCCTCCATAGAGACCATGTCAACGTATAAGCTGGCCATCACCTCTCCCGCCGGGCGACGTACCAGCCAGGTCTCCCGCTGAATGAAAGGTGGGATGTTAAGCCAGCCCTGCCGGACACTCTCCTCAGAAAGCGGGGGGTCTTCTGGCAATTCCTCGGCCGCAATCCGGCCGAGAAACTGCGTAACCTGTCGCCAATCGTCCGGCGTTGCGTCGCCGATTGCAAAGTGGGTGAATTCCATGCCCTGGTCAGCCATCACAGATTGTCTCCTTGTCCCTGACATTCGCGTCCACGGTAGATACGACCTTGAAGAATCCGATGCTACTGTTCCGATGGAATTTTATCCGGTCGCGGGACTTCGCCAATGATCGCAGGCTTCGCCCAGGTGAACAGTTTTTGTATAATCCCCCTGGGCGTGCGCCCTTGCCGGTACAAGGAGTGAGAAGTGGACTCTGAGAATCAGAAGCAATCCAATTCGTTGATCATTGCATTGATCGTCGCGCTGGTGATCGCCCTAGTCGGTCTGGTCGTCCTGATAACGGCAATCGTAGTACGTGGCACAGACGAGGGAGTGGCAACTGCGACCCCGCCGCCGGCAGTCTCCACGGTTCCGCCCGGCATGGTCGATCCTACGCCAACCGGCGTGCCGGTGGCCACAGTAATTCTCCCAACGCCCGAGCCGGCGTTGCCGCAGGGAACCGTCATCTCGCCGTCCGGCGTGAACGTGCGCACCGGGCCGGGAGAAGTGTACCCAATCGTTCTGGTCGCTCCCTTTGGCAGCGAGGGTCTGATTACCGGTCGCAGCGCTGATGGGGCCTGGTGGGTGCTTTTCGTGCCGGGAGCGCCGGACAACAATGGCTGGGTGGCGGCTGATTTTGTCTCCGCTGAAAATGCCCAGAATGTGCCTGTCGTTGCGGCCCCGCCGGCGCCCGTCACGCCCACACCCCTGCCGGCGATGATTGAGAGCTTCGCCCTCGCTCCCAACGCGGTCAAGGTAAACGAGTGTGCGACTGTTCAATGGGCCGTAGGCGGTGGGGCCACCTCCATGCGCATCATTGAGAATGGGGCCAATGTGCTGGTGGAAGGGAGCGAGTTGAGTGGAGCGGTTCAGGTTTGCCCCAGTGCAGCCGGTACAATGAGCTACCGGCTGGAGGCAAGCAATGAGGCCGGGCAGACCGCAACGCAGGAGCTGGTGCTGACCATCGAGGAGGTCAATCCCCTGGCCAACACAAGCTGGACGCTGGTGTCAATGAACATCGGCCAAATTACCCTGCCCACAACCACGCTGACCGTCGTTTTCGCCGCGGACTTCACCTTGAGCGGCAACGGCGGTTGCAACCCATATAGCGGGAACTATTCGCTTAGCGGTAACACAATTGCGGTCGGTCCGTTGGCGACCGGCCTGGCGAGTTGCGGCGAAGAGGTTGACCAACAGGAGCAACAGTACTTCTCACTACTGCGTTCGGTGACAAGTTATCAACTCATCGAAACTCAGCTGGTTCTGTACAGCGGGGGTCAGGAGGTCCTGCGCTTCAACCGTTCCTGACCCGCCAATCGCGCTCAGCGGCGAAAGATGCGAATGACAATGTTCAACAATACTGTAGCCACCACGCTGATCAGGATCATCGTGCCCAGGGGAATGTAGAGGTTGAAGTTCTCCCCTTCGTAGTATATATCTCCGGGCAAGTGTCCTAGCCAGGGGAAGAAGCGCACTGCCACCAGGATGATCACCCCAATGAAGGTGACGGCAAGCCCCATGACGATCAGGATCCGGGCAAAGTCTGTCATAACGGAGCGCCCTTATGACTCGCTGACAATTCGCGTAAGGGCGCCGGCCTGCAATTTATGGGATGAGCCGGGGTTGCAGTATTTCATCACTTCCACCCTTCGCGGACATGGCAATACCCAGGTGACGATAAGCGTGCGCCGTCGCCACGCGCCCACGGGCAGTCCGCTCCAGGAAACCCAGTTGCAACAGATATGGCTCGACTACGTCCATGATCGTGTCCGATTCCTCACTGATGGACGCGGAGATCGTCTCCAGCCCAACCGGCCCGCCGCCAAACTTCTCGATGATTGACAACAGCACCCGCCTGTCGAGATTATCCAGTCCCAGCTCATCAATTTCCAGGAGTTCCAGCGCGGCGACCGCCACCTCCGGCGTGATCTGTCCTTCTGCCCGCACCTGGGCGAAGTCCCGCACGCGACGCAATAATCGCAAGGCGACACGCGGCGTCCCACGCGCGCGCCGCCCTATTTCGACGGCGCCCTCCGCAGTGATGGGTACCTCCAGCATGGCAGCGCCGCGCTGCACGATAGTTTCAATCGCCTCGAGATCGTAGAAGTCCATTCGATAAGAAGCGCCGAACCGTGCGCGCAGCGGCGCCGTAATTAATGCCAGGCGGGTTGTGGCGCCGACGACCGTAAAGCGAGGCAATTTGAGGCGCACATTCTTCGCTCCCGGCCCCTTACCGACCACCAGATCGAGTACGAAATCTTCCATGGCCGGGTAGAGGATCTCTTCCACAGCGCGACCCAGCCGGTGAATCTCGTCAATGAACAGGACATCCCCGGCGCGCAAATTCGTCAAGATCGCGGCCAGGTCGCCCGAGCGCTCAATGGCCGGGCCGGCAGTAATCCGAATGTTGACATTCATCTCGTTGGCCACGATATAGGCCAGGGTGGTCTTCCCCAAACCAGGCGGGCCATGAAACAAGATGTGGTCCAGCGCCTCGTTACGCGCTTTGGCCGCCTCGATAATGATCTTCAGATTGGTCTTGAGCAGTTCCTGGCCGGTGAAATCCGCAAGGTGTTGCGGCCGCAACATCGTCGCCAGCCGCTTGTCTTCGGGGCGCTGAAGTCCGGAGATCTGCCGGCGAGAATCGTCGTGATCGCTCATAGCGTTGATTATATGCCAAGATGGCGTGGGCTTCCATGTAGCCCGCTCGCGTCCACTGCAGCGCAGTCAAGCCGTCCGGCTGTCAGGCGCGCCGGGCTACATCCTCGCCAAAGTCAAGCAATGCCCGTACCCGCTGGTCATCCGGCGCTTCTGCATAGACGCGCAACACCGGCTCCGTGCCCGATGGCCGGATGAGCAACCAGCTGCCGTCGCCCAGGTAGTACTTCACGCCATCCAGGGTCTGCACCCCCTCAACCTCCACGCCGGCAATTTGAGCGGGGGCGCTATCTACCAGGAGTTGCACCATCTGCCGCTTCTCTACTGGTCGGTGCAACTTCATGTCCGTCCGGGCATACTCGGCCGGGCCAACATCCTTGAGCAGATCGGTCACCAGCGCGCTAAGCGACTTTCCGGCATCGGCCATGACTTCAAGGAGCAACAGCCCCATCAGGACGCCGTCCCCTTCGGGGATGTGCCCGGCAATACTCATTCCGCCGGATTCTTCTCCGCCCATGAGCACGCCGCCGGCCAGCATGTGATCGGCAATGTGATTAAAGCCGACCGGCGTCTCAATGACCTGCCTGTCGTAGCGCGCCGCCAGTCGATCGACCATGCGCGTAGTTGAGACGGTGCGAACGACCTTGCCGGGTAGACCGCGCTTAGTCAGCAAGTAGCGCAGTACCAGGGCAAAGATGCGTTGAGGATCGACAAAACAGCCATGGTCGTCCACCGCTCCAATACGATCAGCGTCGCCGTCTGTGGCCAGACCTGCGTCCCAATGTCCCGACTGAATCGTGGACATCAATAAGCCCAGGTGGTGAGCAATCGGCTCCGGATGAATGCCGCCAAAGCCGGGATTCATTTCATGGCGGATGTTCTGCACCCTCGTCCGCCCACGCGAAAGCATCTCGCTAAAGCCGTGCCGGCCTGAGCCAAACATGCCGTCGGCGACGATGCGCAGTTCGCCGGCTGAAATCTTGTCCAGGTCAACCAGGGTGCTCAAATGTTCGTAATATGCCCAGGATGGATCGAACTTGACGATCAGGTCCCGGCGCATGGCCTCATCAAGAGCCATCAAGTTAGGGCCGCGCGCATCCATCAAGTTGCTATCCAACAGGTCTTCCACACGTTTGTTCTGCGCCGGACTGGCGCTGCCCCCATAGCTTGCCTTTAGCTTTAGCCCGTTGTAACGCGGGGCATTATGACTGGCGGTGATCATCAGGCCGGCGGTCGCCTGCTTATGCACGATGGCATAGCTGACGGCAGGCGTCGGCGTGTCTGCCCGAGCTAACCAGGTGTGGATACCGTTGGCAGCCATTACTCGGGCCACTTCTGTGGCATAGCGATCAGACAAGAAGCGCGTGTCAAAGCCAACCACGACGCTCGGGTTGCCTGCTCCTTCTTCAAGCACGAAATCCGCGATAGCCTGCGCAACGAGCCGCAGGTTTTGAAAGGTGAAGTCCTCGCTAATTACGGCGCGCCAGCCGTCTGTACCAAATCGAATAGTCATGTGTTGCCTAACCTCCCATTGCAGTGATTCGAACCGCTTATGTCTCGTTTGGATATTTCAGGATTATCACAAGATCGTTTACGTTAGTGCCGGTGGCGCCGGTGCGCAAAAGGCAGTCCATTCCCCGTTGCGCCAACCGGCTAAAGAAGGTGTGGCTATCATTGCGGCGCAAGTACGCATGTGGATCAAGTCCAATGCGCCGGCCGGCCAATGCTGTTTCCCCGGTGACGACCGCTCCGGCCGCGTCCGTGGTCCCATCTTCGCCGTCGGTGGCAAAGCCGGCGACAGCAACGCCGCGTTGTTGCTCCAGGGCGATGGCCGCGGACAAAGCCAGCTCCTGATTGCGCCCCCCGGTTCCGTCGCCCCTGACCGTAACGGTTGTCTCTCCGCCCATGATCAGGCACTGGGCCGGCCTGGAATCAATTGCCAGCGCGGCGGCAACCCGGCCCACTTCACGCGCTTCGCCCTGCAGGTGCGCGGTGAGCAGTTGCGCTTCGAATCCCAGGCCATGAGCCGCCCTGACCGCGGCTTCACCGGCTCGGCGGACATCGCCGATGATCAGGTTCACCACCTGCATCCCGCTCAGGTTTGAAGGTTTTGTCGCCGCCAGGGCATGCTCAATCTCCAACCAATAGTCCGGCGGCACTGCGCCGGCAATGGCGTAGCGCTCCAGAATGGAGAAAGCCTCAGCCGGCGTCTCATGCACGGCTACTGTCGGACCACTGCCAATGGCCGGCAGCGAATTGCCCACCACATCACTCAAGATCAGACCGGCGCAGGCGGCGGGGGCTGCAGCGGCCGCTAACCCGCCGCCCTTGATGGAGTCAAGCTGCCGGCGCACGCAGTTGAGTTCTTCAATCGTACATCCGCTCTTGACCAGCGCATCCGTCAAGGCTCGCCAGGCCGGCAGCGGAATAGTGGGGGCGCTGAGCAGCGCCGAGGTCCCACCGGAGATGACGGCCAGCACAAGGTCCAACGGTCCGGCCTGGCGCAACATTTCCACAATCGCCCTGGTTGCCAGCAGGCTGCTCTCATCGGCCGACGGATGCCCGGCCTCATAAATCTGTATGGTCACTCCACCTGGAACCCGACTTTGATAGACGCGCGGCTCAGGGGACAGCTGTCCTTCGGCGCGCTTGGTTACCAGGATGCCGGCATGCAAAGTCTTGCCGAGAATCTGAATCACCGCCTGTCCCATTCTCAAGGAAGCCTTGCCGGTTCCTACCAGGAAAATCTTTCCCTGGCCCAGGCGATAACGATAGGAGCCGATGCGAAGATACTGCCCCTCCAATCGCAAGTTTTCCGCTACGGCCGTCACTGGATCGGCAGCCGCCAGTGCCGCCCGGCAGATCTGGGTGATATGCGCCCCATAGTGACTGTGACCCGGCCTATCCATCTGGCGCTCGTAGTTGGAACTTGCTCTCAACCCCGATGGTGCTTGGATTGAAGTGAGCCCGCACGATCAAGTGGTTGGTTCGCGAGACAAGAGAATCATTGAATAGACGCTATTCACGTAGTGCGGCGCTGGCAGTCTGGGCGGCGTCCGCCGGCGTGCTCTCGCCGCGCACCACCGCGGATACCGCGTCAGCCAACGCGGTCATAATGCTGGTGGTCGCTTCGGCGGGAAAAGGCTCGGCGCGCTCTGCCTGCTGGCGGAGAAAATTGGCATATGGGTCATCAACAGGCCAGGCCTCAAACGCGGTTCGCCGGGCAGGTACATGCCCACCCTGCCGGCTCCATTCACCTGTGTTTGCTGCAGAACCGAGCCAACTGACCAGTTCCGCCGCGATTGCCTGCCGTGCCGGATCTGAAGTGGTCACGACCAGGACCCATGCGCCGACCTGTGGGGCAAATGTATTGAATACACCTGGGATGGGCGCGAAACTGGCGGACTCGCCGAGATTCCGCTGGCTGAGGAATTGGTCGGCATTCGTCTGTGCAGCGGTTGCGCCGCCCGCCTGAAATAGCTGCCATGACTCGGCAAGTGTAGTAATCGTGCCGCTTGCCGGCACAATATATTCGCTTTCAGATGCTGCCCCAAGCTGCCTCAACGCCAGCGTCAATGGTTCCACTTCCAGCTGTGGAGCGCCGTTGGCGTCCACAAGCTTACCCCCGTTCTCCAGATAAAATTGCAGCGCCAGCCTCGCCCCGTCAACGCCAGCCCCGGGGAAGATAAACGACCCGTTTTCGATCTCAGTAAACGCGGGCCAGGTTAGCGGGATGGTGCGGGTGATTGCATTCCCGTTGTAGGCGATATGTCCCAACTCAGTCATCACAAGTGGATAGCCGTAGGTGCTTTCTCCCACCCGTGACAGGCTTCGCGCCGCCGGGTAGAGATCGGTGAACATCTCGTCGTCCAAGGGCAGTTCGTCAATGGGTTGAACCAACCCCTCGGACGCGGCCTCGGGCAGCGAATCAGCCGGCATGAGCATGACATCCGGCAGAATGCGCGGGGCGACCCCCCGACCAGTGCGCAAGTAGCTCAGCATGCCGCCCTGGCCGGTGTCGCTCTTGATGTCTACACTGAAGCGCAGGTCTGGATGACTGTTGTCGAAGGCATCAAGCTGGTCAAGCAACACAGAGACGCCGGGGCTGTCCGAACCCGGCGCGATTTCCGGCGCCATCCACAAGGTGAACGTGAGCGCCGGCGGGCTGGCAGTAATATTGGGGGCGGGGGTGGCAGCCGGGGCGGGGATGACTGGTGTGTCTGCCGGCGTCGGAATCTCGGTAGTGACCGTCACGGTCGGCTGACCGGCGCTGCCTGTGGATAGATCGCATGCTGTCAGTAACAACAGGGCGACAACCGCCACGAACAGCAACATTCCATTGCGACGCATTGCCCTACCAACTCGACGTCCGCGCCGGATGCAAGTGTAGATCTGCGCCGTCAAATCCAGGTCGGCTCCTCGTACCGACCAAACACCTTGCGAAACACGTCCGTGATCTCTCCCAGGGTAGCATAAGCCTTTACAGCATCCAGGATGTAGGGCATAGTGTTATCGTTGCCCGTTGCTGCTGCCGTCAGCGCAGACAGGGTCTCCCCAACAAGCATGTTGTCCCTTTCCAGTCGAAGCTGTTCCAGCCGGCTTATTTGCCGCTGATACCCCTGGGGATCCATCTTTAGAATTGGTATGCGCAGCTCCTCATTGGGATCATCGTAGCGATTTACGCCTACCACAACCGCATCCACGGCATCCAGCCGGCGCTGGTAATCGTAGGCGGCAGTGGAGATCTCGCCTTGCAGGTAACCCTGTTCAATAGCCGGCAAAACGCCACCCAGGGCCTCGATCTGCCGCCAGTATGCATACACCTGTCGCTCGATCTTGTCCGTCTCATGTTCAACAAAGAATGAGCCGGCCAGCGGGTCCACGGTGTTCACCACCCCGCTTTCCTCAGCGATGATTTGCTGCGTGCGCAGGGCAATCGTGACTGCCTCCTCACTGGGCAGGGCGAGCGCCTCATCCATGCTGTTGGTATGCAGGCTTTGCGTGCCCCCCAGGACGGCGGCGAGCGCCTGAATTGCCACGCGCACAATGTTGTTCTCCGGCTGTTGCGCGGTAAGCGAAACGCCGGCCGTCTGTGTATGAAAACGGCACAACCAGGAACGCGGATTCCTTGCCCCAAATGTCTCCCGCATCTCCCTGGCCCAGATGCGACGGGCGGCCCGGAACTTGGCAATCTCCTCAAAGAAATCGTTGTGGCAGTTGAAGAAGAGGCTCAGGCGGGGAGCAAACTCGTCAATATCCAACCCACGCCGCAGACACCAGCGCACATACTCCAGCCCATTGCCGAGGGTGAAGGCCAGTTCCTGCGCGGCGGTGGAACCGGCTTCTCGAATGTGATAGCCGCTGATTGAAATGGTATTCCACTCGGGCATCTCTCGCGCGCCAAACTCGATCGTGTCTACTACCAGGCGCATGGAAGGCTCCGGCGGGAAGATGTACTCCTTCTGGGCAATGTACTCCTTCAGAATATCGTTCTGCAGCGTGCCACGCAGCCGGGAGCGATCGGCCCCTTGCTTTTCGGCCGCCGCGATGTACATGGCCCAAATGATGGCGGCCGGGCTGTTGATGGTCATGCTGGTGCTGACCTGGTCCAGCGGGATGCCGTCGAAGAGGATTTCCATATCCTTCAAGCTACTGATGGCCACACCGCACTTGCCGAATTCGCCCAGAGCTTCAGGCGAATCGGTGTCATAGCCCATCAGGGTAGGCAGGTCGAAGGCCACGGATAAGCCCATGTTGCCCTGATCGAGCAGATACTTGTAGCGAGCATTGGTCTCCTCGGCGGTGCCAAAGCCGGCAAACATGCGCATCGTCCAGAGTCTTCCCCTGTGCAACGTGGCGTGGACTCCGCGTGTGTAGGGATACTCGCCGGGAAAACCCAGATCGCGCATGTAGTCGAGCTCCGGCACATCCAACGGCGTATAGAGCCGTCTAATTGGCTCACCAGAAGTGGTCAAGAAGCTCCGGCGTCGCTCCGGAAAGGTCGCCAGCGTCGTTTGCAATGTGGTTTCGGCCCAGCGATCATCAGCCTCTGCCAATTCTTCCAACTTCTTCTTGTCATACATTCGCATTTGCTCCTTCAGAGTCCGTCAGCCTAGCAGGACGCATTATACTGTGCTGCGGGGCGGGGCGCGAACGCTTCCCCGGCCCCCAGGCTCGCCGCCGGCGCGCGCGGTTGCCGTTCCTCCGGCGTTCCGTTAGAATGCCTTCCGCAGACAGGAAACCCGTTGATCGATCCCGCCGACCTGACAGAAGCCCCCCCACCTGACTCCTTCGCCAGCACAGAGAGCGAAACCGGCATCATCCGCGCCGCTGCCATCCTTGCCGTAGGAAATGTGGCCCAACGCCTGCTCGGCATGGCCCGCGAGATAGTGAAGGCCAATCTGTTTGGCGCTTCCGGCCTGTTAAGCGCGTTTGAAATTGCCGTATACGTACCCACAAATCTGTTTGAACTGATGATTGGGGGCATGATCAATTCAGCGCTGGTTCCTGTGTTCAGCGACTATGCGAAGCCGGAACGGCGGGCGGAGTTGTGGGCAGTGCTCAGCACCGTCCTGAGCGTGGCGACCGTGGTGATGGTCCTGCTGGTGGGTATCGTGGAGCTGCTGGCGCCACAAATCGCCGGCCTACTTGGGGCAAACAATTTCCAGGACCCACAGCTGGCCGCCGTCAGCGTAAGCCTCATGCGCCTGTCCGCGCCGGCGATCTTGTTCCTGAGCATCGCCAGCATCCTTTCCGGTGCGCTGTACGCCCTGAAGCGCTTTACGCTGCCGGCCTTCACCGCCGCGGTGTTTAATGCCTCGATGGTCGTGGCCATGCTCTTGTGGCCAGCCTACATCCAGAGTCTCGTCTGGGGTCTGCTGATAGGCTCCGTCTTACAGGTCGTCATTCAGCTGCCGGTGCTGCGCGACGCGCGGCTGCGCTGGCGATTGGATTGGCGCGACCAGGTCATCCGCCGGATTCTGGGGCTTTATGCGCCAATTGTGGCCGGATTACTTATTACCCAGATCGGACTCGGCATCACCATCAATCTGGCGACGCGTACGGGCGATGCCAGCCTGACCTACATGCGCTATGCGACCACCCTCTATCAGTTTCCGTTAGGCCTGGTTGTGACGGCGCTATCAATCGCCACCTTACCCACCCTTTCGCAGCAGGCGACCGGCCGGCTCAGCGAGTTCAAGGCCACGCTGGCAGGCGGTATTCGGCTGGTGGGTGTGCTCATACTTCCCGCCGCAGCCGGCTTGTTTGTGCTGGCGCTGCCAATCATCACGCTCTTGTTCAACCACGGCGAGTTCACCGCGGCGGACGCTCAGACCACGGCAACTGTATTGCGTTACTATCTGCTCGGCCTGCCATTTGCGGCAATTGACCAAATGCTTGTCTTTGCCTCCTATGCGCGCAAAGACACCCTGCACCCGGCAATGGTGGGTGTCCTTAGCATTTTCGTTTATGTCGTGGTCGCCGGCCTCTTGCTTGAGCCGTATGGTCTCTTAAGTTTGATGATTGCAGACGCCATTAAGCACTGTGTGCATGTCGCCTTGATGATCTGGATTCTGCGCCGGCACGCGGTCGCCCTTGCCGGCTACGGTATCCTCAGAACGCTCGCAAAATCTATGCTCGCTGCCCTTGCTACCGGCGGCGCTGCCTATGCTACGCTTACCTTTCTCGAAGCAAGCGAAATTCCATCCTTAGTTCCGGGCCGGCTGCTGGAGGTGCTGTTGCCGGGACTTGCCGGCGTGCTCGCCTTCGCCGGTTCAGTTTATCTGCTGGACATCAGCGATGCCAAGCATTTTCGACAGCGGCTACGCCGGGCAAATGCGTGAGGAGAGCAGCTTAGGAAAGCCACTAATTAGTCGCCGCTCTTGTAATGACACTTGTTTTGTGTACAATGAGATGCATTGAGCCTGGTCGCGTTCTTGTGAGCTTCCATTGGATCGCCGGATTGGGCAAAAAACGAGGTTTGCGAATCAGTTTTAGCCAGACGAAGATCGAGGGATGTAGCTGTGTCTTTTCAAAACTTTCAACTCGTGGTTCGACGTGGACCCCAAGAGGGTCAGATTTTCCCACTTACGGGCGAGGCGATGACATTGGGTCGCGATCCGCTGTCTGATATCTCCATTGTTGACCCGGAGGTTTCCAGGCAGCATGCGCGTTTGACCCGATCGGCAGCCGGCGGCTACACAATTCAAGACTTGGGTAGCACTAACGGCACGTTTGTGGACGGTAACCGCCTGGGGGGCGAATCAGTGTCGCTCCAGTCAGGCCAGGTTGTGGTGGTAGGCAGCAACGTGACCCTGGTTTATGAAATGTTGCCGGAGCAGACCGCGACAGTCATTGCGACACGAGAGGAGCTTGGACTGGCAGAGCCGGTCGCTGCCCCAATCGAGGAGATGGCCGCAATGCCGGTGATGGCAGAGGCGGCCGCAACGGACAAGTTGCAGGAGGAGGTAGCCGCAGCTGACGCTGCGGTCGATTCCGCGGCGGATGCCGGGGCGACAGTCATTGACCACTCTTTCGATAAGCCGGCATATCCGGTTTTCACTTCTCCTGAACCAGAGAAAATGCCGGAGCCGGCGCCAACGCCGATTCAGTCGTTCGACGATAGCTGGAGCACCCCCTCCAGCGAGCCAGTTGATAAAGGTATGCCCGTGTTTGAACCCTCGTATTCTTCCGCTCCACCACCCCCACCCCCGCCAATGAGCCCAGATTCGGCAGGGGGCGACGGCAATCGCAATCGTATCCTCATCGCGGTTGTGGTTGTGCTGTTGCTCTGCTGCTGCTGTTCTGTCCTGTCCGGCGGCTGGATTTACGGCGACAGCTTGATGCGCATGTTCGGCTTCTAGCGACCTGGTTGCATAAGCCGAATTTTGCCGAACAAATGTGGTAGGAGCGCCGCGCGCGGCGCTCTTTCATAATTTGTCGCGCCCTGCTGGGCGTCTGGATGGCGAGCAGCCCGTCTGGGCTGAGTTATGGCGCCTCACCCGCAAGGCCCACCGCGATCCACCATGCCAGCGGTCCAAAGTGATTCAGCCGGATACTGCCCGCCGGCGAAATTAGTCTCCCCTCACCTTCAGTCCAGGTCAGATTTCTCGGCAGGTTCGTACTCAGCGTCGAGAACGATAGCATCTTCCCAGGCGCGGCTCTCCTTTTCGCTCATTGGCGTCGCCGATTCGCCGCGAAACCTGGCGGTGTACTTGTCTACGATGTGTGGGGGAGTCAGGTCAATGAAGACTTTGGCAGCGACCAGCAGCGCGGTCACGTCATCCAGGCCGCCAATAACCGGCACAACCGCTCCAGGAATCAGATCTATGGGGGAGAGCAGATAGAGAAGCCCTGCCAACGGCACCAGTTTCAAGATTAGAGGTACCTCAGGATCTTTGAAAAGCAGGAAGACCATTCTGGCCTGCTGGACTATTTCCTGCCATAAGCCCGGGTCATTGTGAATCTTCTCCAGCGAGTTCGTAGTCATGTGTTCCTTCTCATGCTGTTCCATCTTGGACACTTACCCTTATTTTACGCAGAATCGCCGGCCCGGTTGCAGACCGCCTTCACAGCAACCACGCGATCAGTACCCAAAGCTTCATGTTGACTTCGTACTTTGTGTCACGACTATTGTAGGGGCATTGGCTCATTGCGTCTAATTGGACGGGTGCTACAATCCACTCCCGGCTATCAGGGATGGACATGGGTCTCTTCTTCGTTCTAAAACTCCTCATAATCCTCTTCTTTCTGGTCATGTTTTTGCGAGGCTCCAAGTTGGTGTGGGGCGTTGGTCTGCTGACCGTTACCACGGCGTTCCTTCTGGACACATTGATGGCCGTGTTTGGCCGAGAGGTAATGACGGCGGAGTTGGGTTTCTTCCTTTACGTGATTGCTGGCGCACTGTTCGCTGGAGCGGCTGTCTGGCTATTTGGGCTTTTGCGTCCGCTAACTCAAAGTGAGGTGGCGCATGCCGGACGAGCGCGTGTGAACGCAGGCGTACCGCAAGCGGCGAGTGGGGTCCGGCCACAGGGTGTCCCCTCCGACACCGTTTTCGACCGGCAGATGGTCTATGAGCAGATCCGGGACCGCATGGGGCCGGAGGATGTGCTCGACCTGATGTTCGACCTGGGCATCAATGAGAACGAGGTGACGATGCCCGGCCAGGACATGCATGGCGCAATACTGCGAATCATGGACCTGGCCGAGCAACGCGGGTTGGTAGGCAGCCTGGCCCTGGCGGTGGAACGGATTCTGACGCCGGTCCCGAAAGAGAACTTGCCTCGCTTGGAGAAGCTCGACGAGAGTTCGCCGCCCACGGTGTTGCGCCAATATCTCCTGGCTTTCTACACTATGGAGGAGCTGAAGGGGATAGCCGCCTCCTTGAGCCTGGACTGGGAACAGCTCGACTATTTGAACAAGAAGTCGTTTGTGCGCACCCTCCTGCTCTACCTGTACCGGCGCAACCGGGTTGATGAGCTGGTGGCCGTGATCAAGCAACCGCTGGCAGAGGAAGTCGAACAGAATGACCCGGCTTAGGCGCGGCATTCTGGCTACAATGCTTCTGTGCCTGATCCTGTCATCGGCAGCGGCCGGGCGGGCGGCGGCACAAGGGGAGGAATTGTCCCTGCGGATGCGCAGGGACTTCGGCTATGCCAGCGGAACGGGCGACATCCAGGGGCGATTCTCGCTAACAGCGGAGGGGCCGGAGGATCTCGCTTCGGTTGAGTTCCTCATTGACGGTGAAACGATGGGCACGGTGACGGCGCCGCCATTTCGCCTGCAATTCGTGACCGACGATTACCCCCTTGGCGTGCACACGCTAAGCGCCACCGGCACGACAAGCGACGGCCAGACCCTGGAATCAAACGTGATCAGGGGAAATTTCGTTGAGCCAGGTGAAGGGCTTAAGGCAGCCGGGCAAATTATCCTGGTAGTACTCGGGGCCATGGTGGCAGTTTTTGCGATAGCCAGCCTTTTCATGTGGCTGGTTACGCGTGGGCGTCCTCCCTTGCCAATGGGTGCGCCGCGCCACTTCGGATTTCAGGGTGGCACGATCTGCCCTAACTGCTCCCGGCCATACAGCATACACTTCTTCGCCCTGAACCTGCTGGTCGGACGGCTGGATCGCTGTCCGCATTGCGGTAAGTGGCGCATGGTGCGACGAGCATCGCCGGCAGCTCTGGAGGCAGCAGTAAGAGCGGAACTTCAGCAAGCGGGCGCAGAAGTTAAGGTGCAGGCGCTTTCCGAAGAAGAGAAGCTACATCGCAGCCTGGAAGATTCCCGCTTTGACGACGTGTAACCTCGAATGAGCGACACTTCGGCGAGGCAGAGACGGCGACACGCGCTGCAGCGACAGATTGAGAGCCTTGCCAGGCGAATGGCTGACGAAGAGCGGCTTAGCGCTCGCCTGTCGCTGTTGCGCCTGGCGCTATTCTTGTTTGGCTTTGTGCTGACGGCCGTACTATTCTTTGCCGGTGGGCCGGGTGCGGCACTCCTGGCGTTGCCGGCCTGGTTTTTGCCCTTTATCATCGCAGTCCTGCTCGATCGCAAAGTACAGAAGGCGCTGCTCCGGCACGCCGCCTACCGCGAAATTAAGCTGCGGCACCTGGCGACGATGGACCTGGACTGGGACAAGATGCCGGCGCCCCGCTTTGCCATACCGGACCCCGCGCATCCGTTCGCGCTGGACCTGGATATTCAGGGCCGCTATTCGCTTCACCGGCTACTTGACATGGCAATAACGCCGGAAGCAAGTGAACGACTTTTAGGCTGGTTGCTGGAGTTGAATCCGCAGCCGGCGGTGATCATGGACCGGCAGGCCCTGGCCAGACAATTGACCCCGATGAGCGCATTTCGAGCCAAGCTGGCATTGAGCGCAAAGGGCGCGCCTGCGACTGGTGAACCATTTGCTGCGTCCTTGCTCGCCTGGCTCCAGCAGCCTGCGCCGCTTCCAAGTGTGTGGTTGCTCATCTTGCTCTGCATCCTGGGAGTTACAACCGTCGTGCTAATCGCGCTGGATTTGTGGGCCGGCTTGCAAACTATCTGGTTTGTCACTCTGGCAGCTTATCTCATTTTGTATGGCCTATTTGGTCGGGGGGCAGGAGAGCTGTTTCACCGATCGCTGGAACTGCGCGGGGCATTGGAGCAATTGGAAGGAGTATTCGGTTTCCTCGAGCGCCGGCGATTCAGTAACAACCAGGAGCGCGTCCGGCAGCTCTGCGAGCCATTCACATCAGAGCAGGAGCGACCATCTCGTTATATGTATCGCCTGCAACGAATCTTAACCGCCGCCGGCCTCTCGCAGAATCCCGTCTTATGGCTGCTGCTCAACCTGGTCTTCCCCTGGGACCTCTTCTTCAGCTACCGGCTACATCGTTTGCGGCAGGAGCTCGCCCTGCGCGCGCCGGTTTGGTTGGACGTGTTGTTTGAACTGGAGGCGGCCGGTTCCCTGGCGGCCCTGCACTATCTGAACCCCCACTATTCGCTGCCCAATTTTCTGGAAGGTGACGTTGTCCCGCCATTTACCGGCCAAAGTCTCGGCCATCCGCTGATCAGCGAGGAAGTCAAAACCTGCAATGACTTCACTTTGCTGGAGTTAGGCGATCTGGTGCTGATCACCGGCTCCAATATGTCCGGCAAGAGCACCTTTCTGCGCACGCTGGGCATCAATCTGTGCCTGGCCTATGCCGGCGGCGCGGTGAACGCGGAGCAATTGCACACGCGCTACTTCCGGCTGTTTACGTCGGTGAGAATGACCGACTCCGTGACAGATGGAATCTCTTATTTTTATGCGGAAGTCAAACGCCTGAAGGCGCTCCTGAACGAGGTGTATCGGGACGATCCCAGGCCGGTATTCTTTCTCATCGACGAGATCTTTCGCGGGACGAACAATCGCGAGCGCCTGATCGGGAGTAGCGCCTACATTCGAGCTTTGGTTGACGGCAACGGCCTGGGCGTCGTTTCGACGCACGACCTGGAGCTAGTTTCGCTGGCCGAGGAGCATGAGGCGATAACCAACTACCATTTTCGCGACTCAATTGCTGACGACCGCATGGTGTTTGACTATACCCTGCGTCCGGGGCCGTGTCCGACGACGAACGCCCTTAAGATAATGCGCCATGAGGGTTTGCCGGTTGATGGAGGGTTACTTGTTGATTACCGTTAGGGTGAATACATTGAGCCTGGCGCTCAGTAGCTGCGTGCGGGGAGGGATACGTGGATAAGCGGATCAATTTCCTCTACATTATTCCTCTTGGCCTGGCGCTGATCACGTTTTTCCTGACCCAGCAGATCCTGCTGACGACGTTGGCGCTGGTTGCCGGGATGGTCATTCTTTATGGCTTGCGTAGCCGGCTGATGCCTCCGCACGTCTACCAGGCAGCCCAACTGTATAAGCGGGGCGACCTTGACGGCGCATTGGCAAAGGCAAATCAGGCGCTTGCTGTCCGGCCCGATAGCTGGGAGGCTTACTATGTGCGCGCACTCGTTAACTTTGCCAGGCCGGACCATGTCGCTGCAGAGGCGGATGGTCGAAAGGCAATCGAGTTAAAGCCGGACGCAGCAACGAATCACTCCATAGTTGGCCAAGTGCTATTCTGGCAAGAGCGATTCGATGAGGCATTGCCGGTGTTTGAGCGAGCGGCCGAATTGAATCCAAAGGACCCGCTTAACCACTTTTATGTTGGAGCAACTCTATTCCAACTGGGCGAATTTGGCCGCGCCATTCCGCGACTGGAGCTGGCAACGACTATGAAAATAGGCAATCCGCAGCTAAGCCTGTTAGCCTATTACTACCTGGGTGTGTCGCTGGAAGCGGAGGGGCATGTTGACGACGCCCAGCCGGCATACATGGAACTGGTGAAGCTGGAAAAGGAGCTACCCCGGCTACAAGAAGACCTTCAGCGAGCGCCGGACTCGCCGGCGTTGCCGCGCATGAAAAGGGACGCCCGGGCTATAGAAAAGCGGTTGCGCTCCACCGGCCCGAGTTAGGCTCTCAGTCCTTCCAACGCCGTATCAGCCGTTTAGCAGCGCGACGAATCAGCCCGGCGAAATCGCCTCCATGCGCTGCACCAGGCCGCCCAGATAGCTTTGTGTGCGCCGCACTTGCAGGCCGGCCGCCTGCACCGTGATCGCGGTCTGGCGATTAAGGTGGCACTCGTGTGTCAACCGCAGCCAGAAGGGGTGAAGCCACTCCGTCAGCCGGCGCGAAACCGGCCGCAGGCCGCGAACGTGTTCCAGCAACAGAAGTTGCCCGCCGGGTCGCAGGACGCGCCGGACCTCCTTCAGAGCGACAGCCGGGTCGGCGATGGAGCAGAACACGAAGGCGCCGACCACGTAGTCAAATGCATCATCCGGCAATGGAACAAACATCGCATCCGCCAGCAGATGGTTAGAACTTGGATACCGGGCGGCCAACCTGCGCAGCCTGACCGGGTTTTTGTCCAACGCCGTGACCCGCGCATGCGTCGAGTACAGCGGCAGATTCGCCCCTGACCCTACTCCAATCTCCAAGACTTCGCCCTGGACGCCCTCCAACAGTGAGCGCCGCCACGGCGTCACGCTCAATCTTGCCAGTGGATAAAAGCCGCGTTCATTTTGTCCGGCGCTCATGTCTCGCTGGTCTCCAGGGGATCGAAGGGTCGCGGCCGGGCAGCCCTTTGGCGAGTTCGCGGGTTGGCGCACGATTAATCTCAAGCGCCGCAGCTTCGATTCCGATCGCTTGTGGGTATAATAGCAACGATCCCGGCTGCGCGCATGGTCGCCCAATCAAGACGTCTGGGCGCCGGACCGCACCCGGTCCACGACGTCTTGGGAGGCTGTACCAGGAGACCTAAGTGGGCGGCTCACTTCCAAAATTGTAATCGTTCGGAATTGGACTGATTATCCCGACCATTGCTTCGAGAAGTGTCGCCTCCCGGACGTAGAGTGAGGCGAGTAAAATTCTAGCCAGATTGGTTACGCCGGTTCTCAAGATGATTGAGATCGATCCATTGTCCAGGTGATGGTCAATTACGCTATGCGCGCCAAGATTCTATTGCTGTTCCTCCTGGTTGTGCTGTTCGGCGGCGGTTGTGCGCTGCTGGATCCGCCGGGTCCACCTGTGATTCCAACTCCCCCGCCTGCGCCGGTAGCTGCCATTGACTTCGAATCTCTGGAACTGGTCACAAATCCGTCAACGGATATTGCCCCGGCAATTGACCCGGACATCGCCACCCTGGTCAACAACGTCTCCACGCAGCAACTCCTGGGCTATGTGCAGACACTGGAAGGGTTTGGCACCCGGCACCCGTTGAGCGAGACCGGCCGGCCTGATTACGGCGTGGGCGCCGCCAGAAACTGGATATTCGATGAATTTGAGCGAGTCGGCGGCGGGCGCTTGCAGGTGCGTATGCAAGACTTCGAAATGAACTACAACGGTCTGGTGTCGCCGCAACAGAACATTGTCGCCACCCTGCCGGGGATAGGAACGCACCCCGGCGTCATTGTGTTCACCGCCCACTATGATTCGCGAAGCATTGATCCCGACGACCCATTCAGCCGGGCGCCGGGCGCTAACGACAATGCCTCCGGCGTGGCCATGTTGCTAGAAGCTGCGCGCCTGCTCAGCTCCCGCAACTGGAATCAAACGATCATCTTCGTCGCCTTTGCTGCTGAGGAATTGGGCTCCTATGGGAGCTTCAATTACGTGCAGACCTCCATGCTGGACGGGATGCAATTTGATGCGGTCATCAACAGTGACATTATTGGAGGCCGTCCGGGCATACCGAGATCGATTCGCGTGTTTGCTCCCGGCCCTGATAACTCCCCTTCCCTCGAAGTCGCCCGCTACATGGCCTACGTCAGCCAGCTTTACACACCCACCTTCGTCGTCGACATTCAGAATGCGCTCGATCGCGAGGGGCGCTGGAGCGATCACAGAGAGTTCATTAACGCCGGCGTCGGCGCCGTGCGCCTGACCGAATCTGTTGAGGACCCCGACGTTCAGCACAACAGTCAGGACACGGCAGAGAAGCTGGATTACGACTATCTGGCCCGGGTCACTGCGCTGAACGTGGCCACTGCCGCCAGCTATGCCGGCGCGCCCGGCCGACCGATCGCGCCAACTGTGACCCCGATGGCCGATCCCGGCGCGTTCATCCTCACCTGGCCCACCGATCCCGTCGCTGCCGGCTATGCGCTTTCGTTCCGCGAAGTTGGCTCCTTTGATTACCCCAGCTTCCAGTTTGTCTCGGCAGAAGAGGCCGGCAATATTGCGGTCACCGGCCTTGACACCAGCAAGCGCTACTATTTGAGCATCGCGGCCATTGACGTCAACGGCCGCCTCGGATTCTTCTCGCCGGAGGTACTGGTGGAGCCTGCCGCCCCGTAGCGCGGTGCTCTCCCTAACAAAAAACAGACCCCGCAGGTGACAAAAACACCTGCGGGGTATTTCGCTACCATTGCAAGAAGTTCACCTGGCTATCCCAGCATAGTCAGCGGAATAGAAAGTGATGCGGCGGGCGATGGCTGGTTGCCCAGGCTGTCCACGGGCCGGCCCGAAAGGCTCCAGGGGCCGGTATAGTCCACCTTCACGGTCACCAACTTGCCGCGCAGCGATCGCGGATCGTCGAAGAAGACCAATTTGCCCTGCGGATTTCGGCCCTGCCAACGTCCCTTGCGCTGTCCCTCGACCAGCACCTCCGTGGTATTGCCCAAATAGGCGCGATTCTTTTCCTCAGAAATTCGCTGCTGCAACTCTTCGATCAGGTGGAAGCGCCGGCGCTTCTCTCGATCCGGCACGTCATCGGGCATCCGCCTGGCGCTGACCGTGCCGGGCCGGGGGCTGTAACGGGCCAGGTGTACCTTGTCCAACTTCAGCTCGGCCAGCAGGTCGTAGGTCTTCTGGAACTGGGCGTCGGTTTCGCCGGGAAAGCCAACAATGATGTCACAGTTGACCGCAGCCTCCGGCACGATGTCGCGAATTCGGTGCACGAGTTCGCGGTACTGCTCGGCTGTGTAGCCCCGCTTCATGTTGGCCAGCACCTCATCGTCGCCGGCCTGTATAGGTACCTCAATCTGCGGCATCACCTTTGGCAACTCCGCCACAGCGCGCAGAATCCGGTCGCTCATATAGTTCGGGTGGCTGGTAAGGAAGCGGATCCGTTCCAGCCCTTCAATATCATTGACTACCGTGAGCAGGGCGGCCAGGTCCGGGCCATCCAGCACATCGTAGCCGTAGCGGTCGACAATTTGACCGAGCAGGACGACTTCTTTCACCCCTTGCCGGACGAGCGAGCGCACCTCGGAAGCAATTGCGCCGACCGGCCGGCTGCGCTCTATGCCCCGGCGCTGAGGAATGATGCAAAAGGTGCAGGCGTGCGAACATCCATAGACGACTGCAACCGGCGCGGATACCTGACCGCCGGCTCGCGCCAACACCTCGTCGCCATCCTGCCAGGCATGGCGCTGCCGGTCCAGCTCCTGTTCCAGCGCCAGCGCCGAACTTTGCCCGAGGTGAGCCAATAGGGGGCCGCCGTCGCTGGAAGGCTCCATGAAAACGTCAACAAATGGGAAAGCCTCTTCCAGAGCGGCGTTGCCGCGCACGCCAACGACGCAACCCATGACGGCAAGGGTCAACTCAGGCTGCTTTTCCTTGAGCGCTTTCAGGCTGTGCAGCTTATTGTAGGCCTTATCTTCGCTCTGCTGGCGGACGGTGCACGTTTCCAGGACGATGACGTCTGCGTCCTCGGCGCGCGGCGTCGGCGTGTAACCCACCTTTTCCAGTTCCGTGGCGACGCGCCGGGCATCGGCATAGTTCATCTGGCAGCCGGTGATCCAAAAGTGATACTTTCTGCTACTCATTCCCATTCGCTTGCTCGGCACATTGACTGGCGAACCCGGCCGGCGGTGCGCCGGCCGGCAATCATGGCGCCTGGCTATCTCGTTTGCGTGCCCTGAATTGGGTCGCGACCAATGAAAAAGCGATTCTATCTGCGCCTATCTCGATGGTCAAGAAGGCCTTCACCGGCGCAGGGGCCTGCACCAACATAGCCTTCAGCCGGATGGCGTTGGCCGGGTCAAGGGCAGGACTCGCCGTCCACTCGCCAAAGTCGAAACTTTCCCGCCTGGTTGATTCATCGTCCAGTTGATAGCCGGCCTGAAAAAGCAGGCTGTACCAGGCGCTCCGGCTGGCAACTCCGGTCACACTCAGCTCGCGCAACCCAAGGAACGCGTTCAGCCAGCGGGCATCCCACTCGTCACCGCGCTTGTGTGCTTCGGGTGCAAGATAGTCGTCAATCAGCAGTCGGCCGCCGGGCTTCAACACGCGCGCAATCTCGCTCAGCAACCTGTCCAAGTCCAAGACGGACAGCGATAGCCGCCGGCCAAGCACCTGATCGAATACTTGGTCGGCAAATGGCAACACATCATAGGTAAGGGCAATGTTGGCCGGCGAGTGCGCCCAAATCAGCGGATCAACTGCGCTGATTCGGGTGTGAAGATCTCCGAAGGCAGTTGAACACAAGCCCAGGGTTGTCTGATCGCCGGTCGTCTTGCCGAATGCGGCCCATAACATCGGATGGTTATCCTCTCTCGCACCGGAGCAAATCGCTCGCCGGCGTTGCATGGCGTCGTTGCTGTGTGATCATCTCGTTGGCTATCATTGCCTGTTCGCACCTCAAACGCAAGCAATTAGTGGGGCGGGCATGGAGCAAGCGCGTTATGCTTACCTTTGAGGCCTCCTGGCCCTGTGCTAAAATCGCTAGCCGGCTGGGATACCAGGCACGGTGAAGCAGCCGCTCCGGCATCTGATATGGAACCGACCGCACGACCCGATCTGGCGATTGTGATCGTCAATTACAACGTATGTGACTTACTGCGGGCGTGTCTGCGGTCCGTTCTGGCCGCTCAGGATTCCCTCCACCTGGAGATCTGCGTGGTTGACAACGCCAGCGCGGACGGCAGCGTCGCCAAGGTGCGGGCCGAGTTTCCCTCGGTCAAGTTGATAGCCAATAAGGAGAACGTGGGCTACCCGGCGGCCAACAATCAGGGGTTACTGCTGCTCGGGGCAATGAGCGCAAGCCCACCCCGATACAGCCTGCTGCTCAACCCCGATACGGAGGTTCCGCCGGATGGCTTTGTCAAGTTAATCGCCTACATGGACGAGCATCCTGAGGTTGCCGTGGTGGGTCCCAAGTTGGTTCTACCAACCGGCGAACTGGACCTGGCCTGCCGGCGTGGTTTTGACTCCATGTCCGCGTTGGTTTACCGGATGATGGGCCTGAGCCGGCTCTTCCCAAAGTCGCCACGCTTTGCCCGCTACAACTTGACCTACCTTGACGAAAATCAGTTGGCCGAGGTGGACTCGGTAGTGGGCGCGTTCATGATGGTACGCGACGACGCCATTCAGGAAGTTGGCTTGATGGACGAACAATTCTGGATGTATGGCGAAGACCTGGATTGGGCCAAGCGCATGAAGGATCGCGGCTGGAAAGTGATCTATAATCCGGAGGTAACCGTCCTGCATGTTAAGCGCGCATCCAGCCGGCAAAACCCGCGAGCGCAAATTGAGTTTTATCGCGCCATGCTCATTTTTTACTATAAGCACTATCGCAGACAGACCGCCCTCTGGTTACATTGGCTGGTATTGGCCGGCGTGGCCCTGAAGGGCGGGCGCGCAATCTGGCGGGACATCGCCGCCGGTCCAGCTATCCTGCGACCATCAGCCAACTAACGCCGTCGAAATGAGCGCCGAAGTCAGCGAAGCAACAGTCGAATCGGAGCCGATGATCGCAGCCGGCCCAATTGAGCCGGACACCCCACAGTTGGCCAGCAGTTCCAGCCGGCTACGGCTAAGAAGCCAGAGCGTCCGGAACATCTACACCATCACGCTGTTGCTGGTTGACGCGATGATGATCATCCTGGCCTTCATCCTCTCCTATCAGCTGCGCGTGCTGTTACCCTGGCCGGCGGAGGCGGCCAATTTGGCGCCCCTCGGAAGTTACGCCGGCCTGGTCGTCGTATCCCTGATCTCCATTGTCTCCGTCCTGGCCTTCAACCGGCAGTATTACGTGCCTCGCGCCATTTCGCGCATAGACCAGTTTTACTCTGTCTTTGGCTGCGTTACCCTGGGCATTCTGATCGCGGTCGCCCTGTCTGAATTCATTCTCAAGGGCACTCTGTTTGAAGTAGACTCTCCCCGGGCAATGATGCTCTACGCCTGGGTATCGTGCATCACGTTGATCATGCTGGGCCGGGTGACCCACCAGGCGGTGCGGCAACGGCTGCGCGATCGGGGAATCGGCAAGGACCGGCTGCTGGTCGTCGGCACCGGCGACATTTCGCGCATCATCCTGCAGCGGATCCTCTGGTCGCCACATCTCGGCTACGACGTGGTGGGGGTCATCAATGGCGATGACAATGTCAGTTCTGTGCTGGGGGTGCCGGTGCTGGGTGAGGCGGAGGACCTGCCGGAGCTCATTGCGAATCTGCACATAGACGAAGTGATTATCGCCATTCCCGAGAAGGGCCACCGCGAGGCAGTGCGGATCATCTCTTATTGTGAACGCGGGCGGGTATCTATCAAGATCTTTCCCGATATTTTCCAGTTTGTGACCAAGGATGCCGGCATTGACGATCTCGGCGGCCTGCCCCTGCTGACCGTCCGCGACTCGGCGCTGCGCGGCTACATGATGATCATCAAAAGGTTGATGGATTTCGCCGGCGCGCTCTTTGGCCTGATTGTGCTCGCGCCTCTGCTGCTACTGGTGGCGATCGCTATCAAGCTGGAATCACCGGGGCCGGCGTTCTTTGTCCAGACGCGCATGGGCCTGGACGGAAAGCCATTCCGCATGCTTAAGTTTCGTTCGATGCGTCGCGACGCTGAGAAGGACGGTCCCGGCTGGACGGTAGACAATGATCCCCGGCAGACGCGACTAGGCCGGCTAATTCGCCGGATAGACGTAGACGAATTTCCAAACCTGATTAACGTACTAATCGGGGAAATGAGCCTGGTAGGTCCGCGCCCGGAACAGCCGTACTACGTGGAGGAGTTTCGCAATACGGTTCCTCGTTACATGGACCGGCATCGTGAAAAGGCCGGAATGACCGGCTGGGCGCAGGTCAACGGCCTGCGCGGCGACACCTCCATCATCGAGCGCACCAAATACGACCTCTGGTACACCGAGAACTGGTCCATTTTGCTGGACATCAAGATTCTGTTGCGCACGGCCTGGCAAATGCTCGCCGGCCGGAATCGCTCCTGATTCGCCCGCTCCTGCTCGCTACCGCCCGACCTCGTCGCTCCAACTTCATGGCACCGATCTAACATCATTCTTATTTGACGCGCCTTGGGCGGCATGCTACCATACAAGAGAAGCGCTCTTAGCACTCTAATGCCGCGAGTGCTAACCAGGTCCATTCTTCTTTGGAATTGATGTCAGAACAGCTTTCACCACGCCAGGAACAGATACTGGGGCTGATGGTTCGTACCTACATTGAGAGCGGCCATCCGGTCGGCTCCAAGAGCCTGGTCGATCGCTTTGACCTGGATTTCAGCTCGGCCACCGTCCGAAACGAGCTGGCAGCCCTGGACAGACTGGGGCTAATCGTTCAGTTGCACACCTCGGCCGGACGCATCCCCACCGAAGAAGGCTATCGCTATTTCGTGCAGCGTCTGCTGGGCGAATTTGAGCTGCCGTTTCGCGAACGGCAGATGATCAGCCATCAGTTTCACCAGGCGCGCCTGGAGATGGAGCAGTGGATGCGCTTGGCGGCGGCTATTCTGGCCCGCACCTCGCAGGGGGCCAGCTTCATTACCGCTCCCCGCCCGAACCCCAACCGCTTCAAACATATTCAATTGATCGCTACCCAGGGCCGGCTGGTATTGATGGTGATGGTGCTCTATGGCGGCGACATCCGGCAGCAGATGCTCCAGCTAACCGAACCACTCCCTCAAGCGCGGCTGAGCCAGGCAGCCGAACGACTGAACGCCCTCTGCTACGCTTTCACCGCGGACGAGATTAGCGCCCGGTTGAGCGGGCTGGACGATTTGGAAGAGGAGGTCGCCCGACTGGCTGTTGACAACTTGCGGCGAGCCGATGAGCGCGATATCAGCAACATATACCGGGATGGCCTGGCAAACTTGCTGGACGATGCCGGCGCGCGACAGGCGGTGCGATTGTTGGAAGAGCGAACCCTGTTGGCTGACGTGATCAGTGAAGTGCTGCACGCATCCGGCAAGGACGCCGGAACAAACGATGTGCGCGTCGTGATCGGCGGCGAAGGGCGATGGGAAGATCTGCGCGAATGCAGCATCATTCTCGCGCGCTACGGAGCAACCGAGCAACTGGTCGGCGAACTTGCCGTACTTGGGCCAACCCGCATGTCTTACGGCCGGAACATTTCCGCCGTTCGCTATGTGGCTGACCTGATGACCAGCTTCGTCTATGACTATTACCTGGAGAAGCCGGAGAACCAGCTACTTTATGGCGACGTTGACGAATAGCTAACTTGCCTGACAACCAGGATTGTTGTCAGGCGCTTGCGCAGATCCGCCATCAAGAGTGATGGGGATCAGATTATGCGATGATGAGGTAGGAACATTGTTGGAAGATGAACAGGTCAGAGACGAACAGGTCGCTGAACGCCTAGCCGGGGCAACGCCCGAGGACAACAGCGAGGAAACGACCACCGAAGCGCCCCTAACGCTGGAACAGCAGTTAGCGGCGGCAAAGGCTCTGGCCGATGAGTATCTGGACGGCTGGCAGCGCGCCAGAGCAGAGTTTGCCAATGCGCGCAAGCGCATGCAGCGAGAAAGCGCTGAGAGTTATCGCAATGCAACGGTAGATGTGGTCGCTCGCCTATTGCCTATGATTGACGACCTTGACCGGGCGATGATTAGTGTCCCGCCGGCGGTAGCAGCTACGTCCTGGTTTGAGGGCCTGCAACTTGTTCATCGCAAGCTGACCGGCATGTTGGATAGCGTCGAAATCGAGGTCATACCCGCTCTGGGCCAACCCTTCGATCCCAGACTACACAACGCGATTATGCGCGAGGCCTCCACTGAGTTTGAAAGCGGGACAGTTATCAGAGAGTTGCAGACCGGCTATCGCATGGGCGAACGTGTAATACGGCCCACAGTGGTGGTCGTAGCTGAGTAATCCTGAAAGTTTGACACAAACGTAATCCTGAGAAGAACAGGCACAGGAGATTTGAAAGGAAAATGGGTAAGATAATAGGTATCGATCTGGGTACGACGAACTCCGTGGCAGCGGTGATGGAAGGCGGCGAACCAACCGTGATCACTAGTTCGGAGGGCGGCCGGCTATTTCCGTCCGTTGTGGCCGTAAATCCCAAGACGGGCGAGCGTATGGTGGGCCAGGTCGCCAAGCGACAGGCGGTTGTTAACCCAGAGAATACGGTCTACTCTGTTAAGCGGTTCATGGGCCGCAAGTACAACGATCCTGAGGTAGCGCGGGCAAAGGACTACGTCCCGTACGCGGTCCGGCAGGCGCCCAACGGCGATATCCGCGTCGAAATGAACGGCAAGGAGTATTCTCCGCCGGAAATCTCCGCCATGATCCTGCAAAAAATCAAGACGGATGCTGAGGCCTATCTGGGCGAATCCGTCACCCAGGCGGTGATCACCGTCCCGGCATACTTCAACGACAGCCAGCGGCAGGCGACCAAGGACGCCGGCAAGATTGCCGGGTTGGAAGTACTGCGCATCGTCAACGAACCGACTGCTTCCTCATTGGCTTATGGTCTGGGCAGCGACAAGGATGAGATTATCGCCGTGTATGACCTGGGCGGCGGCACTTTCGACATCTCCATTCTCGAGGTGGGCGAAGGCGTGTTTGAGGTGAAGTCAACCAATGGCGACACCTTCCTGGGCGGCGACGACTTTGACCGGCGCATCATTGACTGGGTGGCAGACGAATTTCGCCGTGACCAGGGCATAGACCTGCGCCGAGACCGGCAGGCCCTGCAGCGCCTGCGTGAAGCGGCCGAGAAGGCGAAGATCGAGCTGTCCACTACGATGCAGACCGAGCTAAACCTGCCCTACATTACGGCGGACGCCACCGGCCCGAAACATCTGAATCTGACCCTCACTCGCTCCAAGTTGGAGCAATTGACCGAGGACCTGATTGAACGCTCAATTGGCCCGTGCCGGCAGGCGATGAAGGACGCCGGCCTGCAGCCATCCGACATTTCGGAGGTGGTCCTGGTTGGGGGCATGACCCGCATGCCGGCCATTCAGGAAGCGGTGCGCCGCTACTTCGGCAAGGAGCCGCACAAGGGCGTCAACCCGGATGAGGTGGTGGGTATCGGCGCGGCCATTCAGGCCGGCGTGCTCGGCGGCGACGTCAAGGATGTCTTGCTGCTCGACGTGACCCCGCTGACCCTGAGCATCGAGACGCTTGGCGCGGTCGCCACCCCGCTCATTGAGCGCAATACGACCATTCCCGCCCGCAAGAGCCAGGTCTTCTCCACCGCCGCCGATAGCCAGACACAGGTCGAGATACATGTGCTGCAGGGGGAACGCCCGATGGCGATGGACAATAAGAGCCTGGGCAAGTTCATTCTGGACGGCATCCCGCCGGCCCCGCGCGGCATCCCGCAGATCGAAGTGACCTTCGATATCAACGCCGATGGTATCTTAAACGTAAACGCGAAGGACAAGGCCACCGGCCGGGAACAGGCGATGCAAATTATCCCGTCCAGCGGATTGCAAGATCAAGAAATTGACCGCATGGTAAAGGAAGCGGAGCGGAACGCGGCCAGCGATCGCGATCGCAAGGCTGCCGTCGAGGCGCATAATCTGGCTGACTCGGCGGTTTACAGCGCGGAGAAGTTCCTCCGCGAACAGGGAGAACAAATACCGCAGTCCAACCGGAGCGCCATGCAGAGCCAAATTGAGGCCGTGCGCAGCGCCTTGGCGAACAACGCCGGCGCTGATCACTTGAAGGCGGATGTTGATAGGCTGCAGGCCGCCATGCAGGAAGCCGGTGCAGCCATGTATCAGCAGGGCAGCGGCGACGGCGCGACCGCCGGACCAACATATGGCGGGCCGTCCGGCTCAGCCGCCGGCGACGAGGATGTCATTGAAGGCGAATTTAGCGAAGGATAAGAGTAGGACGACCGGAAGTATGCCCCGCGTTCGTTCTGACGCAAATGGCCGGTAAGCGCGACTATTATGAAGTTTTGAGCGTCCCGCGTAATGCGACAAAGGACGATATCAAGAAGTCCTATCGACGCCTGGCTCGTCAGTATCACCCTGACGTCAGCCAGGAAGATGGGGCCGATGAACGCTTCAAGGAGATCAACGAAGCCTACGAAGTGCTGTCGGACGATGACAAGCGGGCGGCCTACGATCGCTTTGGTCATGCCGGCGTCAATGCCGGAGCAGGTCCGTCAGACTTCAGCGGTTTCGGCAATGTAGCGGACATCTTTGAGGAGTTCTTCGGCGGCTTTGGTTCGCGGCGCCGGCGGCAGGGCCCGAAACGTGGCGCTGACTTGCGCCACGATGTGACCATCACCTTTGAAGAGTCAATCTTCGGCGTTGAGCGCGACATCGAGGTAACCCGGCCCGAGACCTGCGATCGTTGTTATGGCTCCGGCGCTGAGCCAGGCACGCAGCCGACGCGCTGTTCGACCTGCAACGGCGCGGGTGAAGTGCGCCGGATGCAACAATCCATCCTTGGTTCCTTTGTGAACGTCTCCACCTGTCCGGCCTGCGGCGGCTCCGGCGAGGTGGTCATCAACCCATGTACCGAATGCCATGGGCAAAAGCAGGTGCAGCGCACGCGCGGCATGAAGGTACGCATTCCGGCCGGCATTAGCAGCGAACAGCAGATCCGGCTCACCGGTGAAGGAGCCCCCGGCATGGATGGCGGCCCTCCCGGCAATCTGTATGTCTTTATCAAGGTCCAGCGCCATGAGATCTTCTCAAGGCGCGGCGACGACATATTGCTGAATTTGGACGTCAACGTTGCCCAGGCTGCCCTGGGAGATGAGGTGACCGTGCCGACCGTCGAAGGGGAGAACAAGCTGAAGATCCCGGCAGGTACTCAGTCCGGCACGGTCTTTCGCATGCGCGGGATGGGCGTGCCCCATCTCAACCGGTCGGGACGCGGCGACCAGCTGGTCATGACCAATGTGGTCATCCCGACCAAGTTGAGCGACAAGCAACAGAAACTGTTCTCGGAGCTTGCCGACACGCTCGGTAAGGAAGTCATCCCCCAGAGAGAAAAGGGCCTGCTCAATTATCTAAAAGAAGCGCTGGGCGATGCCCTGGGAATCTGATCAGCTTCCCCCGTTTTGCCCGACGTGGGACGTCCACCGGCTGTTGCGCCAAGCAAGGCGGGCGGCATCAATAAGCAGGATACCGGACCTTGTACTGGCTAGAAGTTAGCGTCGTCACGGACGGCGAGGCCGCGGAAGCGGTTGCTGAGACGCTCGCGCGCTATTCCGGTGGACGCGGGGTTGCCATTGTGCAGTTGGGAGATCCCGAGAGCCTGGATCCCTACGCGTTGGAGCCGGAGGCAACCGTCAAGATATTCCTGCCGGAAGATGAGGATTTGCCGGAAACGCGACAGCGGATTTCCGAAGCGATCTACTATTTAGGCCGCCTCTATCCCGTCCCTCCTCCTGAGTTTCGCGAGATCAAAGATGAAGATTGGGCGCATGCCTGGAAAGCGCATTACAAGCCTTTTCGGGTTGGCCGCCGGCTTTGGATCCAGCCCAGCTGGGACACCAGCCAGCTTTCGCAGAGCGACGACATTGTACTCACCCTGGACCCCGGCATGGCCTTCGGTACCGGTCTGCACCCCACTACACAAATGTGCCTGCAGGCGGTAGAGAGCCTCGTGCAGCCGGGCATGACCGTGCTTGATGTGGGAACGGGTAGCGGGATCCTGGCCATCGCTGCCGGCAAGCTCGGCGCGGCAGGTGTGCTGGCCATTGACAACGACCCGCAAGCGGTCAGCGCGGCCGAGGCAAACATCGCGATGAATGAGTTGGCCGGAAGAGTTTCCGCCCGATTGGGCGTCCTGGATGACCTGACGGCCGGCCACTACGACCTGGTACTGGTCAATATTCTGGCCCCGGTGATCATCGGGTTGCTGCAGCACGGGCGTCTATTGGAATACATCGCGCCGGAAGGCCGGCTGATCCTCAGCGGCATCATTGACACTCAGCAGCCCGACGTAGAGTCAGCCTTGCGGGAGAGCGGTGGGTTCGTCGAAACGAACTTGACGGTCCGCGATTGGATTACGCTCATTTGCCGGCGCTAACCCCCGAGCGTAGGGCAAACGCCGGGGGTTTCTCTTTGTCGCTTAAGGAAATGCCCTTAGAATGGGCTAGCGATGAGCGACAAATTTGACTGGTACACGGACGAGGATCAATCTGCCTGGGAGGAGCCACGAGATGCGCCGCTCGCCACGTCTCCACGCCGGCGGCGCTGGCCCATTCTTCTGGCGGTATTGCTGGCCCTGGCATTGACCGGCTATGCTGTCATGCGGGAAGTCAACCAGCGGATCGCGGAGTCGCAGGACCTGGTTGAGGCAGAAGTACTCGCCGCTAACGAGCTGGTTCAACGTGCCGCCGCCAATTCCGACCGGGAGCTACTGATTTCAATGCTCTCCGGCCGGGATGCCGGCTGGACGGAAACACAGACGGAGCTACTTGAGGTGGGCTTGCTCTTTGGCGAAGCCGTCTCGCCCATCGGCCTTCAGCCGTTGGCCGAGGAGCCGATTTCCGCTACGGTCACGCTTTCCAGCAATTTCAGAGAAGCCGTTGTTAACGAACGGAGGGAGTTCACCGCAAACGTGGGTAATGATCCGGACGAGGCCGTCCTATTGGATCAGAGCCTTGTTTTTCGCAAGGGCGAACGTAACTGGCTACTTGCCCCACCCCAGGACGACTTCTGGGGAGATTGGGTGTCCATCGCGGGCGATCGGGCATCCTTCGCTTACTCACTCCGTGATGAGCGTTTTGCCGGCCGTTTTGCCGTGGATATTGAGTCCAAGTTGGCAGCCCTATGTGTGTTGTATCTGTGCCCTGCAAATTGGCGCATGAGCATTCGCTTCGACCGGGAGCCCGAATCTTTGCTGCGCCTGGCGTCGCCGGAAGAACGATTAAAGGCAACTCGCTCGCTGGATCTGCCCTCCCCAACATTGATTGGGATGCCAGTGGACGAGACAGGAACGGAGGCGCTTTCAGATGGCTACGCCGCCCTGGTGATTGCCGCTGCCCTGGCCGATATCCTTGAGTGGAAATGCTGTCTGAAGATCGCCTATTTTGAGGCGATAGTGGATGCAACGCTGGCTGAATTGGGAGTCCGGCCCTATCCCCTGCGTGAATCAGAGTATTTAGGGCTGGTCAATTATCCGGTGCGGGATGGATCGCGAACGTATGCCGCCTGGGATGCGCGGTCCATGGATGACCTGGACCCTCGCGACCGTGCGCTTGCTCACGCCATTGTGGAATATCTACTTTCGGATGGCGCCGAACTCACGCGGCTTGCAGAATATCTGGTTGCAGTAGGTGACAGTCGTGGCAGCAACAGTTTACTCTATTGGGCCCGCTTGGTCACCGGCAGCTCGTTCAACGAGGAATCCTGGTATCAATTTGTCCGCGAGAAAGCGGAAAGCTATCAGAATGCGACTCCACCACCAATACCCTTGCCGGATCAGGATCTGTTGCTCGCCTGCAGAAGTAGGTCAGGCCCGGAAGCCGGCCTCTACCGATATGACATCGCCACAAATTCATTGTCCCTCGAGGTTTCCCTTCCGGAGGAATTCTTTTTCCCCCTGGCGCTACCGGACGATTCGGGGGTGTTTCTGACCGTCAGCTTGCCGGACGGCATGAGCGCCGAGACGCAGTTGATTCGCAGCGGCGTTCAGCCGGCCAGGGTACTTTGGAACAGCCCGGGAGCAGTAATAATCTATCTGGGCGAGCCGGTGGATCCGCAGGGACAATATGCGCAGCTCTGGGTCATTGATGATCAGAATCCCGGCCCTGGTATCGCCTTTGCAGACCTTACCACCTGTGCGCCGGGCGCTGATTGTTGGCTGATCCCCTTGCCCGGGGCGCCCGTCTGGTCTCCCGATGGGCAGCTATTGATAGTCGAGCAAGATGACGGCAGCCTGCTCCTCGGCGACCGTGGCCTGGCTGATTGGCAGCCGATTGGAGAGGGGCATGCGCCCTTCTGGATAAGCGAGGAACTCTACGGCTTTATCGGCCTGGACTATTCCAGCATTTACCTCTCCCGCGTAAGCACAGGCGAGCAGTGGCTCCTGTTGGCCGCCCATGATCTGGCCGCTGCACAGTCACGGGGCCGGCAACCCATCCCGCCCATGATCCAAATGGTAAAGACGCATCCGGCAGCGCCGGACACCTTGTTTGTACTCGCCGCGCATGCCGAGTTCGGTTACCTCACCTTGTTTCGGGTTACGTTGCCGCCGGGCGAAGCCATCGAGGGCGCAGAACTCTACTCACTTGAAATGACCTGGCTGATTGACGGACTATCTTTTGACCTGCCGCAACCGATTCAACTGCTTTCCCCTGACGGCAACTGGTTGGCAGCTAAGACGGCACAGGCCGGCTTTCAGTTGCTCAACCTGGACACCGGCCAAACGTATTCAATCGGTATCCCCGGTGAGGAGTTTGCGCTCGTCCAACATGATTGGTCCGCTGATTCGCCGTGGATTGCCTTCGTCGGCGGTGAAAACGTGGAGCTGATCGCCCCGCTGCCGGATGGAGAGCTGGTCCGGCGCATTGTCTTTCAAGATGATCTGCTCTGTTCGTCGGTGAATTGGGTGAACAGCTTGCCCTGAAGTCGCGCTCGAAGGGCTCCGCGAATGATGGTGTGCTCAGGTTAGCCGGCAAAGAAACTCCGTCTTACCCGGCTTTGACACGCTTCAAGCTCCCCGAAACCCCGCTAGTCCCCCTGGTTAACCGACCAGTATCCGATCCCAATAACCCCCAGACCAACAGCCCCGATTATGGCGACCACGGCGACAAGCAACAAGGCAAGCGCAATAACGGACATGACCACGGCCGCGCCCACGCTCTCCGATGATTCCACCGGCCCGGTATCGGCAGTTCCTTCTTCTTCAGCGCTCTGCGCCAGGGCGTACGAGGGGCTGATCAAAGTAGGCGTCAGCATTCCAAACATTATCAGCGCTACGATGAACAGGCGCAAAACCAAGCTACGATCTGACTTACGCACGAATGCTCCTCTGCTAAAAAATGCGCAGTGCGCGCCTTCAAAGACAACTGCGGCTAAAGTGAACACGTACATTATAGCGGCTGCCCCGCATGTTGAACAGTGGCAGTATAATGCAGACATGGTTACAAGGATGGATACGTGAAACAAGTGGCCGTAATTGGCGCAACCGGCTTCCTGGGGAGCGCAATCGTCCGCCGGCTGGTTGCTGAAGGGGTCGAAGTCCTTTCGTTGGTGCGTTCCGGCTCCGACCGGAGCGCGCTGCGCGGAGTGCACTGCTCCTATCGGGAAGTAGATATATCCAGGCCGGTGACGCTGCGCGGGGTATTTTCCGGCGTAGATGCCGTTGTCCATGCTGCCGGGATGCTTGGCAAAGCCGGCGTCCCAGAGGCTGCCTATCACGCGCTGCACGTCGAAGGAACGCGCAACATCCTGGACGAGATCAGTCGTTGTGATCCGCCGCCACGCCTGATTTACATCAGCAGTCCAGGCGTGCTCGGTCCAATTGCCGCCGAGCCGGCCGGCGAGAGCGCCCTGCTCGCCCCCAGCAATCCTTATGAGCGCAGCAAAGCGGAAGCGGAGAGACTGGTAGCCTCTTATGCGGCCAATGGAATGCCGGTTGTGATTGCCAGGCCGGAGTTCGTTTATGGTCCCGGCGATCAACACGTCCTGGGTCTGTTTCTCGCCGTCAAGCGGAGGCAGTTCTTCTACGTAGATGGCGGGCGACACACCTGCCATCCGACCTATATTGACGATGCTGTTGACGGCGTACTTCTTTGCCTGCGCGAGGGCAACGCCGGCGAAATCTACCACCTCACCGGCCCCCGCCCGGTCACGTTTAGAGAGCTGGGGGAAACCCTGGCCCGCGCTTTGGGCGTGCCCGCCCCCCGATTCTCGTTGCCCAGACCGATTGCTATGGGTGCGGCCATACTGCTGGAGGGCGCGGCCGGACTATTCGGCAAAAACGCACCCTTGAGCCGTACAGGTGTGGCCTTCTTCAGCGAGAGCCGGCGCTTTTCCTGGGAAAAGGCGCATCGCCAATTGGGTTACTCGCCACAATACGACCTGGATCGTGGCAGTCGCGCCGCGGTAGCGTGGTATCGAGAGCAGGGCTGGCTGTAGTCCGGCTCCCCGGCAGACCCCTCCTTATCCCCCGAGAAGCTGTCTTAGACCCTCTTCATCTACAATAGGCACGCCAAGCTGCTCCGCCTTGCTCAGTTTGCTGCCGGCGTTCTCTCCGACCAACAGGTAATCGGTCTTCTGGCTGACCGATCCGGTCACCTTGCCGCCATACTGTTCAATAAGGGCCTTCGCTTCATCCCGGCTCATCGAAGGCAGCGTGCCCGTGATCACGAAAGTCTTGCCGGTCAGCGGCGCATTGCCCGTAATTTCCGCGCGTTGAACGGCAAAGTTCAGCCCGGCAGCGCGCAACTTTTCCAGCAGCCGGCGATGACGCTCATCCGAGAACCAGTTGACTACCGCTTCCGCCGTCTGAGGGCCGATGCCGTCTGTCGCCTGGAGCGTGGCCACGTCTGCGACGGCCAGCGCGTCAATGCTGCCGGTCGCGTCAAGCAGGAGCCCGGCAACCACCCCGCCCACATAGCGGACACCCAGCCCAATTAGCAGCCGGACGGCCGATTGCTGCTTGCTGTTCTCGATGCCGGCCAGCAAATTATCAACCTTCTTTTCCTGGAACCCCTCCAGTTGAAGCAGGGCGTCCCGCTGCAAGTAGTAAATGTCGGCAACGTCCGTGATGAAGCCTTTCTCAATCAGGAGCGCCCCGGTCTGCGCGCCAAAGGATTCAATGTCCATCGCTCCTCGGCTTACAAAATACTCCACCCGCCGCACAAGCTGCTCAGGGCAGGCGGGATTCTCGCAGTAGATTGCTACTTCGCCGGGAACATGCACCACCGGCGCACCGCAGAAGGGACAGACCACCGGCGGGCTGACAATCTGTTCGTTGCCTTGCCGCAGATCAACCACCGGGCCAACCACGTAGGGAATAACATCGCCGGCCCGCTTCACCACCACCACGTCGCCAATGCGTATATCCTTGCGCGCAATCTCCTCAAAGTTATGCAAGGTTGCGTTTTGTACGGTCACGCCGCCGATCTCTATTGGCTCCAGCACCGCTGCGGGCGCGAGCACGCCGGTCCTGCCCACATTGATCACCACGTCCAGCAATCGCGTCGTCTTTTCCTGGGCGGGGAACTTGATCGCCAGTGAGCCGCGCGGATCCTTGCCGACATAGCCGAGGCTGTCTGCCAGTGGCCGGTCGTCAATCTTAACCACCAGGCCATCCACTTCATAGTTGATGGTGTTGCGCTTATCAATCCACTGCAGATACATGGCGGCGACGCTCTCCAAATCCGTCGCCAGGGACAGATGATCAGCGGGCGGAATCGGGAAGCCGAGATTAGCCAACATCTGCAATCGCTCATGTTGGTAATCCGGGACAGCGCCATCGTCCCAGGCGACGAAGTCATAGACGAACAGGGTCAGCGGTCTGGCGGCCGTGACGGAAGGATCGAGCTGCCGCAGTGAGCCGGAGGCGGCGTTGCGCGGATTCAAGTACACGTAGGCGTCCGAGCTGGCCTGCGCCTCATTGAAACCGGCAAAGCGGTCGAGCGGAAAGAACACCTCGCCGCGAACCACCATATAGGCCGGCGGCGTTATTCCCAGTGAGCGATCAATGGGCACCCGCGCCGGCAACGCCCGCAAGGTGCGCAGGTTCTGGGTAACGTCCTCGCCAACCTGTCCGTTTCCCCTGGTCGCGCCCTGCTCAAATACGCCGTTCCGATAGGTCAGCACGACGGTCAGACCATCGATCTTTGGCTCCACCATGTAGCTCAGCTCGGCGTCCTCCGGCAGCAGGCGCGCAATGCGCTTGCGCCAGGCGAACAGCTCCTCTACGCCGTTGGCGCTGGCCAGGCTCAAGATGGGCGCCGGATGGGTCACCTTATCGAAGGCGCTGAGCGGTTCTGCCCCGGCCCGTTGGGTCGGAGAGTCCGGCGTTACCAGCGAGGGGTTGGCTTCTTCCAGCGATTTGAGCTCATTGTAGAGCGCATCATACTCGGCATCGCTGATCACCGGCGCATTCAAGACGTGATAGCGATAGAGATGATAGTCTACTTGTTCACGCAGCTCGCGTACTCGGTTTGCAGCATCTTTATTTGACATAGTGCTCAGTTAGCCTGGTTTCTGCATCTTCCCGGAAAGTGACCTGGCTCAATCGCCCATGCTCGATGATCACGTTTCCGCGAAGCAGCATTGTGATCAGGGCGCGGGCGCCGGGGCCAGAAAATCGCCCGCGATCCATCCTTCGGCGCCGTCATCCAGTCTCACGCGCCACCATTCGAAATCGCCGCCGGTTACCGGCCCTTCAAGCACGATCATCAGCCGTCCTTCGGCGGCGGTCAGCAGGCGCGTGTCAGAGGTGCTCGGGCCTCCCCGGACCGTCACCCCATCGCCGCCGGTGCCAACAACCATGGCATAGTAGCCCACCGTGACGTCGGCGGGGGGATGGGCAAGGTCCAGGGTCGGAACCGGCGTCAGAGTCGGGATCGAAGTGGGGGTCTCCACCGCCGTTGTCGGTGAAGGAATCGGGCTTGGCGGCGCGGTAAGGCGAATCACGGTCGGCTGCGGCTGGCCGGTTGCCAGTGGTTCCGGGATCAACATCGTATTCGCCAACAGAAAGGCCAGGAAGAGGCCGGCCGCGGTCACCAGCACACCCAGACCAATCCACAACCAGGGCAGCGGCTCGGGACTATCCTGTCGTTGGCGACGGGCGAGACGCCGCTTCAGACCTCCTTCTCGCGGATCAGGGGGTTTCTCAAAGCTGGCCACAGTCAGCGCGCCTCTACCACCAGGATGGCCAAATCATCAATGGGCGGGGCGTGCTGCTGCCAGGCGGCTATGTCGGCCCGGATCGCATCAACCAGCGGACCGGCCTCCAGGTGGTGACTGCTGCGCACGATGGCACGAAGTCTTTCAGAGCCATAGTTCTCGCCGGCCGGATTCTCGGCATCCGATACGCCATCACTAAACAAAACCAGCCGATCTCCAGACGTGATCTCGACCGCGTACTCCTCCAGGGAGAGCTGCGGCAGCATGCCCAAAAACCGCCCCTTTCCCTCCAGCACGGAGATTCCCTGGCCTGGGCGCGCCAGCAGGGGGTGCTCGTGTCCGGCAATGATATATTTCAGAAGTCCACTGGGCCGGTGTAGGACGCCATAAAAAGCAGTTACAAATGTGTCGGCCACCGGAGAGACAGCCAGCATGCCGCTATGAACTGCCAGCGCCACATTGGACGGCGAAAGCGTTCGCCGGCTCTCCACCTGAAACAAGGTGCGCGTTACCGCCATAAAGAGAGCGGCCTGGATGCTCTTGTCCGCCACATCGGCGATCAAGATACCCAGATGCTGATCGTCCAGGTCGAAGACATCATAGAAATCGCCGCCCACCCCGCGCGCCGGCTCCAGGTAAGCGGCGTTCCGATAATCAGGATGGTTGGGGAGGTTGGCCGGCAACAGGTTGCGCTGCACTTCCGCCGCAATTTCCAGCTCACGTTCCAGGCGTCGCTTTTCAACCAGAGCTTCGTGAGCCGATTGCAGCTCTTCATACGCCTGCCGTAATGCCTCATTTTTCGAACGCAGATCCTCGATGGCCGTCTGGTCAATATTTCGCAGCGTCTCCAGGATCCGGCGCAGCATTGCGAAGGCAATTACCGGGCTTTCCTCGAGAAAGAGATCAAAGGCTTCTTCGGTAAGCTCCAACACCGTGGTCGGCACCAGGGTGGTGACGCTGGCCATGCGTGGCCGATCATCCAGCAGGCCCATCTCGCCAAAATACTCATTTGGCCCGCGCACCCCAAGCAATCGTTCCTCGCCGTCCTCCAGCTTTTGGGTAACGACTACCCTGCCGCTGACAACGATGTAAAAGGTGTGTTCGCGCTCGCCCTGCCGGCAGAGCACCACACCGGCCGGATAGTTGTTGCGTTCGGCAAGGCGGCGCAATTCGTCGAGAACGTGGGGCTCCAGCCCGTGAAAGACGCGCTGAAAGATGCCGGTGGTAGTTGTACTCAGTTCTGCCATCCTTACCCCCGTTGAAGGTGCGCCGTAAATCGCGCCAAGGACCAGGTGTTCACTACGTCTTTCGCCTCCGCCCATCCGCGTTGGGCGGTTGCGACTCCGAAATGCCGGAACTTGAAGTGGTCCGGATGATGTGCGTCTGTGTTGATCGCAATCCTGACGCCGAGCTCAATCGCTCGGCGCACGTGAACATCGCGCAGGTCCAGCCGGCGCGGGTTCGCATTAATTTCCAGGATGGTGCCGGTCCGGCTGGCCGCATAGAGGATCGCCTCCATGTCAAGATCTGCGCCGGGTCGCTCGGGCAACAATCGCCCGGTGGGATGGGCCAACATGTCCACATGCGGGTTGTCTATGGCAGCCAACGCCCGCCGGGTCACCTGCTCACGGGGCTGGTTCAGCCCGATGTGCAGCGCCGCGGTGACGAAGTCCAATTCCGCCAGCACGTCGTCAGGGTAATCCAGGGCGCCATCCGTCCTGATCTCCATTTCTGTGCCATGGAAAATGCGAAAGTCCGGTCCCATCGCTTCATTTGTCTGCCGGATCTCCACCGCCTGCTGCCTCAGACGCTCGACTGAAAGCCCATTGGCAATACCCAGGCTGGCCGAATGATCGCTGATAACGATGTATTGTAACCCGATACGCCGGGCGGCCTGCGCCATTTCCAGGATTGTCGCGCTCCCATCTGACCAGTTGGTGTGCATGTGCAGGTCGGCAATTAAGTCTCTTTCCTCGACCAGCGCCGGCAATCTGCCCGCCAACGCAGCTTCGATTTCGCCGCGATCTTCCCTCAACGTGGGGGCGATGTAAGGTAGGCCCAACGTCCGGTAGACCTCTTCTTCGGTGGCGCAGAGATGTGGCTCAACTTCGCCGGCCAGGGCGCGGAACTCATGCTCATTTAGCGTCATCCCTTGTTTCAACGCCAGTTCACGCAGCCGCACATTATGCGCCTGGCTGCCGGTGAAGTATGAGAGCAGTGTGCCCCAGCGTTCCTCCGGCAACACCCGCAATTGAATGCGAGTGCCGTTCCGCAGTATTACGCTAGACTTGGTCGGCCCTTTTCCAAGCACCGACTCAACGTTCTCCATACTGCAGAAGGCGTCCATGATTGTTTCTGCGTCGCCGGCCGCCAGCATCAGGTCAATATCGCCGACCGTTTCACGCATGCGTCGCAAAGAGCCGCCTACCGCCGACTGAGTCACGCCGGGAAGCGCCGTCAAGACATTCAGCACCTGGTTCGCAATCGCCCAGGCAGCTTCAAGCGGAATACGGTCGTCCTGATGGCGCGCCAGGCTATCGATCGCCTTGATCAACTTGGCCTCAGATGTTGGCCCCATGCCGGGTAGCTTCCTTAGTTCTCCCTTTATCGCCGCCTGCTGAAGCTCCTCTAAGGAGGTAATGCCAAGCGTGTCGTAAATGGCTTTGACTCGCTTTGGTCCGAGACCGTCTACTCGCAGCAATTCGGTCAGCGCGGGCGGAATCTCCTCGGCCAACCGGTCGTAGAACTCTAGTTTGCCGGTGGTAAGTATTTCCGCGATCTTTTCGGCTAACGTCGCGCCGATGCCGGGGATGTCGGTCAGTCTTCCTTCTGCGTGCAGGGACGACACATCCCGGCCAAGCTCCATGAGGCTCTCTGAAGCCCGCTGATAGGCCAGGACGCGGTGAATGGAGTCGCCCCGAATGGACAGCATCTCCGCGATTTGCGCAAAGAGGGCGGCGATTTCGCGATTGCTCTTCATACTGCCAATTATACCTGTCCGTCCGGCAACCAGAAAGCGCCGGCTTCCGCGAATGTGGCGTAAATAGGCTCGCGATCGCTGTTCGCCGCCGCAGGCCCGTTTTTTTCTGGAGATCGGCTTGCCTTTGCCCGCATGCTCAGCGCATGCTAATATACAGTACGGTGCAAGTCAGAAATGTGGCCCCCGTACCACAAGTTTGTCAATCTAAACAAGGAGAAGAGACATGCGCAACGCCCATTTGTTTAAGTTCATAGTAATTCTGCTTCTGCTTGGCCTGGCGGTTGTCGCCTGTACCGGCGGAACGACCGAGCCGGCGGCAACCGAAGCTCCAGCCGAAGAAGAAGCGGAGACCGAAGAAGAGGTCGCCGAAGAGCCGACCGAAGAGCCAATGGAAGAGCCTACTGAAGAGGCCATGGAAGAGCCGACCGAGGCGCCGGCAGAAGAAGCCACTGAAGCGCCCGCAGAAGAAGCCACTGAAGCGCCGGCCGCCGCAGAATTTACCCCCATGGTAATGACCGCGGAGAGTTGCGATTATGGTGGTTTGATCCAGGAGATTGCCGCGCTCGACGAGCTGACGGTGCAGTTCACGATGTGCCGCCCAGACCCGGCGTTCCGCTCCAAGGCTGCCTTTACGGCGTTCGCCATCCAGCCGAGCGAATATCTGGAAGCGACCGGCGGCACGGGTGACATCCTTGAGCATCCGATCGGCACCGGCCCCTACATGATCGATCGCTGGTCGCGTGGTGAGGAAGTTGTCTTCACCCGCAACGATGCCTACTGGGGCGACCCGGCGGCGACCGAAACGCTGGTCTTCCGCTGGAGCACGGAAGGCGCTGCCCGGTTGCTGGAACTGCAGTCCGGCACCGTTGACGGCATTGACAACCCCAGCCCGGATGACTTCGAGACGATCAGCAGCGATTCTGCGTTGCAGTTGATCGAGCGGCCCGCGCTGAATATCTTCTACGTCGGCATGAACAACGTCTTCGCGCCGTTCGACAACGAAATGGTGCGCCAGGCCATCGCCATGGGCATTGATCGCCAACGTATCGTGGACAACTTCTACCCGGCCGGCTCGGAAGTGGCAACGCACTTCACACCTTGCTCCATTCCGAACGGCTGCACTGGCGACGAATGGTATGAGTTCGATCCGGAAGCTGCGAAGGCGCTGCTGACCGAAGCCGGCTTCCCGGATGGATTCACCACCGTGATCAACTATCGCGATGTGGTCCGCGGTTACCTGCCCGAGCCCTCGCTGGTGGCGCAAGACATTCAGGCGCAATTGCTGGAAAACCTGAACATCACCGCCGAGATTGAAGTCATGGAATCGGGCGCGTTTCTGGCCGCCGCCGACGCCGGCGAGCTGGAGGGTCTGTACCTGCTTGGCTGGGGCGCTGACTATCCTGACATGACCAACTTCCTGGACTATCACTTCGGCGCAGGTTCATCGCCGCAGTTCGGTACGCACTTCGATGACATTACGGCTGCACTCATCGCCGGCGCTGCTCTGGCTGACGATGCCGCCCGCGAACCCTTCTACGTCGAAGCTAACAATGCCATCCGGACGCATGTGCCGATGGTACCGATAGCGCACGGCGGCTCGGCTACTGCCTTCCAGGCCGGCGTCGAAGGGGCGCATGCCAGCCCGTTGGGCAATGAGTACTTTGCGGTGATGAATCCCGGCAAGGATACCTTCGTCTGGATGCAGAACGCTGAACCCATCAGCCTATACTGCGCTGATGAGACCGATGGTGAATCGCTGCGCGCGTGCGAGCAGGTCACCGAGGCGTTGCTTTCCTATGAGGTTGGCGGCACCGCGGTAGAGCCGGGTCTGGCCACAGCCTGCGAACCGAACGAGGACCTGACCGTGTGGACCTGCACCCTGCGCGAGGGCGTAGTCTTCCACGATGGCTCCAAGTTCGATGCGAATGACGTCGTCCTCTCCTGGGGTCTGCAATGGGATGCCGCACATCCGTTGCATACCGGGAACACAGGCGCATTCTCATACTTCACGGCCCTGTGGGGCGGCTTCCTTAACGCCCCAGAGGAATAGTTGTGGTAGATAGCCCGCTTTCGGGCTAACCCTTGCTCCGTTCGGGGCAGGATGGCTGTTTCAAGCAGTTGTCCTGCCCCACCTGATCCTTGGCCATGAGCTACGGTCGTGAAGGCCGGACTCATGGCCATTGTCAAGGCAGACTTAGGCCATGACACAGTACATCATTCGCCGGCTTGTTGCTGCTATCCCTGTCGTATTCGGGGTATTGTTCGTTACCTTCATGCTGGCCCGGCTGATCCCGGGAGATCCCTGCACGGCCATACTCGGCGAAAAGGCGACGCCGGAAGTCTGTGCGAAGTTCATTGAAGACAGGGGACTGGACGAGCCGCTGCCGGTGCAGTTCGCCATATACTTGCGGGAGATTGCCAGCGGCGATCTGGGCGATTCGATCCGCTTCAAGCGCCCGGTAACCGAGATATTGATTGAAAAGATGCCGACCACACTAGAACTCGGTATTGCCGCTCTGACTTTTGCATTAATTGTCGGAATCCCGCTGGGCATTCTGTCGGCGGTAAGGCGAAACTCGGCAATAGATGTGGGGACCATGGTTGGGGCGAATATCGGCGTGTCCATGCCGGTGTTCTGGTTGGGCTTAATGCTGCAATACATATTTGCCCTGCTGCTCAAGAACACGATCTTTGCGTTGCCACCCAGCGGAAGGCTGTCCGCCGGCGTAGAGTCAATCCCATTCTATGAAGTCTGGGGTTGGGTGATGACGGAAGGTAGCTTCTCAGCCGGGGTAGCGGAATTCATCGCCAACTTCTACATCTTCAATTCGATCATTACGATGGCCTGGTCAGTGCTGACCGACGCCGCCATGCACCTGATCTTGCCGGCGGTGGCGCTAAGCACGATCTCAATGGCCATCATCGCCCGCATGACTCGATCCGCCATGCTGGAGGTCCTGGGACTGGATTACATTCGCACCGCGCGCGCGAAGGGACTTGACAAGTACACAATTGTCCTGAAGCATGCCTTTCGCAACGCGTTGCTGCCCATCGTCACCATAGCCGGCTTACAACTCGGCCTGGTCCTCAGCGGGGCGATCCTCACCGAGAGTGTGTTTGGCCTGAGCGGCATCGGCCGTGGGCTGTTCGAGGCGATCACCGCCCGAGACTATCCCATTATTCAGGGTTTTGTGGTGGTGATTGCAATTGGATACGTAATCATTAACCTGATCATTGATCTGTCATATGCGTACCTTGACCCGCGTATTCGCCTGGATTGATTAAGTGGGCCTACCGGTAGGGCTGCTCTTGATTGCCCGCCGCCGGCCAGATAACTACTATGGAAGGAAGTACACTGGCAACCACGTCTGTAACTGAACTGCAGCTGGACGATGCCGGCGTTGCTGATATCGGCGACTATCGGGCGAATAGCCTGTGGCGACTGACCTTCCGGCGCCTCTTCCGGCAGCGCTCCGCCGTAGTGGGCATGATCATTCTCTCCTTCCTGGTGTTCCTGGCCATCTTTGCGCCGGTCGTAGCCCCCTACAATCCCGAACAGGTGCTGATTGGGGTCGAGGATGTCAAGAAGCGCCAGCCCCCGTGCATCCACTTGTTGGGCTGCCCCGAAGATCAGCCGCAGCACTTGATGGGCATTGACGGAAATGTGCGCGACCTATTCTCCCGCGTCGTCTATGGTGCGCGGGTGTCCCTGACCGTTGGCGTAACCACGGTTGCCTTTGCGGTCATCGTGGGCACGCTAATCGGAGCGATGGCCGGCTACTTTGGCGGCGCATTCGACAACATCGTCATGCGCCTGATGGATGTGGTGCTGGCCTTCCCGTTCTTGCTGCTGGCAATCGCGATCGTCAGCGTGATTGGCCCCGGCCTGACCAACGCCATGCTGGCTATCGCCATCATCAGTATCCCAGCCTATGCGCGCGTCACACGAGCGACGGTCTTGTCCGTGCGTGAGTATGATTTCGTCGAGGCGTCTCGCGCACTGGGGGCAAGCACAAGCTCAATTCTGTTCCGGCGCATCCTGCCAAACTCCCTTCCCCCGCTGATTGTCGCTGCCACACTGGGCATTGCCACAGCCATCCTGGACACGGCGGCGCTCTCATTCATCGGCCTGGGCGCTCAGCCGCCCACGCCGGAATGGGGCTTCATGTTAGCCAGCGAGCGCAACCAGGTGTTTAGCGCCCCGTATCTTGTCTTCTTCCCCGGCATCGGCATCATGATCACCGTGCTGGCCTTTAATCTGCTGGGCGACGGCTTGCGCGACGCCCTGGACCCACGTCTGGTGGGCGGCGAGCACCACTGACAGCGCCACCCACAGGGGCCTTTTTTTGGCTGGCCCGGCTCTCCGCCCAACTCGCCTATTCTAGCGCCTTCTTGACCGCCTCCAGCGCGCCGGCATAGTCCGGGTGCTGCACGATGTCCGGCATATATTCCACATAGGTAATGAGGTCGTTCGCATCCACCACGAAGACTGCTCGCCGTTCCAGGCGGACTTCCTTCATATGGGTGGCGTAAGCATTGCCGAAGTTCATGTTCATGTGGTCAGATAGCGTTTGCACCCGGCTCACCCCGGCGGCCCCACACCATCTGCGCTGGGCATAGGGCGTATCGGCGCTGACGGTCAGGATCACGACGCCTTCGCCCAAAGCCGCGGCCTCTTCGTTGAAACGCCGGGTCTGCGCGTCGCATACACCGGTATCGAGCGAGGGGACCACTGAAATCAGGCGCACCTTGCCGGCCGAGGAGGCCAGCGTGACCTGGCTCCAATCGTTAGCCGTCAGTTGGAAATCCGGCGCCAGGTCGCCCGGCTTGAGCGGATCGCCTAGAACGGTCCGCTTCACTCCCCTCCAGGTAACGGCGCCATAGTTCTCAGTAATCATCGCTCACTTCCGTACCGCATTATTCCAGCGGGTCGCCTTCATAAAGCTCCACTTCAGCGGCCTCCAGGCCCTTGCGACGTTCCTCCACATCATAAAGCACCCAGCAACCTTCCTCCAGCAAATCCGGATCGGAAGTAACGGATGATTTGTGGAAGAAGATGTCTTCGCCTCCGCCCCGAGCAATGAAACCGTAACCCTTGGTCGCATTGTACCACTTCATGCGCCCCAGATATTTGCCGGTACGTGGGTCTATTTGAATGGTCGCCGGTTCATCCATCTCCACCGGCGGCGCTGCCGGGGCAGGCTCCTGGCGCGGTCTGTCCGAACGGTTTCCCGAAGGCCGGGGGGTGGGCAGTTTTCCCAGCTCGCGGACGTGGTCCGGCTCGACCGGTAAGCCGGCTTCACTTAGAGCACGCTGCATTTCCACCGTAAAAACAAACTGGCGGCCCTCGCTGTCAGTCACCCAGTGATCCTTGAAGTTCATTGTTCTCTCCTCGATCCGCGCACGTTTCCAGGTCTGACCTTGCACGCCGGCCGACCTGCCAGCTGACAACCTGCGCCGGCTGTCAGTCCAATAATGTCAGTTGTTTGCCGGCCAATTCTTCCGGCGACTTCCATGCATTTAGCGCCAACACGCGCGCTACCCGCGCTCGTTGCCCAAGTTTCAGCAGGGGCCGCGCCTTAATGCTGCGACTCCCCACAATCGTCTGGTCAATTCTTGACCTGAAAATCTCCCTTCTTGTGGTGCAGATAGCAATCTCCATATTCTCCGGCCCGACGATCGCGGCTGCTACCTCTTCTGCGCCGGCGGGAAGGCGCAGGTTGATCACGCCCTGGCCGTAGCGCCCCTGTAACGGATACTGATCGATTGGCGTTGCCTTGGCCAGGCCGTTGTCGGTTATTGACCAGAGCAAGGTGTCCGGCCGGACCAGGTCCAATGCCACCACGCCGTCGTCCGCGCCACCTAAGCGAATGCCTTTCATCCCGCCCGCCGCAAGCCCCATCGGTCGCACTTCCTCTTCCAGAAAACGAATGGCCTGGCCGGTTCGAGATACCAGTATCACCTCGTCGTTCCCGCTCGTGTGCGCCACCGCGTACAGCGTGTCATCCTCCGGCACATTGATTACAGTAAATGGCTCGGTGACAATGCCCGGCAAGTCTTCCACGCGAATGCGTTTGACCACCCCTCCCACCGTAGTCAGGAAGAGGTAGCCTTCGGCGGAAGCCGGCAACACCAACGCCGTCGCCACGTGATTGCGCCGCGTCAGGGCGGTCATATCGGCCACATGGGCGCCCTTGCCCAATTCCCTGGCGATTGGCAGCTGATAAACGGGCAGGCTGATGGCCCGGCCATCGGCAACGAAGAGGTATAAGATATCCTGAGTGTTGGCGGTAAGCAGGGCCTTTGGCGGCTCGTCCGCACTCGCGGCCAACTGCGGTAATTCTGTAGTCGGTGTGCGCGACAGCGTGCCCTGCTCGCCCATGACTACCCAGACTTGCTCATCCGGCAGCAAGTCTGCGGCAGTCACCGGTTCGGCATCCGCCTGGTCAACGATCTGCGTTCTGCGCAAATCAGCATACTTCTTCTTGATTTCCGAGAGCTCGTCCCGCACGGAACGACGCATCAATTCCGGGCTGGCCAGCAGTTGCTCCAACCGGGCAATGAGCTTTAGCTTCTCTTCGTATTCCGTGCGAATGTTCTTTTGTTCCAGGGCGGCCAGACGGCGCAGTTGCATATCCAGAATGGCCTGCGCCTGCAATTCGGTCAGTTTGAATGCGCGAATCAGATTCGCGCGCGCTGACTCAGCGTTCCGCGAATGCCGGATGGTCTCGATTACCGCGTCCAAATTGTCGAGCGCAATGAGCAACCCTTCCAGAATGTGGGCGCGCTCTCGTGCTTTCGCCAGGTCGTACCTGGCGCGGCGCTCAGTTACCTCCAGCCGGTGATCAAGATAATGTCGCAACACCTGCTTGAGGGTCAGCGCCCGTGGTTCGCCGTTGACCAGCGCCACCATGATGATGCTGAAGGTGCTTTGCATGGGCGTCAGCCGGAACAGCTCGGCGAGCAGTTCCTTTGGCGAGACGGTGCGGGTGGTCTCCAGAATAATGCGCATCCCATTGCGGTCAGATTCGTCGCGCATGTCCGTAAGACCTTCCAGCCGGCCCTCGCGATGCAGGTCGGCGATCTTGCTGAGCAAGTTGGTTTTGTTGATCTGGAAGGGGAGTTCCGTAATGACGATGCGGGATTTGTTCCGCTCCATCTGTTCAACGTGCGCCTTGGCGCGCACGCTGATCTGCCCCCTCCCGGTCGCATAGGCGTTGCGCAAGGCGTCAGCCTCGCCGTTGCCGCGATAACGATAAACTAGGCCGCCCGTCGGGAAGTCCGGCCCCTGGATAAAGCGCATCAAGTCGCCGATAGTGACATGGTCATGCTGCTTCCAATTGTCCAACAGGAAAGTCAGCCCATCTATCACTTCTCCCAGATTATGCGGCGGGATGCTTGTGGATAGGCCCACGGCGATGCCGGAAGAACCGTTGATCAGTAGATTGGGCAGGATGCTGGGCATGACCGCCGGCTCCAACATGGACTCGTCAAAGTTGGGCACGAAGTCCACCGTCTCTTTGCCGATATCTTCCAGCAAATCGAAGCCCAGGCGGGTCATGCGCGCCTCGGTGTAGCGCATCGCCGCCGCCCCATCTCCGTCAATCGAGCCGAAGTTGCCCTGGCCATCAACGAGCGGATAGCGCATGGAGAAATCCTGGGCCAGACGAACCATTGCATCATAGACCGACTGATCGCCGTGGGGATGGTACTTCCCCAATACCTCGCCGACGACGCGGGCCGACTTGCGGTATGGCCGATCCGGCCAAAGACCCATGTCGTACATCGCGTAAAGTATCCGGCGCTGCACCGGCTTCAGCCCGTCGCGCACGTCCGGCAAGGCGCGGGCAACAATCACGCTCATCGCGTAGCTCAAATATGATTGACGCATCTCAGCGTTGATGTCTATTTGGCGAACGAGTCCGATCTCCATGCAATCCCTGATGCCATGTTGCGGTAATGAAACATTTGCTCTACAGCAGAGCAAATATAGGTTATTTCCTGGGGACTGTCAACTACCGGAGGGCACTATGCGAAGATATCTGCCGGGTGTACTTCGCGCGGGCCGGACGTGGGCGCTCTGTCCGGCAACTCCCCATCACCAATCCGGATCTTCAACGTACAGGATGCCGTCCTCTACCCTTGTCCGGTAGGACGGCACGGGAGTGACCGCCGGGAGGCAGAGTGCGGCTCCGTTGCGCACGTCAAAACGCGCGCCATGCCGGGGACATTCGACTTCATATCCATCGAGAGTCCCATCTTCCAGCGGGCCGCCGTCATGCGTGCACACGTCGGCAATGCAGTAGAATTGGCCGCCAACGTTGAAGATGACCACGGTCTCCTCCCCCAGTTCGAACCAGAAGCGCTCCCCCGGCGGGATGTCGTCAGTGCGCGCTACTCTTACAAATTCACCCATTCGGTCAAAGTCGGGGTTCTATTACGGAACACAAGATGGGCGGCGATGGCGCGAGGTTGCCGGTCACTGCTCCCCTTCATCGCGCATTACTTCAGGAGCCGGCAGATGAAACGCCCCCGCCTTTAGCACCTTCAATGACAACAGGGCGCACTTGACCCGCGCCATGCTGAGCGGAACGCCAATCAGCTCCAGCAGACGCTCTTTGGGAAACGTCCTGACTTCATCGAGCGTCATACCCTTTATTTCTTCGGTGAGCAGTGACGCGGACGCCTGACTGATGGCGCAGCCCTCTCCCTCCCAACGCACCTGCGCGACGCGACCTTGATCATCGAGCTGCACATCAATGCGGACCACATCTCCACATAGCGGGTTGTCTTCCTCATACGAGAAGTCGTACTGCTCCAACGCGCCATAGTTCAGCGGATTCTCGTACAGATCGATGATCAGCTCCCGGTAGATTTCCGTGTTCATAATTGCGCCCTCAGGAGCCTGCCCCGTAGATGAAGGAGTCAGGTGATCTTTGCTAAGGAAGTCGAAAGGTCCTTTTCGCTTTGTGCAGGCTTGCTACCAGTTTATCAATCTCAGAAGTTGTTGTATATAGGTAGAAACTAGCTCTGGCGGAAGCGCTAATGCCCAACTTATGATGGATCGGCATGGCGCAATGGTGACCAGCGCGAATGGCGATGCCGTCCTCATTGACCAGCTGAGCGATGTCATGTGGATGCATGCCTTTGATGGTAAAGGCGGCGGCGCCGCCCTTTTGGGCTGCCGGCGGCCCGAGCAAACGCAGGTCGCCAATCTCGCTCAGCGCCTCAAGCGCATAGCTGGTCACGTACTGCTCATAGGCGTGGATGGCCGGCATCCCGATGTCGTCGAGGTAATCAACCGCCACGCCCAGACCGATCGCTTCCGCAATGGCGGGTGTGCCGGCCTCGAACTTCCAGGGCAACTCGTTCCAGGTCGAACCTTCCAGGCGCACCCGGCTGATCATGTCTCCTCCGCCCATATATGGCGGCATGCCATCCAGCAGAGCACGCTTGCCGTAGAGAATGCCGATGCCGGTCGGCCCGCACATCTTGTGGCCCGAAAAGACCAGGAAATCGCAGTCGAGCGCCTGCACATCAACCGGCATGTGGGGCACGCTCTGCGCTCCATCCACCAGAGTCACCGCCCCAACCGCTCTCGCCGCCGCCACCAGTTGTTTGACCGGCGTGATAGTGCCGAAGACGTTGGACATGGCGGTAAAGGCGAATAGCTTCGTCTTCTCCGTCAACAGGCGGGGAATGGCCTCCATATCCAGGGCGCCATCATCGCAGAAGGGCACATAGCGCACTACCGCGCCGGTCTGCTGCGCGACAAGCTGCCAGGGGACGATGTTGGCGTGGTGCTCCATTTCCGTCAGCAGGATTTCGTCGCCGGGGGAGAGGTTTGCCCGCCCCCAGCTGGAAGCCACCAGGTTTATCCCCTCGGTGGCGTTGCGCACGTAGATGATGGTTGCCGGCTCCGGCGCATTGACAAAGCGAGCGATGCGTTCGCGCGCGCCTTCGTAGGCGTTGGTGGCGATTTCACTCAGGTGATGGATGCCGCGATGGACGTTGGAGTGCGTCGCCCGGTAGTAGTGGTCCATTGCCGCAATGACCACCTCCGGCTTTTGTGATGAGGCGGCGCTATCCAGATAGACGAGCGGCGTCCCCGGCGAGATTTCCGTGGTCAGAATCGGGAAATCCTGGCGAATCTTCTCTACATCAAGCATAGTTCAGTTGCCTGCTCGTCCAGGGGGAACGTGCCGGCATTGGCGCCCACCTTCACGGGTGAGAAATGCTACATCTGACGCGAGGGGTTCTCGATTGGCACGCCAACGAGATTACCCCATTCGGTCCAGGAACCATCGTAATTACGAACGGAAGGATAGCCCAACAGATAGGTGAGCACAAACCAGGTGTGCGAGCTGCGCTCGCCGATGCGACAATATGCAATGACGCTCTGGTCCGGCGAAAGTCCCTGCTCCGTCTCATAGATGGCGCGAAGCTCATCGGCCGGCTTAAAGGTAGCGTCCGCCGCAACCGCGCGGCTCCAGGGCACACTACGCGCACCCCTGATATGGCCGCCGCGCAGCGCGCCTTCCTGCGGTGAACCAGGCATGTGCAACAACTCGCCGCTAAACTCCTGCGGGCTGCGTACGTCTACCAGCGGTAGATCATGGGCGACATGATCCAGCACCTGGTCGCGGAAAGCTCGGATCTTGTAGTCCGTACGCTGCGTGACTTTGTAGTTGCCGGACGGAAATGCCGGGACGTCCGTTGTCGTTTCGCGACCCTCAGCCAGCCATTTCAAGCGCCCGCCGTCCAGGATCCGGCAGTCCGCAAAGCCGAACAACTTGAACACCCAGAAGGCATAGGTTGCCCACCAGTTGTTCTTATCGCCATAAAAAACTACCGTCGTGTCATAGCTGATGCCGTTCCGTTCCATCAGCGACGCAAAATGCTCCGCATCCAGGTAGTCGCGGCGGATAGCGTCATTCAGGTCCGTCATCCAGTCAATGTGCACGGCGTTGCGAATATGGCCCGTGCTGTAAAGCAGTACATCCTCGTTGGACTCTACCAGCCGGACCCTGTCCGTATAGCCAAGGTTTTCCGCCACCCAATCAGTCGAGACAAGTACTTCGGGTACAGCGTAACCCTTGTTACCCATTAGTTGTTCCTCCCCACCTTGTCCAAAATACGACTCTCAATCCGATGCTGCACACCCTCAAACGGAATGCGCTTCATCACGGGATCAAAGAAGCCACTCACCACCATGCGAGTAGCTGTCTCCCGGGGTATGCCGCGGGCCATCAGGTAAAAGATCTCTTCCTGGTCCAATTGGCCGATCGTTGAGGCGTGCGTGCAACGCACGTCGTCCGCCTGGATCTCCAAACCAGGGATTGAGTCGGCGCGAGCGGCGCGATCCAGGATCAAGTTTCGATTGGCCTGAAAGCCGTCAATGCGTTGCGAGCCGGGCAGTGCTTTAATCATCCCCTGCCATACGGAGCGCGACTTGTCCTTCATTGCCCCTTTGTAAAGCAGATCGCTCACCGTATCGGCAGCGTTGTGATTTTGCTGCGTGTCCAGGTCAAAGTGCTGGCGGTCGCTGGTAAAGAAAAGCCCTGACATCCGGGCCCAGCCGCCGGGCCGGTCCAGCTCCACAGTCTGAAACGCCTTGGTCAGGCGGGCGCCCATGATACTGATCACCCAATCCAGTTTTGCGTCCCGGCCTATCCTCCCGCGCTCGTGCGTAACCTGCCACACGTTTTCGCCAAAGTCCTGTAGTGAGACGTAAGTCAGGCTGGCGCTATCTCCGACGATTAGCTCTACAGCGCCATTGTGCAACGCCTGTTCCGAATCCGCTTCCGAAGCGTACTCATCTATCAGAATGGCCTCAGCCCCCTCCTCCAGCACTACCAGGGTATGGGTGAAGGAACTGTGGGAGGTCGCCCACAAGGCAGTGTGGAATGGCGCGGCAGCCTGGACATTGCGCGGCACATATAGAAAGATGCCGCCTCGCCAGAACGCGCCATGCAGGGCCGCAAACTTCCCTTCCTCCGGACGGACGGCCTCGGTCATGAAGTACTTCTGCACCAACGCCGGATGTTCGCGCACGGCAGTGTGCAGGTCACAAAAGATGATGCCCTGGGCGCGCAACTCGTCGCTAAGCTGATACTCAGTCACAACCCCGTCCGTCTCTACCAGCACGCCTCCGGCTTTGTCCTGAGTTAGCTGTTCGCCCAGGTAATCGGGCACGCCGTTTCCGTTGCCGCTGCCGTTTAGAGCCGGGCCAATTTGATCGAGTTTCAGGCGGCGCAAATCCGTGCGGCGCCATGCCTCATCCTGCATGGTAGGCATCGGCATGGCGGCGTATTGCTCCCATGCCCGTAGGCGAAATTCGAGCATCCAGGTCGGCTCATCCAGCCTGGCGGAGAGAAGCTCGACAGCTTCTTTGGAAAACTTCGTCATTCAAGTGCCTCTCAAATATCAATCGCGCCCATTGGCGGGCTCCTTGTCACGCCAATGGGCTGCGCTGAGTAGATGTCAATAGCTTTGGAGCTGTAAGGTTGGCCGGCAGCCTATCACAGCTCCAGACCAACGGCCGCGCTAGCTCAATCTTAACCGATCGAGCCTTCCATTTGCAGTTGGATCAGCCGGTTCATCTCAATGGCGTACTCCATTGGGAGTTCCTTCACCAACGGTTCGATGAAGCCGTTGACGATCATGGTGTTTGCCATTTCTTCGCTGATACCCCGGCTCATCAGGTAGAAGAGTTGCTCTTCGCCTACCTTGCTAACCGATGCCTCGTGACCGATGGTCACATCCTGATCGTCAATTTCGATATAAGGGTACGTATCGGAGCGGCTGTTTTCGTCTAGCAAGAGCGCATCACAAACCACGTTAGATTTGCTGCCATGTGCGCCTTCATGTACCTTCAGCAGCCCGCGATACGACGCTCGCCCGCCGGCCTTACTGATGGACTTTGAGATAATCCGGCTGGTCGTGTGCGGAGCCACATGGACCACCTTGCCGCCGGCATCCTGATGCTGTCCCTTGCCGGCGAAGGCAATAGACAGGATCTCTCCGTGCGCGCCCTCGCCCATCAAGTACACGGCCGGGTACTTCATCGTCACCTTTGAGCCCAGGTTGCCGTCTACCCATTCCATCGTTGCATCTTGATACGCCATCGCCCGCTTGGTCACCAGGTTATACACATTGTTGGACCAATTCTGGATGGTCGTGTACCGGCAGCGCCCACCTTTCTTCACGATGATCTCGACCACCGCAGAATGCAAGGAATCGGATGAGTATATCGGGGCCGTGCATCCTTCTACATAATGGCAGTAGGCGCCCTCATCAATAATGATTAGCGTGCGCTCGAACTGTCCCACGTTCTTGGCGTTGATGCGGAAGTAGGCCTGCAAGGGCATTTCCACGTGAACGCCCGGCGGCACATATATAAAGCTGCCGCCGGACCATACCGCGGTATTCAGGGCGGCGAACTTGTTGTCATTGAAGGGGATGATCGTGCCGAAGTATTCCTTCACCAAATCGGGATACTGGGCCAGGGCGTCGTCCATGCCGAGGAATATGACGCCTTTCTCCTCCAACTCCTTCCGGATATTGTGGTAGACGACCTCCGACTCGTACTGCGCAGCGACGCCGGAGAGGAACTTCTGCTCTGCCTCAGGTATACCAAGCTTGCTGAAAGTGTCCTTAATGTAGCCCGGCACATCCTCCCAGTCGTCTTCCTGGCGGTCCGATGGCTTAATGTAGTAGTAGATATTGTCGAAGTCGATGCCGGAGAGGTCAGCGCCCCAGGTCGGCATCGGCCGGTTAAGGAAATGCCGGTATGCCCGAAGCCGGGACTCCAGCATCCACTCCGGTTCCCCCTTCATGGCGGACATGCTGCGAATAACCGATTCCGTCAGACCTCTTTCCGCCTTAAAGACGTAATCCTCCGCATCCGCAAAGCCGTACTTTGAGGCGTAATCCTGGTTAAAGCCGGCAATGACCTCTTCTTCTGTTACACCACTTTCCACGAGTTCCGCCATTTACGCCTCCTCAACCGCGCTGTACTTGGTCCGAAGCCAATCGTACCCTTTCTCTTCCAGCTCAAGCGCCAGCTCCGGGCCACCGCTCTCTACAATCCGGCCATTGAGCAAAACGTGCACGTAATCCGGCTTGATGTAGTTCAGGATGCGTTGGTAGTGGGTAATGACCAGTACGCCCATGTTCAGTTGCTCGCGCAATCGGACTGCTCCTTCAGCCACGATGCGCAACGCGTCGATATCCAGCCCGGAATCGGTCTCATCCATAATGGCGATCTTTGGCTCCAGGGTGGCCATTTGCAGGATTTCCGAACGCTTCTTTTCTCCGCCGGAAAAGCCGTCATTCAGATAGCGACCGGCAAATTTGTGATCCATGCCCAGCCCGTCCATCTTGTCCCGCAGGAGCCGGCGAAAGGCGGGGATGGAGATGCCCTTGTCTTCCGGGTCATCCGCTCGCCGGCGCGAATTGAGCGCCTGGCGCAGGAAGTTGGCTACGGTCACCCCCGGAACCGCTATCGGGTATTGAAACGCCAGGAAGAGGCCCGCCCGTGAGCGTTCATCCGCTTCCATCTCCAGTAAATCTTCGCCGTCAAATATGACCTTGCCGGCCGTCGGAGTGTACGCCGGGTGGCCGGCCAAAGTATAGGCCAGCGTGCTTTTGCCGGAACCATTCGGCCCCATCAGCGCGTGAATCTCACCCTGCCTGACCAACAAATCAATACCCTTGAGTATCTGTTGGTTAGCCACGGATGCATGTAGGTTCCTAATTTCCAGTGCACTTGCCATTGAATCTTGAACTCCTGTTTAGCTATCGTACCGCTGCGAGTATACCATAGCCCCCAGGCAGCGTCAATAATTTTTATAATAACAATGATAAAAATAGTGAAAATTGACAGTGGCAGGGCAGCATGCTATAATCCCCCTGATTAATGCCGGGAAATTGTAATCGTGAAACCGATATCCGACAAGGCTAAGAAGAGCACCCGCGAGGTCATTCTACAGACCATTAAGGCCCGCAACCAGGCGACGGTCGAGGAGTTGGCCGAGGAAGCCAGGGTCTCTCCGGTAACTGTTCGCCATCACCTGAATTCGCTGCAGGCCGAAGGGTTGTTAGAGACCGAAAGCGTGCGCCGCAAGGTGGGCCGGCCCTACTACGTGTATAGCCTCAGCGAAAAGGGCGACGAGCTGTTCCCCAAGCGGTACGTCAGGCTGAGCAGCCGGCTGCTCGACGAAGTAAAGGAGCGCTTTCCACAAGAGGTGGTGCTGGAGCTGTTCAACGGCGTCGTAGAGGGCATCGTCCGCGACAATCAGGCGACCTTTTCACGCCTGTCGTTTGAGGAGAAGCTAGACTTTCTGGTAAAGCTTCTGGAGGAAGAGGGCTATCTGGCGCGTTGGGAAGTCTCCGATACCGGCTACCGCTTCGTCGAATATAGCTGCCCATATATATCCGTCGGCAAGAGTCACAGCGAGGTATGCACGTTGGATACCCGCTTGATCCTTTCTGTACTCCAGACCGAGGTCCGCCAGCACAGTTGCATGTTGAACGGCGACCAATGCTGCGAGTTTTCGATCCCCTTACCCGCCGGCAAACTACAAACACAGTTGACTTCGGCCAACTAAACCCGCCGAGAGCGCCGGTCGAAGTAAGATTCTGTATCATTGTTTCAAACATCGAGGTCCAAGAAATGCTGGCTACCAAAGAAGAAGAAGTACTTGAAGCGCTGCGCGAAGTCATCGATCCCGAAATCGGCCTGAACGTGGTCGAGCTCGGCCTGATCCGCAATGTAGATGTAGACGAAGAGAAGAACTCTCTACGTATCATCATGATCCTGACCACCCCATTCTGCCCATATGGGCCAGCAATGATCGACCAGGTACGCATGGTCGCTGGCCGCGCCATCGGTGGTTCCGCCCATGTCGAACTCGGCACGGAACTGTGGGACCCGTCCATGATGGAAGACGGCGCCGGCGGCGACTGGGGCCTGTTCTAAACGCCGCATTGACCAGTAGCATGTGAGACCCTCCGGCGAGGGTCTCTTTTTTTTCTGGATCACGTAAAGTATCGAGCGATGCGGAAGAATCTGTACGAGCTACCTTATGACGCTCTCCGTCCGCTCCTCGCCGGCTGGGGACACTCTGAACATTATGCCGGCCTACTCTGGAGCGGGTTGTACCGGCAGCGTGTCGAAGATCTGTCACAAATCACGGGGCTACGTCCCGCCCTGCGCGCCCATCTCCTGGAGGAGTACTGTTTGGAGCTGCCTCGCCTGGTTGCGGCCCAACTGAGCGAGGACGGCACACAGAAGTTCCTGCTACAACTGGTTGATGGGCAGAGCGTGGAGACGGTGCTAATGCCTTACCGTGACCGTTATTCGGTCTGTATCAGCAGTCAGGTCGGCTGTGCGATGGGTTGCGTCTTTTGTGCTACCGGACAGAGTGGCTTCACCCGGCATCTCTCGGCCGGCGAGATCGTGGGACAGGTGTTGTTCCTGCTGCATAGGCTGAAATCGCCGGCGGCCATGACCAGACTGGGTCAGCCTACCCGTGACATCCGCAACATCGTCTTCATGGGCATGGGCGAGCCGCTGCACAACTTTCGGGCCACCATGGACGCTCTGGACATTCTGACAGACGATAGAGGATTGGCATTTGCCCCACGTCATCTGACGGTGAGTACGGTAGGCCTGCCGGCGGCAATCCGGCGCCTCGTGGCCGAGAACCGGCCGGTCAACCTGGCAGTTAGCCTACACGGGGCTACCGATGAAGAGCGCTCCCGCTTGGTACCCATAAGCCGGCGTTGGCCGCTGGCGGATCTGATTGAAGCCTGCCGGGAATATTGCCGTCATTTCAACCGGCGCATCTTCATTGAGTGGGCCCTAATTGAGGGGGAAAACGACACACTCGCCCAGGCGAGCGCGTTGGGCAGCCTGTTGCAAGGGCTGGACGCGCATGTGAACCTCATTCCGCTTAACCCCACCGGCGCATTCTCGGGATTCCCCAGCGGTTCCCCGGCGATTGCCGCGTTTCAAGAGGTTTTGCGCCAGTACGGGCTTCCGAGCACGGTGCGCCAACGACGCGGCCTGGACATTGACGCCGGCTGCGGCCAGCTTCACGCGCGCCAGGGACAGCTTGCTCAGCCGGCATAACCGGGGATTCCTGCGCGGTAGAGCTTCAGCGCAGCACCACCTCCGTCCAGGCCTCTATCCACTCATCCCGATTGGCATCAATCTCCTCCGGCGAAATGGCGGCCGGATCCTCCGGCAAAGTCACCCACTGGATGAACACATCCGGCAGCGCTGCGTTCTCATTGGCCGGGAAGACGAACATGCGCAGCGGCAAGTCCTCCTGAAACTGCCGGCTCAACAGAAAGTCTACCAAGTTGCGGGCCAGTTCCTCATCGCGGGCGCCGTCCAATATGCCAACGAACTCTATCTGCCGGAAACAGGTACCCGGCGCGGTGATACTGCTGCTGGGCGGACTGTCCAGCGGCGGGTCGGCGAAGATCATCTCTGCCGGCGGGCTGGTCGCGTACGACACAACCAGCGGCCGGTTACCGTCCCCCGCCACGCTGAACTGACCATAGTAAGCGTCGTTCCAGTCGTTGGTCACCAGCACATCGTTAGCGCGCAGGTCGCGCCAGAAGTCCAAGTAGGTGTAGTCGCCCTCGACGCCAAACTCGGCCACCGTCGCCAACAGAAAGGCCAATCCAGGGCTGGAGGTAGCCGGATTCTCCACAACCAGCAGGCTCTTGTAGGCCGGACCGGTCAGATCGGCCAGCGACTGTGGCAGCGGCAAGTCACTTCGGGCGAAATAGTCCCGGTCATAGTTCAGGCAAACGTCCCCGTAATCAGCCGGTAGCAGACGATGGGTTGCGTCCAACTCTAGCGCGTCCGGAATCTTGTCCAGCAGCGGCGAATCGTAAGGGATGAAGAGATCCTCGCTGAGCGCCCGGCCCATAAAGGCGTTGTCTACCCCGTAAAATACATCGGCCAACGGGTTTTCCCTGGCCAGGATTGCCTGATTAAGAGCGGTGCCGGCGTCACCGGAGGGCAAGATAGTGACCGTCACCCCTTCCGCTTCTTCGAACGCTGCAATGACTTCCTCGCTGACGTCAAAGCTATCGTGCGTCATCAGGGTGATCTCTTCTGGTTCGGGCTGGGCGCCGCCGCAGGCGGTCAACATGACCATCATCAACGTGACCATCAATAATCTCGACATGACTTGTTCTTCCCTTCGGACCGGCGAATCGGCCGCAAGCACAGAAACGCCGCCTAGCGCCGCCACTCCCGATCTGTGTGCACGCACAACACCTGTCCACTCCGCACACTAATAGTTGCCTTATCGGCGGTCATTATGTTGCTGAGACCACGCGCCGGCCCGAATAAGAGGTGTTCGTCTGAAAGTTCCCAACGCAAGTTCGTGGTGAAGGCAATTTGCGCGTCGCCGCCCAACGGGATCAGCGAGATGCGGTCGCCGGCGCTACCGTGAACTGTCTCTTCGCCGGTGACCAGCCACGCCCGCTGATATTGGGTGAGCAGGCAGACGCGCGATCTTGAGAGGGCCGGATGGGCCAAAAGCAAGATATTGCCCAGCGTTTGATCCAGCCGACCGCCAAGCGCGCCCAGGACCCAAACTTCCTCATCAACCATCCTGGCGGCGTGAATGAGGGCCAGCTCGAGATCCGTCTCATCTTTCTCCGCCGGGTATCTCAACACCCTTGTTCCCGCGCCTTCGAGCCGGGCCAGCTCTTCGGGAGACAGGGAATCGAGATCGCCAATAACAAGGTCCGGCAGGACGCCAAGAGACAACAGGTGGCGCAAGCCGCCGTCCGCAGCAATGACCGCGTTAGCTTGCCGCAAGTGATCTCGCCACCACTCTCCCGGCTCGATATTTCCGTTTGCCACGATCAGGATCATTGTCAAACCAGGTCCTTGCTCAGCCAGTGCGTTACCGCCGGTAGAAACAGAAAAAGCCACCCGAATTCGGGTGGCTGAGAATGAATGGTTCGTTCACATCCCTCCGCCGGCATTATCCGGATCAGGTTCGCAGGTCGGCAGCCCAATCGCTGCCCTCTCAGCCGGGTTTGGTCCCAGCTCCCTGTGCGCTCAATTGTAAAGCAGTTGAATTGTAACAGAGTCAGAGCTTACTCTCAAGTGTAGTTGGGCCGGGGCAGCCCTACCGCACATTTACCCTGCCGGCGCTGGAAGCGCTTCTGCTTCACGTAGCCCATCGGTTCACTTGCTACGCTTATCGCAACCGCCTATCATATCGGGCCGAATGAGATTTGAGAGGTTGCACTCGCATGAATGAGAAACAGCGGACATCTCGCCTGATCGCCCTGGCGCGGGCGCCGATGCGCCTGGAGCGCCGGCTGAGACGCATACGCGCCGGCGCGATGGCCGGCGTCCGGAACCTCGTCCGGCGCTTTCAACGAAGGCGAGTAGACTATATCGTGATGCATATCGGCGGCCCCTTGCCGGAGCGTGATGCGCCGCCGCGTCCTTATGTCCAGCGCTTTCTACCCTATCCACCCCCTCCCTTGAGCATGCAAACGATCAATGAACGCTTTCTGCGCATTGCGGGCGACAAGCGCGTGAAGGGGCTGGTTATCCACCTGACCGGGCTATCAACCGGACTTGCCACGCTGCAAAATCTGCGCCGATCTATCAGCCGGCTACGCGATGCCGGAAAGACAGTAGTTGTCTATTCGCCGGTATTGAACCTGGCGCATTACTTCATTGCCACCGCGGCAGACACAATTATCGCCCCGCCGGCAGCCACCTTTGACGTGCTTGGCCTTCGCACTGAGGTCCTCTTCCTGAAGGATGCGTTGGCCCAACTTGGCGTCGCCGTTGATGTCTTTCAAATATCACCGTACAAGACCGCCGGCAACCTGGTTGGGCAGGCGGAGCTTACGGCGGAGCATCGCGAGCAATTGGAATGGTTGCTGGAGGACACCTACGATCAACTTACCCACGAGATGGCGGCCGGACGGGGCAAGAACCAGGCAGAAGTAAAGGCGCTCATTGACGGTGCGCCTTATCCGGCGGCGAAAGCTGCCGAACTGGGGCTGTTGGACCATGTGGCGTATGAAGATGAGTTAGCAAAATTGCTGGCGCCGGCAGACAGCAAGAAAAAGCATGCCCGGCTGGCTACCTGGCAACAAGTGCACCGCCAGTTGTACGAGACGGTCGGCCCGGCCGCCGGCAAATTCATTGGCGTGATAACCCTGGAGGGAGCAATAGCTTCCGGCAGCAGCCGCCGGTCGCCCGTTGACCTGCCCATTCCCTTTCTAGGTGGGGCGACAGCCGGGGCCAACACCTTGATTCGCCAGCTGCGCCAGGCAGAGCGAATCTCCGGCCTCGGCGCGCTGATCTTGCATGTTGAATCTCCCGGCGGCCTGGCACTGGCCTCCGATCTCATCTGGCGGCAAGTGCACAGGTTGTCCCTCAAGAAGCCGGTGCTGGTCTATATGGGCAACGTCGCCGCTTCCGGCGGGTATTATGTGAGCGCGCCCGCCCGGCACATCATGGCCCAGTCGGCCACCCTCACCGGCTCAGTCGGCGTGGTCAGTGGCCGGTTCAATACGGATGGCCTGTACGAACGGATGTACGTGAACCGCGCGGCGCTTAGTCGCGGCGCACACGCCGGCCTCTACAGCGACAGCGGGACCCTTACCGAAGGTGAACGAGCAATCATCTTCAATGGCATTATGGAGAGCTACGACAGATTCAAGCAGATTGTGTCTGAAGGGAGAAATTTGCCGTTGGAAAACCTGGATGAGATTTGCCTCGGCCGGGTCTGGACGGGCCGGCAAGCGCAGGAACGTGGGCTTGTTGACAGCCGGGGCGATTTCATTGACGCCATTGCGCGGGCTGCCGAGTTGGCAGAAATGTCCGCGGAAATAGGCAAGATTCCAACCGTGAATCTCTACCCGCGCGGATCCGGCTATCTCCTGCCTCAGCCACTCGACGGGCCGGCGGCATGGCTGAATTGGTTGGCCAGGGAGCAGCTGACGGCCTGGAACAGCCAGCCAATGACGCTGCTGCCCTTTCTCATTCGATGGAATCGGGGTTAAGCAGCGCGTAAGTGTTGGCTGCGTTCGCCGCCGCCGCTCTGTCGCCGCCCGCGCAACCAGCTATAATCGCCCGTTGGCCTTCCGCCACATCACAACAGGAGCAGAGTGCATGCAACAAATCGTGGAATGTGTTCCGAACTTTAGCGACGGTCGTCGCCCGGAAGTTTACAACGCAATTGCGGAAGCGATTCGCCAGGTTCGCGGTGCGCGCGTTTTGAGCGTCAGCCCAGACGCCGACCACAATCGCACGGTGATCACCTTCGTAGGCAGCGTTGAGGCGGTCGAGGAGGCTGCCTTTCGGGCCATCCGGCTGGCCGCGCAGTTAATCAACCTGGATGAGCACACGGGCGAACATCCCCGCATCGGAGCGACGGACGTATGCCCGTTTGTGCCGGTGAAAGGTGTTACCATGCAGGAGTGCGTCCAGCTTGCCCGGCGCGTGGGACAGCGCGTAGGCGAGGAGCTAAACCTTCCCGTCTACCTGTATGCGGAGGCGGCGACCAGGCCGGAGCGGGTGAAGCTGAGCGACATCCGTAAGGGACAGTACGAGCTATGGCGCGAGGAAGTAGCCGTTAAGCCGGAACGCAAGCCGGATTTTGGTCCTGCGCAAGCTAATCCGGCAGGGGCTACGGTGGTCGGAGCACGCCCATTCCTCATCGCCTACAACCTTTACCTCAACACGGCCGACGTGGACGTCGCTAACAAGGTGGCCCGCGCCGTGCGCACCATCAGCGGCGGCCTGGAGAATGTGCAGGCCCTGGGCTTTGAGGTGGAGGGACAGGCTCAGGTAAGCATGAACCTGCTGAACTTCACCAGGACGCCCATTCATCGGGTGCAGGAAGCAGTGAGACGGGAGGCCGGCCGTTACGGGACGCTCATTACGCGGGCTGAGCTGGTTGGACTTACTCCACAAGCGGCGCTGCTGGATGCCGCGAAGTGGTACTTGCAGTTGGACGATCTTCAGGAGTCGCAAATACTTGAACACCAGCTGGCGGAGCCGGCGGATGCTGATGCCGGCCTGGCGGCCGTGGTCCCACACGATTTCCTGGCGGCAGTGGCCAGCAAGTCCCCCACACCCGGCGGCGGATCCGTGGCGGCGCTTGCCGGCGCGCTGGGTGCAGCGCTCGTCGAAATGGTGGCCGGCCTGACCGCCGGTCGCAAAGCGTATGCCGATGTGGATCAGGAAGCGCGGGCGATCATTGTTCAAGCGCGACAAATCAGGGATGAACTGAGCGCAGCCATCGTAGCGGATGCCGCCGCCTTTGATGCCCTGATGGCCGTCCATCGGGACAAGTCGCTCAGCGACGATGAAAGGGCGGCTGCTGTTGAACAGGCAACAATTCGAGCCGGGAAAGAACCGTTGCGGGTCGCCAGGGTTTGCCGGGATGTGGTCCATCTGGCGGAGACGATAACAGCAATCGGCAATCGCAACGCGGCCACAGACGCCGCCAGCGCTGCCCTGATAGCCCGGGCAGCCGTACAGGTCGCCTCGCTGAATGTGCAGGTCAATGGAAGCTCACTGTCCAATAGCCAGCTTGCTCACCAATGGAAGCAGGAGGTAGCAGCTCTGGAAGCGGAAGTCAACGCCAGGGTGGAGAAGGTCATTGCGACGGCGCGCGAACGAGGGGGCTTTTGATTTGCGTTTGCTGAACCGCGGGTGGTTGAGGGGGCTCCAGCGGGCCGGCAGATACGGCCGGTGGACGATTGTGCTTCTGACACTGGTTGCAGCCGGTTGCACTCAGTCGTCCCCGGCGACCAGCACGCCCGACGAAGCGGGCGCCACGACTGCCGCCGCGGCGGCCCCGATCGCGCTGGTGACGACCCCGCCGGCCACGGAGACCTTGCCGCCGCCCGTGGAGGTTGTGCTGCAAACGCCTACGGGGCTACCGGCATTCGCGCCGCTATCGCCGGAGGAAGCTGCCGCCAGGGCCGCGACGGCCGCGGCCACCGCTACTCCTGAGCCGCCGACGGCAATCCCGGCCACCTCTACGGCTTCAGCCACGCCGTTGCCCACCTTTACCCCGCCGGCCCTGCCCAACACCCCGCCCTGGGAGCATTACTGGTTTCGCCGGCCGGTGGCGGTGGACAATGTGTTGTGGACCAACAAGCACTATCCCTACGGCAGTACCCGCGGCGGCCAAATTCGCACCCACCATGGCGTTGAGTTTGACGTGGCGCGCGGCACGGAAATCATGGCCGTCGCCAGCGGGACGGTAATTGTCGCCGGCAACGATGCCGAAACTGCTTACGGGCCGCAGACCAACTTCTACGGCAATCTGGTCATTCTGGAGCACGACTCGCAGTTGAATGGGCAGCCGGTCTACACCTTATATGGACATCTGACCTCGCCCCTCGTCGTGGTCGGGCAGCATGTGGACGCTGAGCAACCCATCGCCTTATCCGGCGCATCCGGCATCGCCGACGGCCCGCACATGCACCTCGAAGTAAGGGTCGGAGCGAACAGCTACGACGCCACCCGTAACCCGCTGCTGTGGCTTTACCCCTTTCCCGATCGCGGGACGGTCGCCGGTCGCGTCACCTGGGCTGATGGGACGCTCGCCTATGGCGCTCCCATTAGCCTGCGACGTATTGATGGCGAGGCGCCCTCCTACACCACGACGACATACGCGGATGACAGCGTCAACTCCGACGAAGGTTGGAACGAGAACTTCGCCCTGGATGATGTGTACGCCGGCTATTACGAGATCACGGTTGAAGTAGGCCAGCGCAAAATTAAGCAAGAGTTCTGGGTGTATCCCTACCAGACCAGTTTCGTGGAAATCGTGATTGATTAGCCGCCGGCGGAATCCTTCCCGCTCCTTCGCCAGAGCAGATAACCCAGCAGGGCCACCAGGATTCCGCCAATTAGCGGAATGCCGCTCATGATCACCCCGATATCAAACCAGAACTTCTCCGGGAAGAGGCGGATGAGCGATTCATTGTAGCCGAAGGTCCAGGTGCCGGGAGGGAAGAGCAACTCGTGAAACTGCACAAAGAAGGTGTTCCAAGCAAGCCCGATAAACAGGGCTATTAACAGCAACACGGCGGTTGTAGCGATCCCGCCGCCCATGATGGCCGCGTAACCAGCGTGCCGGCTTTCCCTTTGCAGCAGCAAGAGTAACAGGCCCCCAACAACGATGATGGCCGATGCCCACCAGACCCTCCTGATCGCATCCACCACGTTCTTGACGTCCAGCATGTGGCCGATTTCATCCTGGCTGTAAAGCGGACCGCTCCCGTCCGGAAGTTGTTGTTTCTCCAACATGATGATGACTTCTGTGGCCGGTGCGCGACTACGCAGATAATTCACTGCCACCAGGGCCAACTCCTCGCGCTGCTCATTGGTGAAGCCAAAGGGATCCGGCGGAAAGTTCGGCTTGCCATACTCATAGGCTAGATAGGCCGGCGCAGAAGCGATGACCAGCACCACTGAACCCAGGCCGATGAAGAAGGGCATTGCCAGGATAACCAGCCACTTGATGATTGTCGTCACACTCTTGTTCAAGGGTACTCTCCAGTTGCAGAAGCGAGCTTGAGAAGACTATGCTCCACGTCGCGCCGGCGTTTGCCGGATTCCGTGGTCAGGCAAGGACTTTAGCCGCCGATGGTGGGTAGGCCGGCCGGGCCTTCTTCCAGCAGATAGCGTAGCACCAGGGCGTCAACAATCGTCTCCAGCGGCGCCCGTTCGTCCGTGAAAATCACATCCGATGCCGCAGTCGGTACCAGATTACTGACGGCAGTCTGCAAAACCTCCCGCAGTAGCGGATCGGCGGTCGGGTCCAGTTTGGCCAGATTATGCGCCAGAGTGCCGGCCTGTGTTGGTTCTACCGTGGCTATCAGAATGGAATTAAGGGAACCTGGGATGTCAATGGTGTGGACCGTAGGAAAGACCGTCTGTAAGGTGGCGGTCATCGCCTCCACCAGACTGCGATCTGCCGGCGCGCGCCCGACGTTGATGGCCACCACGCCGTCGTCGTTCAGATGTGCGCGCACTTCCTGAAAAAACTCTTGTGTCGTCAGGTGCCAGGGAATATATGGCACTTTGTATGCGTCAATGGTGATGACATCGTAACGACCGGGCAGCCGGTTCAACTCATAGCGTCCATCACCCACTATGACATGGATATTCGGCTCATTAAGCGCGAAGTAATTTCGCCCGGCTTCGACGATGTCCGGGTCCAGCTCAATGCCCTCTATCGGAATTGGGCCGAACACATTGGTAAACTGTTTGGGAATCGTGCCCGCCGCCAGACCGATGACCGCCAGGCTGCCGACCGGCCCGGCATTGGCCTCCGCCGGAGTAAGCTGATTAAAGTATGGCGCGGCCATCATAATGCTCCACACGGAAACACGCGGCACGCGACCGCCGTCACAATAGTAAGAGTGGAAGGCCTGCCCTTCATTCAGCAACAGATAGTTGCAATCGTCGCGGCGGATGACCTGGACATAGTTGTATGCCGATTCCGTCTCGAATATCTGTCCCGGCTGGTCCTTGATCTGTCCCTGCGACCAGAGAAGGGCAATGGGAATGACCAGTAGAGTCAATGCTGCCCCGGCCACTCCCAGCCCGCGATCGCTGCGCCAAAGACCGATCAGGCCTACCAACAGCAGCAGGCTGCCAAAGATGATCGCCGTCCACCGGCTGCCCGCCAGGGGAATCACCAGGAGCACCGGCAGATAAGTGCCCAGCAAACTGCCCCAGGTAGAGACCGCGTAGATGCGACCGCTCATCCGGCCGGCTTCCTCCACATTGCGCACGCCCAGCCGGATGGCAAACGGCGAAATACAGCCCAGCAACGTAATCGGCACGGCAAGTGCCAGTAAGACGCCCACCAGCGAGCTGAGGATCGGCCCCACGTTGACCGACGCCAGGGCGGATGCCGCTGACTTCAGCAACAGGCTGGTCAGGAGCAGGAAGAAGATGCCGCAAATGCCGGCCAGCGTAACCAGCGCATAGAAAAGTCGCGGCTGAGGCTTCCGGTCTGCCAGCCATCCCCCGAGGAAATAGCCCACCGTCAGAAAGAATAGCACCAGACCAATCACATTGGCCCAGACGATGTTGGAGGTGCCGAAGACCGTCTGCAGCATGCGGCTGGTGGTAAATTCGATCGCCAGCGTGGACATGCCGGCGACAAACACGGTCAAGAACAGGTAACGACGACTGATTTCTTCACCTCTATGCAGAACCGGCGCATCACGGGGTCTGGAAGAGCGCTTCCATCTCGCTCTCCGATAGCCGGCCTGTGTTCGCAAAGATCATTGTAAGCGGTTGGTCGTAGACGACAAAGCTCTCATCAACCCGGCCCAGACTCACGCCGGATCGCTCATTCAGGAACTGCTCAACAACCGGCGGGGGCTGCAGGCCGGGCCAGGAAAAGGTGTCCGGCTTGATGTAAAAGTCGCCAAGCGCCGGGAATCGGCCGGAGACATAGACCAACTCATAACCGAGATCGCCGTCGAAGAGTAACTGGTGGTAGCGGCTCGAAAGCGGAAAACGTTCCGGCAGGCGCGGCGTTACTCCATAGACTCGATTGGACGATAGCACGACGTAGTCGCCAGCCGCCATGCGGGCCAGATTCTCGGCCAACTTCTCTTCATTGTCGAGCTGATCCGCAGCGGTCAGCCAGGTCAGCTCATCGGCCCGGTAGTCAAAGCGGCTGCGAAATTCGCCGTTCACTACCGTGCTGGAGGGCAAGCCCTCATCCCATTGCTCGCTGAGAATGAGCGAGCCTGCGGGCGCATTTCTGAACAGCCAGCGGGAGGCGGCGATCCAGGGGTGTTCCTGCCGGTAAATCTGGACAAAGCTCAGCGCATACAGCGCTGTGCTGATCAGCGTCACGCCGATCAGCGCGCCGCGCAGCCAGGCGATGCGTACCCGCCAGAGCAACGCCGCGGCGAAGAGCATCAGAAACGGCGTTACCGGCTGCATGTAACGCATGAACTTGGCAAAGAAGAAGCCGGTGGTCAGCAAATAAGGCAACACCCAGGCCAGCACTACCAGCTCGCCGGCTGCCGTAACCCGTTTGCTGCGCACCAGTTCGCGCCCTGTCTCCCAGGTGATCCAGCCCAGGCCGGCAACGCTGACCAACCCCAACGCCGGCCCCATGCCCCACCTGATTTGCTGCTCCAGGTAGTATAAGATGGGCCATGTGCCGGTGTACTGCCGGGCAAACGGCGCATCCAAGGTTCCTCGCACCATCTCCCCTTGCCTGATTACGTTTTGCAAGTAGCAGGAGCGTTCAACCGCCGATGTCAGTGACCAGCCGCCGGCTGCACCCGCCGCTGTCTCCGGCGCGCAGCTCCAGTCCAGCAGGGCAAATGGGTTGGCAACCAGGAAGGTCACCACCGCCAGCGCGCCGAGACCCAGCAGCTGACCTGCGAAACGCCGGTTGCTAAAGGGAGTCTGCAACCAGAGTGTGACGATTAAAGGAAGAAGCAACAATGCGGCGGAGAACTTCGAACCAATTGCCAGGCCGATGAAGATCGCCGAGGCAATGAGGAGCAGCTTCTCCCGAGCAGGGTGGTGGTCCTCTGCCTGAGCCGGTCCGGACGGGAGCGTGGCAACCATTGCCACCACGGCGGCCACCACGAAGAAGGTGAGCAGGGGATCAACGGTAAAGAAGTGCGCCAATTGGATGTGCATGACGTTGAGGGCAAGGAATGAGGCAGCCAGTAAGCCGACATTGACCCCATACATGCGACGACCAAGGAGGAAGACCAACGCCACCACACCCACATCGAACAACCCCGTCATTGCCCGGCCCACCGCGGTCAGGTGCCGGAACTCCACCGCTTGAAGTCCATTAAGCAGGTCGCGAGTGAGCAGCCAACCCGACGGCAACCGTTCCCGCAAGCCAACCGGGAATCGCTCCGCCAGCCGGGTGGCGAAAACGCCCAGGTACAGCGGAAGGTGTCCATAAGCGAAACTGCGCGGCACGCCCTGCAGCACTTCAATGCCCTCGCTGGCCGCGTCGTCGGGCCAGTAGAAGGGGTTGAAAGTGGAGGCTCGGGGGTTCAGCGCCTCTGACCAGTCCGCGGGCCACTCGATTGTTGTGGCTACCCAGGTGATGTAACGCTCGTCAGGGTGATAGTGATTGTAGTTGTCCCAGTCTATGCCGGTCAGCCTCAACGCCGCCGCGACCAGAAGGATAAGAGCCAACAGGAGGGCTTGCCACCATTTCATGCTGAGTGGGATTCTAACCTGCCCCTGACCGCCGGACGAACAACAGGCTGGAACCAAGTTCCAGCCTGTAAATGTTCTTAGATTAAGCTCAGAAGCCGGCCGGCGGCCGGCTCAAGCACGCCGGTACTAGAAGTCTTCGTCTTCCTTGGCCCGGCTAACCACCTCAACGGCACCGGCAGAAGGTCCAAACATCATGGCTTCCTCATCACGTTCCGCCTGTTCTGCGGAGATGGTGTAGCTGAAGGTAGTGAGCGCGGTATCCGGCGCCGTGAGTATGGTGACTCCCGCCGGCGCGCGCAGATCGCGGACGTGCAGGGTCATTTCCGGATCGGTGATCAGGCTCAGGTTCACCTCGATCTCCGGCGGCAGGTCCGTAGGCAGCGCTTCCAGTTCTATTTCCTGCAGCGTCAGGGTGACGGTGCCCAGGCCGGCGATGCTGGAGGGCAGCGCGCCAATTGTCACCAGGGGCACTTCCATACGCAGCTTCTCCTGCAGGTTCACTTCATAAAAATCTACGTGCATCAGGTCCGCGCGTGTAATGTGCTTCTGAATGTCCCGAGCCAGCACGGTACGCAGGTCGCCGCCAATGCTTATGTCTATCAGCTCGGTTTCGCCGGCGTGACGCAACAGCCGGCGCAATTCCGCTCCCTCCAGCTGCACCACCAGGGGGTCGCTTTGGCCATAGATGACCGCCGGCACCAGACCCTCCCGGCGGAGATGCCGCACTTGTTTGCCGGTGACATTTCGCGGCTCCGCTTGAATCACTATACGTTCAGACATAAATCTACCCTTTATGTTTAAGTTTCAACGCAATATGCGTGAGTTGCAGCTCTTAGAAGGCGAAAAATGGCAACAGCGCCCGCACGCAAAAAAACGAAGGTTGCCTCACCTTCGTTCAACAGTTTTCATTTCGTAATCTGTCCGGTACACTGGTCAAATCAGCCTGCCGGCCACGCCGGCAAGGTCGCGTTGCAATTCACGCAGGGAGCGCCTAGATTGGCAGCGTCGCCGGCGACTTCACCAGACCTCAGAATGCGACACAGGAGTATATCAGCAAACGCACATCCGTCAATCTCGCCGGAAGCCCGCCAGGCAAGCCCTTGACCAGTCGCCTGGCTCTCACCTGCCTACCAAGAACGACCTGGCTTCATCAGAATCGCTGCTCCTTGACGCCCGGATACAGCCGGGGTAAAACTCTGCCTCGTGGAGAGATTATGAACGACAATTCCCTTGAAGAATACTACCGGCACGTACAGAAGCAGGCGAATCTGCGGACCCTGAGTCATGCCCAACGCTGGTCTGATGCGGTATTGCGCAGCCTGGGCCAACAACTGGCTCGCGGACCCAAAAAGGCCGTGGCCCGTGCGCTGCCCGAACCGCTTGCCGCGTCATTGAAGCAGGTCTTCTGGTTAGTGCACTTTCGAGACAAGAACTTGACTGCGCTGAGCTTTCAGAACCAGGTCGCCCGCCGGGCAGGCAACAGCGACAAGCAATTTGCCCGGATGCCGGTCATGGCCGTATTTGGCGGCTTGAAGCAGTTGCTTAACGCTGACCTGCAACAGCGCGTTTCCGATGCACTGTCGCCGGAAGTGCGCGATCTTTGGCAACAGGCGACCTGAAGCGGGCCGGCTGTTGCTGCTGCGCCTGATGGTGGAGAGACGAGCTGGATGAAGTTATCGGTCATCATTCCGGTCTACAATGAAGCTTCAACGGTACATGCCCTATTGGACCGCGTATTGACCGTTCCTGTCGAAAAGGAAGTCCTGATTGTTGACGATGGTTCGGACCATTCAACGAAGGCAATCTTGAGGAGCGCCGCCGAACGCGACAACGTCACCCTCTTCACACATCCGAAGAATAGAGGCAAGGGAGCCGGCATTCGCACGGCCCTGGAACACGCCACCGGCGACGTGGTGATCATCCAGGACGCCGATCTTGAGTACTACCCGGAAGATTACGCAGTGCTGCTGGCGCTTTATGAGCAGGCCGGAGCGAAGGCCGTCTACGGCGTTCGCGACCTGCGTGGACGATCTCCCTTAATGCGTTACGGCAACCTGGCGCTAACACAAATCACAAACATTTTGTTCGGCGGACACTTGCATGACATGGAGACTTGTTACAAGCTCGTCGATCGGGAGCTAATGCAGTCTCTGGAGTTAACCAGCCGGCGTTTTGAGATCGAGGCTGAGATTTCCGCCAAGTTGCTGTTGCGCAAGGTGCACCCGTTCGAAGCGCCAATTCGCTACGCGCACCGCGATGAGGGCAAGAAACTTACCCCGCTAGACGGCCTGCCGGCGCTGGCGACGCTGCTGAAGTACCGCCTCGGATTGCCGGAAGGGACGGACATCAAGGTTATTGAGCGGGGGATCTTGTTGAGCGCCGGCCTGAGCACCCTCCTGGTCGCTCTGGCCTTCCTGGCCTGGTTATTCCGACCGCGCGGGTAGAGCCGCCGCCTGACCCCATTTGCTCGTTGCATGAAGCGACAGCCAATACAACCCATCGTCCGCACGGCGCTCTTTCTGCTGATTGCCGTCCTGGCGCTGTTGGGCATCGGCGCATTTCGCGCCCAACGCGCCTTTCAGTTGCGGGGTATGCCCACGGACTTCCCGGCTGAGATCGCGCAAGGGGGTGCGAGGCTCGGCGTTAACGTCTATCTGGCGCAGCTCAGCGACGATGAGCTGCAAGAGACCCTGCAAGCTATCAAGCAGGCCGGCTTCACCACAGTGAAACAAACCTTTCACTATGATGCGACCGGCAACGTGGATTGGGAGACAGCCGACCGGATTGTGACAGCCGTTGCCGCGCAGGGGCTGGAACTGGTCCCCTTGCTCGACGGCGATCCGGCCAACCAGTTCGCGCCGCCGGCTGACCCCGGGGCATTCGCGGAGTGGGCCGGCTTGTTTGCGGAGCGCTACACGGATCAGCTGACCCACTACATCATCTGGGATGAGCCAAATCTGCGGGCGCATTGGGGCGATAATGACCCCAATCCGGCGGAATACGGCGCTCTGCTGGCGGCGACGGCGGACCGGATCCGGCAGGCTGATGGCAATGCTGTCATCGTTGCCGCCCCGTTGGCGCCCACCGCTGAAACGGGTCCCGCGAATCTCTCCGAAACGTTGTTTCTGGAGGGGCTATACGCTGCCGGCGCGTCCACCTCGTTTGACGTGATCGCCGGCAAGCCGTATGGCTTTGATTCCGGCCCGCAGGTTCGCCGGGTCAGCCCTGAAACATTGAACTTCAGCCGGATCATCATGTTGCGAGAGTTGCTGGAAGCAAAGGGCGAAGGCGACAAGGCGGTCTGGGCGGGCAACTTCGGCTGGAATAGTCTGCCGGAAGACTGGGCAGGAGAGCCTTCCATCTGGGGCCAGACCGACGAGGAGAGCCAGGGCGAATACGTGGTTGAAGCGCTGATGCGCGCTGAGCGCGAGTGGCCCTGGATGGGCTACATGTTCCTGGAGAACTGGGAAGCCGGCCCACCGCCGGACGACGCACGCTGGGGGTTCAGCATCGCCGGCCGGCCGGCCGCGGAAATCATTCGTCAGGCGCTAGCGCAGGTTGATTCAATTGCCATTCCCGGCTTTCACAGCGCCTCTCCGGCCGGGGCCGGCCAGGAATATGAGGGAGGGTGGCGCTTCTCGCCCGACTTCGGCGCAGACATCGGACAGACGGGCGACCGGGCCGTCTACCGCTTCTGGGGCACTGACGTAGCGTTGCGGGTGCGACGGGCCGACTATCGCGCCCGGCTGTACCTAACCGTTGATGGGCAGCCCGCCAACGCGCTGCCGAATGACGGCCGGGGGGCGGCGCTTGTGTTGGGTTCCGGGGACCCCGCCGAGGATTATCTCAGTGTAGAGCCGGTGGCGCGGAACCTGCCCCCTGGAGAACACCTGTTGACAATAGAGGCATGGCGTGGTTGGGACCAGTGGGCCCTGAACGGCTTTTCGCATTTCGAGCGCCCGGACAACTCAGCCTATCTGTTGTCGCAAATCGCGCTGGCGGGCGTGCTCCTCGCTTCTCTCGTCATGGCGGCGATCAGCGCGCGCCGTATCTCCTGGTTGGAGCTTGATGGCCAACTGGGCCGGCTCGCCAGTCGTCTGGATAACGTTTTTGGACTGGCCTTGACCTTTCTGGTTGGCGCGCTGGTGGCGCTTGCCGGCTGGCTTACCTGGGGAGCGCACGTAGACGGCCTGTACCGGCGCCTTGGAGATGTCGGCCAGCTTGCGCTGACTGCGTCGGCGGCAGCCATATTCTATGTTACGCCGTCCTTTTTCTTACTCGCGGCAGCCCTGCTTCTGTTCTTCTTGCTGGTCTATGCCCGGCCGGCCTGGGGGATGGTGGTCATCGCGTTTAGCATCCCGTTTTACGTGTTGCCCAAGCCCATGCTGGGTTACCGCTTCTCGCCGGTGGAGATCTTCCTGCTGGTGACGGTTGCGGCGGCTCTTTTGCGCACGGTTGTTCACTCCGCGTTGCGCCCCTCCACCTTGCCGCCGGCGGCGCGCCTTCGCCTCGCCGGACGGAGCGCCTGGGCCGGCATGATGCAAGCTCGCGGAAAACCGGACCTGGCAGTGGCGGCGTTACTGCTCGTCGCTACCGTTTCATTGCTGTTCACAGCGCGACTCGATGTGGCCACGAATGAGTGGCGAGTGGTCATCCTGGAGCCGGCGCTCTTTTACCTACTCATCCGCACGCAAAGACTACGCGGCAATGAGGTATGGGCCATCGTGGATGCCTTTGTGCTGGGTGGCGTGGCCGTAGCCGCTATCGGCTTGTGGCAGTACGTACGCGGCGAAAACCTGATTACCGTCGCCGGCGGACTGGAACGGCTGCGCTCGATTTATGGATCGCCGAATAATGTCGCTCTGTACCTGGGCCGTGTAGCGCCGTTCTTGCTGGCTGTGGCCTTGATTGGCGGCAAGCACAAGTGGCGCCGGCTGGCGTATTTTCTGGCCTTCGTCCTGGTTGGGATGGCATTGCTGTTGACCTTCAGCCGGGGAGCGCTCTTCCTCGGCTTGCCGGCAGCACTATTGACTGTGCTCCTATTGTGGCGCTATGCAGTCGGGGGCCGGCTCTGGCCCTGGCTGGCCGGTCTGCTGGTAGCCGGAGGAGTCATGATTGCCGCCGTCAGCGTCATTCCCGGCGTTGCCGGCCGGCTCAGCCTGCAGGGCGTTACCAGCTTTGTGCGGCTTGACCTGTGGCGTTCCAGCCTCAGCATGTTCCTTGACCATCCACTATTCGGCGTCGGTTTGGACAACTTCCTATATGCCTATCGTGAGCGCTACATACTGGATTCCGCCTGGGAGGAACCATCGCTCAGCCATCCCCACAACCTGGTGTTCGACTTCGCCACCCGGCTCGGCCTGGCCGGTTTGTTGGTCGGGATCTGGCTGTTTGGGGCTTGGGCGATCAACTTGTTTGAGTTAGCGCGGGACAGGCTGCGCGATCCGGCCTGGGTGGAATGGTGGCCATTGCTGGCGGCGCTGCCGGCTGCATTGGCGCAGACCGTTGCACATGGCCTGGTTGACCAGAGCTTCTTCCTGGTAGACCTGGCGTTCGCGTTCTTCCTGATGCTTGGCCTGACGATGTGGTTGGCGAACGCTCAGGACACTTGACAAACTCCCTTTTGCTCCTAAAATTGCGCGCACGCTATCATGAATACAAATTGCGTGGAGGGTTACCTGGCAATGAGCGATACGAAAGAGAAAGTAACTGAGATCATCGTTGATCTCCTGGGCGTGGACGAAGATGCTGTCGTCGAGTCCGCTCGTTTTCGAGAGGATCTGGAGGCTGATTCCCTGGACCTGGTGGAGCTGATCATGGCCTTTGAAGAGGCGTTTGAGGGCGAGATTTCCGATGAAGAAGCCCAGAAGATTACCACCGTCGGCGAGGCGATCACTTACATTGATGAGCATATGAAGGCGTGACAATCGCTCGTTAATCCGGCACCTTGGACTTATTCAAGAACAGGGCGGTGAAGTTCACCGCCCTTTTTGCTGCCCGGCCCCTGGCAACGAGTGAGAGATGCTGGCTTGGCCGGCAAAGAGGGGTCAGGCAGCCGCCGGTCGTTGCAGACGCCGTCCGAAAAGTACGGCCAGAGTTGCCACGAGTATGACCACCAAATTCCCGGCGCTATTCAGCCAGATCCCCGGCCCAAAAGCTACCGGCTGCTGCCACAACTCCGCCACAGCAGGCCAGACCGCCACATACGCCCACAGCGGGAAAAGTAGTCCCAGCAGAGCCGCCATCTCCATCAGCATCCAGTAGGCCGTGTTCGGCAATTTGCCCAGCCAACTACCAATGAGTGCAAGCAATGCGACGCAGCCGACAAGGAGCAGGCGCAGCAGCCATTCGGAGGCCGGCTCAAAGCGGACCGCATCAATGGACGGCAACGCCAGGCAAGCGACGAGGATCGCCAGCCCTCTCATGGCCCAGGTCTGCGGGCGACGGTTGGGCCAGCGCGAGGCCTGCAGCGCCATCATCGCCCCCAGCAATACCGGCGGGAGATAGAAGTAGTTTCGGTTCATCGGCAGCTCCCCGGACTGCACCTGCGGCAGAAACTTCACCCATTCGCCAATCTCAAACCCGAGAAAGCTCAGCCCCGCGGCGTCATTCGGCAACCAGACGGTGAGGTAGCCGGCAAGAATAGCCGTGAAGGCCAGCAATAGCAGACGAGTCTGCGTTCTTGGAGTGAGCCAGTCCCCAATCGCCATACTACACGGCTATACAATTCCCTGGCGCCGTTGTTCCAGACGATATGCTTGCCGGGCAGCGGCGCGTTCGTTGCGCTCGCGCTCCTCTTCTGTCTCAAGCAATAGTTCCGGCACGCGCACCGGCCGGCCGGCCTTGTCCAGGGCGACGTAGACAAAGTAGGCGGTATTTGTGTGCGTCACATCGCCGGTCAATATGTCTTCTGCGCTGACCACAATGCGAGTCTCCATTGAGGTGCGGCCGACCCAGGTCACTTCAGCCGAAAACGTTACCAGGTTGCCGATGTTCACCGGCGAGTGAAAGGTCATTGTGTCAACCACGACAGTCACCGTCGGTCGCCGGGCGTGCCTGGTGGCGGCCATGCCGCCTGCTTCATCGCAAAGCTTCATCAGCGTACCGCCGTGAACGTTGCCCATCGTGTTGGCTTCGGCCGGCCCCATCAACTGGGTCAGCGTTACCCGCGACTGCTCCACTGTCTTACCGTGCAATTTTTGTTCCATTGTCACCCATCCTGAATGGTTAGTAGCTCCTGGTAGATACCGCGCAATTGCCTTGCGGCCTTTTCCCAGGTGAATTCGCGCGCACGAATGAGGCCGGCAGCCACCATGTGCGACCGCCGGACATTGTCAGGCAACAGCTCAAGGAGCGCCGTTCGCCAAGCATCCTCATCGCCAGCCGGCAATTGCATGGCTGCTTGCCCGACCACCTCCGGCAGGCAAGAGGCGTTAGAAACGACCACCGGCGCCCCACAGGCCATCGCTTCCAGCGGGGGCAGGCCGAAGCCCTCATAAAGGCTTGGAAACAGGAAAATCGTCGCTCCGCTGTATAGCGCCGGCAGATCCTCATCATCAACGAACCCAAGAAAACGCACCCGATCACTGATTCCGAGCCTGTCCGCCTCGGCCAGGGTCTCTTCGAAGAGCCAGCCATTGCCGCCAGCAATGACCAGCTCATGCGGCCACTGTTCGATTATGGAACTGAACGCCCGGATCAACAGGCGGTAGTTCTTCCTGGGTTGCACCGTGCCGACACTGAGCAAGTACGGCCTGCCGGTCAGTCCGTATTCTTGGCGTACTCGGGCCAATTCTGACTCATCCGTAATTGGATGAAAACGGGAGTGGACGCCGCTGTAAAGTACGCTGATCTTTTCCGGCGGCGTATCCCAAACGGCGATCAGGTCACTCCGCGTCGCCTCTGAATCAGCCAGAATATGGGTGGCGCGCTGCACAGACCTGGGCACTGCCCCGTTCAAGAAGCGCAACAGGGCCGGCGTAAACGTCTCCGGATAGTGGACGAACGAGAGATCGTGAACGGTCAGTAGCGTAGGAATGGACCCACGAATCGGCGGCAGCACAAAGTCGGGCGAGTGAAACAGATCGATTTCGCCTGTGAACCGCTGCACCGGCAGCGGTATGCCGATGCGATACCAGAGACGATAAAGCCATTGGGCTCTCAGCCGCGCCTCACGGTAAGTGACGTTCCTCCCCTCCGGCAGCGGCTCGCTGGTGGGCGACATTGCCGGACGGCGGGCGGAGAACAATCGGAACTGAAATGGCGCCTCCTGCTCGCCGGGCTGAGTCAGCGCCTGCACCAGCTCACGCGTATAGCGACCAATGCCGCCCCCTTGCGAAACGGCCGCCGTTATGTCAATTCCTATGCGGTTAGGGGCAACTGTTGATTCGTGCGGAACGTGTACGCGCTTCCGGGCCTGTGCCGTTGCCAGTTCTTTACTTCCCTGCCTCATGGTCCGGCCCGCTATTCGACATTCCCGTACGTCCAAAAGCGGTTGATGAAGAAGTTCCAGAAGAGGACGACAATCGTGGCCACGATTTTGGCCGGGATATAGCCGGTCTCGGGCGGGAACATGCCGGCGCTATCCAGCAATGTGTTGAACGGTTCCAGGAGCAAATACAGGATCAAATTGTTAATCAGCAAACCAAGCACGCTCACCACGGCAAACTGGACCAACTGAATGCGCTTGCGCTTGGAGCGTGACTCCGGATAGGTCCAATATCGATTCCAGGTAAAGTTGCTCAGCACCGCAAGTGAAAACGAAATGGTGTTGGCCAGCAATGGCGGAAATCCGACTACTTCCACCAGGAAGGTCAACGTGCCGAAGTCGACGATGAAGCCGATCGTGCCCACGATTACAAACTTGACAAAGCGTTCGGCTTCTTTAGGTTTGACGCCCAACTGTCCGGCGACGTTGGTCAATATACTAATCATACGCTGTAACAGTCTTCGATCTGGTCCGGGTTCTCAGAGGTCGAGGAGCCATGTACACAATATATAGAAGCTGCAAGATACCCAACATTACGCCGATTTGCAAGTGAACGTTGTTCACATACAGATTGTCCAACAGGTGATGGACGGCAAGGACAGTCCACGATGCCAGTAGACCAAGCACAATGCCCCGTTCCGGCCAGGGAAGGCGCCTTTGCAGCCAAACACTCTGCCCGAAGACGATTCCCCACAATGCAAGATAGGCAAGTGTTCCAATAACGCCTGTTTCGGCCAGAATATTCAGATAGTAGTTGTGCGCGTGACCGAGCGGGTAAGGCCAGTTTATCAGTGCATAGTCTGGATAGGCCGGTTCGTAGTTGCCAAAGCCAACGCCTAGCCACGGATTTGCTCGCGCCATGTCAAGGGCGGATTGCCAGTGAGCAAGGCGTTCAAGCACCGCGTAATTGGCATCGTTGATATCCGCCCCGCGCACATCGCCAAAGCGGAGGTCCTCCTGGAAGCTGACCAGGCGTTCGGCGACAGAGGACGGCAACAGTCCTGTCTGCAAACCGGCCAAAAAAGTTACCAGGACGGCAAGCAGCAAGGCGACTCCCACCCATCGCCGCTTCGGAAGGAAGAGGATGAGCACAGCCAGGCCGGCGGCAAAGCCCAGCCACGCGCCCCGGCTCCAGGAGAGAAGCAGCGCCACGGAGCAGAGCAGCGCGCATGCGCCGGCAAATGTCGTCCACGTCCATGAGAACGCCGGCGGCATCATGCGTGGGGTGCGGCGCATGCGCAGCCGATCGGAAAGCCGGGGCCACAGTGGAACCACAGACCCAGCAAATACACCCAAGGCAAACACCGCGGTCAATCCCACGAAGCCGCCAAACGGGTTGGGCTGCTCAAACGTGCCATAAGCCCTGAAGTAATCACCCAGGATTGCGAAATGTTCCGGTCCTTCTCCGCGAAAGCCGAACTGCCAGATACCGATTATTGCCTGGCTTGCGCCGGCAATGAGCACCAGGGCGACCACCGGTTGCAACCGGCGTTGAAATGACGGTAATGGTCCGACGGCACGGCCGTCTACTGTGCGTTGCGTTGTCCCGGCCCCTGTCGCCGTGTCCGGCTGACCTGACCCGCCATTGAGTACCAGGTCGACAACGATGAGCATGATCAGCCACAGCTCAACCCACTTGATCAGTTCGTTAATGCCATAGCCAAGCGAAGGGGCGCCCAACAGCGACAACGTGGCCACCGCAAGAAAGATCGCCAGCGGCAGGTTGAGCGGCGTGTAGGGGATGATTATGCGACGCCGCGCCATTCCCCAGATCAGCCAGCCGGCAACCGCCAGGGCAAAGAAGAATTGGCCGGAGTTGAGTGGCAGGGCGCCGCCGAGGGCGATCCCTTCCAGCGCTGCCCACGGCCCGGCCACCAGCGCGACCCCCAATCCAACCAGCGGCTGAGTCAGTACCAGCAAGAGATAGCCGGCTGCCCCGACAAGAATGGCCGAATAGGCTGCAGGCAGGGCGGCAATGGCGACGCCGAGCGAGCATGCAATCAGCAGCGCGACTAACTCACGTCGGAACCCCGCCATGCGCTTGGCCGGCATCGTCGTTCGCTACAGGACTCGGGATTGGAAATAGGCGATCGTCTCGCGCAGGCCGTCCGGCAAGCTGATCACCGGCTTCCATCCAAGCAGTTGCTCTGCCCGGGTGATGTCGGGCCGCCGCACCTTGGGGTCGTCCTGCACACGTTCATCCTTCGGCTCGACAAAGGTAATCTCTGAGCGGCTGCCGGTTGCCTCTACGACCGCGTGGGCGAACGAAAGGATATCCATCTCATACGGGTTGCCGATGTTCACCGGGCCGGTGACATCGGAAAAGAGTAGACGATAAACACCGTCTACCAGGTCGCTACAATACTGGAAGGAGCGGGTCCGGCTGCCATCCCCATAGACCGTCAGCGGCAGTCCCTTCAAGGCCTGATAGATGAAGTTGGGCACCACCCGCCCATCATGGAGGCGCATTCTTGGGCCATAGGTGTTAAAGATACGCACAATGCGCGTTTCCAATCCATGATAGCGATGGTAGGCCATGGTCAGCGCTTCTGCGAAGCGCTTTGCCTCGTCGTAAACGCCTCGCGGACCAATGGGATTGACATTGCCCCAGTAACTCTCCGGCTGCGGATTAACCAGCGGATCGCCGTACACTTCAGAGGTAGAGGCCAGCAGGTAACGCGCCCCTTTAGCTTTTGCCAGGCCGATGGTGTTCAACGTGCCCAGCGAGCCAACCTTGAGCGTGGGGATTGGGTGCTCGAGATAGTCGTTTGGACTGGCCGGCGAGGCAAAGTGTAGCACGGCATCGAGATCGCCGGCCAGGTAGATGTAGTTGCTTACATTGTGTTTGATGAACGTAAAGCGTTCATTGCCCATTAAATGTGCAATGTTGTCCATGCTGCCGGTGATCAAATTGTCAACCGCAACCACGGTGTGACCTTCTTGTAAGAAGCGGTCACATAGATGTGAGCCAAGGAAACCGGCGCCGCCGGTAATCAGAAAGCGCATCGTCAAGCCTCATTTTCGGTGTGCTGTCGCCCAGGACCGCACTAGTTCGGGTGAGTCGGCTATCATCTTGCCGATCACCGATTCTATCACACTCTGCGCCCCAATTAGCCTATCCCCGAAGAGCATAGTATACTCGCAGGTTAGGCGTCGGGTTGCGAGTCAACCATTTTGGTCTTCGCCAGGCGTCCAGCTTTCGAGCCCGCGTTGGGCGCACTTTCCGAATCCCATTCAATCACCCGGAACTCATTTGCGTGTGACGGAGGGAGGACGGAGCTACACCAGCCGAAATGCTCCCGTTACTTCCGCGCCAATCGGCGCGCTATCCGGGAGCGAACATCATTCCATTTGGAGAATCCTGTAGATGGGTAACAGCCCAGAGAACCAGCCGGAACCAGATAGCATGCAACCCGGCCCAGAACAGGTGGAGCGACGAAAAGAAGAGCACATTCGGATAAATCTGGAGCAGGATGTCAGCTTCAAGACGCTCAAATCCGGCTTCGGAGACTACTTCTTTCTGCATCAGGCGCTGCCGGAGATTGATCTTGTCGAGGTGGATACCACAGCGCAAGTCTTCGGCAAGAGGCTATCCACCCCGCTGTTGATCTCCTCAATGACCGGCGGTACCGCACGAGCCAGAGCCATTAATCGCACCCTGGCCGCGGCCGCTCAGGAAGTGGGAATGGCCATGGGGCTGGGATCTCAGCGCGCCGCGATTGAGGATTCGGCGCTGAGCAGCACCTATCAGGTACGGGACGTCGCGCCGGACATTCTACTGTTTGCCAATCTAGGCGCGGTGCAACTGAACTACCGGTACGGCCTGAACGAGTGCCGGGCAGCAGTTGATATGTGTGAGGCGGATGCCCTGATTCTGCATCTGAACGCTTTGCAAGAAGCGGTGCAGCCTGAGGGTGACGGCAATTTCGGCGGCCTGCTGGCCCGGATTGAGGCAGTCTGTCGCGCCCTTCCTGTGCCCGTCATCGCCAAAGAGGTAGGCTGGGGCTTCTCAAGGGAGACTGCGCGGCGGTTGCGCGATGCCGGCGTAGCCGCCATAGATGTCGCCGGCGCCGGCGGAACGTCGTGGAGTCAGGTAGAGATGTACCGGGCGCCCAGCTCGCGCCACGCTCGCGTTGCCGGCGCCTTCATTGATTGGGGTATTCCGACAGCCGTGTCCCTGCAACTATGTCGTTTGGGCGCGCCGGACATTCCCATTTTCGCCAGCGGCGGAATCAAGAATGGTATAGATGTCGCCAAGAGCATCGCGCTTGGGGCCGGGCTGGTTGGTATTGCCGGCGATTTCCTGCGCGCGGCCGACCGCGATGGCCTGAACGGGGTCGTGGAACTTGCCGGGACAATTACCGATGAATTGCGGGTTGTGATGTTCTGCTCCGGCGCAGCCGATCTCAACGCGCTTGCCCACACACCCCTGTACCGTACATTTGACGAGTTGTTAAGCAGCGGAGAATGAACCCTTCGCCCTCAGGCCGGCGCCGGGAGAGTTGCATGCTTGTTGCGAGCGGCCGGCTCGGGGACTTCATTGGAGAATTATGGCAGAACTGTTAAGCCGATTTTACGCCGAAATGCTGCCGGCAATTGAGCATGAGTTGAAGGACGTTCTTGAGTCACACGCACCGGAACCGGCCGATGAACTCTATGCCGCCATGCAGTATCACTTCGGCTGGCGTGACTCCTCATTTAGCCCGGTTGACAGCTACGGCGGCAAGCGTATCCGGCCTATTCTCTGCTTGTTGGCCTGTGCCGCGGCCGGAGGTGACTGGCGTCACGCCTTACCCGCAGCCGCCGGCGTTGAATTGATCCACAACTTCTCCCTCATCCATGACGACATTGAGGACAGCAGCGCCACACGCCGGGGACAACCGACCATCTGGAAGCTCCTCGGGATTCCGAAGGCCATCAATGTCGGCGACAGCATGTTTGCCTTGGCGCATATTGCGCTGATGCGGCTCGTCCGGCGGAGTGTGCCGCCGGAAGCGCTCGTACGCATATTTGAGCGCTTTGATTACACCTGCCTTTGGCTAACGGAAGGCCAGCACGCTGACATGTCTTTTGAGGAACAGGCGGACGTGTCCGTTGACGACTACCTGGAGATGATCCGCCGCAAGACGGCGGTGCTGTTGGCAACCTCCACTGAAATTGGCGCCCTCGTAGGCGGGAGCGACAGCCGGAGAGCTGAGCGATTCCGGCAGTTCGGCATCGAGCTTGGCCTTGCCTTCCAGATCAAGGATGACATTCTCGGCATCTGGGGGGATGAAGTGACGATCGGCAAGTCTGCTGCCAGCGATATCGTTACTCGCAAGAAGACGATGCCCGTATTATTCGGCCTGCAGGAGAGCGCCGCGCTTCGCGAACTGTATGCTCAACCCGATACCTCGCCGCAATTTGCCGGTCAGGCGGTCGCCTTGCTAAATGAGGTGGGGGCTATGGAGTTCGCCCAGCAACGGGTGGCTCAGCATTCATCGGGCGCACTGACGCATTTGGAGGGCGCAGAGCCGGCTGGGGAGGCTGGGAGGGCGCTCTTAGAGCTTACCCATACACTTCTAGGGCGCGATTCCTGAGCCTCGCCGGACCCAGTACCATATAACAAAAAAAGGGCGGCCCACGAACATGGGCCGCCCTTTGTCGTCAGGCGCGAGTGTAGCGGCGTGCCGTCCGGCTAGTCGCTTCCTTCCATGGCCTTGGCCGCAGCCAGCGCTTCCAGCAACTCTTCGTCAGTGTTGTCATCAATCAAGAGTCCGGAAAGATCAGCCGGCGTCGTGACTTTGACCACTTCTTCGACCTCCGGCTCCGGCTCGGCATCCTCTCTTCGGAAACCGGTGCCGGCCGGGATCAACTTGCCGATGATCACGTTTTCCTTCAGGCCGACCAGTTGGTCTTCTTTGCCGGCGATAGCTGCTCCAGCTAACACGCGAATCGTATGCTGAAACGAGCTTGCCGACAGGAAGCTCTCTGTATTCAATGATGCTTTGGTAATACCCATCAGCACGGGATCAGCCTTCGCCGGTTCACCACCTTCCGCCGCAATCATATCGTTGGTCTCGATGAAGACGTTGGTCTCGATCAATTCGCCGGGCAGCATTTCGGTGTCGCCGGGATGCGTGACGATAACCTTGCTCAACATCTTGCGAATGATTACTTCGAAGTGTTTGTCGCTGATATTTTGGCCCTGCGGGCGATATACCTGCTGCACTTCATGCAGGAGGTATTGTGTGACCGCATCGCGTCCCTGGATTTCCAGAATACGATGGGGGTTCTTTGACCCTTCAGTCAACTGATCGCCGGCATTTACATATTGGCCTTCTTCAACCAGCACGCGCATGCCGGCCGGGATGTCATAGTCGCGTTCTTCCTTGCTTTCCCAGACAACCCGCAAGCCCTCGCTGTCCATCACCACACGTCCGCCGTGGCGGGCCGTGATCACTTCGCCCTCATTCTCGGCAACGATCTCTCCAGTTTCGAGCATATCGCCATGCGCCACGCGCAACGTCCAGGTGGCCGGAATGTCATAGTTGTCATCCACCAACCTGCTCTCAGTGACAAACACACGACGAACCCCGTCTACCAGGTGAACTTCGGCCACACCGCCGATCTCGGAGATCACCGCTTCGCCCTTAGGTCGCTGCCGGGCCTCGAACAGCTCTTCCACACGGGGCAAGCCCTGGGTGATGTCCGCCTGATCTGCCGCACCGCCGGTGTGGAAGGTGCGCAAGGTCAACTGCGTGCCCGGCTCGCCAATGGATTGGGCCGCCACAATTCCGACGGCGGTGCCTAACTCGACCGGCTTTCCGCGACCCAGGTCAAGGCCGTAGCACTTGACGCAGATGCCCTGGCGCATTTCGCAGGTCATTGGCGAATAGACGCTCACTTCTTCGACGCCGCTGGTGCTGACCAGATCCGCAATCTCTTCAGTGAACAGCTCACCTTCATGAATGAGGATTTCGCCGGTCTTCAGGTCAATAATTGGCTGCGCCGCATAGCGACCGTGAATTCGTTCTGCCAGAGTCTGCTTGCCGAAGTTGTCGGAGCTGCGCACCTGGATACCCTTCTTGGTGCCGCAATCCTCCGCCGTCACGATCACATCTTGGGCCACATCCACCAGGCGGCGAGTCAGATAGCCGGCATCGGCTGTGCGCAAGGCGGTGTCCGCCAGACCCTTCCGTGAGCCGTGCGTCGAGATAAAGTACTCCAGCGCCGACAGACCCTGCCGGAAGTTTGACGTGATCGGCACCGCAATGATGCGGCCCTGCGGATCCGCCATCAGACCGCGCATGCCGGCCAGCTGCGTAATCGGACCAAAGCCACCCTTGCCGGCGCCGGACAGAGCCATCAAAGCCAAAGGCCCGGTCTCGTCCATCGCAGCCCGTACCGCTCGCTCAATCTCATCTTTGGCGATGTTCCACTGTTCAATGGTTCGCTGGCGACGTTCTTCATCGGTCAGCAGGCCACGCCGATATTGCCGGTCAATCTCATCCACACGCCGCTCGGCCTGATCAAGTATCGGCTGTCTCTCGGCAGGTACCGTCAGGTCCTGGACAGCAACCGTGACGCCCGAGCGGGTAGCGTACTTGAACCCGACATCCTTGATCGAGTCTACCATTTTGATGGTTTCGTCATCGCCAAATCGCCGGTAAGCGCGATTAATCAGGCCATTCACCGCGGCCTTATTGAGTAGTTCGTTGATAAAGCGCATGCCCTCCGGCAGCGCCCGATTGAAGATGATCCGCCCGGCCGACGTCTCGATGACGCGCTCACGAGGTTCATTGTCCGCGTAGCGGATTCCATTGTCATCAAAGTATGTCGTCGTAAGCACCTTGATCCGGGCGTGAATATCGATCAGGCCCAATTCATAGGCCAGCTCAGCCTCGTCTAACGTGCCAAAGGCGCGGCCTTCGCCCTTCAGTCCCTCGCTCATAACGGTCAGGTAGTAGACGCCCAGGACGATATCCTTTGAAGGTCCGACGATAGGCTGGCCGTCCGCCGGCTTGAGTAAATTGCGGGTAGCCAGCATTAATTCCTTGGCCTCTACCACGGCGCGGTCAGACAGAGGTACGTGCACGGCCATCTGGTCACCGTCAAAGTCGGCGTTAAAGGCGGCGCAAACCAGCGGGTGAAGCTGAATCGCCTTGCCTTCCACAAGTTTGGGCATGAAGGCCTGAATACCCAGCCGGTGCAGCGTAGGCGCGCGATTCAAGAGAATGGGTCGATCTCGGATTACCTCCTCCAGGATCTCCCAAACTTCCGGCGGCTGGCGTTCGATGACGCGCTTGGCGCCCTTGACATTGCTGGCGTGATCATTATCAACCAGCCTGCTGATCACAAAGGGCCGGAAAAGCTCCAGCGCCATTGCCTTCGGCAGGCCGCACTCGCCCAGCTTCAAGTTTGGACCCACAACAATCACCGAGCGGCCCGAGTAGTCCACGCGCTTGCCAAGCAGGTTGCGACGGAAGCGGCCCTTCTTACCCTTGAGCATGTCGGAAAGCGACTTCAGCTCGCGCCGGCCGCGACGACTGAGCGCCTTGCCGCGCTGGCTGTTGTCAATGAGGCTGTCAACCGCCTCCTGTAGCATACGTTTCTCATTGCGCACAATCACGTCCGGCGCACCCAGCTCCAGTAGGCGCTTCAGACGATTGTTGCGGTTGATCACGCGCCGGTACAGATCGTTCAAATCGGACGTAGCAAAGCGACCACCATCGAGCTGCACCATCGGACGCAATTCGGGAGGAATAACCGGCAGCACCGTCAGAATCATCCATTCCGGCCGGTTGCCGCTGGTGCGCAGCGCCTCTACCACCTGCAATCGCTTGGTGGCGCGCTTGGCTGCCTGCTTCGAGCGAGTTGTGCGCACCTCCCGCCATAGTTCGCGGGACAGCTTGGTCAGATCCATGTGCTTCAGGATTTCATAGAATGCGTCCGCACCCATGTCCGCCCGAAACACGTTACCGAACCGGGCCTTTAGGTCCCGGTATTCGGTCTCGTTCACGAAGTTCATCTGCTGAATCGCGAGCAGCTGCTCGCGGCCTGAGTCGGCATGCTGACGCACCCGAACCAGTCGCTGGGATAGCTGGCGATAGACATCGTTTGCAACCGCGCCGCGTTCCTCTTTCAGCAAGGCGATCTCGCGCTGAATATTCGCCAGCGTTGTCTGGTGATCCTCTTCCTGTTCGGTCTGGACCTGCGTCAAGCGCTCGCTCGTTGCTCCCTGGAGCGCCACGGTATGTTCCTTGCCCACCTGCACACCCTGGGCAACGATGACGATATCGCCAAGGGTGATCGCCTCAGGCGCGGCCGAGCCTTGCAGATTAGACAGACGCTGCTCGACCATCTTGGCCTCGCGTACAACGCGATCCGTAGCTTCGGCAAGCCGTTCGTCAACCGTCTCGGTCAGTTCAAGGAGCCGCTGTTCAAGTTCTTCCAGGCGAGTGGTAGATTCCACTGTCGCCCGATTTATACGCTCCTCCGCTTCCTTTTCAAGCTGCGCTTCCGCCTCATGAAGCTCTTCATCCAGGCGAAGCAGGGCGCGCTGCCGGGCTTCCTCGTCAACCTGGGTTACCACATATTGGGCAAAGTAAAGCACGCGATCCAGGTTACGCCGGGAGACGTTAAGGAGCAGGCCGAGGTAGCTGGGCACGCGGCGGGTGTACCATACATGGGCTACCGGAGCGGCGAGTTCAATGTGCCCCAGCCGCTCGCGCCGGACGGAGGAGCGTGTGATTTCAACGCCGCACTTATCGCAAACAATACCCTTGTAGCGAACGTTCTTGTACTTTCCGCAATAGCACTGCCAGTCACGCGTTGGGCCAAAGATCGCCTCACAGAACAGCCCGTCCTTTTCAGGGCGCAGCCGGCGATAGTTGA
>CAYVQP010000008.1:50377-93207 GCA_964452775.1 uncultured Ardenticatenaceae bacterium | reverse complement strand
GAAGACCTACGGGGTCTGTAGCGTGGGTCTGCAATTCAGGTATGTAACGAAGCTCCGGGAATCCAAGATGACGACAAGATGTGATAACTGCGGGCAACCCCTCCTGGAAGGCGACACGGAATGTTGGCAATGCGGGTATAAGGTTGCCGGCGGCCCGGTTGGAGAGGCAGCATCAACGCAGGTAAGGCAAAAGTGGGAGGAAACGTCATCCTCGTCTGAACTCTCTCCGTTGGCGGTTTATGGCGGATTGACCGTCTTGCTGATTATTCTGGCGCTGATGGTGACGATTTATTTGGGCCGGCAACCGTTGGTCCAGGCAGCGAGCCAGGCGCCGCCGGACGGCTGGGCCTTTGTGACGAACCTGCCGCGCGACTTTGTGCTCCTGCTGCCGGAGAGTTGGACCCTCTTTGACGAGCAGGACATGGACGAGGATGCATTCAGCCGGCTGGTCAGCGCGCGCCCGGAGCTGACGCAGGCCACCTACCCACTCGGGAGTGTGGCAGATGATCTGCACATCCTTTTCGTTGCGGCGGACGGGATTGACGGAGCGCTAGCCGGCGACGAGGCAACCCTGAGCCAGTTTGTAGTGGTTGCCCGGAGTGACTTGCTGAACAAGTTGAGCGCTGAAGAGGCGTTGGCGATGGCTGAAGAGGCAGCGGCTGCCGGCGAGATCGAGCTTGTGGAGGCGGAATATGTATCCAATTTCGACAAGAGCCACCTCTTTCTGGCCGCGCGGATTCCGACCGGGTCCGGCGACATGCCCTGCCGGCAGCAGCTGGTAGCCGGCAATTCTTACAGCCTGATTGTGGCTGCCTGTGGTCTGAACCAGCAACTATCCAGCGCCATTCTGGAAAGCTTCCAGCGATTCACCGATTAAACTCTGGAGGAAAAGCGACTGATGAACAAACGTGAAAGACTCGAAGCGGCCATTGAGGGCCGACCCGTGGACCGATTGCCGGTGGCGCTCTGGCGGCATTGGCCGGGCGACGACCAGGACGCGGATGCCCTGACCGCCTCTCACCTGGCCTGGCAACAGGCATACGACTGGGACTTTGTGAAGGCCTCGCCGTCCAGCAGCTATTGCCTGGATGATTGGGGCGCGGAAACGCGCTGGGAAGGACACATGGAGGGGACGCGCACCTATCTGCGGCCGGTGATCAATGAGCCGGATGACTGGCTTAAGCTTAAGCCGCTGGATCCCGGCAAGGGGATGTTGGCTACCCAGTTGGCGGTGCTCCGCCAGCTCAATGAGCAACTGGACGCCGGCGTGCCCACGATCGCAACCATCTTCTCCCCACTCTCGCAGGCCAAAAACCTCGTCGGGCCGGAGATGATGCTCAGCCATATGCGCAGCCATCCGGTTGAGTTCCGCGCCGGCCTGGACACGATCCGCGAATCCACACTACGCTTCGTTGAGGCGGCGAAGCGGACCGGCATCAGCGGCATTTACTACGCGATTCAGCACACGCAATACCAGCTGATGTCCCGGGCGGAATACGAGCGCTTCGGCCTGGGTGACGATATTGAGATCCTGGAAATGGCCGGCGATCTGTGGCTGAACATCGTGCACATTCACGGCGACAGCGCCTACTTTGACCTGGCTTCGGCCTATCCGACGCCGGTGATCAACTGGCATGATCGCGAATGCGGCACGGACCTCGCCGGGGGACTACGCCGATTTGAAGGAGCGGCAAGCGGCGGCGTCTCGCGCTGGAGCATGATGCAGGACGCGCCGGATGCAGCCCTGGCTGAGGCTGCGGACGCGGTGGCCCAGACCAATGGGCGCCGCCTGATCCTGGGCACCGGCTGCGTGATCATGGTTGCCACGCCTCTGCGCAACATTCGGGCCTTGCGCGCCTTTGCTGAAAGCGCGGGCAACGTCTAGCCGGATATTCGCATGGCTAAAACGTGGGCGCGGGTGGTCCTGCACCTGGACATGGACGCCTTCTTCGTCAACGTCCACCGGCTTGACCATCCCGAGGACAGGGGCATTCCACTCGTGGTTGGTGGGCGGCCGGAGAGCCGGGGAGTTGTCGCCGCCGCCAGCTACGAGGCGCGCAAGTTCGGCGTGCACTCCGCTATGCCCACTTCCACGGCGCTGCGCCTCTGCCCGGAGCTGAAGATCGTCGGGCATACCTGGTCGCGAATTCATTCCTGCTCGCAGCAGGTGATGGCAATTCTGGCTGAGTATGGGGACGTGGAGCAGATCAGCGTGGATGAGGCCTATGTGAACCTGGACGCCTACGCGGATCCGGCGCAAATGGCCCCGGCAATCCGTCAGCGCGTGAAACAGGAGACTGAGCTTCCAGCCTCCGTTGGGCTGGCGGTGAATAAACTGGTGGCCAAGGTAGCCTCCGATCAGGGTAAGCCGGAAGGCTGCACCATCGTCTTGCCCGGAGAGGAGGCGGCCTTTCTCGCTCCGCTGCCGGTGCGCGTGATCTGGGGGATCGGCCCGCGGACTGCGGAAAGGCTGAAGGAGATGGGTATTCACACCTGCGGCGATCTGGCCATCTATGATCACGGGCAGTTGCGGAAGCGCTTCGGCAAACAGGGGGAGGAGATGCGCCGCCGGGCGGAAGGCATTGACGAGCGCCCGGTGTTGGCGGAGCGCGGGCCGGCCAAATCAATCAGCCAGGAATGGACCTTCAGTCGTGACGTGGCCGGCGAAGCTGTCTTGGATGAGAAATTACGTGAGATGTGCGCCGCGGTGGCCGAGTCGCTACGGGAGCAGGAGTTGGTGGCTCACACAATCAACCTGAAACTGCGTTGGCCGGACTTCACCACGATCACGCGCCAGAAAACGGTGGAAATCGGGGTGCAGCAGGAGGTTGAGCTTTACCGGCTGGCGCGCGCGATATGGCAGGAGAATTGGGTCGCCGGGCAGCCGGTGCGCCTGCTGGGGGTGGGCGCAAGCCGGCTGGAGCCAGTGGTGGGCCGGCAGCTATCCTTTGAGTTCTAATATGGCTTGAGGTTTAGGACGCGGGCCGGAAACGTTAAAGGCTCACCGGCTGCAAATCCTTGCTGGAGTCCATGCGACCGGTGTCGCGGGCAAAGCCGATCACATCCAGCCCGCCCAACCAGAGGGCCGCGACCGCCAGCCCAGAGGCGGAAAGCAGAAAGACGGCGCCATAAGCCAACCCGGCTGAACTGCCAAAGCCCAGATAAAAGAGATCGCGGATCACGCCGCCGGCAAATGTACCCAAACCCTTGGAGACCAGGATGGAAATCGTCCACAGACCCAGGTAAGCCCCGGCATTGGGATCAGGGGACATCACCGCCATCAGGCTCAGGCCGCCGAAAGAGTAAAGGCCAAAGCCGGCGCCAAAGATCATCAGACCGGGGATGAGTAGGCCGTTGATGTGACCCAGGCCGGAGAGGACCAGCAGCACCATACCGGCGGCCATGATGAATAGGCCGACCCGGGTCACGTTGGTGAGCGTTTCCGGTGGACGATTGCGCCAGATGATGAAGCCGGCGATGAGGGTGATGACCGTGAGTGCGCCCCAATAGCCGGTAAAGCGGGTCGTATGGCCGGCATCCAGTCCAAACACATCCGCCCCAAAAGGTTCGAGGACGTTGTCTTGCATCCAGGCAGAAAAAGTGGCCAGCGAGAGAAAGATGAAGAAGCGACGCGTGCGCCTGTCGGCCAGGATCTTGCGCAGGGTGTCCCGCATCCCGGCATGGTTGCGATCTGCCGCCGGAGCATGCCGCGGTCCGCGCCGTTCCTGGCCAACAATAGCCACGAACCAGAAGAAAGCGCCAATGGCCGCAGTGCCGATTACCAGTTGCCAGAAGAGTTGCTCATTGTAGACTTCCATCCAGCGACCGAAGGCAATGGCGGTGACCGGGAAGAAGATGATCAGGGCTGTCTCCACCATGGCGATGGCCATCCCCTGTTTTTCGCTGGGCACTGAATCACGGACCAGGGCCAGGAAGGGGCTGCCGGAGATCAAGGTTCCCACGCCGTACATCAGGAAGCAGGCGATCGCCAGCGCCCAGCCGGCAATATCGTCCGGCGCGTGCGAGAGGCGGCTGACGCTTGCGCCCAACAGAGGAAAGGACAACACCATCAGCCCGCGACCCAACCAGATGTAGGAGGTGCGATGCCAGCCCAGGATTGGCTGCTTGTCTGAGCGGCTGCCGGCCCACAGGCTGAGCGGGGCGAGCAGGTAGCGGAAGGCGATCAACAGGCCGATCGGCCAAGCGGGCAATCCCAGATCGGCAATCATCACCCGATTCCACACGCTGGCGGTGAGAATATCGCCCATGGCTGAGCCGATTTGGAAGGTACTGAGTCTCAAGACTTTGCCCAGGGGGAATGCCGGGCTACCGGGGGTGATTGTGTCGGGGGCGCTGGACATGAAACTGATCCTGTAGTGAAATCTCAAACCCGGGATTTTAGCAACTTCGGCAGGAAAGCCAACGGAACATAGGCGCCTAATGCCGGGGCAGAAGGGTGAGCCAACTCAACGCCTCCGGTTCGAACTGCGCCTCCACGCCGTGCGGATGCACCCAGGCCAACTGCCGGTGGATGTGTTTGCCGGCTTCCCACAGGTCAGCAGTCCAGGCGCACCAGCCATACTCGGGCGCGACCTTTCCGCCGTATGCCGGTTCCCACTGCAACCAGAGCACCGGCTGATTCTGTTCCACGGCCCATTCACCGATTATCCGGCGCATGGAGGAGCCCTTATCCTCCAGGTAGATGGTCATGTAGGTGTTATAAAGCACCACCGGAGCTGCGGGGACGATGCTTCTTAAGAAGCGTTCCAGGTCGTCGGGTAGGCGCGCTGCTTGGAGCCGGACAGGCGCGTCGCTCTGCTGCGCGAGGCGATAAGCCGCAATGCCCTCGCGAAGGCGTTGCAGCCGTTCGGGGTGGTCGGCCCAGACGAAGGACATCAGGGTCAGCTCGTGGTCTGGGCTGCCCAACGGAAACGGGCGCAGGTCGCAGCCGAGGCGCTGGATGATGCGGGGGAGCGGGCCGGGTGCCGGCAATGGTTTCATTTCCCCCCGGCAGATGGTCAGGAACTGCGGCGACGGCCCGGCTCCGATTTCAAGCAGGCGACGGCCGCCGGCATCTTCCAGGCGGTAGCGCCGGTAATCGGCCAATAGATTCAGGCCGGCGCTGGCTCCCAGGTCAACGATCTGCACTCGCTCCCACGGGCAGTAGTGTAGCGGCAACAGCCAGGCCAGTCCGCGGCTGGTCTCGTTGGTCTGCACGTCGTTGGTCTGGATGAAGCCGGCAAGTTCTGCCTGATGCGCCAGAATAGCGTCGCGGAGGATGGGCGGAAGGGCATCATCCGGCTCGGCGTTGCCACCCACAGTTGGATAGTATCGAGACAACGCCGCCACGCTCCCCGCGTTGGACAGGACTAACCGGTGCAGGCCGGCCAGCAGCAGGAGGGGCGCCGAAAAGGCGTGTCTCCCCTCTGCAGCGGTCGCCAACCACAGAACCAGCGGGTCGGAACGAGCTTCCGATGCCGCCAACCAACCGGCGAATAGGCGGAACAGGTGGGCGTAAAGCGGTGAATAGCCCTGCGCAAACTCCGCCTGGCGCTGAAAATGTGGGACTAGCTCCGCGACGCGCTCTGTGAAGCCGGCCGCGGGAGAAGCTGATGGCATTACTGTATGGAGCATGACTTGGTTGGTGATTTACTGGCCAAATCACTGTACAAACCCCGCAGGTCTGAGCAATATGTTCGCTCCAGGATGGGGTTGAGAGACCTGCGGGGTTTTATGCCCACTTAGCCGGGGGCTTGCAACGCATGGGTGACGACGGTCGCGCCGCTGCCGCCGATGTTCTGGGTCAGGGCAATGCGCGCGCCGTCAATCTGCGCCTCGCCGGCGTCGCCGCGGAGCTGTAGCGTGGCTTCGACCACCTGGTAGATGCCGGTGGCCCCGACCGGGTGGCCGCGAGCCTTCAGGCCGCCCATGGTGCTGATCGGCACCCGGCCGGCCGGCTTGATTTCGCCCTCCAGCCCCAACCGTACGCCCTGCCCTGGCGCGGCAAAGCCGCACGCTTCCAGCGACAGCGCGGCCATCACGCTGAAGGCGTCGTGCGCTTCAAAGAGGTCAATGTCATCCGGCCCGATGCCCGCCTGCTGGTAGACGCGGGCAGCCGATTCCTCAGCCGCCGCCAACCAGAGCGGGTTTTGCCGGTCATGCACGGAAACGGTATCGGTGACCACCGCCGAACCGATGATGCGCACGGCTGCCGGGGCCTGCTCGGCGGGGACGAGCAGCACGGCTGCCGCCCCGTCGCCGATGGGCGAGGCATCGTAGAGCGAGATCGGGTCGGCGACAACCCGCCCGCGCTGATAGGCTCGCGCTGAAAGCGGCTCGCGAAACATGGCATAGGGATTCCTGGCCCCATTGGCGTGGGCGTTTAGCGCGAAGGGGGCGAAATCGGCCTGCTGGTAGCCGTATTCGTGCATGTAACGGCGCATGATCAGCGCGTTCAGGCCCACAAAAGTGACCCCGTGCTCGGCCTCGTACTCGGCGTCGGCCGCGCCGACCAGGGCGGTGGTGGTAGCGCGCCCGCCGGTCTCGGTCATCTTCTCCACGCCGATCGCCAGGACGCGGTCCATTGTCCCGCCGGCAATTGCCAGGATGCCCTGTCGCAGGGCGGAGCCGGCGGAACCGCAGGCGGCCTCCATCTTGACCGCCTCGACGCCCCACTGGCCCATGAAATCGGCGACCAACGCGCCCAACTGTCGCTGCTGATTGAGGGTGCCGCTGGTCATGTTGCCGATGTAGATGGCATCAACGCGCTCGACGCCGGCGTCGGTCATCGCCGCCCGCCCGGCATCCACGCACATTTCCCGTATTGAGGTCTCCCAGTGCTCGCGCACCGGTAGTTGGCCCACCCCCAATATCGCTACTTGACGCATACTAAACTCCTCAGCGCCGGACGATCTCGGCCCGGTGAATACTTCGTCAAGTCTATCCGGATAGGCCGCCAGAAACTATCAGGCTGGCGGCGTTCGCTGTCAATTTATGTCCAAGGAACGCAAAAGTCCGACTTTTAGCAAAAGTCGGACTTTTCGCGAACCACTTTGGGGCAAGCGTTGTCTAGATAACCGGCATGCTCTCCGTGGCCGGGATGCGCAAGGTCCAATCGAAGCGATCAGGCACGCGGCCAAACTGGATGTCGGTCAACTCACGATAAAGCTGGCGGGCGACCGGCCCACACACGTAGTCATTGATCAGGTATTCCCTCTCATTCATGCCCAGCTTGCCAATCGGGGCGATTACCGCTGCAGTGCCGCAACCGAAGACTTCTGTGATGCGTCCACTCTCGATGTCAGCCAGCACTTGGTGCACATCGAGGCGCGCCTCGCTAACCCGGTAGCCCAGGTCTTCCCCAAGCTGCAACACGGACAGGCGGGTAACGCCCGGCAAGATGCTGCCGCTGAGCGCCGGGGTAACGATGTGATCGCCCTCATATACGAAGCAGATATTCATCGCCCCGACTTCCTCGATGTAGCGCCGCTGCCGGCCATCCAGCCACAGCACCTGGGTGTAACCCTTGGTTCGCGCCTCGTCGGAGACCACCAGGCTGGCAGCGTAGTTGCCGCCGGTCTTGGCCTCGCCCGTGCCGCCATCCACGGCGCGTACATATTTGTCCGTAATGTAGACCGCGATGGGATTGAAGCCTTCGCGGAAGTAATTGCCGGCCGGCCCCACGATAATGTAATGCAGGTATTCGGCGCTGGAATGCACACCCAATGCGGGATCAACGCCAAGCATGACCGGCCGGATGTACAGCGTGCCGGGCGGATCAGGCACCCAGTCCTGCTCCAGTTCGATGAGCTTGATGATCGCTTCCAGATGCTCTTCTTCGTCCACCTGCGGCATGGCCATGCGAAGCGCAGAGAGATTAAAGCGATTCATGTTTTCCCAGGGCCGGAAGAGGTTGATGTCGCCGTCGGGCCGGCGATAGGCCTTCATACCTTCGAAGATCGTCTGGCTGTAGTGTAGTACAGCCGTCGCCGGGTCCAGTTCCAATGGAGCATATGGACCGATAACAGCGTCATGCCAACCCATCTCAGGCGAATAACGCTGGGTGAACATACGGTTGGAAAAGATCTTGCCGAAACCCAGGTTGGTCCGGCGAACAGGCTTCAATTCCGTTTCCTGTAATGAAACTATCTCGACATCCATTTACACCTCCGAGAGTTGGATAGGAGCGCGGAACGGCCCCTGGAGCAAGATTTGCTCTCAGCAGCCACGGCCAGACGGGCGAACTGCATCCTGGCCGCTGACCTTAGTTTACCGGCAATGGATAGATGATGCAATCTACCAATGGCGGCCAACGTTATCTACCACAGTCCCATCTGATGTTGCCGCGCCGCCTGACTTCGACTAAGATCAGCCAACCATGGTCCCAATCTTAACTCGCTATGGGCCATTTTTTCTTTACAGCTATACAGTAATCATCAGCCTTGGGCTGCTTGCCGCCCTGGGATTGACCGCCTGGCAGGCCCGTTCCCGAAACTACCCGGATTGGATTGATGCCGCGCTGATCATGTTTGCCGGCGCGGTTGCCGGCGGGCGAATCGTCTTCGTGGGCGCGAACTGGGAATACTTCCAGGTTCATCGAGGCGAGATCGGGCAGCTCTGGCTAGGTGGGCTGGCTTATCATGGTTGTCTGCTGGGCGGGCTGGCAGCGCTTTACGGCTGGGCAAAATGGCGGCGCCGGCGTTTCCTCGTATACGGGGACCTCTTTGCCCCGGCCATAGCCCTGCTGGCGTTGTTTGCCTGGCCGGCGTGCTGGTTGGAAGGGTGCGCTTATGGCCGGGAAACCGTGGCCGGCCTGCTGGCTGGCGCATTGCCGGACACCTTTGGGGTGACCGCCATGCGTTACCAGACGCAACTGTTGGGCATGCTTGTGGCGCTGGGCAGCTTTGCGATTGTTTGGGCGCTGCGCAATCGGCTGCGAACCGGCAAACTCTTCTGGTTGACGCTCTGTCTGCTCAGTTTCAGCCAGGCCGTGGTCGGAATCTGGCGCGGAGACCTGGTTGCCGTCGTGGGATCGGTTCCCCTGGCGGTACTTGTTGACTTGCTTGCCGGCGTTGTTGCCGCACTCTGTCTGCTGTTGGCGGGACGCGGTCCAGGCGACGAATTGAGTTCAGGTGATCATTAGCTTCCGGTCAATGCATCTCGATAGAGGATGTACGTAGCATGAATCTCAACGTGGGTCTTGCCCAGATCACGCCCATTCTGGGCGATGTTCAGGCCAACCTGGAGCTGCATCTGCGCACGGTCGAAGAGGCCGCTGATCAGGGAGTCGAATTGCTCATCTTCCCGGAGCTGTCCCTGACCGGCTATCAGTTGCGCGATCTCGCTTTTGACGTGGCGGTTAAGCCCACTTACAAGGATCCGGTCTTCGCTCGCCTGTTGGACGCCAGCCGGGACCTGGACCTGGTCGTCGGTTTTGTGGAAGGCGACCAGCGGAACAAGTTCTACATCGCCTCCGCCTATCTGTCGCAGGGAAACCTGATCCATCTGCACCGCAAGGTCTATCTGCCGACTTACGGTATGTTTGACGAGGGGCGCTATTTTGCCTGGGGCGATGCGGTGCGCGCTTTTGACACTCGCTTTGGCCGGGTGGGGATACTGATTTGCGAGGATTTCTGGCACATCAGCCCGCCATACCTGCTCTGGCTGGATGGGGCGGACATTCTCATTCTGACCTCCGCTTCGCCGGGGCGTGGGCTGGCAACCGAGCAGAAGATCGGCAGCGCCGTGTGGGTGGAACATATTAGCCAGGCATACGCCAGCATCTTTACCAACTACGTGATCCATGTCAATCGCACCGGCTTTGAGGATGGGGTCACATTTTGGGGCGGGTCAAGCGTTTTCGATCCCGAAGGTCAAATGGTCGCTCAGGGCGCCTATTATCAGCCGGACCTGGTCAAAGCGAAACTGGACCTGAACCAGATCCGGCGCACCCGTATCCGGCTGCCGATGCTGCGAGATGAGCGCGTGCAGCTGACCCTGCGGGAGCTGACGCGTATTATTGACGGCTAGCGCCGGCGCGAAAGTCATACAAGAGGTAAATGCATTGATGCAGATTGCAATCAGCAGTGAGACGCTGGGCCGGGAGACGCCGGCGGCGTTGGAGAGGGCGGCTGCTCTGGGTTTCAAGACAGTCGAAGTCAACCTACAGAATGATGAATTTGGCTACGGCTATCGCCGGCGAACAAACGCCCGCTTCTATCGCAGCTTGCGCAAGCACATTGACGACCTGGGCCTGCGCGTCTGGTCGGTCAGCTCTCCGCCGCTAACCCAGGAACAGATGTTTTTTGAGCGGGCGCGGAAGGACATCCTGATGTCGGGAGCCATCGCTGCTGGCACGTTGGGGGCGCAGGTGTACGTGGTCCGTCCGGCCGATCTCTTTGTCAGCGAAATCGGGTTCGAGAGCTATATGCGTGAGCGGGGAGCGCCGCCGGTGATCGAAGGATTTGATGAAGCCTGGGCGCAGGCGGTGAACCGGCGGATGACGATGGCCATTCAGAATCGCAGCCATTGGGTGGGCGCGCTGCTGACCAACGAGGCGGAGCGCATCCAAAAGGTGACCGACGACCTGGCGATCGGCTGGGCAATGGATGTGCGCGGCGCGCTGAGCCGGGGCGACCTGGCGACCTGGCTGGAAAGAGCCGGCGAACGGCTGGCGGTTGCCCATCTCTATGACTATGCCGATGAACGCCAATGCGCCCCAACTGAGGCAGATTGGGCGACCCTGTTGCCGGCCCTGGGGAGAACGCGCCTGAAATGTTGTGTCATTCACGCCCCGCAGGCCGGCAGCGATGAGGAGATCCTGCGCAGTCGAGATTTCCTGCTGGATATTCTGGGCTCCCCGGCGAGTTAAGAGGCAATGACGATAGAAGCAGACAAGCGGGCTGAAGAGGGCCGGGGCGTGGAAGAGGGGCTCGACCTGGATTCATTGGCCGATGAGGCCATACCGGCGGGTCACCGATCCGGCTTTGTGGCGGTGGTTGGCCGGCCGAATGCCGGCAAGAGCACGCTGATGAACGCCTTCCTGCAGCAGAAGGTGGCTATCGTCACCCCTCGCCCGCAGACCACGCGCACCAGGCAATTGGGCATCGTCACCGCGCCGGATTACCAGATAGTCTTTGTGGACACGCCCGGCATCATGCATCCGCGCCACAAGCTGGATGAGTTCATGCTGGAAACGGCCCTGGAGACGCTGCAAGACGCCGACCTGGTGCTCTGGTTGGCCGACGGCAGCTTCCCGCCCGGAGAGGAGGATCACGAAATTGCCGGGCAACTGCGACCATTGGCTGCCTCAAGACCGGTCCTGCTGGCGATTAATAAGGCGGACTTGCTCCAGCCGGATGAGGTGCTCTCGCGCACGGAAAGCTACCGGGCGCTGTTGCCGGAGGCGGCTGACTGGCTGTTCTTTTCAGCGGCGCGGCGACGGGGGGTGGAGGAGTTGCTGCAGTTGATAGTGGATAAGTTGCCGGAGGGGCCGCGCTACTATCCGGCGGACCAGGTGACGGACCTGTTCCTGCGCGACATCGCCGCTGAGCTGGTGCGCGAGCAAATCCTGCTGCAACTGCATGAGGAAGTGCCGCATGGCGCAGCAGTGGTGGTGGACGAGTTCAAGGAGCGCGAGAACGAAGTTACCCATATTTCGGCGACCATCTACGTGGAGCGTAATTCGCACAAGCAGATTGTGATCGGGAGCAAGGGCAGCCAATTGCGCCAGATCGGGGCGGCTGCCCGGCAACAAATAGAAGACATGCTGGGGAGCAAGGTCTTCCTGGAGCTATGGGTCAAGGTGGAGCCGAAATGGCGGCGGGACGAGGCGGCGTTGCGCCGGCTGGGCTACAGCAGCCCGCGAACGTGAGCAACTGCTAAGAGCCGGCTAACCATCCACCGAAACAGGTGTTCTATTCAAGTGGATTTCGCAACATTCACTTGTAGAATTCGTATTGAAGACGAACGCTTGTGTTCCGCCTTTGGAGGATGAGAAAAGATGACCACACAGCCATTAGGATCCGGCCCGGAGGACTCCGGCATTGACCGTCGCGGCTTTCTGAAGGTCTTTGCCCTGCTTACTGCAGCGGCGGCGACCGGCGGCGGCGCTGCCCTGGTGCTGAGGAAGCCGGGCGAGACGGTGATCACCACGGCTGATTCGGTCATTCCCACTCTCGCGCCTCCGGCCACGATCGCCAACGTTGGGGCCAATGTCGGCCCTAATCTCGCCGCGCCGGTGTTGGGTAGCAGCGATCTGACTACCCGCCTGGCTGCCAGCCTGGCGGAAAATATGCAACTGCAGGCGGACCTGGCGGCGGCGCAACGCCGGCTGGCCGACCTGGAAGCAGCCAACGGCAGCTCCAGCCAGGAGTTGGAGGCGTTGCGCGGGCAGTTAGCCGGGGCCAATGACCGCGCCGGCTTGCTCGGCGGCCTGCTTGCCCTGTATGAACAGCTCGACGGAATTAACCTGGATGGCGTCGTTCAGAACGGCATCAGTTCGGTGAGCCAGGCGGTAGATGATTTGCTGGGCCAGGTTCCTACGCTGGAAGAAGGGGTCGCTCTCGGCTCTCAGGCGCTGGATACCCTGGAGGCCGAGATCCCGTTGGTCCAGGCCGGGCGAGACTGGGCAGAGAACCGCGCCCAGCTGTTGAGCGTCTACTATGAAGACGCGCGGGAGATTCTGGCGACGGCCTTGGACCGGGCCGGCGATTTTCTGGAAATGTTGGGCCAGTGGTTCCAGGATGTGCTGAAGTGGCTGCCATTCGGCATGGGCGATAAGGCGGCGCGGGTGGTCGAGTCGCTGACCAGCCTGCTGCAACAGACGCCGGGCACGGCGGATGGCTTGAGAAGCTACGTGACCCAGCCCCTGGATGCCTGGGTGGCGGGCCAGGGAGATGACTTGGCTTTGCGGCGCAAGCTGGTGAAGCCGCTGCGCGAGCAAACGCTGTCGCCGGCGAGCGAAGTGACGCTCAAGGCGCGCAGCACGCAGCAGACTTATTTGACGGCGCTGGCCCAGCCGGTGCAGGATAGCACGTTGCGCCGGCAAGCGGTGCGCGACCTGATCGCGCAGTACCGGGAGCATTACCAGGTCTGATGCGCGCGACGGCCCACAAGTTTGGCCGGTAACCGCCCAGCAGAAACCCCACAGTTATTGCTTGGTAGACTTGCTGCGAGATGGACTCCGTAAAGAGCTGCGGGGACTTTCAGTTACACGGCGCTGGTAACGGCGAAAAAGGTGTCCAGCTGGCCGGCGACATCCGCCAGCGAGTCAAACAGATAGGGGGCAAAGTCGAAGTCGGCGCGGCTGGTTGTCCCGGATGGCACTGCCGCCAGGGTCATACCCGCCGCCAGCGCCGCTCTGGCGCCCGGTACGGAGTCTTCCAACGCCAGGCAGGTCGCCGGATCTACGCCCAGACGTCTGGCGGCGAGCAGGTAAATGTCGGGGGCCGGCTTGGCATGAGCAACCTCATTCCCGCCCGCGATCGCCCCGCCTGTTGGTTCCAGGCCTAGTTGTTTCAGCACTTGCTCGGCGTAATAACGGGGGCTGGAAGTGGCCACTGCCCAGGGGATCTGCCGGCGGCTTATCTCGTCGTGCAACTTGTGCAGGCCGGGCATGGCAGGCACCCCCTCCCGCCAACGGATCTCCCAGATGGAGTTTTTCATTGCCGCCAGTTCCTCCGCCGGAAGCGGCAACGAGTAGGCCTGTTTGATGATATGCACCGACTCGCTGGAGCGGAGCCCGACCATCCGCGCGTACACGGACTCCTCCAGTGTAACCCCATAACGGGAGACGATCTGCGCCCAGATCTCTTGCGACAAAGGCTCCGTATCCACCATCAGACCATCCATGTCGAAAATGATGGCGGTCAGCGCCTTCTCGTTTCCATTCATGACGGTTTGCTTGCTGCAGAGACGAAGCTTCCCATGTGGGAAGGCGTTGGGTCAACCACTATTTGCGAAAGTGTGGCAACCTGCCTACAGCGCTTATACGCGAGGCAGTTCTTCGCGACGGCCTTCGCCGGCAGCGACGAAACGGGGCCGGCGGTACCAGGTATTATTCAGTACGCTCCGTTGCGTCTGTTCTACCTCCACCCGTCCGCTCTCCTGGTCGCGGTCGCTGATGAATTCCGTCGGAATGAAGTAGCTCATGCCCAGATTGAAATCCTGGATCTCCAGATAGGCATCATAATACTTCAGGTCAGGGTCCGGGTCATCGGGCCGGTGGCGAACGGACATGGCCACGCCGAGCTTTTTGTCATCGGCGCTCCAGACTTCATCGTAATATCTGATATTGGGTTCCACAGCGGATCCTCCTTCTTTCCCTCTTAATTCTAAGTCTCTCCCAGAGAAAAGGCCAATAATGCGCCGGCCTGTTCGTTTTACTCTATAGGGCCGGCGTCCGGCAATCCCTGGTGAAAGCGCAGGTGCACCCGCCCGACGTGTACATCGCTGCCCTCCTGCAGCTTCTGTGGAGCCAGTCCGATGCGGGTGAAGTTCAGATAGGTGCCGGTGGCGCTGCCTTCATCGTAGAGCCAGTAATCTCCGTTGAGATAACGGATGCGGGCATGCAGGCGGGCCACGCTGTCATCGGCTAAAGGGATATCCGCTACCCGCGGATCGCGGCCGATGGTGACGTCCGCTCCGGCAACGCGAATAGGTTCGCGGGAGTCTTCTACCCCCTGAACGAGCACCACATATGCGCCGGGCGGCAATTCTTCCCCGGCATCGGCTTCAGCCAATGCCGCCGCTCGCGCCGCCTCTTCCGCTTTGCGTTCCATTAACTTGCGCTTTCGCCGGCGCAACAGAAGGAGCAGCAGCAAGCCAAAGAAGAGCAGAACGAGACCGCCGCAGCCGGCTATCAACAGATTCGGGTTCTCTTCCAGCCGGGCGATGATAGGCGGCGTCTCACGGAACGCTGCTTCCGGCGCGCCAGACAAGGCATCCTCCGGCGTCGGCGCGGGCGTTTCCGGCCGGATGACCGAGATGGTGATCGCCAGCGGCTCGCTTTCGATGGTGCGCCCCAGGGCGTCAACCAGCCGCGCGCCGAGCGTGTACGCGCCGGCGTCCAGCCGCGAAATATCCCACTCCAGTTGCAGTGCGCCGTCCGCATCGGCTACCGGAGTGGTCAGCGAAGGCTGCGGCTCGCCGTTGACCAGCAGGGTCGCTTGCTGAATGGCGATAGGCGGTTCGCCGGGCCAGGTAAGGCGGACGGTGATCGGCTGCACGGCCGGTTGCAATTCTGTTAGCGGGGTGTCGGCCTGCGCTCCCACGCGCCGGATCTCCGGCGCGGCGGACTCCAGGGTGGCTGCCGGCAAATCCAGGTTCAGCGTTCGGGTCACCTCGCCGGTAACTTCGCCCAAATGCACCTGAATGTTCAGCGGGCCGCTCTCCAATTGCGAAGAGGTGTAGGAGAGGTCATATTGCGTGGCAAGCTCCTCTAGCTGCTGATAGAGGGGGTCGGCGTCCGGCGCGTTAGGCATGTGAATGTAGCCGCCGCTCAACGGCTGGTAGAGGCGGGCCACATTGTCAATCTCCTCCTGATCAGCGCGCGCGCCGACGATGATCGCCTGGAACGGGATTTGCAGGGCCTGCGCCGCGTCCAGCAGTTCCTCATATTGCAATTGTTGGCCAAGTTGCGCGCCGTCTGTAATAAGCACGATCGCCTGAGCGCGCCCCTCGTCGTGAGTCGCAGTAGCCTGGGTGAGGGCCAGGGCCAGCATCTCTTGCAGCGGCGTTTCGCCCAGCTCCAGCGGCGCGTAGCCGTCGATCGCGGCGACGAGGTCGGCGGGCCGGACGGCGTCCTGCGCCAGGAAGCGCGCGGAATCGCCGTCCGGCACAATGACGCTGACGTGATCCAGGCCGGCCGGACTCATAAACTGCGTGGCGTAACGAATCAGGCTGCTCTGCGCCTTCTCCAGCCGGGTACGCCCATCTTCCGTATCGTCAATGCTGACGATAGACTCATTGGCGTCGAGTACAAAGATGAGGTCGAGGCCCCGCTCTGTCTCGCTAACGGCGAAATCCGTGATTGGGACGCCGTTTTCGCTAATCGTCAGCCGGGAGAGGTCGTTCAGCCGCGCCCCATCGCTGCCGAAGGCGAGCAGGATCAGCTTTACCGTGGGAAACTCACTCAGGTCAACACCGGTGACGCGGAGTTGGGCGGCATCTTCCTCTGCACCTTCTTGCGCCGGGAGATGCTGCGCCCGGCTCAGTATGCCGATGGCGCAGAGCAAGAGGACAAACAGGATGCGGTATGGTCGAACTACACGGGCGATGCGAGGCATAAGCGACACGCGTACTGCAAATGATCCCATTTTACGTTCCGCTTTCTGTCTGTTATTATACGGACATACTATGTAAACTCATAGTCTGGCGCATTGCAGTACGGCACAATTGATCAGTCGCGACAGTTCGGAAATCTTCCAGGTAAACCCCATAATCCCTGAGGAATGGGCAGGCGACCAAATGAGTCTGCTCACGGAGTCAGGGGATGTCGAAGACAGGTGAACCGGGGAGCCCGAATCCAGGATAGAGGGTGGCATGATGGTATCCAGCAGGCGGAAACGAACAGTAGTCGGGCTTTTCTGGCTTATCCTGCTATTGTGTTTGGTGAGCGGGCCTGTAGGAGCGCAGGACGAGACCGCCACGGAGGAGCCGGCCGCCGAAGAGGAGGCCCCGGCGGAAGAGACCCCGGCAACGACTCAGTCTGACTCAATTGTGCCCAGCTACCTGGTCATCACCGAGAAGGATGAGAGCAGCGTGCCCACCGTCGGCTTGCGCGTGGCGGGCATAAACGGCAGCGGCGGAGCGCTGAACCCCGAGCTGAACGCCTTTACCATCCGGCACAACGGCGAAGTCGTCATTCCGGACGAGACCCGGCCCGAACAGGTAGGCACATTGACCGTGTTCCTGCTAGACCTGACCAGCGGCGTCGAGGACCAACTGGCGACCGTGCAGGCGTTGATTCAGGCATATGCCGGCCCGGACTACATGACCGAGCAGGTGGATTATGTGGCCATCTACCAAACCTCGGAAGAGTCGCCGGTGCAGTTGTTGGCGCCGGAGAGTTTCTACAACGGAGTCGCGAATTACTTCACCAACAATGCCATAGAAGCCCAGGCCGGCCCAACCGCATTGGTAGACAGCCTCTCGTCGCTGCTGGGGCAAATCAACGAGCTAAAGCCGGACCCGGCCATGCTGGCCTCCATTTTCGTCATTTCGGACGGCACTGATCCGCTGAGCACCGGCGACCCGTTGGAAGTCGCCCCGCAGGCCGCCGCACTGGGCATACCGCTGTACGGCGTGGGCGTGACCAATTCCAACCTTTCTGCTGACCTGACGGCCTCGGGACACGAATACCTGGCTAACCTGAGTGCGGGTTCGCGCGGGGCCTACTCTGAATTGGGGGATGCGGCAGCGACGGCCACTGCCTACACGCAGGCCGCTTCGTTGAGCGACCATTGGTGGCTGCTGTACACGGTGCCGGACGCGACCGGCGGCACCTTCCCCGTAGAGGTCAGCCTGTTGCATGAGCCGGAAGTGACCGCGGAGACGACCGTCACCGTCGCCGGCACCACGCCCAGCGTCAGCCTGAACATTCCCGAGGAAAGCCGGCAGCTCAGCCTGCCCAATCTCGATGAGCCGGTGGTGCTCGGCTTCTCCGCCACCGTGGCCTGGCTGGACGGCGGCCAGCGCACGGTGCAGTCGGCCGAATTGCTGGTCAACGGCCAGACGGTCGGTGCGGTTGATCCGGCCACACTCGGCGCTTTTGAGAGCGAAATCTCGAATCTGGCTTATGGGACCAACACCGTTCAGATCCAGATTGTGGATGAGCAGGGGCTGGAAGCGCGAAGCCCGGCCGTCACGTTGACCATCCAGGAAGGCCCGCAAGCGATACCGGAAGAATTGGCCCCCAGCACTCCCTGGACGCAGTACCTGACCTATTGTCTGGTGGGCTTGCTGGCGCTGGCATTGATCGCCGGCGTGGTGCTCTTCATCCTCGAACGCCGCGGTCTTCTGCGGGTCAGCCCACGCCGGGCCAAGCCGGCCGTCGACTCGGCGTCCGCACCCCCGTCCGCGCCGCCGCCTGCAGCCAGACCGGCCCCGGCGACTGAGATGCACATGCACCAGGTGGAGCCGGACATCCCCGCGGCCCCGCCCGAACCCGCCGCCTACCTGGAAGTTGTGCAAAGCGAGTCACGCATGCCCGCGCGCATACCATTGAGCGGCCCGCAAACCCGCCTGGGCCGTTCCCCGCAGCAGGCGGAAATCGCCTTTGAGAACGACATCACCGTCTCCCGGCTGCACGCAACCATTACCTGGGATGGCGACATGTTCCACATTTACGATGAGAACAGCACCAGCGGCACCTGGGTCAATGACCAGCAGGTGATTGATTACGGCCTGCAACTGCTTGACGGCGATGAGCTGTACCTCGGCAAGGTGACCCTGCGTTTTCACATGCCGGGGTAACGGGCCGGATGCAGCGGTAGTCCGGATTGGAGATAGAACTGACTCCCGCACAAGAAGCGATCGTTACGGCCGGCGGCAGCGTTTTCGCATATGGGCCGCCCGGCTCCGGCAAGACCACCGCCTTACAACAGCGTCTGCTGCATCTGCTGTTACAGGGCGAACCGGCCTATACGCTGCTGGTGCTGATCGCCGAGGCGGAACAAAAGAGCGCCTACCTGGACTTCCTCTACGCTTCCGGGGTTGGGCCATACGCCGATTTGCAGATCACCACCTATACGGCGCTGGCGCGAGAGATGGTGGCCCTGTTCTGGCCCCTGGTAGCGCGCCCGGCCGGCTTTGCCCGGCCTTACCAGCCGCCCACCATCCTCAACTATGATCTCTCCCAGTTGCTGGTCTGGCAGATCATCACCCCGATGTTGCGCGACGGCGCCTTTGCCGGCTTGCGCTTGCGGCCGCAGCAGATCGTCAGCCAGTTGATTGACATTGCCAACCGGGCGGCGCTGAACCGGATGAGCCTGGACGCGGCCATTGACCGCACGGCCAACACCTGGGCCGGCGACCGCGACGAGATCCATTATCTGCACGATGCGCGGGTTGCCGTGCGCCGTTTTCGTGAGCATTGCCGGGAACATAACTTGCTGGACCTGTCGTTGACCGTGCACGTCTTTGACAGCCAGCTCGTCGAACATCCGGAGTTTCATCGCTACTTCAGCGAGCGCTTCCGCCATCTGATCGTAGACAACGTGGAGGAGCAAACGGCCGCCGGCCAGCTGTTCGTCAGCAGCCTGACCGGCAAGACGGTATCCACAACCCTGGCCTACGATGTGGGCGGGGGCTACAAGTGGATGTTGTCGGCCGATCCCGGCGGGGCAGCCAGCTTCCAGGCGGCGTGCGAAAGGTCCATTGCCCTACATGAGCGCTTTGTCAGCAGCGAGGCGCTGACCCATCTGGCCAATCTGGCGGCCAACTCGCTGATGCCGGAGACGCCGCGCCGGCCCACCACTGCCGCGGCCGGTGCGTTGATCGAAGTGATCTCCACCCGCTACCGGCGAGAAGCGGCGTTGCGGGCCACGGACATCGTGCGCGCCCTGGTAGACGAGGGCGTCGCCCCCTATGAGATGGTCATCGTAGCTCCCTACCTGGACGGCGCGCTGCGCTACACCCTGGAAAATGGGCTGCAGGCGGCCGGCGTGCCCTATTACTTGTTGCGCAGGCGATCCAGCCCGCGCGACGACCCGCGTATCCGGGCCTGGCTGACCTGGCTGGCGCTGGCTCATCCCGCTTGGGAGTTGCCGCCGAAGGAATTCGATATCGCCGAGGCGTTGACCCTGAGCATCAACGGCCTGGACCCGGCCCGCGCGCAACTGCTGGCCGGTGCGCTGTATGATGAGGCGCAAGGATACCTGCACTCGCCGGCTGAGTTGCCCGCGTCCGTGGCCGCCCGCGTGGATGAGCATCTGCTGGCCGCGGTCGAGGAGTTGCGCGTCTGGCTGGCGGAACAGGGGGGCCGGCATCCGATTGACGCCTTTTTGCACCTGCTCTTCAACAACCTGTTGGCCCTGCCGCCCTTCCAGCCGGCGCCGGACCTGGCCGCGGCGGCCGTCTGCGAGTGGCTGGTGCGCACGGCCGGCAACCTGCGCGAGGCGGCCGGCGCTCTGGATTTGCCCGCGCCGGCGGATGTGGGCCGGGCCTTCATCAACGGCATCTATCAGGGGTTGGTGACCGCTGACCCGCCTGAATTTGGCGAGCCGCCGGACCCGAACGGGGTGATGATCTCCACCGTGCACGGTTTCCTCTTGGCCAACCGGGTGGCCCGCGTGCAGGTCTGGTTGGATGCCAGGGGGAGCGGCTGGTGGGATGTGCCCCGGCAGCCGATCAGCAACGTCTTCGTCTTGCTGCCGGATTGGCCGCCGGATCGTCCCTGGACGATGGAGGAGGAGTTTCGCAGCCGAAACGACCTGTTAAACCGGCTGGTCAGCGGCCTGACGGCGCGCTGCTCCGGCGGGATCGTCCTGGTAGCCAGCGATCTCGATCAGCGGGGCCAGCGCCAGGATGGGGCGCTGTGGCGCGCGCTCAGCCCGTTGATCGCACCCGCCCCCGTTTCGCCGGAAGCGGCGACTGCGTCCTTCTAATCGCTGCCGCTGTCCAGGAGCGTGATTTGCGGCGCTTCCTCGGTCGCGGTTGCGGCGATGGGCTGAGCGGGCAATGTCTGCCGCACCGCATCCTCGATGTGGCGTTGTAGCCCGGCCCGCGAGAGGCGTATCCGCCGGGGATTCTTCACTGCAGACAGCAGGTAGCCGGCGATGGCCTTGCTGATTTGCCGGGCGTTGGCTTTGGTCAGCTCTTCCCGTTGGGAGAACCAGAGCATCGCCCCGTAGCCCATGGTGACCGTCGTGCCCGCGGCCACGGCGGAGGCAATCACCCAGGTGGGTGGGCCGCCCAGTTTCACCAGCTCGTAAAATAGGCTGCGCCCAAGAAAACCCAGGCCGAACACGCTGCCCAACTCCCCCAGTCGGCCAACGCGAATGGGATAGTCGTAAATGCGGCCTATACCCAGCACCATCGAGCTTTGCACGGCCAGCAGGGGCAGGAAGTCTACAAAGGGCAGCGGCGTCAGCGCGATGAAGGCGGCAGTCGTGGCTGCGCCGGTGATCACCTGCCAGGCCAATTGCGCCCGATAGGCGGGCAAACCCTGCCCCAGGGCGACCAACAGCGCCGGCTGGGCCTTAACGATCGCGGCCACAACCCGGTCAAGATTCCGATCGCGCAGGGCTGAGATGGGGATGACCTGGTCCGTTTCCAAGCCCAGATTGGTCGCTACCTGGGCGACGATGGCCCCTTCCGCGCCGTGCAGCATGTCCACCTTGTTGAGCACGACAATGTAAGGCCGGTAAAGGGCGCGTAGTTGGGCGAACAACTCCTGCTCGGAGCGACGAATGCCCTGGGTGGCGTCAAAGAGGATGATCAGGAAGTCGGCCTTAGCCGCAGCCTGCAGGGCCAATTCGCGCTCCCGGTCGCCGGTCGCCCCCACCGCGTCCGCCCCCGGCGTGTCCACGATGGTGAACGGCCCGGCGCTGGCTTCCTGGGCGACGCGGGTGGTGCCGGGGATGGGGCTGACTTCGGCGGCGTCCTTGCGCGAGGCGATGAGATGGTTGAACAGGGTGGACTTGCCTACATTGGCCGGCCCGACAATGGCCACGTTGTGCTTGTTGCCGAAAGACATCTGCAACTGCTGATGTCCCAACTCGAAGATCTTCTGCACCTTGCCCGGCGTGGTGGGCAGCGCCGGCAATAGTTGCAGCAACTCCTGTTGCCGCTCTCTGCCGAATGTGTTCCAGAGCGGCTGCAGCAATTGCCGGGAGCCGTCCGGGAATTCCTGGAATTGTTCGTTGTTCTCTTGCATGCGGGGGATTGTATACCAATCCCGGGTCGCTGTCTGGCGCTTCGCCGGCAATCGTTCGAACTGTGCCTTGGGGCTGCGCGGCCTCAGCCTCCCGGCGTGGGGGTGGGCGTTTCGGTGGGCGCCGGCTCGGGGGTGGGCGACGGCGGGACGGGGGTGGGCGGGGTGACGCCGGGGCCGTACTGGTAGATGTTTTGCCAGGGGATGTAATGGCTGCGGAAATATTCATCGCCGTACATCAGGTTGCCGTTGCTGTCGTAGACCCGGCGGATGATGGTCACATCCGACCCTTCCACGGCCCAATCCACCTGCTCAATCTCCCCTTCTTCCAGCTCCTCGTTGTACTCCCACACGTCCGCGTTGGGCGGGACGATGTTGGCGATCACCGGCTCGCTCTTTTCCACCCGCCGGCCATCGCTGGTGCTGTACAGCTTGAAGGTCAACGCCTCGAAGTCGGCGTTGTAGTAGTTCTCGATCAGCAGGTGGTAAGGGGTGTTGTTGACGAACTTGAAGTCCACTATCGGCGAGAAGACGGTGGCGTCCATCCCCGGCCCTTCGCCGTCGTCGTAGTAGTGGACGCGATAGCCGTGTTCCAATCGCTCGGTGATGGGGAAGCCGGCCCAGAAGGCGGCCTGAAATAGGGTGGTGCTCACCTGGCAGACGCCGCCGCCGACTCCTTCTACGGTGCGCCCGCCGATGATGACCAGCCCGTTGGTGAAGCCGGCTTCTTCGGTCACGTCGCCCAAGTAATTGTTAAAGGAAAACTCTTCCCCCGGCGCGATGACGATGCCGAAAAATTGCGCCGCCGCCCGGGCGATGTTGTGCTTCCGCTCCGGCGTGGAGCCGTAGAACCAGGTGGTCGTCTGAGTGATCAGCTCGGTGATGCCCAGCTCCTGGGCGGTGGCGGCGGAGTGCACCGTGGGGGTGATCTCCTTCACGATCAGCGGCAGCGAGCGGTCCGGCGAGCCAACCTGCTCCATGAAGCGGGCCAGGGTGGCCTCCGTGTCCAGGGCGCGGCCGTTGCGGTGGGCCTCCACCAGGACCAGCTGGCGGGTGTTGTCGTCGAAGTAGAAGCGGGCGTTTTGCGGCGGGCGGAAGACCTGCTCCTCCACCTCGCGCAGCCAGGCGCGCACCGCGTTCTCATCAATGAAGACGTTGTAATCGCTGTCGCCGTCTTCTCCGGCGACCATCTCGATGCGCAGCCAGCCGGCCAGTTGCTCGGGGGTGACCTGCAGCCGCTCCATGTCCACGTCGTCCAGCGGCTCCTGGAAGTAAAGCGTCATCGGCTGCAGCAGTCCTTGCAGGCGGGCGTCCAGTTCGGGATCATTCAGCACGGTCGGGGCCAGCTGGTGGATCAGCAGTTCCAGGCGCACGGGGCGGAACTCCAGCAACGGGTCAGCCAGCCGGGCCTGGACGTCGGCGGTGTCCAGTTGCCGGCCCGGCAGCGCGGCCTGCAGGTCGGCGTTCAGGCCGTCGAATTCCAGCCGCGACTCTACGACGGGCCGGTCAATCTCCGCCGCCAGCTCGTCAACGGCGGCGGTGAATTCTCCTTCGTCAAAGACGACCACGGGCGCGATGGCCTGCCCGTAATACCAGCTGTTGAACTGCTCGCGCAGCGTCTCCCAGGGGGAGCCGCGCCGGCCCACGGCCATCGCCGCGGCGACGGTGCGCTCGACGTCAATGTGCAGGCCCAGTTGCGCCGGGGTGTATTGCCACTCCGCTCCCGTCTGGGAGTCTACCAGGGTGACCGTGGCGCTGCTGGCCGGGGCCAACTCGGCGACGGCGGCGCGCACTTCCGCCTCGCTCATGCCGCTCAGGTCGCGCCGGCCCAACTGCACGCCGGTGAAGACGCGGTCCACATGCCGGCTTTGATAGAGCAACAGGGTGACGGCGAGGATGAGCAGCGCGACCAGCACGCCGACCAGAGGCGCGGTGAGGAACCAGCCCAGGTTGCGCAGGGGCTTCCAGCGGTGGGGAGTGAGATGTTCGGCAGTTTCCATCGCGAAATGGCCGGATTGGTAGCCGGCGCGCCGCGCATTATAGCAGGGTTGAGAGCGTAGAAGTCGAACTTTTCTGGAAAAGTTCGACTTCTCTTCAGTGACCTTAAGATAAAGATGGGTGGAAAGCGGTGGGGGTGGGCCGAAGGGCAATTTTACTGAGAGTTCATAAAAGTCCCCCGGCCGCTCTGGAGCCGGCGGGTTCCCAGACACCGATGGACAGAATTGATAGGATTGCCAACGCGGGTCAGAACTGCTAGAATCTCTATGAAATAATTCTAAGAAACGTTTCATAGAGATTTTCTTTAAGGTAGACTATGGCCCTGTTTGTCGATCGCCAGAATGAGTTGCGCGAACTCAACGCGCTCCAGGCTTCCCTGTCCCGCGGAGGAAGCGAGTTTGTGATCGTCTATGGCCGGCGACGAATCGGCAAGACTACGCTGCTGCTGCATTGGGCGGAACAAAGCGGCCTTTCCCATCTATACTGGGTCGCCCGCCGTGAGCCGGCCGAGGCAAGCCGGCAGAGTCTGGCCCGCGCGCTGTGGCGTTGGGCATACCCCGAGACGACCGATCCTCGACCGCCGCGTTTTGACTCTTGGGAGGTGCTTTTTGACCAGTTGGGGCGCATGATTGGCGACCAACCGGTTATCATTGTCTTTGATGAATTCCCTTATGCGGTTGAGTCCGATTCCTCCCTGCCCTCTCACCTGCAGGCGGCCTGGGATCACCTGCTAAGAGACAGGCCAATCATCCTGGTGTTGGCCGGCTCGCACATCGGCATGATGGTGGACTTGCTGGGCTATGACGCGCCCCTCTACGGACGTTTCACCGGCCAACTTCCCCTGGGACCGCTACCGTTTGCCGCGCTGCAGGAGTTCTTCCCCGGCTACTCCGCCGAAGAGCGGGTGGCGACCTATGCTGTTCTGGGCGGCGTGGCCGGCTATTGGGAACGCTTCGATCCGGAGCAAAACCTGGTGCAGAACCTGCAGCGGCATCTGTTTCAGCGGATGGGCATGTTCCGCAGCGAACCGATGGTCCTGATCACCGATCTGGTGCGGGAGACGCGGAACTATGAGGCGGTGCTGCGGGCCATCGCCGGCGGCGACCATACGCCGGCTGAGATCGCGCGCACAACCGACATCAGCTCGCCTAACCTGGCCCCTTACATCAAGCGCCTGGTCGAGTTGGGCTTCGTTGAGCGGCGATTGCCGGCGACCATCCCGCCGGCGCAACGGCGCTCGACGACGCGCAGCCGGTATCACCTGAACGATCCTTATCTGCGCTTCTATTTCCGTTTCATGGAGCCGAATCTGGAGTTGATCGAGCAGGATCAGACACAACTGCTGTGGGAGCGTATCCGCGAGCAGTTTAGGGCATTTATTGGCCAGACTACATGGGAGGAACTGAGCCGGCAGTGGGTGCAGATGCAGGCGAATCGGGGAGCGTTACCGCTGGCTGTGGAGCGTGTGGGCAGCCACTGGTCGAGCGACGCGCAGATGGATGTGGTGGCCATCAACTGGCGCGACAAGGCGATCCTGCTGGGCGAGTGCAAGTGGGGGTTGCAGCCCACCGATCGGGCGGTCATCCGCGAGCTGATCGACAAAGCGCCCAGGGTCGCGCCCGGCGAGGATTGGCAGGTGCATTATGCCTACTTTTCTCGGGCCGGTTTCACCGATGCGGCGCGGGATCAGGCTCGGTCCAACGACGCGATGTTGGTTGACCTGTCGCGGTTGGATCGGGATTTACGGGCTGAATTGCAGCTCAGAATGTGACTGCGAGCAGAAAACAATGTGTGAGGGCATCGAGCATCGCAGACGAAGATTCCCGGAAACTTCTGAGTTTCCGGGAATCTGGGAGCGCGGATCCATCCGGCAGCAAAGGGAAGATAGCCGGCTCGATGCTCGTCTTCCCGGCAGGGATGCGCCGGGGCTATAATTGGGGCGGAAAGGGCCGAAGATGACCTATCTCCTCTACAGCGCCGAGATGCGCTGGTTCTTCCCCGGCGAGCTGCCGGCCGGCTTTACCGCCTGGTATGAGGCAGGGCAAGCGAAAACGCCCTATCCGGCGCGCACCGACCTCTACCTGGCTCTCCCCGGCTGCGACTCGGTGGGCGTGAAGCAGCGGGAGGGGCGCTTTGAGGTGAAGGCGTTGTGCGAAGGGGCGGAGCCGGCCCGCTATGGCCCGCTGGTCGCCGGCCGCTGCGATGTCTGGGTGAAGTGGTCCTACGACGGGCCGGGGATCGGGGAGTGGATGGCGGCGTTGGGCCGGGAGCCGGCCGGCTGGATCGCGGTGCAGAAGGAGCGCCGGCTGCGCAAATATTCGTTGGAGACGGGCGCGCCGCAGGAGGTGGGGCCGGCGCTCTTCCCACACGCCGGCTGCAACGTGGAGCTGACCCGCCTGCTGGTCAACGATGCGCGCTGGTGGACGTTCGGCTTCGAGGCGTATGGGCCGCTGCAGGCGGTGCTGGGGTACTTGCGATCAGGGGCGGAGCAATTCTTTGCCGGGGAGCCGCCGCCGGCGCCGCTGGATAATGCTCATTCATGTTCTTATCCGGCGTGGCTAAGTGCTCTTCTCTCCAAATGAGGATAAAAAACCCGCAGGTCTTTCACAGGTCACTCGCAGGGCAAATTCATTCGATGAGATCTGCGGGTTGCCTGCGCCGGCTCATTCCTCTCGCCCTTCCGCCTCCGCCCAGACGAAGTCGAACTCCTCCTGGAAGTAGCGCGCAAAGGCCGGGTCGTACACCACCACCACGTTTTCATCGTTGCTATCGTTGGCGCTGTCCGAGAAATTGAAGGAGCCGAAAGCCACGATCTCGCTGTCAATGATGAGCACCTTGTGGTGCATGTTGCGCGGATTGCCGTCCTGCAGCACGCGCAGGTTGGGCAGGCCGGCGTCGCGAAAGACGGGATAATAGCTGTACTCCGTCTCCGAGCCGGTGGTCTCGAATACGCCCTCGATGAGGATGCCGGCTTCCGCCCGCTCCAGCATCGCCTCCCCCATGTCATCGCGGGTGAAGGAGAAGGCCATGAACTGGATGGATTCCTCCGCCTGGGAGATGAGGTTGGCGAGCAAGGGGGCCACATCCTCCTCGGAGGCGAAATAGTTGTCAACCCGTGCGCCGTGTATGGTCAACTGCGGATCCGGCGTGTCGGCGGGCGAGCGCGGGCCGAAGGAGCGCCCGGCGTACATCTCATCCATCTCCCGCGTGTAGTTCCGGGCCAGCTCCGGCGCGGCGAAACGCACACTATTGTTGTTGTGGCAATAGACATCGTTGCTGGTGAAGTTCATCGAGCCGGTCCAGACCACTTCGCCGTCAATGACGATGAACTTGTTGTGCATCAGGGCGCTGCGCTCATCGGTGACCACGCTGATGCCGTTACGCCGCAGCCGGCGGATGCTGGCTTGCTCTTCATTGTCCGTGTCCGTCACCACGCGCGGCTCGATGCCCTGACCCTCCAACGCGATCAGGGCGCTGACGATGGGCTGCGAATCGAGGTCAAAGGCGGCGATATCGAGGCTGCGCTGCGCCCGCAAGATGTCGGCGGCGATGATCTCGTCAATGCCGCCGTGCCGGTTCTCCTCCGGCGGGCAGTCCGGGTTGGTGAAGTAGATCTCGTACCATTGCACATCGCTGACCGGGACCGGCGGGCCGGCGGAATCGCCCGGCGAGCCGTCGCCCTGCAGCTCCTCCCAATCGAAGCCGGACAGCGGGATGGTCAGGCCGCAGACGAGGAAGAGCAGCAGCCCGGCAAAGGCGAGCAGGGGATGCCGGGTCCGGCCATTGCTATTGGAGCTCATGCCGGCTCATCTCGTCGCAGGATGTCCAGCAGGTGGGCGAAAACGGTGTCCCGGTCCAACTGATGGCGCGCCCGACCCAGGCCGATCGCTTCCCGGGCGCTCTCCAACTTCTCCGCCGGCGTGGCCTGCAGCCGGCGCAAGCGTTCGGTGAGCAGCAGCAGTTCGTGCCAGCTATCGGTGTCGCTCATCTCAGGCAGAGTATCTACCAGATCGTTGACCTGGCCCATGATCTTGCGCACGATGCTCGCGCTCCCCTCCAGCCGGGGCAGGGCCTGTTCGTCGCTCAGCTTCAGGGTGCGCTCAACTTCGCCGGCGATGACCGCCAGCCCCCAATCCAGCATCTGCTGCGCCTGTTCGTCGTCCAGCGCATCGCGCAGGCTGCTGTTTTCCAATAGGGGTTCGCTGAATTGTTGCCGGCGCCTGTCGCGCGCTTGCGCCTGGGGATCCGGGTCCATGCTATCCGCGCCGGGCCGGCGTCAAACCCCGCAGGTCAGTCGGACCTGCGGGGTTTATAGATCGCGGCGGGTGAAGCTCCATATCGCCAGCAACAGCAGGACGACGATGTATAGCAGCCCGTAGAAGATGACGCTGTCGCTGGGTTGCGAGCCGATGGTGAACGGGCCGGCGAAGTTGACGTTGCCCAGCATGTTGGTTGATTGGAAGAGGGTGGCGGCGTATTTCCAGAGCACGTCAGCCGGCATGAACAGGCTGGAGAGGATGCCCAGGTCCACCGCCGTCTCGTTGCGCAGCAGCGCGCCGATCTGCTCTACCCAGCCGCCGATGAAGGCGACGCCATACAGCATGAAGGCCAGCGCGCCGTTGGCCAGGGTGGACAGCCGGGTGCCGCCCAGGATGGTCAGGCTGAGCATGGTCAGCACGCCCAGGCACATTACAGCCAGGCCGGCTAACCACTCGTCGGCGCCGTAGCCGGAGCGCAGGTAGACGAAAGCGAGCAGGCCGGCGGAGAAGAGGAAGGTGTACATGACGATGATTACCGCCAGCCCCAGCCACTTCCCCAGCACGATTGACCAGCGCGGGACGGGTTTGGTGACCATGGTCTCGATGGTGTGGGATTCGATCTCGCCGGAGATAGTGTTGGCCGAGATGAGCGCGGCCATGGCAATAGCCAGGAAGTAAATAGCGTAAAGGCCGGCCATGCGCAGGAAATTGGTGAACTGGGGCGCAACCTCGAAACCGCCGCCCATGAGTGGGGCGTTCTTCTCGATGTCGGCGAGGATGAAATGGAAGCCCAGCCCGAAGACGATCAGAAAGGCCACGCCCATGAACAGGGCCACCCAGAGGATGCGCCGGCGCTGCGTCTCGCGAATGGTCAGCGCCGCCACGGTAAGCACCGCGCTCAACCCATATCCTCCTCGCCGATGATGCGCAGGAAATGCTCCTCCAGGGTCATGTGCTGCGGGCTGAGTTCGTAGAGATTGTGCCCGGCCTGCACCAGCCAGGAGGCCAGCCGGGGAAGGGCGCTTTCGTCGGATAGGTTCAGGGAGATTTGGCCGCTCTTCTCGTCCAGGCTGGCGGCGCTGCCGAATTGCGCCAGGCCTTCCAGCAGGGCGGGCGTTGGCTCGCCCACCCGCAGCCGGACGTAGACGCTCTCTTGCTGCAGCTCCTCCAGGGAGGTGACGCGCAGGATGGTTCCCCGGCGGACAAAGGCCACCCGGTCGCAGGTCAGCTCGATCTCGCTGAGAAAGTGCGAGTTCAGGAAGACGCTGGTCCCTTCGCTGCGCAAGCCGGTGACGATGTTGCGCACCAGCCGGCGACCCATCGGGTCCAGGCCGGAGGTCGGCTCGTCCAGGAAGACGAGATCCGGGCTGTTCAACAGCGCCTGGGCCAGCCCGATGCGTTGCAGCATCCCCTTGGAGAAAGCGGCTAACTTGCGCCCGGCCTGCTCGGTCAGCCCGACCAACTCCAGCAAATCAGGGATGACCTGCTTGCGCTCGGCGGCGCTCATGCCGTACAGCCGGCCATGCAGGTCGAGAAACTCAGTGGCGGTCAGCCACTCGTGGAAGCGGAAGTGCTCCGGCAGGAAGCCGACCTTCGCTCGCGCCCGCCGGTCGCGCAGGGGCGCGCCGAGCACGCTGGCTTGGCCGGCTGTCGGGCTGGTCAGGCCGAGCAGCATCTTGACCGAAGTGGTTTTGCCGGCCCCGTTCGGCCCCAAGAAACCGAATACCTCGCCCCGCTTGACCTGCAGGGTCAGGTCAGCCACGGCGACCGTTTCACCGAACTCCTTGCGCAGCCCGCGGGCGTCAATAGCCAGGTCAGACATATGAAGCACAAAAGTTGCCAACTTTTTGAAAGTTGGCAACTTTTGAGGAAATTGCTTAATTCAGGGAATTGGCGATGTCTCGCAAGGTGTTGACGTCCTGCGTGTCGGACATCAGCATGTAGACGATGCCGTCCTTCTCCCACATCAGGCTGCTGCCATAACCTTCCAGGCTGGTCAGGGCCAGGCCGCTCACGCCGTCCACGCGCACCTCGCTAAAGGTGGCCAGTTCTGTGGGTACGGGCAATATCAGGGTGTTCGTCCAGTCTATGCTTTGCGCCAGCCGCTGTGCTTCGTCAGCCGGCATGCCTAGGAATTGCAGCAGGGCGGACCCCAGGACGGCGGTATCCACGTCATCCGGATAATCTACCAGCGGGCTTTGGGTTTGAACGAGAACCACGCCGTCGCTCCACTGCTGCTCGACGACCGGGTAGATAGTCGCGTCTACTTGCGCGCCATCCAAAGAATCCGGCAGCAGGTTGGGGTCTACATCGGCAGCGCGCAAGATTGACCGCGCTGCTTCCAGCCGGACAGTCAGGCGACCCTGTGAGCCGGGGGTCAGGCGGATGCTGGCCGGCGCATCAGACGCTGCTCGGGTGCGGATGCGGAAGCCGGCGAGCAAGGTCGCTTCCGGCAACGAGCCAAGCTCCTGAGTCGGTCCCTGCTCGCTGATCATCTCCAGCTCGCCGGGATACAATCCCTCGTCGCCGATCCGCTGCAGCACAGCTAACTGCTGAGGCGAGACAGAGATGGCGGCGAATTTCTGCACGCGGAAGAAACCCAGGAAATCGCTGGCGGCGGCGCGCACGGACGGAAAGGCCAGGGTAGCCGCGATCAAAAGCACCGCCATGAAGCCTATGGCAAACTTTCGATTGAACATTTGTTGTATCCTCCAGGAAATTGGCGCCTGTTCTTTGGCCGGCAACCTTGTCTTGATGCGGGCCAACATCTGCCCCGGCGGGCGCGGCGCTTCGCCCTCGCCGGGAGCCAGGGCGCCGAGTTGCTCAAATACGTCCTGCATCTCATCTGAATTGCTCATCTTCTGCCTCTTTCACCTACCCATATGCGTTCAGTTTCCCGGAAAACAATTGTGATCGTTTGACCACTATCGGCCAATTTTCCGGGAAACTACTTGTTATGCGCTTCCTCCTGGTAGGCGTTGCGGAAACTCTCCGCCGCCCGGCGAAGCATTGTGCCTACGGAAGCCGGCGCAATCTCACAGTATTCGGCCAGCTCGGCGTAGCTGTGTCCCATCTGGCGCAAAAGCAACAGTTGCACCTGGCGTTCCGGCAGGCGCAGCAGGGCATTGCGCACGGCGCGGCGCTCTTCATTGCGCGCCGCCTGCTCAGCCGGGTCGCCGGGGTCATCCGATGGGTCCGGCAACAAGGCGGTGTCGCGCTGCCAGCGGCGCTTGCGGCTGCGAATCTCGTTGTAGCCGGCGTTTGTCGCTACCCGATACAACCAGCCGCCGATATTGTGCGCTTGCCCGCGCCTGAATCTCTGTTGGTAAAGCTTGAGGAAGACCTCTTGCGCCAACTCCTCAGCTTCGTCGCGATTGCCCACCAGCCGGAACAGCAGCCCGTACACGCGGTCGTAATGGCGATAAAACAGGGCATCGAACGAGGCGACATCGCCCTGGTGAGCGCGCTCCAGCAGGAGGGAGTCGGGAAAGGCGGTCATGCTGTTTCCTTCTTCCTGGTTTTCCTGCGCCATTGGAAACTCACCCTACTAAACACCGCTACGGGCCGGATTGTGACAGCTCGGGGATAGTGAAAAACTCGCTCCCGGCTTCCGTTAGCAAGCGGACGCCGGTAGCCGGGTCGTAAACGCCGATGCGCAGCGCCCACGATTCCGGCAGGCTGTCTTCGGGAACGGCGAGGAAATGTTCATCAACAATGTACTCGCCGGACGCCCAGCCGGTGGTGGGCCGCGTCCAATCAGCCGGCTGCCCGTCCGACTGGGCGATGATCCGGCCCTGCTCGTCCACAAGGTGCACGAAAATGTGGTAGCTATGCTCCATTTCGGCCAACCCTTGCCAGGCAAGCAGCAGCCGGCAACTTTCGATCGGGGCCGCGCAGTCAAGCGTATAGCCCGTCAAAGCCAGCTCGTCGCCGAAAGTCACCCCGGCCGGCGTGGCGAAAGCCGGCGGCTCGAATTGTCGCGCCGGGGCATTGATTTGCAGCTCGCCCAGCGGCAACCCTTCCAAAGAGAGCGTGTAACGCCCGCTTTCCAGGCCGGCGGGTAGCTGCAACAGGTGTTGTCCGCGGAGGCGCTCGCCGGCGGCCCACATATCGGGCGGATAATCGGCCCACACCGGCGGGATCTGCCATTCGCGGGCGCTGCTGCCATCCGGGGCCAACAGGGTGACGGAAAGGCTTTCCTGCGCGCCGGCGGCATCTGGCTTCTCCCAGAACAGGGTCAGCAGGAAGGGATCGCCGGGGGCCGCCTCCGCTCGATCCAGGTTGTAGCCCAGGAGGTCGAGGCCGCCCACCGTGGCGGTCAGCGGGAACTGCGGCGCGAAGTCCGGCGGTTCATCCGGCCGGGTGACGGTCACCTGCCCGAGCACAGCGGTCGGGCCCAGGGCGTTCCCGGCGCTGTCTTGCAGGGTCAGCGGCTGCAGCGTGTCCAGCGGAAACAGGGTCAATACCAGGTCATATGCGCCCGGCGGCGCGCCGCTCAGCAGTTGCAACTCCCGACTGTCCCACGCCCATGAGCCGGCCGGCCAAGACAGGGTGGCCGGCGCGTCCTCATATGTGCGCGGGCGAAAGGTCTCCTTGTCGCTCCAGACCGCGCCGTCCGGCCCGACCAGCCAGACGTTCGACTGGTAGGCGGCGCCAGGCGGGGCGAGCGTCTGCCAGGCGAGATCGATGTCAATCGCCTCGCCGGCCGGAACTGTGTCGCGGCTGAGCCGGTAGCCGAGTAGCCTCAATTCCGGGCCGGAGAGACCGGCGACAATATCAGCCGGCGCGGCGATGGGCGTCGCGGCGTTGCGGCGCAACAGGCTCTCCCGCCGGTCGAACCAGGCCGGCTTGAGCACAATGAGCACAAGCGCCAACCCGCTGAGCAAGAGAATCGCTCGCCCGCTAAGGCACGAATCGGGCCGGATAACGGCGACCTGATATGCAGTGGATAGCGTCCTGCCTGCTTGCCGCCGGAGCAGGACGGCCACAACCAGGGTCGCCGCCAAAGCGAGCAGGCTGATGATGAGCAGGGCGGTGCGCAGGGGCGTGCTGCGCCATTGCACCTCGATGATGTGCTCGCCGACCGGCACGGGAAAGGTGATCAGCCCGTCCGGGTCGCCGGGTGTAATGGGAACCGCCTGCCCATCAACCAGCGCCCGCCAGCCGGGAAAGGCGAAGGTCAGGTAGCGCGCCTGGAAGGGCGAGCCGGCGCTGACTGCTATGCGCGCCCGGTTCGGTCCGTATTCGGCGGAGCGCACGACCCCATCAGCCGGCAACGCCTCCGCGTCAAATCGTTGCGGAGTTCGGCCGGCGATATAGTCCGCCTCTAACGGCGATCCCGCCGGTCGCTCCAACACCGTGCGAGGGAAGTAGCTGCCCTCCGGGTCCACCCCGACCAGACCGGTTTCGCGCTCGTACTGGTGGACGGTGACGATGGTCGGGAAGGGATCTTCAACACAGACGTTGGGATAGAGATTGGGCAGCCCCTCCAGAAAGAGCAGGATCAGCGCCGCCGGCAGGGCTACGGCGGTCAGCAGCCGGTCGAAGCGCACGGGCAGCAGCGGCGGGCAGGCAAAGAGGGCCCCGGCCAACAGGGCAACCGGCAGCGCGGCCCGCCCGACGAAGCGCCAGGGAAATTGCACGAATTCGATCAGCGGCAGCGCCTCCCACAGCGGACGGGAGCCGGCCAGGGCAAAGAAGAGGTAGATCGCCGCCGCCGAGCTCATCAGCAGGATGTGCAGCCGTTGTTCGCGTTGCCGGTTCCAGAAGCATGAGAGCGCGCCGGCCATCGCCAACCCGAGCGGCAGCCAGCCGAGCCGGAAGAGCAGCGGCGGGTTCATCAGCGCCGGGTCTTCCGGGGCAACGGGCGCCAGCACCTCCGCCAGGGTGGCGAAATTGAAGCGAAAGTCGTTGTTGCGCGTGCTCGTCGAGAGAGTGAGGGTGACCTCGTTCATCTCCAACAGCGCGGAGCCGGTGTAAAAGGCGGTCATGCCCAGGCCCAGGCCGAGAACCAGCCCGACCCGCAAGAGTAGCGTGCGCCAATCAAGGTGATGGAAGCGGCCAATGATCAGCAGGTAAAGGGCCAGCGAGGGGGCAAAGATGAGCAGCGAGATATTGTGGCTGAGCGCCATGCCGGCAAGGCCGAACACCGAAATGAGGAACCAACCAGCCCGGCCGGAAAGCAAAAATCGCCGGCCCGCCCAGAGAAGCAGGGGTATGAGAGCCAGGGCGACGGACTCGACCAGGTTGCCGCGCACCAGGGCATCTACCAGTAGGTAAGGGGCTGCCAGATAGGCGACAGCGGCGACGAGCGCGGCGCGCGCGCCGAAGATGTCGCGCGCCCAGAGAAACATGAACCAGCCGGAGGCCAGGATGCAGATGGCGTAAAGGAGATTGGAGGCCGCCGGAAGGGATAGGCCGGCGAGGTGCAGAAAGTGGGTCAGATAGAGCGGCAGCGGCTCGCGATAGATGAAGAAGGGGTAGCCGTAGCCGAAGGCCAGGTCCGGCAGCCAGCGACTGAAGTACAACCCGTTTTCCCAGGCGTGGCGGATGGCGGCAACGCGATGATAGTGCAGATGCCCGTCATGGGTGCAGGGCACGCTGCTCCATTGCCATAGGGGAGCGAGAAACGGGAGCGCCAGCAGCGTGACCAGGAGTAACTGCCCGGCGTTCTGCCGGCGTTGGCCTCCCCCGGCTGCCGGCGGCTGTGCGGAGCGCTCGCTCATAGATAGCCGAGACTGCGCAGCCGTTCCTCCACCTGGGCGCTTTCTGCTTCGCTGAAGCCGGGGCGGCCGTTGCCCTCCGGCAGGAGAGAGTCCGACTCCTCATAAGAGACTTGCGGAGGCGAAACGAAAATCTCCTCCAGGACGCGGCCGTCGAACACACGGGGGATGGGCCGGCCCAATAGCTGCAGGATAGTGGGGGCCAGGTCCAGGATGTCCACTGCCGGGAGCTGCTGCCCGGCTCGAATCTGGGAGCCGTGGGCAATGAAGATGCCGTACTGCCGGTGACAGCCGGAGTCGCCGCGAATCTGCTTGCTGAAGATGCGCCCTTCAGTGGCGAACAGGGGGCAGGCGATCATATTGTGTTCGTCCAACACGAGATGCAGGTCCGGCCCTTCCTGCTCGTATGGCCCGTGATAGCTTTCCTCATACGGGATAATGCTGCTGACCACAGGCTTACCGTCCGGCGTGCGCAGTTCACGCAGCACGGCGATCACCCGTTCGCGCTGGCGATCATAATCGGCGCGGGATACGATGCCGTGCGGCTCGCGCCCGGCAACGTTTAGATGAATCTGCCCTACATGCCCCATGCTGTAGGCCACGGTGCGCGACCAATCCACGCTATCGAAGCTGAGGAACTTGCCGTAGACCATGTTGCGGGTGCGCTTGGAGACGCGGGCGACCAGGTTTTGCAGGCCGGCGCGCTCGATCAGCCGGTAGGCGTTGCTCGGGGTCAAACCGTAGCGGAAGGCGGCCGACTTTAGCCGGGTCCAGGGGTCGCGCTTCAGCTTCAGCAGTCCCTTCTGCATCAGAAAGACGTTCAGATTCACCATGGCGGACAGGGGGCCAAAGCCGTGATCGGACATGACAATCACTTGCGCCCCTTCCGGCAGCATGGCCAACATCCGCCCGATGTAGGCATCCACCATCACATAGCCGTCGCGGATGGCGTTCTCATAGGGTCCGCTTTCGTGCCGGGGATGGCTCTTGTCCATGAAGCGCCAGAGGGCGTGCATCATGATATCGAGGGCGATGAAGTGCATCATCAGCACGTCAACCGGCTCATGTTGCAGCAGGTGCAGCGCCCACTCCCCATGCACGCGGATCAGGTCGAAGATGTCGGAGATATACTCCGTTTCGATCCCCGGCTTGTATTGCACGTTTGGGGCGACGCGATAGGGGCCGAGGCGGCTCTGATACTGCTCGATCAAGCCGGCCGGGTAATCAATCTGCGCTCCCTTCGGGCTGAGAATATCGGTGATCATGAAGCCGTTCACCGGCTGCGGCGGAAAGGTGACCGGCACATTTAGCACACCCACGCGCAACCCGGCCTCGGACAGTCGCCGCCAGATAGTCGGCTGGCGGATGCGGGTGCTGTTGACCAGGTCGAAACTGTTGCCGTGGGGCTGAATGAAGTCAAAGACGCCGTGCTTGCCCGGGTTGCAGCCGGTCATGAAGGTGGGCCAGGCGGGGCTGGTCACCGGCGGCAGGGTGGAATTGAGATTGGCATGGACGCCGTTGCGCATCAGCCGGGCCAGGTTGGGCAAGTGGCCTTCGTCCGCCCAAGGGCGCACCAGGTCAAATGTGGCCCCGTCAATGCCAACGATCAACAACTTCATCGAATGCAACTCTTGTCAGATAGTTTCCCGGAAAATCGGGAGTAATCCAGAGGTCATCCCGCCCACAGTGGTCAGGAAGACGCGATCATTGTCCGGGAAACTGAACGGAGTGTCAATTGTGCCGGAGGCGCCGGCCCTCGCCCAACACTTCACGCACGTGATAGACCGGCTTGTTCTGACTCTCATAATACGTGCGCACAATTAACTCGGCCAGCAGGCCCATCACCAGGAATTGCGCGCCAAGGATGATCAGGAGCACCGCCAGCAGCAGCAAGGGCCGATCGCCAATCTGCGTGGCGTGGAAAGCGGGCCAGCCGCCGGTGATGCCGGCCCAGACTTTGCTGCCGGCCAGCAGGAAAGCGATGATCGCGCCCAGGCCGGCGGCTATCACGCCCACGCTACCCAGCAGATACATCGGCCGGTCGCTATAGCGGCGCAAGAAGAGCACCGTCATCAGGTCCAGGATGACGCGAAAGGTGCGCGAGATGCCGTATTTGGACGAGCCGGAGGTGCGGGCGCGATGGTTGACCGGCGTCTCCGCCATGCTGAAGCCGGCGAAGCTGACCATCTCGGGGATGTAGCGGTGCATCTCGCCATACAGGTGCAGCTCGGAGACTACCTCCGCGCGAAAGGCGCGCAACGAGCAACCGCGATCGTGCAGCCGGACGCCGGTGGTAGCCGCAATCAGCTTGTTGGCCAGGTATGAAGGGGCCCGGCGCAGTAAAAAAGGGTCCTGGCGCTTCTGGCGCCAACCGTTCACCACGTCGTAGCCCGCGGATAGCGTGGCCAGCAGGGCTGGAATGTCGGCGGGGTCGTTCTGCCGGTCGGCGTCCATGGTCACGATGACCCGCCCTTCGATGTCGTCGCCGTCCCGGGTGGCGTAGGCAAAGCCGGCGGCAAATGCGGCGGTCTGGCCGAAGTTGCGCCGGAAGCGGATGGCGATCAGCCGGGGGTCTGTGGCGTGCAGGGCGCGCAAACAGGCAAAGCTGCCGTCGCTGCTGCCGTCATCCACAAATATGATCTCGTATTCCAGGGGCAGGCCGGCGAGGGCGGCGTGGATTTCGGCGCACAGTGGGCGCAGATTCTCTTCTTCATTGTAAACGGGAATGACGAGACTGAGCGCTCGTATTTCGCTCTCACCCTGCGCCGCTTCTGCCGCCATCATAGCCGGCGATTCTATCACGCCCCACACTGGTCACCAATATGGGGTGCTACCATTGCCCTCCGGCGCTGCTCCGATTCCCCCTTGTCGCTGAGTAATGACAGGCTCGCTGCGCTACTCCCTCTCCTCCACCAGCCTTACCCACGGTTGTGCGACCGCGTTTACCAGCCGTTTGTCCACGGTCCACAGCTCACAATAGAGCGACTCCGCCAGGATTCTTGCGGCCAGCTCCGCGCTTGCCGTCAGCCAGCTTTCCCAATGGTTCAGTTGCGTTTGTACCTCGTCGCGCTGAATACGCTCCTAATCTTCCAGACCAACAACAAGACACTCGGTATTCTAAGATGCTATTGGTCCTGCAATTGGAGTTATAACACGAAGGCTGGTTGCTTCAGGATTGGTACACCTTGACTTCTCGCTCTATGCGATCGCCATATGCGATCTGAACTGTCTCCAGGTCAAACCTCGCCTGCAAACGCAGCCAGACGTCTGGACTGGTGCCGAAATAGCGTGCTAACCGCATGGCTGTATCAGCGGTAATTGAACGCTTGCCGTTCACAATCTGGCTGATGCGCAAAGCCGGCACGCCGATATCCTTTGCCACCCGATACTGGCTCAGACCCAGGGGTTCCATGAAGTCTTCGGCCAATACTTCGCCGGGATGGATTGGAGGGAGTCTTTCTTCCATCGCAAAGAGCCTCTCAAGAATGATAATCTACAATCTCCACATCGAGCGCACCGCCCCCTTGCCAGCGGAAGCAAATGCGCCATTGATCGTTAATTCGAATACTGTACTGTCCCTCACGGGCACCCCGCAACTTCTCAAGCCTGTTGCCAGGTGGCGCAAGCAGATCGCGCAAATCCTCCGCATCGTTCAAATAGAGCAACTTGCGCCGTGCTGTTTTCTGGATTTCATGAGGTAGCTTTCTGGAGACCCAACCCCTGAATATCCGCTCAGTCTCTTTAGACGCGAACGACTCTATCACGATGCGATAATATCACGTGATGATATTATATGCAATTGTTTGGAAGGGATCTAAAAAAGGGAGAGGCCGATGTCGGCCTCTCCCTCTTTGACTGACTTGTAGACTGGCTGGCTTAGGCGGTTTCCTTCAGCAAGTCGTCCACTTTCTTGGTCAGGACGGTCACTTTCTTGTTCAGGTTGGTGATGTCCGCCTTGGTGGGGACGTTCATGCGGCGCAGAACGCGCTCGATGCTGGTCTCCAATTCGTCCTGCGCGCCGGCGACCGTCTCCTCAGCCTGCTTCCGGCGATGCTCCATCATCTCGTTGAGCATCTTGCGGCCCTCTTTCTCGGCCACTTCACCGCGCTCGACAAAGCGCCCAAACAGGTGCTCGATCTCTTCCTGGGTCAGGGCGATCACGCCCAGGCCGGCCTGGAAGGTCTTGTGAGCAAACTCAATTACCGGGAAAACGGCCTTCTCTTCCACAACTTCTGTCTCAACCACAACTGTCTCGGTCATTTTCATTCTCCTTAAATAAACTCCAGCGAAGGGAGTCTTGTTTATCGAATATCATTTAACGCATCGCGTCATCAATTGATCACATTCTAACGCGTTGCGTCATGGATGTCAAGCGGGCGTGCATAAACATTTCGTTAGATACGGCTCCGCATCGTCATGGCCCGCCTTTCGCCGGCAAGAGTCGCCAACCGGCATCCACCGGCGCTACAATCCACCCGTCAATATTGAACGCCGGTCAGCGGCAAGGGGAATTCGCGTGAAATCAACTTCTGAACAACTCAAGGGGCTGGGTATCTGCCGGCCTACCCTGGTACTTTCCGAGCAACAGCTACAGCACAACATCACCCGCATGGTGGAGAAAGCGCGGCAGGCCGGCATCCCCCTGCGCCCGCACTTCAAGACGCACCAATCCGCGCAAGTTGGCGAGCTTTTCCGCCAGGCCGGGGTCCGCGCCATCACCGTCTCGTCATTAACCATGGCGGCATACTTCATCGCCCATGGCTGGCAGGATGTGACCGTGGCCATCCCGCTCAATCCCGGCGAGATCGAGCTGGTCAACCGGCTGGCGGCGCGCAGCCGGCTGCATCTGCTGGTGGAATCGCCGGCGGCAGTAACGGCGCTGGCGGGCCGGCTGACCGGCGATATCTCGTTGTGGATTGAGTTGGACGCCGGCTATGGCCGGACGGGCATCCCGACCGATCAGCCGGAGCGCGTCCTGCAGTTAGCCCGGCAAATCGCGGAGGCGCCGCATTGCCGCTTCGCCGGCCTGCTCTGCCACGATGGGGCCACCTACCGGGCGCGTTCCCGGGAGGAGGTAGTCGCCTTGCATGAGCTGAGCCTGGCGCGTGTGCTGGGGGTGCAGACCTATTTGCGCGAACATGGCATTGATCCATGCGACATCTCTATTGGCGATACGCCCGCCGCCAGTGTGGTCAATGCCTTCCCCGGCGTGAGCGAGTTACGCCCCGGCAACTTCGCCTTCTACGATCTGATGCAGGTACAGATCGGCGCTTGCCGGGCAGAGGAGATCGCGGTTGCCGTCGCCTGTCCGGTAATCGCCATCTACCCGGAGCGAGGAGAGGTCGTCGTGCACGGCGGAGCGGTGCACCTGTCCAAGGAGCGCTTGGAAGTGGATGGTGAAGCGATTTTCGGATATGCTGCCTTGCTGCGAGACGGCAGATTCGGCCCGGCGGTGACGGATGCGCCGGTGGTCTCTATCTCCCAGGAGCACGGCGTGTTGCGCATGCCCGCTCGCTATTGGGAGCAGTTACAACTCGGCGACTTGCTGCTGGTGCTGCCGGTTCATTCCTGTCTGACAGCCGACCTCTTCGGCAGTTATCTCACTCTGGCGGGGGAACAGCTTTCGCTGATGCCGAAGGACTTTCAGGCGACGTAGCCCATATCGCGCAGCTTGTCCATGATCGCCGCCTCTTCATCAGGGTTGTAGCTCCCGGCTTCGCGCAACCCGTCGAACGCAGTCGTGGAAGCCAGCACGGGGTTATCGCGGTTGAACTCGGGCGTAAACGCCCCGGCCAACACCTGCCCGTCCATGTAGGCCGGCGCCGGCAGGCGCAGGTAATGCAGGATCGTGGGCGCCAGATCGAGGATGCTGGCTTCCGGCAACCTTACTCCCGCCTGCACGCCCGGCCCGGCAAGCGCCATTACGCCCACCATGTGATGGTGCCCCGTCTGGCCGATGCTGGGCTCGATGATCCGGCTGGAGCCGAAGTCCGCATGGCCGAAGGAGACATACCTGGCGCGGTCGGTGTGCAATACCAGGTCGGGTAGCCGCGACTCGCTGATGCCGTGAAAGATCTCTTCGCGCCGGTACACCTGCTGCACCACCTGCGAGCCATCCTCGGGGTCGCGGTAACCCAGGGCGGCGGCGGCGATCTCATCCCGTAATGCGTCGTAATCCCCCGGCGCGACGCAGCCCGCGGGTCGCTCGCCGGCGACGTTCAGATAAATCTGGCCGAAGTTGCCCACCGAAAAGGCTTTCGTGCGCGCCCAATCCACATCGTGGAAGGAGAGGAACCACCGGCGCAACATGCCGCCCCCGCGTCCGCGCTTGACGTTTTTGCGCAGTCCGCCCAGACCCAGCCGGTTGACCCATTTCAGGGCGTTAATGGGCGTAACGCCGAGCCGGAAGGCCGTCCGCTTGAGCCGGCTGCCGGGCGAGCGCTTAAACTGAAGCCAGCCGTGCGCCGCCAGCCAGTTGTTGATGTGGAAGAACTTGTGAAAGGGGCCAAAGCCGTGATCCGACAATATCACCACCAGCGCGTCTTCCGGCACGCGGGCCAGCATCTCGCCCAGGGCTTGATCCACCGCCTGGTAATAGTCATGGATGGCCGGCATGGTTGCCGCCGCCTCAGCCTGGTCGTGGCGCGGGTGCGTCTTATCGAGGATGTGCCACACCTCGTGTTGCAGGTTGTCCGTCGTCTCAATGACGTAAATAAACAGGTCCCAGGGCCGGCTCTCCATCAGGTGGCAGACAGCGCGGCTGCGGGCGATCTCCATCTCTTTCACGGATTGCACAAAGCGCGCCGGATTGGAGCCGCGCCCCTTTTCGGACATATGCAGCGGAAATGGGCCGCAGGCGGTGGTCAACTCATCCCGCAGCTCCGGCGGATAGGTGTACTGGCTGTCGGCGCTGGGGGTGAGGAAGGAGCAGAGCATGAAGCCGTTGATTGGCCGGGGCGGATAGGTCATGGGCATACTGACCACGCCCACCTGCAGGCCGGCTGCGCCCGCGATCTCCCACAGCGCCGGCACGGCGCGGGTATTGCCGTTGGTGATCTGAATACTATACGAACCAGGGGCCGGGTAGGTAAAATCAATCAACCCGTGCTGCCCCGGCTGGGAGCCGGTGGCAAACGAAGCCCAGGCGGAGGCGGAAACGGGTGGAATGGTTGAGCGCAAGGGGCCGGAAGCGCCGCGGGCCAGCAGGTGAGCCAGATTGGGCAGCCGGCCCTCGTCCAGCCAGGGCTGCAGCAAATCAAAGGTGACCCCGTCCAGGCCGAATACAGCCACTTTCCGTTGTGTCATCAGATAGTTTCACCAGGGTCGCGCGGCGTTATCCGCCGCGCGGGGATCATGTGCGGGGACTCCCCGGGACTTCAGCGGCGTGGGCCACATTGCTCAAGCTGCGCAAAGCCAGCATGGCCCCGCCCAGCAAGCCGGCGATGAGGCGCAATCCATAATAGGCCAATGACATGGCGATGGCCTGTTCGCTGGGGATGCCGGCGGGTACGAACAGCAAGAGGTATACACCCTCGCGGGTGCCCAGCCCGTTAAACGCAATCGGCAGCAGATTAACCAGGGCGATGATGGGTACAAACAAGGCGAACAGGTACATGCCGGCCTCAACGTTGAGCGCCCGCGCGACGGCGTACTGCACAAAGATGAGGCTGATGGTAAAGGGAATGCTGATCAGCAGGGCGCGCCACAACTCCGACATGGGATAGCGCCGGACGGTATCGGCCAGGCGCACTACCTTCTGATTGGTCGTAAGCGGGCGAGTGAACGGAAGGCGGCGGGCCATCCAATCCAGAGGTTGCGCCCAACGCAAGACCGCGAAGCCGGCCATAATGCCGATGCTCACCAGCAAGGTCAGCACCAACAGTGGAGTTGGGACCTCCAGGGAATCCGGGCCGGCCAGCGCGTTCCAGCTCAGAGCCAGAAGGGCAATCAGCGACGAGCCCAGCAGGCCGGTCAGCC
>CAYVQP010000008.1:46803-50277 GCA_964452775.1 uncultured Ardenticatenaceae bacterium | reverse complement strand
CAGAATCGCCGCCGGCCCGACCTGATAGATCAGCAGAACCAGCAATCCCAGGCTGATGATGACCTGGATGATGCCTTGTAGCTTCTTTTTGCCCACGCGCGGGATTATAGCATAATGGTTTTCGGTCACAACGACGGCAGGCCGCCGGCAAGGACGTATGAACGTATCGGTAATCGTCACTGTGAAGAACGAGGAAGCAGCGATTCAAACGCTGTTGGACTCGCTCTACCACCAGACTCTGCCGCCGAATGAGGTGGTGATTTGCGATGGCGGCTCCACGGACGGCACGTTGGCGGTGGTGCGGGAGTTCACGCGATGGCTGCCGATCAAGCTTGTCGAGGCCCCCGGCAGCAACATCAGCGCCGGACGCAATCGGGCCATTGCCGCTGCCGTCGGCCCGGTAATCGCCTCCACAGATGCCGGCGTGATGCTCAGCCCGCTCTGGTTGGCCGCGATTACGGAGCCGATACGCCAGGGCCGGGCGAAGGTGGTCAGCGGCTGGTTTGAGCCGGACCCCTATACCGACTTTGAGGTAGTCATGGGGGCGACGGTGTTGCCGGAACTGAGCGACATCGAGCCGGGGAAATTTCTGCCCTCCAGCCGGTCGGTCGCATTCTTGAAGAGCGCCTGGGAAGCGGTGGGCGGCTATCCGGAGTGGCTCGATTACAGCGAGGACCTGGTGTTTGACCTGGCGCTGCGCGAGCAGTACGGCGCTTTTGCCTTTGCGCCGCGAGCGGTGGCGCACTTCCGGCCCCGAGGCAGCCTGCGCTCCTTCTTCCGCCAGTACTATCTGTATGCTCGCGGCGATGGAAAGGCGGACTTGTGGCGGAAGCGCCATCTGATCCGTTATGGCACATACCTGGTCGCTCTACCGCTGCTGCTGCGCATGATCTGGGGCGGCAAAAGGCTGGGCTGGTTGGGGTTGTTTGCCGGGGGCTTTGTCTATTGCCTGCGACCGGCCCAACGTCTCTGGCCCCAGACGACCGGCTGGCGGCTGTGGCCGCGCATGCGCGTCTTTGCCTTCATACCCATCATCCGTCTGGCCGGCGATGTGGCGAAGATGATTGGCTATCCGGCCGGCGTCTTTTGGCGACTGCGGCGCGGTCGCGGCTGAGGGTGTGGGCCGGCAAGCGCCGTTGCTTATGGGATAATGAGCGTGTTTGCGGGGCGTCATCGCCGGTGTTAGGATTTTGGTTCCGCGCCCTATAGAGGGTTCTCTATAGGACGAGTACAGCCGCCGGCAACGCCACTGCCAATCTTATCCGACGTCAGCCGATGATTATTCAGCGCCGAAGCCCAAAATATCCACGACGCGGTCCCTCCTGCCTGTTGGTGCTGGTTGTGATCGCAGTTGGGGTGTTGGGCGTCTATGTGATCAGCAACGCGGAGGAAGTGCGCGACGCGATCGTCCCCACGCCTACCATGGAGCCTACCCGTTCCGCGGCAGAACACGCCACCAGCGCCGCCCTTTATGAGCGTGACGGCGAACTAGAAAACGCGATTGCCGCTTATGAGCAGGCGATTGTCCTGGACCCCAACAAGATCACGTATTACATGCCCTTGATTAACCTGCTGACCGTCACCGGCGACCCGGAACTCGCCCTGGAATGGGCGGAGAAGGCCAAGGTGCTGGCAGTTGACAATGATCAGGTGTGGGCCGCAGTGGCTATGGCGCACGTGGCCAATGCGGACCGGCTGGCGGAGACCGGTGATCCGGCCAGCGCCGAGTTGCAGTATGCTGAAGCGATCGCCGCTGCCGAAGAGGCTGTCGAGCTGAATCCCAACAACGCCGAGGCCTTTGCCCACATGGCGACGGCGCTCGCCCGTCTGGGCCTGGATCGCATCGCAGAAGCGCAGGAGAAAGCGGCTCTGGCGGTAGAATTGGCCCCTGAAAGCCCCATCACGCGCCGGGCAATGGCCTCGGTGTTCGAACAACTCGGCCAATATGACAATGCCATCAACGAGTACCTGGTGGCGCTGGACTTCAACCCCAACCTGGTGGAGATGCGCGTTGACCTGGCATATCTGTACTTTTTCACCGAACGCCGGCAGGAAGCGATCCTCACCCTGCAGGACGTGATCGAAATTGACCCGACGAGAGCCGACGCTTTTGACGGCCTGGGCTACTTCTACTTTGTCCTCGGCCAATACCCGCAAGCGGAAGAGAACGCCTATCAGGCGGTAACGCTGGACCCCAACATGACTCGCGCACACGCCCACCTGGGAGCCGCCTACTTCAAGCAATTCAAGTACGACAGCGCCATTGAGGAACTCTCCCTGGCCACAGAAGCGTACGACGAGATAACCCCGACGAATGCCACCTATTTCACGATGCTCGGATTGGCATATTACTATCAGAGCCAATGCGAGGACGCGATGCCGCTCTTCAACGATGTGCTGGCGGCGGTAGAGCCGGATTCTATCCAGGAGGCCAACGCGTTGGAGGGGGTGGAGCTGTGCCGGCAAGCGCAACTGGACGTCGGTTCTCCCTGAATCCCGGCTGGCACTCTAGCATAACGACTGCCAATTTTTGCTTGACACTACCCGGATCTGTGCTACAATTCTCACGTAGCTGGCACTCTATTCCCTTGAGTGCTAATCAGCCCAAACAGTACGTGACAAAGGAGAAATAGTCTATGGACATGAAGCTCAAGCCGCTTGGCGATCGACTTGTCGTCGAACCCAAAGAGCGCGAAGAGACCACTGCTTCCGGCATTATTCTGCCGGAGACAGCCAAAGAGAAGCCCCAAGAGGGCCTGGTGATCGCGGTTGGCCCCGGCCGGCGCGATGATGACGGCGACCGGATCGACATGGATGTTGAGGTAGGCGATACGGTGCTCTACGCCAAGTACGCCGGCACCGAGATCAAGCTGGAAGGCAAGAAGCTGCTCATTCTGAAGGAATCCGACGTACTCGCCATCGTCGAGTCGTAGACCACATTACTGATTGGACAGGAGATTCATACGTTATGGCTAAACAACTGACCTTTTCCGATGATGCACATCGCAAATTAAAGCACGGGATTGACGTGCTCGCCCACGCCGTTTCGACGACGTTAGGCCCCAAGGGACGCAACGTAGCTCTGGATAAGAAGTTCGGCGCCCCCACCATCACCCACGACGGCGTGACCGTCGCCAAAGAAATCGAACTGGAAGACCCCTATGAGAACATGGGCGCCCAGTTGCTGAAGGAAGCCGCCACCAAGACCAATGACATCGCCGGCGACGGCACAACCACCGCCACCGTGCTGGCCCAGACCATCGTTCACGAAGGTTACAAGAACGTGGCCGCCGGCGCGAACCCGATGTTGCTGAAGTTGGGTATCGAGGCCGGCGTGCAGGCGCTGTCCGAGCGCATCAAGAGCATGTCGGTCTCCATCGACAGCGTGGACGAGATCGCCTCCGTGGCTGCCATCTCCGCCCAGGACCCCAACATCGGCAAGCTGATTGCCTCGGTGATGGACAAGGTCGGCAA
>CAYVQP010000008.1:38165-46703 GCA_964452775.1 uncultured Ardenticatenaceae bacterium | reverse complement strand
GACGTAGACGGCGAGGCGCTGGCCACGCTGGTGCTCAACAAGCTGCGCGGCACGGTAAGCGCGCTGGCTGTAAAGGCTCCGGGCTTTGGCGATCGACGCAAGGCCATGCTGCAGGATATCGCCACCCTGACCGGCGGCGAGGTGATCACCGAGGAAATGGGTCGCAAGCTGGAGAGCGTCCAGATCAGCGACCTGGGCCGGGCGGCGAAGGTTGTGGCTACGAAAGATGACACCACCATCGTAGACGGCGCCGGCGATGATGCTCTGATTCGCGGGCGTGTGGAGCAGATCAAGGTTGAGATCGACCGCAGCACCTCCGACTATGATCGCGAGAAGCTGCAGGAGCGTCTGGCCAAGTTGGCCGGCGGCGTGGCCATCATCCGCGTCGGCGCGGCGACCGAGGTCGAGCTGAAAGAGAAGAAGCACCGCGTTGAAGACGCGCTGAGCGCAACCCGGGCGGCCGTCGAGGAAGGGATTGTACCCGGCGGCGGCGTGGCCCTGATTAATGCCATTCCCGCGTTGGATGATGTGCAGGTTAGCGACGGCGATCCGCGCACCGGCGTGAACATTCTGCGCCGCGCGTTGGAAGCCCCCATGCGCAAGATCTCTGAAAACGCCGGCAAGAACGGCGACGTGATCATTCAGAACGTGCGCATGAAGCAAGAAGCCACCGGCGACAAGAACATCGGCTACGATGTCCTGACCGGCGAGTATGTGAACATGCTGAAGGCCGGGATCATCGATCCGGCCAAGGTGACCCGCGGCGCTCTGGAGAATGCGGCCAGCATCGCCTCGATGATCCTGACCACGGACGTGCTGATCACGGACCTGCCCGAGAAGGAAGCCCCCATGCCCGGCGGCGGCGGTATGCCCGGCGGCGGAATGGATTTCTAGTCTCCGTCAGGACGACAAATTAGTTTTCAAAGGCCCCTCATTGCGAGGGGCCTTTTTGTTCCGACTAACTATACGTCGAGAGAAAGGATATCACCTGCGCCGCTACTCTGTCCTCGTTCTGGTCGCTGGTATCCAGATAGAGATCACAGTGGGCGCGGGCGTGAGCGAGGCGATTGGCTTGCTCGACGAGGCGCTCCGGCCCCCAATCAATGCGCGGCCGGCGGGCTTTGGCGGCGGCGTAATCCACGTCCAGGTAGACCAGCACATCCGGCCCGGTGATCCGCTGCCACATATAGGGCACGTAGGAGTGCTCTTGCGAGATCGCATGGGCATCGTAGCCGGCGGCGTTCAACGCCTGCGCCAGCGTGCTCTTGCCGGAGACGCACGGCCCCACGATCCCCACCCGTATACGCTGAGAAGGCGCTGATTCCGTCATCCGGCCAACCGGCTAACTAACCGCCATGCGCCCGGCGAGCCGGCGCACATCATCCGTCGGCTGATTCTCCCGCACGCTCACCACGAGGACGCTGATGTCGTCCCGTGGGCGGCCGTCATCCATTTCCATGGCCCGCCGGAGCAGACCATCAGCAATCGCCGGCGGGTCGGAGATGCCGGATGCCAGCATCTCGCGCATGGCGGCGAGCGGGTCGAAATTGTTCTGCCCGTGCCAGCTTCCGGCATGGCGCAACCCATCCGTAAAGACAACGACCAGCGGGCCGAGTTCCATCGGTATCTCGGAAATGTCCGGCTTCACGTTGCGGCGGGTGCCAATCGACTCCGACGGGGCATCGAGCAGGAAGAGGCCGCGCTGTGGGGTATGCACAATGACCGGCGCTTCGTTGTTGCGGGAAATGACCAGGGTCTTGGTGACCGCGTCGGCGGAGAGGATGTTCAGCGTGGCGGTCACCTTGCCGCCGCGATAGGTATAGAGGTAATCGTGGGCGGCCCGAGCAGCGGCGCCGTCCCGGACCCCCTCGGCCAGCAGTTGGATCGCCTTGCGCGCAACGACATTGCTGATCGACTTCGCCGACTTCCCGGAGCGCTGACCATCAACCAGCACCATAGAGATGCCGCCGTGCGGCCGTTCTATCATTTCCAATGTGTCGCCGCTTTCGCGCGAAGCGTACTTGCTGACCTTTGCTACTGCAAACGCGATCTCCATAACCATCCCATACTATCAAGCCGCCCGTTTCAGGCGGTAGTCCAGCGCGGTGTGCCGTTCAGATACCTTGTTGTTCCTGATCGCGATCTGAATGGCCCGTCGAGAGCCGGCCAGAACGACCAATTTGCGCGCGCGAGTGATCGCCGTGTAAAGCAGGTTGCGCTGCAGCATCAGATAATGTTGGGTGACCACCGGCACAACCACCGCCTGATATTCGCTGCCCTGGCTCTTGTGCACGCTGACGGCAAAGGCGTGGGCCAGTTCATCTAATTCCAGAAAGTCGTAAACTACCGGCATGCCGTCAATGTTCACCTGCGCCGTCTGCTGCACCGGGTCCATGGCGGCGATGATGCCGATATCGCCATTGTACACATTCTTGTCGTAGTTGTTGACCGTCTGCATCACCTTGTCCCCGGTCCGGAAGAGCCGGCCGCCCAGGCGCCGTTCCACCTTCTTGCTGCTGCCGGGGTTCAGCGCTTCTTGCAGCCGCGCGTTTAGATTTGTCACTCCGACCGGCCCGTTGTACATCGGGCTTAACACCTGGATGTCCATCAGCGGTTCCAGGCCGAACTTCTGCGGCATGCGGACTGCAACCAGATCGACCAGCAGATCGGCGAGTTCCTCCACGTCTTCCTTCACGAAGATGAAGAAGTCCGTGGCATCCTTGCCGGTCAGCGGGAAGTGACCCTGGTTGATGCGGTGGGCGTTCTGCACGATCAGGCTTTCGGCGGCTTGGCGGAAGATCGTCTGCAAGCGCACCACATGGGCGACGCCGGAGGCGATCAGGTCGCGCAACACGTCCCCGGCTCCCACTGAGGGCAACTGGTCCACATCCCCGACAAGCAGGAGGTGGGTATCCGTGGCAATGGCCTTCAGCAGGTTGTTGGTCAGCACGAGGTCCAGCATAGAGGCCTCGTCTATGATGACGATATCCGCATCCAGGGGGTTGTCTTCATGCCGGCCAAAGCCTTCACCCGGCCTGAACTCCAGCAACCTGTGAATCGTCTTGGCCTCGCGGCCGGTGGCCTCGCTCAATCGCTTGGCGGCCCGGCCCGTGGGCGAGGCCAGGACGAAAGTGTGCCGGCGCTGCTCCAGCACGTCGAGCAGGACGCGCATGGTGGTGGTCTTGCCCGTGCCGGGGCCGCCGGTCAATATGGTGACCTTGTTCTGAATGGCTGCGCGCACCGCTTCGACCTGTTGTTGCGTCAGGGCCAGACCCGGTTGCAACGCCTGCCGGGCGAGAAGGGCATCCAGCACATCGGAGCGACGGATGCTCTGCAGCCGGCTGGTCGGATGGGCCACCATGCGTCGAATCCGGTTAGTGACGCCAATCTCCGAGTAATACAGCGGAGTCAGATAGACCGCCCGTTCCTCATGTACTTCCGGCTTTTCTCCGTCCGCTTGCGGGATCTCGTAGCGGATGGTGTCGCGCGTGATCAGCGCTTCCGTTTCCAACGATTCGATGACGTTGACGATCTTCTCCGGCTCGACGGCGAGGATTTCCGCCGCCTCCGGCTCCAGCTCGTCTTGCGGCACGTACACATGCCCTTCCTCGGCCATGCGATTGAGGGTGTAGGCGATGCCGGCCTCGATGCGCGCCGGGTCGTCGTGCGCCAGCCCCAACGCCTGGGCGATCTTGTCCGCCGTCTTGAAGCCGACGCCGTGGATGTCCTGCACCAGCCGGTATGGCGTGTTGCGCACCACATTCAACGAGTCGTCGCCGTATTTCTTGTAGATTTTCGTTGCCAGGCCGGTGGAGACTCCATGCCCCTGCAAGAAGATCATCACGTCCTTGATCGCTTTCTGCTCCGCCCAGGCCCTGACGATGCCGTCCACCCGCTTTGGGCCAATGCCCAGGACCGTGCGCAAGCTCTGGGGTTCAAATTCGATCATGTCCAGCGTCTGCTCGCCGAAACGATCCACGATGCGCTCTGCCATCACCTTGCCCACCCCCCTGACCATGCCGGAGCCGAGGTAGCGCTTGATGCCCGCTGTGGTAGCCGGCAGAGTTTGTTCACAGCTCTCGACCTGGAACTGGCGGCCGTGTTTGGGATGGTTCAGCCAGCGTCCGCTCAGGCGCAGGTGTTCGCCGGGATTGACCTCCGGCATATTGCCCACCAGCGTAATCAGGCCGTCTCTGCCGGAAGCATAGGGAAAGGGGAGCATGCCGCGATTGTCCGGCTGTAGCCGGATGACCGAATAGCCGTTCTCCTCGTTGTAGTAAGTGACTCGCTCGACCGAACCGCTGATACTCTCGATTGCACCGCCTTGCATAAGCCGATTGTGCCACCGGCGGGCAATTGATTCAAGATTGTTGTGTCTGCGCTCAGGATGCGGCCAGCGCCCGGCCAACCCGGTTTCATCATTTTCTCGGAAACTGAATTGGGTCAAGCGCCGGCTCTTGATGATGGAGTTTTCAGGAAAACTGATTGATTCTGCCTGACAAAGCACCAGCCGGCGGCTAGCTCACCCGATTGGCTACTTGGCCGGGACCGGCGGCGCACCGGCCTCGAGAGCCTTGAGATATGCGGCCACGGCCTCGGCCGTATCCAGTTGCAGCGCCTGTTGGGCAACAGCTTCCGCCTGCGCCCTGGTAAAAGCGCCCACGGCTGCTTTGACCTGGGGGATGGCCGGCGCGCTCATGCTCAGCTCGTGGAGTCCGAGGCCGATTAGCAAGGGGGTAGCCAGTGGGTTGCCGGCCAGCTCCCCGCACATGCCCACCGGGATGCCCGCCGCGTGAGCGGCGGTTGCGGTCTGGGCGACCATGTGCAGCACCGCCGGCTGCAAGGCGTCGGCCAATTGCGCCACCCCGGCATTGCCCCGGTCCGCCGCCATCACATACTGGGTCAAATCGTTCGTACCGATGCTGAAGAAGGCCGCGTCGCGAGCCAGCCGGTCGGCGACGGCCACGGCCGAGGGCACTTCGATCATGATTCCCACCGGCATATTCGCGTTGTGCGTCTCGCCGGCCTCCTGCAGCTCGCGCTGAACTTCCTGCAGGATAGCGCGAGCGGCCTGTAGCTCTGCCGGTGTGCCGATCATGGGAAACATCAGCCGGATATCATGATCGGCCCCGGCTCGCAAAATGGCTCGCAACTGGGTCTTGAACAGGGCAGGATAGCGCAGACAGTAGCGGATGCCGCGTAAGCCCAGGAATGGATTGTCTTCTTGCGGTTGTTCCAAGTAGCGGATCGGCTTGTCGCCGCCGATGTCCAGGGTGCGGATGATCAGCGGGCGATTGCCCAACAGTTGCGCCGTCTGGCGAAAGGCGGCGAATTGCTCATCCTCATCCGGCGCGGCCGGGCGGTCGAAAAACAAGAACTCCGTGCGGAAGAGGCCGGCGCCCTCTGCGCCATACTCCACTGCAGTGCCGGCTTCGGCGGGCCGGCCGATGTTGGCCCAGACGGCGATGTGCTGGCCGTCCAACGTCTGGGCGGGGCGTGCGCCGGCCCGGCGCAGGCGCTCCTGTCCGGCGCGCCATTCCCGCCGGCGCTCCTCCAGCTCGGCCAGTTCCTCGTCTGTCGGGTGGAGCCAGAGCAATCCCTGTCCCCCGTCCAGGGCAATCAGCCGATCCTCCGGCAGGTCGAGCAATGCCGGGCCGAGTCCGGCCACGGCCGGTATGCCCAGCGCCCGCGCCAGTATGGCGCTATGCGAGGTAGCGCCGCCGGCTGCGGTGCAGATGCCCAACACTTTACTCACATCCAGCGTGGCCGTATCTGAGGGTAGGAGTTCACTTGCCACCAACACCACCGGCTCGGCGAACTCCAGCGCCGGGGCCTCCCCGGCCAGCAATTGGCGCAATACGCGTCGGGAGACGTCCTGAATGTCTGCCGCGCGGGCCTGCATGTATGGGTCATCCAGGGCGCGGTAGGCGTCGGCCAGCCGTTCTGTCTCCAGTTGCCAGGCCGCGGCGGCGTTCAAACGCTCCTCCCCGATGCGCGATTCGACGGCCTCGACCAGCGCCGGATCTTGCAGGATCACGATATGCGCTTCGAGAATGGTCGCTTGCTCAGCTCCCGGCCGCGCCGCAGCGGTTGCCAATACACTCTCCAATTCGCCAATGGCTGCTTGCAGGGCGCCGTGTAACCGGTTTTGCTCGGCCTGTAGATCGGACACCGTGTTGTAGGCGACCACCGGCAATGGCGGCCGGAAGTGGGCCGTCCGGCCCAGAGCAACCCCCGGCGAGACAGGGATGCCCTGCCAATGGTCCGCGTCGCCGCCGTTAGCGACAGGAGGAAGCGCTGCCGGCTGCGCTGACCCGGTCGTCTCGTCATCTGTCTCACCGAAATTTGCCTCAACCAGCGCTGTGAGCGCGTCCAGAACTGCCTCCGCCTGCGGCCCGCCGGCGCTGACGGTGACCGTGTCATGCTGGCGAACGCCCAGCATGGCGATCTGGTTGATGCTGCGGGCGTTGGCCTGCTGCTCATCCTTTCGCACGGTCACATCCGCGTCAAAACGGCCGGCAGTGCGCACGAATTGCGCCGCCGGACGGGCGTGTAGCCCTTGCCGGTTCATGATCGTGAGCGTGATCGTCCGGCCGTGTTCAGCCGGCGTGGCAGTTGGAATGACAGATGGGGGAGAGCCGGGCTCAAGCCCCAATTGCGCTTCCTTAACCCCCAGCGCGCTGCGCGCTTCCCGCATCACCTCGGCGACCGGGCTGCCCAGCGAGGCCTGCACGGCGGCGGCCATCGCGCCCTCGACGAGAGGAGCGGGGCAGAGGTGTACATTGGCCTGCTGCTCCGGCGACAGAAATTCCAGCGCCATCTCCGCACTCAGTAGGGCGCTGCCCAGGTCCATCAGCACGACCACGCCATCTTCGCTGTAAGCCGCTTCGATGGCTTCCAATACGCGCATGGGGTCGGTGCCGATGGGATTTTCCGGGTCGTCCAGGCCGCCGGCGACGGCGAGTGGGACGCGATCCTGCACCATCTGGGCGACCAGTTCATGGACGCCGGCGGCAAGCTGTGCGCTATGGGAGACTATGACGATGCCAACCAACGGATACCGGTATAAGCTGGATTGACCCTGCCGGCCGAACTACTTGACCCCTGCTCCGGCCAACACGCCGGCAAGAGGCGGTTCAACCGGGTAGCCATAAGCGGCAGCCAGCAGTTCGATGGGATGGATAGACGGAATGTCGGAGCCGTGTGTGATCTGCCAGCGACACGTCTCGCTGTCACAGACGACGACCGGGCCTTTGACTTCAAGCACAAAGTCAAAGAGTGGCTTGCCGACCGCCATGGCGATGTCGTACTTCTCATTCTTGAATCCATAGGTGCCGGCGATGCCGCAGCAAGCTGCTTCGCTCTCCATGATCTCCAGTTGCGGGATCAGTCCCAGGATTTCGGCGGCGGGCCGGCCGATGCGGTGCGCGCGGTACTGGCAGGGCATATGGTAGGCCAGCCGGAGCGGGATGGGGCGCAAGTTATCTACGGCCATTTCGCCGCTTTCATACAGGTGCAGCAGAAATTCACTGATGTCGAAGGTGTTGTGGCTCAGGAGCCGGGCGTCGGGCGTGTGGATGTCCAGCATTTCCGGCGCCTCTTCCTTCAGTGTCAGGATGCAACTGGTGGAAGCGCCCACGATCACGTAGCCGTTCCTGACGTAGCCCACCATCTTCTGCACATTGTTGTTGTAATAAGAGGCGGCGGCAGCAAATTCGCCGTTGGACAGGAGCGGCAGACCGCAGCAATTCTGCTCGGGCACCAGCACTTCAAAACCGTTGGCTTCCAGGACCTGCACGGCAGCCCTGGCCACCCGCGGCTCGTAATACTCCGCGGCGCAGCCGTGAAAGAAGGCTACCTTACGCGTTGCCCCTTCCGGGCGGGGGTGCTGGCGGTGCCAGCTGCTGAAGGTCGTTCTGCTAAAAGAGGGTAAGGGCGCCTTGGGGGCGATGCCGATGCTCTTGCTCATCACCCAGCGCACGGCCCGCCGGCCAAGGACGCCGTTGGCCAGAGGCGCAACCGGCCGGTTGGTCTTTCCCAGCGCCTCTGAACGGGCCAGCAGGTTGTTGCGCAGCCGCTGGAAGGGTGGGAAGCCGTTTTGCTCGACGATGCGCGCCCGGGCGCGGGCGTTGATCTCGGCGATGCGCACGCCGGTCGGGCAGACCATGTTACAGACCCGGCAGCCGCTGCAATAGTCTACTGAGTGATCGGGCGTCTCCTGCTGCGGCTGGCGAAAGCGACCTGCCTGCGGACCTTCGTACTTGGGGCCGGGAAAGAGATCCGTCACCGCGGCTACCGGGCAGGCCGAGACACAGATATTGCACTTGATGCAATTGTCCAGCGTCAGCTCGACCGGCGCGTGTGCCGCAAACTCGATGTCAGTCTCCGCTTCCCAAATATTGCGATCGGGCATCGTCGTATTCCTCAAACTATTATTTTCCCGGAAACTCTGTTGCCCACAATCCGGCAGACAACATGGTCAAGTTTCCGGGAAAATTGTGCGCATCTGTTAGTTCTGATTTTCCCGGAAACTCTGTT
>CAYVQP010000008.1:0-38065 GCA_964452775.1 uncultured Ardenticatenaceae bacterium | reverse complement strand
GTTTCCGGGAAAATTGTGCGCATCTGTTAGTTCTGATTTTCCCGGAAACTCTGTTGCCTACAATCCGGCAGACAACATGGTCAAGTTTCCGGGAAAATTGTGCGCTAGTTCTGTACGTATCCGGCAGCCGCATAACCCGTGGCCACGGCGACGCCTTCAAAGGAGCGTTCGCGAATGACTTCGCAATGGGCCAGGGTGGTTCCGGCTGCATAGAGATTGTCGAAAACGGGCCGGCCGTTTCCGTTGACCGGCTGAAAACGCTGGTCTACGTGCACGCCGGCCTGGTAAATAGGGTGGCCTTCTTTGGCCAGAAACTCCTGCTGGAACCATTGCAGCCGGCTTTCAGGCTTGACTACCGGCAAATCAAAGACGACCTCGCGAACAACGCCGAGGCGATCCGTGTCAATGCCGCCGCCCAGGATGCCGCCGGTAGCGAGCAAGTAACGATGGTGGCGGTGGGAGCGCAAGCGGGTTGCTGACTCCGTTTGCACCGCCTGGACGCGCCCGGCTTCCGTTTCGCTGCTCAGCGCTTCCATTCCGTCGAGCACCTGTCCCCCGTGAGCGCGGATAGCGCTTACCAGAATATGGTGCAAGCGGATGCCTGGTACGGAGGGGGTCAGGCCGGGTATCTCGAAGACAGGCCGGCGCAGCCTGTTCTGCAGCGCTTCCAAGACGCTCACGGCGTGGCGCATGCCCAGCACAGCCGGAAAGGCCACGCGGCCGGCGTCTTCCAGGTGTGGCCCTAACCTGGCTACCAATTCTGAGCGGAAGACCGTGTCTTCCAGCAAGGGGGCCAGAGTAGTCGGATTGGTGAACCGCCGGCTGCCTAATGAGGCCAAATCCAGGACAACGGAGCGGGCGGGAATCCCTTGCAATTGCAGGTTGTCGGCGATGACCCGGGGGTAGAAGTCGCGGAACTGCTCAAAGCCCACCACCAGGATGGAGGATTTATCCGACAGGTCTCCGGCAATCATTGTCGCCGGGGCCAGGCAGGTCGGGCGCTGCGTGCCTACGGCGGAGGGCAGCAACCAGTTCTTCTGCAGCGAACCTACCAACGGGTAATTGGCGGCGGCGCATAAGCCCTGCAACGCTATCAACGCTTCCTGCAGTCGCTCCATGCCCAGCAGGGCGTAGGGATGTTGCGGCTGCGCGCGAATGAGTTGGGGCACAGCCTGGGCCGGCGACTTCACCGGCGTCTGGCTGTCCAGTGGGTAATAGCCCAACACGTCAATGCAGCCGGGAAGCCAGTGCGTCGCCCCCCAGCCTTTGGCGATGACGCGCACCTTCTCGCCGCGCGCTGCCGCCCGCCAGCCGGCGACCAGGCCGGCCAGGCCGGCGCCGATGACCAGCAAATCACCCTGTAAATTCACCGCCTACTCTCCCGTAAATCGAAAGTCTCGTTCGACACTCGATTTGCAAAATCGAGTTACATCACTCGATTTATAAAATCGAGTTACATCACTCGATTTATAAAATCGAGTTACATTACTTGAGTTGCAAAATCGAGTTACATGGCCTGCCTACCTTCTGGCAGTTTCCGGTATTTGTTCGACCGTGCCCGGCTCGTACATGGCCGGCCCCAGGCGAGAGCCGTGTTCGCCCGGCAAGTGGTCCGCGTTCAAGTTGTAGAGGTAGATTAGCTCGTCCAACCGCTCTTGTTTTAGTTGCCGGCCCCACAGGACAGGCATCAGCCCTTTCCAGCGCTCTTGCAGGAAGTCGCGGAGAGCCACATTCACCTGTTTGACGTCCGTCTGTCGTATGTCGTGCCAGACGCCGGCGACCCGATAGGTGCAGAAGCCGCCCTGGCAGGGACCCATGCCGACGCGGATATCGCGCCGGATGTCATCAATAGTTCTGGCCTCGCCCTCGTTGATCGACTGCCTGACGTCGGCCAGGGTGGCCAACTCGCATTCACAAATGAGGTTGCCGTAAGCCTGCTCGTTCTCCACATTATGCAAGCGCGCCCCCAGGTAGTGATAGCCGTTGGCCGTATGCTTGTCGGAGTTGAAGAGGGCGGGCACGCTTTCCAGGTGCGTGCGGCAAGGGCGCTCGGTATTCAGCTTTTCGCAGACGCGGTTGACGGTTACTTCCGCCATCTGGCGGAAGGTGGTCCATTTGCCGCCGGTCATGGTAATGAAGCCGGTCACTCCGTCCCGCGTCTCGTGATCGAGCAGGGTATAGGCGCGGGTGACATCGCGAGTGTCAACCACTTTTGTTTCCTGGTAGAGGGGGCGCACGCCGCCCCAGGCGCGGAGCATGCGCATGTCCTTGAAGCCGGGAACCAGCTTGTCGCCTTCCTCCAGCATCATGTGCACTTCCCAGGGTTCGATGGCGAAATGTTCCGGGTCGGGGACGCGCACATCGGTCGTGCCGATCACCGATACGGTATGGATGGGCACGATGATGTCGCCGTCGGCCGGCATCTTGCAGCGGTTGATGACCGTATTCACGATGCGATGATTGGCGGCGACCATCACCCCTTTGCCGGGCATTACGGTCACTTCCAGCGAAGCCATGCCGGCGATCTTGCCCGCCCAGGCGCCGGCGGCATTGACCACGATATCCGCGCTGATCTGCACGTCCTCGTCCCTGACCAGGTCGTGGCAGACGATGCCCGTGACGCGGTTCTTGACCCGCAGTAGGCGCTTGACCTCGTAGTAGTTCAGGATCTGCGCCCCATGCTCGCGGGCGGAGGCGGCCACACATTGCGTGGCCAAAAATGAGTCGGCGGCGCCGTCCGGCACGCGAAAGCAGCGGCTGATCTTCGGGTTGAGCAGCGGTTCTTCGCGCAACATCTGCGCTATGGAGATCTCTTCGCAGGGCACCTGTGTGTCATGGCAGCCCTGCAAGAAAAGGTCGCCGAACTCAGGGTCATCCCAGGGAGTGGTGACAAAGAAGCCGCCGGTATCTTCCAGGCAATGCGGCATGATCTTCCGCAAAATGATGTTTTCTTCGATACATTCGGTGGCCGCCTTGGGATCTTTGACGGCATAACGCCCGCCGCTGTGCAGTAAGCCGTGGTAGCGACCGGTCGTGCCGTGCGACAGGTCCCGTCGTTCAACCAGGATGCAGCGAAAGCCGCGCATAGCCAGGTCGCGAATGATTCCCGTGCCGGTGGCGCCCCCACCGATGACCAGGACTTCCGTCTCTATCTTACGCATGATTCCTCCGTCACTCGCCTCGGGGAAAAGCCGGGGCTGACGCCGATGCCCGTCATTCAGATTGCCTGTTGCGTTACGCGCCGCAGGCCACCCGCATGCCGGGCACCGGTTATTTTACCGTAACGGTCAGGAACTCGTACTGGTTCGTTCGCTAAGTTCATAACCAACCCCGCAGGTCCTTGAGACCTGCGGGGTTTTTCGGTTTACTCAACCCAATCGAAGGTGCGCGTGACCGCCTTCTTCCACTGGGCGAAGAGGCCGGTGCTGGCGTCGCTGCCCGGCTCAGGATCCCACTGTCTGTCCATATTCCAGTTGGCGCGCATTTCGTCGGTATTCTTCCAGAAGCCGACGGCCAGGCCGGCCGCGTATGCCGCGCCCAGGGCCGTTGTTTCGGCGACGACCGGCCGGATGACCGGCACGCCGAGCACGTCCGCCTGGAATTGCATCAGGGTTTCGTTGAATACCATCCCGCCGTCCACCTTCAGCGCGGTCAAAGGCACGCCGGAGTCGGCGTTCATGGCGTCCAACACCTCGCGCGTCTGGTAGGCGGTGGCCTCCAGAGCAGCGCGGGCAAAGTGACCCTTGTTCACGTAGCGGGTGAGCCCGACGATCGCGCCGCGGGCATCCGAACGCCAGTATGGGGCGAAGAGGCCGGAGAAGGCGGGCACAAAGTAAATGCCGCCGTTGTCATCAACTGTCTTGGCCAGATCCTCAACCTGACTGGAAGTTTCAATCATGCTGAGGTTGTCGCGCAGCCACTGGACGAGCGCGCCCGTGATGGCGATTGAACCTTCGAGGGCGTAGACGGCCGGCTGGTCGCCGAACTTGTAGCAGAGTGTGGTCAGCAAGCCGCTGTTCGAGGGCACGATGCTGGTGCCGGTGTTGAGGATCATGAAGCAGCCGGTGCCGTAGGTGTTCTTGGCCTCGCCGGGGCTGAAGCATGCCTGGCCCACCGTCGCGGCCTGCTGGTCGCCCAGGTCGCCGCTGACCGGAATGACGCCGCCGAAGGGGCCGGTAGCGGTGGTGTGGCCGTAAACTTCGGACGAGGGCCGGATGGCGGGCAACATGCTCTGTGGCACGCCCATCGCGGCGCAGATGCCGGCATCCCAGTCCAGCGTGTGCAGGTTCATCAGCATCGTCCGGCTGGCGTTGGAAACGTCGGTGACGTGCGCGCCGCCATTGGGGCCGCCGGTGATGTTCCAGATGACCCAGGTGTCAATGTTGCCGAAGAGCGCTTCGCCGCGGTCTGCAGCTTCACGAACGCCGGGTACATTGTCCAGGATCCAGCGCACCTTGGGGCCGGAGAAGTAGGTGGCCAACGGCAGGCCGACCTGGGCGCGGAAGCGATCCTGCCCGCCGTCTGCCGCCAGGGCATTGCAAATGTCGGCTGTTCGGGTGTCCTGCCAGACGATGGCATTGTAATAGGGTTGGCCGGTGTGCTTGTTCCAAACAACGGTGGTTTCCCGTTGATTGGTGACGCCGACCGCGGCGATATCGGCGGCAGTCGCGCCGGCAGCATGCAGAGCGCCTATTACGACGTCTTGCGTGCGTCGCCAGATTTCCATCGGGTCATGTTCGACCCAGCCGGGCTTGGGGTAAATCTGCGCGTGCTCCATCTGGTGCATGCCGGCCGGCAAGCCGTTGTGGGTGAAGATCATGCAGCGCGTGCTGGTGGTTCCCTGATCAATCGCAGCTACATACTTGGCCATTATGTTTTATCTCCTTTAATCATCTTCAATAGTTTCTAGTAGAGCGTTGAGAATCAAATAAGTGGAAGTTGCTCCCGGGTCCTGGTGGCCGATGCTGCGCTCGCCCAGGTAGCTGGCGCGCCCCTTCCTGGCCTGAATCGGAATGGTGTCCTTCATGCCCTGCTCGCAGGCGTCAACGGCAGAACGCAGAGCGGACCTCAGGTCGGCGCCGTTTTCTTGAGCGACTTCATAAGCTGCCAGCGCCGGCGTCCAGGCGTCAATCATCGTCTTGTCGCCCGGCTCGGCCCGGCCACGCTGGACGACGCCGGCGACGCCCGCCTTGAGCATTTCCAGAAGCTCGTTGCTGTCCAGTTGCTCGCGAGCGCTTACGGCCATGCCGCAGCGCATGTAGAAGGTGCCGTACAGGGGGCCGCTGGCCCCGCCGACGCTGCTGATCAGGGTCATGCCGGTGGTCCTGAGGATGCTGCCGATGTCTTGATCGGCAACCGTAGGTAGCTTCTCCGCTACCTTCCGGAAGCCGCGATCCATATTGATGCCGTGATCGGCGTCGCCAATGGCTGAGTCCAGCTCCGTCAGGTAAGTCTTGTTCTCAGCCAACACTGCAGCTGTTTTCTCCAGCCATCGCAAGATCTGCTCTTTTGTTACCATGTAGCACCTTAGGCTATGATGCGCGATGCGGCGGCTATACCGGCGGCTTAGCCGGGGCTACGCCGGCAGCTATGAGTCTACGATGACCGCATCGCGCATCAGGCGTGTATCAACTATGCACCCCAACGCAAGCCGGGGGTCAACACCGGCGCGTCCCAGAACTTCAGGATTTCGTCATCCGCCCGCAGCAGCGTGATCGAGCAGCCCTGCATTTCCAGCGAGGTGATGTAGGGACCGATCAGGTTGCGGACGATGGTCAGGCCGTGGTCCCGGCACACTTCGTCCAATTTGCGATAAACGGCATACAGCTCAGAGACCGGCGTGCCGCCCATGCTGTTCACGAAGGCGATGACCTGGTCGCCGGATTTGAACGGCTCATCAGTCAGCGATTTGTCCATCCAATTTCCGTTGCCGGCATCCCACTCGCGCACCGTGCGCGTATAGGGAGGATCGTTGATGATCTCCAGGGCCATCATCTCGGTGATCTCGTCGGCGGTAACCATTTTCATGCGCTTCTGGCCCGGCTCGCCGTGGATGCCGATACCGATCTCCATTTCGTCATCGCCCAGCTCAAAGGTGGGTTTGCCGGCGGCCGGCACGGTGCAGGAGGTCAGCGCCATACCCATCGAACGGGCATACATGTTCACCTTGCGGCATAGATCCGCGCAGGCATCCAGGTCGTAACCGGCTTCGGCCGCGCCGCCGGTGATCTTCTCCGCCAGCACGGTCGCGCCGACGCCGCGGCGACCGGCGGTATACAGGCTGTCCTTGACGGCCACATCATCGTCTATCAGGATGGCCTGGATGGGGATACCTTCAGCATTGGCCATCTCGGCGCCCATTTCGAAGTTCAGCACATCGCCGGTGTAGTTCTTGACGATGAAAAGCACGCCCGCCCCGCCATGCACGACCTTGGCGCATTCGTACATCTGGTCGGATGTCGGGGAGGTGAATACTTCGCCGGGACAAGCGCCGTCGAGCATGCCCATGCCGACGAAGCCGCCGTGCATCGGTTCATGCCCGCTGCCGCCGCCGGAGATGAGGGCTACTTTGCCGGCGACCGGGGCGTCGGCCCGATAGACGTAATGGGGATCGATGTGCACCTTGACTAAGTCTGGATGGGCAGCGGCCATACCTCTCAACTGTTCGCGAACTACGTCATCCAACGCATTTATGAGTTTCTTCATGTTTATGCTCCTGTCCAAAGAACGAACTGCAGCGGAGGACAAGAGGCCGCGGGCCATTCGCCGGCGGTGCGGAGTAGCCGGCCGGCCCGCGGCTCTCTCGCGATTGCTTTGCTAAATGAGGTAGATCATCAGGCCGGCCAGAATGCCGCCAATGATGGGGCCGACGACGGGAACCCAGGAGTAACCCCAATCAGACCCGCCCTTGCCGGGAATGGGCAAGATGGCGTGCGCGATGCGCGGACCGAGGTCACGCGCCGGGTTGATGGCATACCCGGTAGGGCCGCCCAACGAGAGGCCGATGCCCCAGACCAGGAAGGCGACGGCCACTGGACCCAGACCGTCGACGGGAATGCCCATATTGGTTGATGATTCGCCAAGGCCGAAAATGGCGATGATGCCCATCACCAACGCGAAGGTGCCGACGATTTCTGTAATGACATTCCATATGGGGGAGCGAATGGCCGGGCCGGTGCAGAAGACCGCCAGCTTCAAGCCCTGGTCGGTTGTGGGTTCCCAGTGCTTGAAGTAGGTCAGGAAGACGATGATAGCGCCAAGGAAAGCGCCAATCATTTCGGCCACGATGACTCCGGGGATGGTCGCCCAATCAGCAACTCCGCCGGCCGCCAGCCCGATGGCCAATGCCGGGTTAAGATAAGCCGCAGTGCTGCCGAACCAGCCGGAGACAAAGGCTCCGACCATGACCGCGAAGGCCCACCCTGTGGTTATCACGATCCAGCCGGCGTTTTGCCCCTTGCTCTTGGCGAGCAAGACATTGGCCACCACGCCATCGCCAAGGATGATCAGAAACATGGTGCCGAACAGTTCTCCAACAAACTCACTATTCATTTTCCTCTCCTTTCATGTTAGAAAATACAAATGACGGGCCGGGATGTATAAGACATTGAAGATGTGATGTGATGAATTGTGTGATATCCATTCCCTCCATTAGTGTTATGGGCAGAGAGCCAACGACCCAGCGCCTAAGCGCCGGCGGCCTGGCTCCCCAACAGCAACTGTTCAATTGCCGTTTATTGGCTAATCTGCATAAGCAAGCGACGGTTGAAATCAGACAGACTGTCCAATTCTCACCAGGCACATCATAAAACCAATTCAGGAAGCGCTACAACAGATAAGGGGAAATTGTTTCATAACGAAACACACCAGGCGTGATAACGTTTCACTATGAAACAGTGCATTTGATCTGGTGTGCGCCGGCAATTGGAAAAACGCGGGCGGGCTCCCCGGGTAACGCTGCCCGGAAAGTGGGAGTGAAGTTAATGCAGCCGAAACTGCTCGCGATCAATCTGAAAGTGCTTCATCTTGCGCCAGAGCGTGGTGCGCCCGATGCCCAATTGCCGGGCCATTTCGCTCACATGACCGCTGCAGGCGTGGCCGGCGCTGATAATCGCTTCCCGTTCCGCCTCGGCAGTGGTTAACACCGGCCTGGCGCGCGGGTCGCCGCCGGCAAGCGCGCGCCCCCGGCGAACAGCTTCCGGCAGATCGGGAATCTGGATAGTGTCGTCCCGGCTATGAGCCAGCGCGCGCTCCAGCACGCTCTCCAGCTCGCGCACATTGCCGGGCCAGGGGTAGCGGCGAAGCACGACCAGCGTCTCATCCTGCAACCAGGCTGCCCGCCCAAAGCGTTGGCTGATCCGCCCCAGGTAACGTTCGGCCAAAATGGGAATGTCGTCAACCCTCTGGCGCAGCGGCGGCACGGCGATGTTGAAAACGCCGAAGCGATAGTAGAGGTTGGGCAGGAAACGCCCTTCCGTGACCCGCTGCTCGATATCGGCGCTGGTGGCGGCCATGATGCGCACGTTCACCGGCGTGGGTCGTGTACTGCCCAGGCGCAGCACATGGCCGGTTTCGATCACTTGCAGGAGCGTAGCCTGCATCTCTAAAGAAAGGCCATCTATTTGATCGAACATGAGTGTGCCGCCGGTAGCCAATTCAAACTTGCTCGGCCGGGCGTCCAGCACGCCGTCTCGTTCGTGCCCCAGGAACTCGCTGACCATCAGTTCGTGCGGGATAGCCTGGCAATTGATGGTGACGAACGGCTTGTTGGCCCGTTCGCCGGCGTTATGAATGGCGCGAGCCAGATGATTCTTACCCACTCCGCCTTCTCCCCTAAACAACACCGGCGCACTGCCTCGCGCCGCGACCAGCGCCTGCCGCATCACCGGGCGCATGCTGGTGGACAGCGAGGCCACATCGTCCAGGGTCAGGCTGGCCTCCATGCCGACTTGTTGCTGGATCAACTCGCGCACGTCGGCGACATTGCGTAGGATCATCACGTAGCCGGCGGCCTCCGTCGCCGTATGCCGGATAGGATGCAGGGTGACCAGCGCATCGGCCGCGAATCCGTCATACTCTATGCGGGACTCTACATCGCGCAGAGCCTGTCCGGTCTGAATGGCCTGGCGTAAGCGGTTTGGCAGCCGCAACACTTCATCCAGCATGCGCCCCTGGATTTCTACCGGGGTAAAGTGCAGTAATGACGCTGCTTGCGCGTTGGCATGGGTGATCTTGCTGTTCGCGTCCCAGGTGATCACTCCCTCGTTAATTGTTTCCACAATCGTATTGACGATAGTCAGTCGCTGGCTTGCTTCGTTCAAGAAGTGGGTCGCATGCAATTGATTGCTGATCGAGCGCGCGGAGGCCATGACCAGGCCCAGGGAGTGGGGATGCGCCTTCTCCACCGGCGCAACGACCCCGATCAGGCCGATGATCCTGCCGTTCACGGCGTGCACGGGTGCGGCCGTGCTGGTCAGGGGATGCAACGTCTGCACATAGTGTTCGGCGGCGACGACCTGGACGGGCACGGCAGCCATCAGGCTGGTGCCAAAGCCGTTTGTGCCGACCTGTCCCTCGGACCAGAAGCCGCCGATCCCCAATCCCATTGCCTGCAGCATCTTAACAGCTGCTTCGTCGCCGGTAATGGCGAGCACCGTTGCTGTGCCGTCCGTGAGCAACACGGCAGCGCCGGAGCCTTCAATGTACTGGTAAACATCTTCAATAGTGGGTGCGCCGACTTCCAGCAGGTCAGCCTGTCGTCTGAGTAGGGCTTCCAGCGAGGACTTTTGTAGGCTCCTACCGGCCGGCAGAGCGTGTGGTTGCAACCTGGGCGCGCAGCGCTGCCAGGACTGCAACACAATCGGGTCCAGGTCGCGGCGACCTTCATCGGTGACCTGCCCGGCGGCAATGAAGTGCTGCCAGTGCCGGACCAGCTTCTCGTGTTCCAGCGGGTTAGCTGACGGTTGCATGTCAGTGGTCCCTGGTTTGCTTTTCCATGGCGGCGAACAATCCCAGCATGATCCAGAATAGTAGCCCGGGTTTTGAGCCGGGGGCGAGGGCGTCTGCCAGCCCAAAGATGTGCAGTGCGCTCAAACAGCCCAGCAGTCCCAATGACCAGGCGCGAAACGACGGCGACCGGCGAGCGATTTTCAGCCCAACAGCAAAGGCCAGAACCAGGATTGCTGTATAGGCTACCAGTCCCGGCAAGCCGGTGTCAAGAGCTACCTGAAAAAAGATGTTGTGGGCATGGGCGATGTCATGGTCGAAGGGAATGTTCAGCGGATAGAGACGTGGGGCCGCCCGGCGAAAGGCGCCCAGACCCAGGCCGGTGAAGGGGAAATCCTCGATTGCTTCCAGGGACCAGCGCCAGACTTCCTGGCGAAAGAGTATGCTGTTCAGATTGCCCACGGCGGTCTCGCGCGGCGGCTCCTCCCAGGCGCGCTGTAGACCGGCCGGCCCAATCATGGCCACCATAATCAATAGGACGGCCACAGAAGCCAGCAGCAGGATGCCGAGCCGCCGCCGGCTCCTTCCGGCCGGCAGCGCGAACCACCAGAACAGCCCCATTGCGCCGGTTCCGACAATGAAGCCCAGCCAACCGCCGCGTGATTGCGAAAATAGCAACAACCCGCCCAGGATCAGGGCAAGAATTGCCAGCGCGACTCGCCGGAGTCGTCGCTCTCCACTCCACCCGCGGGAGACAGCCAGCGAAATCGTCAGGGGCAAGATGAGCAGGATAGTTCCCGCCAACTGGTTGAGCTGCACGCCGGCATCAGCAGCGCCGGGAAGCTGGACGAGGACGCCCGGCAACCGGTCCATGAGTTGCTGCAGGGCCGGCACCTTGACGCGCCAATCAGCGCCGAGGATCCCTAGCAGCACAAAGCCCATCCCCAGGATCAGGTAAAGCAGGCCGGCCCAGCGAAAGGAGCGCTCGCTCAGCCCCGCCAGGATGCTGACCAGCCGCCAGACAGCCAGCCCCAGGATTAGGCCGGTCGCTTTGGGCAGGGTCTGATCGGGATCAGCGCTGACGGCAATTCCGACCAACAGCGCCAACTCCCAAAGGAGCAGGGCGCCGTTAAAGGGGGTGACGGGGAAGCTTCGCCGGCCCAGCCACCAGCCGGCGGCTACCAGGATCAAAGCAACTATCGTGGCCGGAGGGAAGCGCTCCGGGAATAACAGAAACGGCGTTGCCGCCAGCAGCAGAATGGTTTCCAGAAGGAGCCTGCGGGAAACAGGCCGGCCGGCAGCGGGGACGCCCATTGATTTCGCGACGCCCTGCTTACTCCATCACCCGGCGATATGCCGCCCACAGATGAGGCTTGCTGAAATCCCAGGCCAGTTCGCCGCGCACCCGTTGCAGGCCATATTCGCCCATCTCCTGCCGTTTGGCCTCATCGTCGAGTAACTGATTTAACAGGCCGGTGAACTCGCGCACGTCATTGGCCTGCGCATATACGGCTGCGTCTTGGGCCGAATAGCGATTTTCCCGCAAGTCGAAGGCGACGACCGGCTTGCCGAAGGCCATGTACTCCATGATCTTGTTCATCGTTGATTGGTCAGACCATTCAGTGTATGGATCGGGGTCAAGGCAGACGTCGGCGCTGGAGAGGATGCGGCACAGGTCGTTGTCTGAGACACGTCCGGTGAACTCTACCATGCCGTTCAGCCCCAGCTCGCCTTTCATGCGCTTAAGCTCCTCAAGCGACGGGCCGCCGCCCATCAAGATGAAGCGGACATCGTCGCGCCCCAATTCGTCGCGCAGCAGGCGGGCCGAGTGCAAGATGTTCTCGACGCCATCTTGCGGGCACATTTCCCCCAGATAGCACGCCAGATAGGGGTATCCGGCCTTCAATTCGGGCTCCGCCGGCCGCAATTGCAGGCGTTCAAAGTCAGGCCCGGTGCGGACGATGAAGATCCTCTCCGCCGGCACGCCGCCCCGTTGCATTGCTATCCGTTTGTGCGATTCGTTCGTGGTGATGACCACGTCGGCGGTCCGGAACGTCTGCCTTTCCAGCCAGAGCAAGCCACGATACAAGAGGCCGTCGCGCCGGCCTCCTTTTGCCAGATACATCTCCGGCGAGAGATCGTGATGGTCAAAGATGAAGCGCTTGCCGACAAGCTTGTACAGCCGGGCAAGAGCGAAGTAGGTCTCCGGCGGGTTGCAGGCATGGATTACGTCGAAGCCGTGGCGTCTCGAAATACGCAACGACAACCAGGCGACCATCAGCCAGCAATAAATAAACTCAAAGAGGTAACCCAGGGTGCCATTGGCTTCCGGGGGTGGGGAATAACGATAAACGTGGATTCCCTCCAGCTGCTCATAACCGGCCCGAAACTTCCCGTGTCTGCCTTTTGGTGAAATGACCGTTACTTGATAGCCGGCCTCAACCAGCGTCTTCGCCTCCAGCCAAACCCGGCGATCAAACGGTACCGGCAGATTTTGGACAATGATCAGGACACTACCAGGCGATGCCATGATAGGAGCCGGCGAAGGGCAGCTGTCCTCGCCCGTTCAGGCGGACGAGATCGATCAGGACGTGGTCGGGCCGGAGCAGACGGATTAGCTCCTGATAATCGCCGGGCGACGAAGGTTTGGTGACCACGATTGCTTCCACCTGGGCGACGGTCTCCGCCAGCGATGGCTGCAACAGCGAGTGGATATGTGGAATGGCTTGCTCCATGTAGGCGCGGTTACTGCCGTGCAGCCCGGCCAGCGACACTTCCCGGTCATAGATGAACAGCTCAAAGCCCTTGCCTAAGAGTTGTTCCGCCAGCTCCAGCGCCGGGCTTTCCCGCAGATCATCGGTGTTTGGCTTAAAGCTCAGGCCCAGCATACCGATCCGGCGCTTGCCGGATCGGACCAGCATCTCAACCGCCTTCTCAGTCTGCAGCTGATTGCTGGGTAGGATAGATTCCAGCACGGGCGCGCTGATATCCGCCTGTTGAGCGGCATACAATAAGGCTCGCAAATCCTTGGGCAGGCACGAACCGCCAAAGGCGAAGCCGGGCCTCAGGTAGGCCGGCGATAGATTTAGCTTCGTATCCTTGGTGAAGATGTCCATCACCACGTGACTGTCAACGCCATAAGCCTGACAGAGGTTACCGATCTCATTGGCGAAGGTGACTTTCAGGGCATGGAAGGCGTTACTGGCATATTTGACCATCTCGCCGACGCCCAGGGGGACGCGAAAGAGCGGGGCGTTGATGTCCGCATACAGCGCGGCGGCCTGCTCGCCGCTGCGCTCATTGAACTCACCAATGACGGTGAAGGGCGGGTTATCAAAGTCGCTGATTGCGCTGCCTTCGCGCAAGAACTCCGGGTTCACGCAGAAGCCGAAGTCAACCCCGGCACGTTTGCCGGAGGCTGCTTCCAGAGCCGGCAGCAGATGCTCCAACGAAGCGCCGGGCAAGACGGTGCTGCGCAACACTATCGTGCTATAGCTGTCTTTGCCGGCCAGCGCCGCGCCAATCTGGTTGCACACATTGCAAACATATTGCAGGTCCAGGCTGCCGTTTTCGCGTGAGGGGGTCCCAACGCAGATCATCAGCAGGTCGGATTGCTGCACCGCCTGGTAAGCATCGTCGGTAGCCTCCAGCCGGCCGGCCGCTACGTTTTCCGCGGTCAGCTCAGCCAGGTCCGGCTCGATGATAGGGCTCTTCCCCTCGTGAAGGGCGGCGATCTTCTCGCGGTTTACATCAACGCCAATGACATGGTGGCCATCGCGCGCCAGGCAAGCGGACGTGACGCTACCGACATAGCCGAGGCCAAACACCGCTATATTCAAGTTGTTCCTCCGTAGACTGGTCGGGGTGATTCTTCGCCGGCGACCATTGCTGTGGAAGCCGGCTGGTCGCAAATGGCGACCAGCCGGCCTTAGCGAGTTCAATTGATAGCATTAAACTCGCTTCCCGCAGAAGTACCAGTATATTCGACCTGTAAATGAAATGGCAAATGTGGGCGACGCTTCAACCTGCTCCCGTGTCGCCCCTAAAGGCATCAGTCGCCCCCCGGCGCGGCCGGCGATCGGTCCTCGTTGATGCATTCCCGGTAAAGGTCGCTCACGCGCTCCGCGCGCCTGCGCATGTCATATTGGGCCGCTACCTGCCGGCCCGCCTGCGCAAATTGCTGCCGGAGAGCGGGGTCATCCAGCAATTCTGCCAGACGCTCGGCCAGAGCGGCATCATCTTCGCGGGGGAAGAGAAAGCCGTTTTCGCCATGCCGAATCGTCTGCCGCAATCCGCCAACCTCTGCAGCCACCACGGGCGTGCCGGCGTACATCGCCTCAACAGCGACCAGGCCAAACGCCTCCGAACGTGAGGGGACCACGCAGACATCGGCGGCGGCAAACCAGGTATAGACATCATCTGCCGGGATGGGGCCAAGCAGCCGGCATGTCTCAGCCAGTCCGAGCGCATCGATCAGCCGCCTCAGGTTTTCCGCTTCCGGCCCTTGCCCACCCACGAGCAATGAGAATTGGCGGCCTTCTGCTCGCAGGCGGGCGGCGGCCTGCACCGGTATATCAGGCCCCTTGTGGTAAAGGAGATCGCCAATGTACAGGATGATCGTCTCCGCCGGGTCCAGGCCCAGCTTCTGCCGGGCCTCAGCCTGTGACGGCGGCGGCTCTTCCTGCCAGATACCCATGTCAATCACGCGGATGCGCTCAGAAGGTACGCCGGAGACTTGCATCACCGTTCGCCGGTGCTCTTCGCCGACCGCGATCACATAGCGCGATCTGCGCAAGGAGAGGCGAATCAGCCATTTGACGATGCGCTTCCGGTTGTGATAGCTGTCAACATATGCGCCGTGCGAGGTCGTCACCAGCGGCTTTCGCCGAATAGTAGCCGGTATGAGCGCCAGCGCGGCGGCGGGAAAAGGCCAGTGAGCATGCACAAGGTCGTAGTCTCCGCGCAACGTTGCGGCGAGGATCGCGCCCAACAAGCGAAGATACTTTCGCGTGCTGTAGTAAATACCCTGCCGGCTATCTTCCACCGCCAACACCTGCACATTTAGCCCGGCCCGGCGATGCAACAGGACATGGCGCTTGACGAACACACAAGCGTGGGCCTTGAACGGGTTGGGGTAGCAGTTGGAAATGACCAGAATCCGTGGTTGCATAGCTCCTGAGACCTGCGGGTTGTCAGTGAGTCTCGCGATGCAGGCGATGGGCGTAGAGGACGCCGCGCCGGAGACCCTTGTCGGCAATGTGGAACTGCACCGATCGGAAGGCGTCATACAGGGCAAGGAGCGCCAGATGCCATGCCGGCACAGGACGATAGCGAACGTCCGCATCGAGTGGATATGGTAGGGTGGAGATGACAGGATAGGTGATTTCAGCGATGCGCCGTTGCATGGCCGGCGATAGCTGCGTCACATATTTGGCGGTATTGTCGCGCACAATATGTCTGGCGCCCTGTGCTGAGCCCAGCTGCTCCTCAGCTTCATCCAACTCCGTCATCTGCGAGACAAACTCCAGTCCGATGAAGGCGCAGACATCCTCCAGCACCTCCTGCGGCCGGGAAAGCAGCGTTTCGTAGAGGACTTCCTTGTAATCTGCGCCCAACGAGCGACCGGAAGCGCGCCCTTGCTCTACTCCGCGACGCCAGTCAACGGCCGCCCGAAGCATGTGCTTGCCCCAGGTCTTGTTGACCGACATGGCGTAATCACGCGGATCGCGAATGATATGCAGAAACCTGGCTCCCGGAAACAACTCCTTCAGCAAAGGCATATGAAAGAGATAGGTGGGGGTCTTGTCGCCCCAGGCGGCATCCGCCGGCTTACCCGGGGGACGGAAGAGGCGTAATATGGCTGAGAAAATGCCGGCCCATCCGGGCGTCTCCACGGCCGCAGCCAGCTGCTCCTGCGAAATCGTTTGCCCGCGGGCTTGCATGTTTTGAAAGAAGGTCGTCCGGGTGAAATCAGAATAGAAACGATCGAACGCCGGCTCATCGTCCACTGCCGGAGCTTCCGCATAACGACGCACGAACCAGGGAATGAAGTGGGTCTCAACTCGCGGTATGCCCACCTGGGGATGCTGATTGAGCAGATCTCTCAGCAGCTTGGTGCCGCTGCGCTGCATGCCCACGATGAGCAGCGGTCCGGAAAACGAGGGCGGCATGGAGACCCGGCTAATGCTGTTCTGACGGGGTAACAGCAGACTCCCGCTCATAGGCGCGCCGTATGGCGTAGGTGAGGCCGGCCATGGACATGGCGTAGTAGCTGGTGGGCGGTCCGGTGAGAAACGCGCCGGCAGCCCCGGTACCGACTCCGTAAACCAGCAGGCCCAGCGAGGCGTAAGCCAACACAGCCAACGCCGGCGAAGTCTGATACCACCGGCGGGCTGTGCGATAGAGGAACAGCGAGACCAGGGTGAGCATCAGCAGGAAGAGCGCCATACCCACAAAGCCGACTTCGCCCAGGAACCAGGCCCACCACTGGTTAGTAATATACAGCGGGTCCTCAGGCGTGGCTCCAGGGAGCTGATCGATCCCGAAACGCTCATAGAGCGGGCTGTAGAAGTTGACGGCGCTGGCCGGTGAGCCAAAGCGGCCAAATCCGACGCCCAATCCGTAGGTCTCCAGGTTCAATTGTATGGCGCTAGTCAGCAGGACCGTTCGGACGGACGCGGTGTCTTCGCCGGTTCGCTCTTCAATGACTTCTCTGAGCGATGTCTGCGTTGATAGAAACAGGATCGCCGCAACGACAAAAATAAGGGCGCTGATGCCGAGGAGCAGCGCCCGCCTTGAAATCGTGCCGTTTCGCACGCGGTGCAGGACGTAGATCACGATAAGCACCAGGGGCAGACCAAACATCGGTTTCATGCGCACAGTCGCCAGGATGCAGAGTCCGGCGGCCAGTAGATAGATAAGACGTCGCCACTCTCCCTTCACAACCAGCCAGCTGAATTGGTAAGTTGCGACCATCACCATCATGCTGCCCAGCTGATTGGCGTGCGGGAAAAAGGAACGCAAAGGGGAAATACCCAGGCGGAGTTTGGCCGATTCGTTGATGGCCGGCAGCGGATTGTTGCCCAGCACAATCTCGAATATCACCAGGTAGAGTAAAGCCAGCACCGGCAACCAGCTGAAGAAGACATCTATCCCGCGCAGGACGGCATCCGCATGCCGCCGGTTGAGAGGGATCGATTGAAAGAGTATGAAAACTACGGCCGGCTTTACTGCCTGTAATGCGCCTACGACCGCCACATTCAGCGGAACCTCCGCCAACCAACTTGAAATCGCTCCAACCGTGATGAAAAGAATCAGCCACAGGATGTAAGGACTGATATAGATGCGACCACTGACGAACACGGCGATAAGGATCAGCGGCGCTAGTGCGGCAAGGGCAAGCTCATCCAGATACCGGCCAACACCGACGCCTCTCTGCAGCAGCCCAATAGATAGCACCGGGCTGACAACGAAGAAAAGATAGAGCAGGACAATGCCCGCGGACAGTATCCATCCGGGCGAGAACTCTAGCTGCAGTAAACGCCGCCTTTCGAGAGCCAGATTAATACGCGACATGATTCCGGTTTCCCCTTGTGACGGGCTGCAGCAAGCTGTTACGGTCACTTTGTTGGTCCAGTAACTGAGCTAACGCCCGTTGATCTTCGGCATAGTAATCCTTCAGCCGGGTCATCATCTCGCCGGCAATCCTTACCGGCTCGTTTCCCCGGCTATTCAGGCGCAGGTACACCGGCTCGATACGCCGGCGCAGCCGGCGCATGGAGCTCCAGATCCAGCGCTTGTTGTGAATCCGCGGCCGGACAGCATCGCGGACATCCACGTAGTACTGATGCACGCGATTGCTGCGCATGACCTGCGACTTGTTGTGGATCTGAAAGCTGTACATTTCGTAGAAGGCGGGATCTATGCCGGCGAATTGGGCCACTCGTGCAAGTAGGCCCGCCGAATCTTCTTTCAAGCTCTCATATTGTAGTATAAGTAAAGAGTCCTGATCATATATTTCCAGGTATGGCTGGAGATAGTAAGCATAGCGCCCCTGTTCCAGCGTCCGCCATTGTTGTTCCATTGATCGCACGCTGGCCCCTTCGCTCTCCAGCTGGCGCTCCACGTAGCCCGCAAAAGTTATGGAATCGGGCAGCAGGCGCTGTTGCCGGGCGAAGCGATACCAGGACACAAGTCGCTCGATCGGGTCGCGCAAGATGAAGATCAATTTCACCTGCGGCAACGTCTCTCGGATCCACCGCGCTGATTCAGGCGAGTAGAGATAATCGGGCGTCGCCTCCACACGCAGTTTACGCTCCCGGCAGTGCGTGAAGTAAGCCTCATATTTGTCGAGACCGTCAGCAAGCGAATAGCGCACCGGCAGCGTATAGTGTTCGCGGTTAAAGTAGAAGCGCGTCTCCTTGATGTTGGCCGCGCAAACTTGCGGATGATCCGCCAAATAAAAGTAGAGCGAACTCGTGCCCGCTTTGGTTGTGCCGCCGATGATCAAGTAGAGAAATCCCTGAAAATCCTGCGGCGGCGACTCCTGGCGGAGGAGCTGTTCAGCGGCGGTCATTATCGAGACTCCAGGAGAAGTCGGGCCGGCTCAATAGTCGGGCCAGTTCCGCCTCTTCTCCCTGGTAGTACTCCTCAAGCCTACGGGCGATGTCGTCCGGCACGGTCAGCGGTTGAACCTGACGGCCGTTCCAGGAGAGAAACTTGGGGTAAAGCCGCAGATGCACGGACTCTGCTGCCCGCCATAGTTGAGGTTGCCGATCCAATGCTCTGCTGAAGTTCCGGCGTACGTAGGCATATGACTTCTGCAGCTTGCTGCTGCGCGCAGCTCGGGTAGCGTTGTGCACCTGAAAAGCGTAATGCTCAAAGAACGCGCCGTCAATGCCGGCAAAGCGGCAGATGGCCTTCATCGTCTCAACCGGCCTCCTCTTGAGCTCCTCAAATTGCAACACAAGTAGCTGCTCCTGGGGGAATAACTTCTGAAAGTGCGGCAGATACTGAGAATAGCGCCCGTGGGGCAGGGTGCGCAGATAATCGGGTGGGGGTGGATTAGCCTCCAGCAGTTCAAGCTGTCTGTCAATGTAGGCCCGCAAGTCCATGTCCTGGGGAATGAAGGCGCGTTGTTTGGCGAATTGGTAGAAGGACAGCAAGCGATCAATCGGCTCGCGCAAGATGAAGACCAGTCTGGCCTGAGGGAAGACGCTGTAGATCCGCTCCGCGGCCGCGTTGGAATAGAGATATTGCGGTGAGCTGTCGAAATAGATTGACCGGCAATCACATTCCGGAAAGTATGCGGCATAGGCCTCAAGCCCGTCTTCCAGCCGGTGGCGCGCCACGGCCGGATAATCCGCTTCCAGAAAGAAGCGCGTCTCTTTCTTATAGGCGGCGCATACCTCCGGATGCTCGGACAGGTACGCAAACAAGGAAGTCGAACCCGCCTTTGTTGCGCCGCCGATAATCAGGTGGGCGCGACCGGCAATTTCGTGCGTCATTGCTCGACGTCCTGCCAGTGACTGAGATCGCGCTGGAGCAACTCGGCCAGTTCCTGGTTATAGGGCCGAAAGTGCTCGCTGAGCGCTGCCCGGGTTTGAGGCGACATCGGCGGCGGTTGGAAATCTTGTTCGTTTAACTGAGCCAGGCGGCTCTGCAACCGATCGCGACTGCCGGCCGGCAATAGGCGACGGATCACCCGCTTTGCGCCGGAGGAGGAGGATGGCGACCAGAGCAGACGGGCAAGCAGTTGGGAGCGAGGCCGGGCGGATTCATTGTGTCGCTCGCTGATATCCGGCTGGAAGCTGCTGTCCAGCCCCGGAAGCGCTTGATATATGCGCTGTACCGTACACCCAGGATTCTCGCGCAGGTCTTCCACGAGGACCAGAAAGACCTGCTCAGGAGAGAAGCGCTGATATAGGTCTCTGATGTAGCGAATGTATTCACCTTTGCGGACGTAGATGACCAGCCGGTGCTTCTGAAAACCTTCCGCCAGACGCTGCGGCTCTGCGGCAAGCGCCTCCTCAAAGGAAGCCAGCGTCTCAATACCGTGTCGTCGTGCGTACCAGTAAGCGGAATAGGCGCGGCTGACTGGATTGCGCAACGAGACAACCAACAGCATCTGCGGGTTGTGTGCGTAGAGCCGCGACACAGCTTCCGGCACATACATCAGTCCGGCAGACTTGGCAATGAGCGTGCTGTCCGGTCGTGTCTCTCCGAAGTAGCGCAACTGCGCATGCTCATAGCCGGCGACAAACTCCTCCTCATTGGCAAAATAGCTCATCTCACGCTGACGATGCGTCTCGATATCCGGATGTTGAGCCAGGTATTGCAGCCAGGAGGAGGTGGCCGCCTTCTGGGCGCCGGCGATCATCAGCTGGATCGCTCGCATCTTACCGTACCAATTTCACAGCGCGCTTACGCATGCGCCGGAGGACATCATGGTCCTCCGGGTCCAGCCCCTGCACGAACAGGAGGCCCCAAAAGACACCCGTGGCCAGACCCATAGTGAGTAACAACTGGACCAACGGGACTGCAATGTCTGCCAGGTAGACCAGCGCCAACAAAATGCTTGTGACCACCAGCCCCACCAATATCTTTGTGAAGCGACGATCGTAAGGCCATAGCTTGAGGGAGCGCCGTACCTGCCAGAGCCCGCTCAGGTAAAGGGTCACGAGCATGATCGAAGCGGCAATAGCGGCCCCGTTTAACCCCAGGCGGGGGATCAATAACCAGCTCAGCGCGACATTGATGATCAGCGTAATCAGAGAAAGGTTCATCCAGATGCGCTGATGTTTCGTCATGACCAGGATAAAGCCTACCGAGCCGGTGGCAACGTTAATGATCTGCCCGATAGCGATAATCACCAGCGGCTCCGCGCCCGTCGCATATTCAGCTCCAAACACGACGGTCAGGCCGGCTTCGGCGGCAAAAACGAGCGTCAAAAATATTGGGATGCTCAGATAAAGGGCCCATTTGGTGCTGATTTTGAACAGCTCATCCAGCCGGTCCAGCTGGTGAAGCTGGAATAGCTCGGCAATCATCGGCGCAAAGACCATGTTCAGCGCCCGCAATGTAATTGTGAACAGGATGGCAGCCTGGGTAACGGCTTGAAAGATACCCATTTCCGCCGCCGGCAGATAGATACCGATGAAGAGCAGGCTGGTCCAATTAGTCAACAATGTAAAAGCGCCGGCAAAAGCAGTCGGCAAGGAAAAGGAAAGCATCGCCCGCGTCGAAACACTTTGTACGGCCTTCGCCCGCAACAGACCGGGATAAAGGCGAATTACGTAATAGGTTGTCAGAATCAGGGTGAGGGCAAATGAAATGATGGTGCCGGCCATGACGCCCATCATTCCCAGGCCGGCGCCAAATAGGATCACCACCAACACGACGTTGGCGACCGGCTGAGCAATGTCCTCGGAGAACACCGAGTATTGCATGCGTCTGGACAAATGGGTGGACGCATTCAACACCCGCAGCCCCGTAACCATCGGTATCGCCAGCGCAAAGCCGCGCATCACCACTTGCAGTCCCGGTTTGTCCAGACGAAACTCAAGCATTGGAGCCAGCAGGAAGAGCACAGCGCCGACGACAACGCCGGCCAGCACGGCAAAGCTGAAACTTTGCAGCAGGACGCCCTTGAACGCCGAAAGATTCGTGCGCCAGCTACTTGCCGAGAACTGGACAACGCCACGATCCAGGCCAAGTGGGGCGAGCACCTCAACCACACGCAGAGTGGCCCACCCGAATGCGTAAAGTCCGTAAAGCTCCGGGCCAAGCAGGCGAGCCAACACGACTTGCGCCAGGGCATATATCCCACGCCCGGCGAACTTGCCGGCAAAGGAAATGGAGGATCCCTTTGCCAGCGTGCTGACATCATCCTTCAGCGCAGTTGGTTGCTCGGCGATGCGCTCCATTACCGTTCTCCGCGCCCGCTCGCCGGTCTGCTTTCTCTAGCCAAGGTTGCCCGGTTAATCCTTTTCATTCAGACGTTCCAGGCCTCTCTGCGCCTGCTGATTGGCCGGGGCCAGCGTCAGAGCCGCCTCATAGGCCTGGCGAGCGCGCGCAGAATCGCCGGCCCATTCGTATATCCGGCCCGCTCGAATATGGTAAGCAGCCAGGCTTCTTTCATTCAGTTCCAGGGCCCTTTCGATGAGCTCAATTGCCCGATCGGGCTGTTCGGCAAGCCGGAAGCCCCAGGCTGCTTCATAGTGTACCCCGGCGTTGTCCGGATAATTCTGCAATAGCAGTTCATAAAGCTCCAGGGCCAGCGGCAGGTTGCCTGCGTCGCGCGCTACATTCGCGCGGGTCAGAAGCTGCTGGCGATTATCCGGGTTCAATTCCAGAGCGCGTGCAAACCAGGCATCCGCCTCGGCAAGGCGCTCCTCGCGCACCAACAGTTCTCCGGCGACGAAATAGCCGGCGGCCTCCTCCGGCTCCAGCGCGATCGCTTCCTGAACCTCCTCCCACGCAGCCTCAAAGTCGCCTTCCACTTCATAGATGGCCTCTGCCAGCGCCAGCCGCATTTGCGAATGGGCGGGGAACTCTGCGGTCGCTGATCGATAGACCTCTAATGCCTCCGGCCAGCGGTCAAGATTTTCCAGGGAAAGGCCAAGCTGTAGCTGCCACCAGGCGCGCTCATTGTGCTCGGGTAGCTGCGCGAGAGACGAGCGCAGCAACTCAACTATCGCCTCATGCTCTTCGAGCGCCTGGAGTGTCTCTAATAGTTTCACATGGCTCAACGAGGGATCAAGCGCCAGCGCTTTCTCATAGTAGCGACCGGCGGCCGGCAACTGGCCCATTGCGACGGCGGAGTCGCCCTGACGTTGTGCGGCCGTTACTGCTATGGTGGGCATGCCGGCGGCCTGTTCATACCACCAAATTGCTTCCTCGTGCCGGCCCAATCGCGCCAGCGTGTCCCCCAGGAAGAGCAAGTCGCTCCCCAGACTATCTGTGCCGGCCAGCGCCAGGGAAGCCTCGTCCCGTTGCCCGGCCAGGGCGAGGAGAAGCGCCCGGGTACGGGCAGCGACAGGCGCAACAGCAAGCCGTCGAATATTGTTCGATACATCAGTAGGCCGGAGCGCATTGTCGTGTTGGCTGTAAAAAGCTGCGACTGTCTCATTGGCCTGAACCATGGCGACGTTCAAGGCCACTTGCTGATACAAGGTGTCGCTACGCAACAGGATCCCAAGCAACGCCAGGCCCCCGATGAAGAAAAAAAGGAGCCGGTTTATCGGCCGGCCCTGCATCTGCGCCGGCAACATGGTCAGGTTGCCGATTGTTCTCGATAGACAGAGTAAGCCAGGATGCCGGCAGCGGCCAATGCCATACCCACCAGAGCAGCCCCGGCCACAATAAGCATTTGCCTCCCACCTTGAGCCATGGGCAATACCGGCACGCCGGCCCGACTGGCCAGGCGTACGTTGGCAGCCGCGTCCGAAGTCGCAAGCGCCACCTCCTCTACCTTGCGGGCCAGAGTAGCGTAGGCCTCCTGTGCGATAGTCTGGTCCTGGAGCATGTTGGTTTGTTCTGAGAGCGCTGCCTGGTGTTGGGACTGTAGCTGCAAAATAGTTGCTTCCAGGCCGGAAACCTGCTCGTCCAATTCCGCCTGTTTTTGCTCCAGCACCGTGATTAGCCTGGACAACTCAGCCAATTGTTGTCCGACAGTGCTTTCAGAAGCGGACAGATCGCCCGAAAGCTGTAAGGCAAGGGTCGCATTCTCAGTCAGACCATAGGTCTTCATTTGGAGTAACAGTAGCGTCATCTGCTCATTGCCGGTTCCGGCTTCTGACGGAGGGAGCTTGGCCAACTCTTGTTGCAGCCTAACTGCGTCCGTCAATACCGTCTTTAACCTCTCTCGCACATCCAGGATGCGAGTATGGCTTTCTGAGGCCACAGTCAACTGATTGGCCAGAATGGTGACTTGATCTCTCTCTCGAAAGCCGAGTACTTTCTCATTAATGGCAGCCAGTTCACTTTGCGCCCCTTCGAGCTGCTCCTGCAGTTGCTGGCTGGTCGTCTCACCCTGCACCCCGTAGACGCTCTCGGCGTAACGCACAAATAGCTCTGCCCATTCGTTGACCAATAGGGCAGCCGTGTCCGGATCTGCGTTGGTAATATTAAGGCGCATCAAGCTGTTATCCTCGCCAAGTTCGGCAGAGGCCATCCCACGCACGGTGAGCAGAGATTGGGGCGTGCCGGTGGCTTCCGTGGCTGATTCGACCAGCATCCCTAATACTTCGTCGCTGGTCGCCAGTTCCGGGTAGGCGCGGGCGACGTTTTGCGCCTGATTTATGGTGCGAAACTCTTCTACCAGCTGTAGTTCCAGGTAATTCCGGGTAAACGCAACCAGAGCGGTGGCGCGATAGAGCGGCGTAGTGGGCCGGCTAGTGACGATGTAGGCGATAATGGCGCAGAGTAGACCAACGCCAATAATTATGTACCAGCGACGCAACAGGATGCGTGCATATTTCAGCAGATCTATCTCTGTCTCCAAATACTCCTCCAACAGGGAAAGCCAGGGTAATGGTCTTCCCTGGCCGATGTAGCCGCGAGATTATAGCAGCCGCCGTCAAACGATTCAAGGCAGCATGAGCGGGCGGGTGCGGTGTAAAGTAGACATGCGGGACCGGCCGCAATGCCGGCATTGGAACTGGTTTTATGCCTGATATAATCCGCTTTCATGAAGGCCGACCCGCGCGCTGTAGGCTTTCAAGACTGAAGTGCAGCTTTGAGTGGCGGGTCGAGCGGAGTTTGGAGAACAGATGTCTCGCCGATCCAGCGTGAATAGAGCCATTTTCTCCATGCTGATCGATATCGTCTTGATTTCGGCGGCTTTAGGGCTGGCTGCCTTGATTCGCTACAACTGGCCGGAAGAGTGGCCCTCGATCTTCATGACTCCGATTCGATACTTGCAGTTCCCTTTCTGGGGCTTTCCGACAGCGCTGTTTGTCTGGAGTATCGTCTTCCTGTTGGCATCCGTTTATGACCCCAGTCGCAACGTCAAAATGGTTGATGAGCTTCAGCGGTTGCTGCTGGCAAATACGGCCGCGGCAATAACTTTCGCCGGGGTCATGTACATCTTTGCCAGCAATGTGTCACGAGCGCTTTATCTGCTCTTTATTGTACTGACTTACTCCTTTCTTGTTGGTTGGCGACTGATGGGCCGCTACCTCTTCCCCGATAAGCTGGCGTTGCGCCAGCGGAAGAACCTTCTGGTCGTGGGCGCTAATGATCTGGGCAAGCGGGTCGCTCAGGTGGTGAAGCAGCAGGCCCAGGAGAACCGGCTGCACCTGATCGGCTACCTGGACGATCAGTTGATTGCGTCACCCAATGGGCTGCCGATGCTCGGCACTCTGGATGATGTCCGGGAAGTCATTACCACCCGGCAAATTGATGATGTGGTGATCGCCTTGCCGCTGCAATCCTATGATCTGGCCAACAAGGTCGTGCGCGATGTGGTGGACATGCCGGTGGATGTACACGTCATTCCTGACTATTTTGAGCTCGCCCCATATCGCACCAACGTAGAAAACTTTGGAGGACTACCGGTGATCAGCTTGCGCGATCCGGCATTAAACGAGGTGCAGCGCTTTCTGAAGCGGTTATTTGACATTGTGGTGATCATTTTCCTGATCGCGCTTGCCCTACCCCTCATGTTGATTATTGCGATCTTGATCAAGCTGGATTCCCCGGGTCCTGTGCTTTTTAAGCAGAATCGAGTCGGCGAGAATGGGCGTATCTTCACGATGTACAAGTTCCGTTCTATGGTACAGAATGCCGAGCAGTTGCAGGCGCAGATCCTGGAGGAGACGGAAGACGGGCATGTTGTCCACAAGAAGGCGGAGGATGCCCGCGTTACCCGCTTTGGGCGCTTCTTGCGACACAGCAGCATGGACGAACTGCCCAATTTCTTCAATATTCTGATGGGTGACATGAGTCTGGTAGGGCCGCGACCGGAAATGCCGTGGCTGGTAGACGAATACGCACCCTGGCAGCGGATACGATTCGCCGTGCCGCAGGGGCTGACCGGCTGGTGGCAAGTGAACGGCCGCGCAGAACGAGTGATGCATCTGCACACTGAGGATGATCTCTATTACATCGAGAACTACTCGATGTGGCTGGATTTCTACATTCTGCTCAAGACGCCTTTCGTCGTCCTGAAGGGTAAAGGGGCTTTCTAGCCGGGTAGTTGCCGGCCGGTTTTAAGCAAAGCACGCTCAATTCCGAAGATCCAGGTACAGATAAGGAACGCCGTTGATGATCCGTTCCCGGCGTCCCACCATGAACTGGCTCACCCAGGGATTGGTCAGATTGTCCACGTCAAAACTGCGATGAATGGCGGCGTAGAGGTAGATCTCGCGGAGCTTCAGGAAATGGGGAACCTGCTCCAGCCAGGCCGGGTCTAGCGCACATTCGGCTTCGTAGCCTCGCCGGAAATGTGTCCAGAAGGTGCGGCCGGCGCTTTCCGGCTCGACGACATTGGTCACGGCATAGAAGAGGGCAATAGCGATGTCGTTGACGTACCAGGAATAGGTGCAATCATCGAAGTCAAAGAGTGTGATGTCGCCTTGCTCATCCACGAAGAAGTTGGCTGCGTGCGCGTCCTGGTGGATGAGGCCATAGCTCTCCCGGTCCATGGGCAGATTCCGCAGATGGCTCATCAGCTCCTCGAAGCGGCGCAGGATCAGCGTTTCGCCTTTCGGCAGCCAGCTGTCGACATCTAGCATGACCGGGTCATCCCAGTGCGGGCGCGTCCAGTTGGGATCGGAGACCAAATAGTCTTTGGACAAGGCATGAATGCGGCCGATGAGCCGGCCGAGGTTCTCGAAAAGCGGCGGCTGCCACTGTTCGTTTTCCCAGGGTGGCCGGCCGGCGGCTTTGACAAACGAGGTGGCCAGGAAGTGACCGCCAACGCCGTCGCTGAAGCTCTCCACCAGCCGACCCCTGATGGACGCCACTGCCCGAGCCACGCCGGCTCCCCCTCGGGACAGAAAGTTCAACCAGTCAACCTCACCGAGCACCAGCGCCTCACTGCGCCGGTGGCTGTGCCCGATGCGTAATATGAAGTCGCGGCCGTCACGGGAGTAGGCGTAAATGAAGCTTTCAAAGCCGTCCAGCTCGTGCAGCTCATCGGATCGTATGCCGTATCTCGCCCCTGCCTCGGCCAGTATGTCCTTATTGAACAGCGCCCTTATATCAGGTTTCATCAGTCAGTTCCTGTCAATCACCGGCCTTGCAGTACGACCGGCAACCGGGGTGAACGTCGGCGCGTCTTGACCGGCTCATTTCGCACTGAGCTGGTCGATACTACTACTGGTGCGCGCGTTCGGCCAACTGGCGGGTAAGCCCTATTTCGCCGCAATGGTCAGCTTCGTGGTGGAGAAGGTGAAACAGGATCCACTCCGGCGTTACCGCGTAGTGTTCTAGCTGTCGCGGAAGCCGGTAGTGGGCTATGTCCATCTGCTGATAAGTACGCAGCAGGTAGCCACGGATTTTGTCCAGGCGCTGGAAGTGATCGGCAAGCGATCTACCGGCCACCAAGGTCAGCCGGCCCTGCGCGTCTCGCGTGTCGTGATCAAAGAGCGGCTCCAGTTCAACCGGGAGCGGAGCCTGCAACACCTCGTCATATAACCAGGAAGCCTCGATGTCCCCCAGATGATAGAGCAGCGTGCCAATACTGTTCAGGTCGCCGGCCGGCGTCCAATCCAGCAACGTCTCATTCAGGCCGGCTAGCCGCTTCTTCAGCCGGGCGCGAGCGGCCTGTAGCATCCACAGCCCGTGGCCGATGACCGGTTCACAGCCGGCCATCGGCTCCGCGACCAATAATTCAAGGGAAGCATCGCTCATCATTCCGCCTCATCGCCCTCGGGCTCAAAGCGAGAAAGGTCAGCCATCAGAAACTCCTTGACTTCGTGCACGTGTCTCCGCCAGAGATCAGCGGCAATGTCGTCCGCGTCTGCGCGCACTCCCTGACGCCGGAAGTACTGGCAAATACGTTGGACATCTCGTAGAAGAACCCTTTGCGTATTGTTGTTGATTTGACCGACGCCCGAGCGGATGCGCATCACCTGCGGAAAGTCAATCAGCGTGATCTCCTCCTCCCAGTACAAGATGTTGTACGCGGAAAGATCGCCGTGCACCAGACCATGCTGCAACAAAAGCTCGATGTTCCACATTGCCTGATCAAAGAGCTTTCGCGCCAGCGCCGGCGACAGGCTGACCTCGTTCAGCGCGGGCGCCGCTACTTGCTCGTCGCCGACGAAGCCCATCAGGATAGCGTTGTCGCTCGCGCCAAAGGGTCGGGGCACAGCTGCCCCGGCTGCGTGCAACGACTCTAACGTTTTGTATTCGTGCATCAGCCAGGAAGTGTGCGCCACCTGCTGGCCGAAGCCGGTCTTCTTGCCCAGCGCGCGCATGGTGCGATGATCAGTTTCCTTCACCGGCGCCCCACCGGCGGTCAGGGTCTCGCGTCCTTGCCGGTACATGGCATCATTGCGCAGGTTGCGAAACATGCGCGGCCGGTACACCTTGGCCGCCACGGAACCATGTTGGCTGGCGGTCGCGCCGGCGCAACGATAAACGTTGGCCTCTTTGCCTCCCTTCACTACGCCCGTCACGTCGCTGATCATCTCCAGCTCGTAGAACGGGCGCAGAGAACTGTATAACCACGGGCCTTCCAGCTCGCCGGGCTGATAGGTGGTGTGAAAGCCTCCCTCCAGGCCGGCTGTTACCTCTGCCAATTCCTGCACCGCCTGCGCCTTCAACAGCGCCCGCTCCTGATAGTTGAGCGGCGTCTTCCGCCTGGCTCGTGTCCGCCGGCGCTCGCTCGGACGCTCGAACATTTCTTCGTATTGATCATACTGGTCCAAAAAGCTGTCCAATTCAGAATCCTCAAATGCTGCCTTCGTATTCACTGGTTATCGATCCTTTTCGTAGGTTGGTATGCAGATTGTTGAAATATTCTGTTGCCGGCTGTTCGACCGGCGCCGCGACCCATTCTTCATTACATGAACCCATCATAATGACCAAAAGGCCTCCTCTGCCGGTGGAAGCAAGCCCACTTCGACGGAAAGAGAGTGCTGAAAGCGGTTTGGGAGATTTGGCTGGTGAGTAGGGGTTCGGTGAAGAAGCGGGGCCGCCGGCGTTCTACATGCCCGTGACCTTCGCTGATCGGCCGGATCCGGCAATGGACCGGCGAATGGCAACAAAAAAGCCACGGGAGCGCGATACGCCCGTGGCTTAGGGACTGCAGGTCAGGATCTGATTGCTAGCAGCTTTTGCCGGACGTGCTCACACAGCGCACGATATTCAGTTCGCTCAAAACAGCTATTCTGTTGTGCATATCGGTGAGTACCTCCTTTGGCTGATTTACAGCAGACAGTCTAGCACAAAGCCAAGCGAGAAGTCAAGAAAATCGCTATTGACATTTAGAACATCCGTGCTATTATTACGAATAGAACATCTGTTCTCCCCTCTTCCCGCCGACGCTGGTGGGCCTGCACCCCCACCAGCGTCGCTCCCTTTCTTAATGTTGCCGGCAGAGGGGCTGGAGAAGTTAGGAGAATCCGGATATGCAGAACAATTCATCCTTACCCAAGTCGTATCGTGACCTCCTTGGCGGTTCATTGTCCAACATCTCCATCCCCCGGCAGGTCATTGTCGGCGGGATTTTGGTGTTGGCGCTGATTGCCTTCGAGATGTTTAACTTCGATACTACCCGTTACGCGCTGGAGAACTTGCTGGGCGGCGTCAGCTTCCTCGGTATTTCCTGGGCGGTTATCCTGGCCATTGCCTTCTGCGCCATTGACTTCGCCGGCCTGGCGCGGATTTTTACCGCGGAGCAGGGGAAGGATGAGCCGAAAGAGGTCTGGTATCTGGCCGGGGCCTGGTTCCTCGGCGCGACCATGAACGCGATCATGACCTGGTGGGCGGTTTCGCTGGTGCTGCTCAATCACAGCTTCGGCAACGAAATATTGAACCGGCAGCAGCTCCTGGAATACGTGCCGATCTTCGTGGCGGTGCTGGTCTGGCTGACGCGAATCCTCTTCATTGGGGCATTTGCCGCCGCCGGCGACAAGATGTTCAGAGAGAATCGGGCGTCGAAACAGCAGCAGCCGGCCGCCAGCCAGGCGCGCTCGCAGCGCCCGCGACCGACAACGTCCCAACCGAACGTTCTCCCCGCCGGGCAATATGCGACGGCTGCCCCGACGAGAAGCAATTCGCAGAGTCTGCCGCAACGACCGCCGGTGAGCAGCAACCGGCAGCCGGCCTCAATGTCGTTTTCGCCGCCGCAGGAACGATAACAAACGCCTGAAGCGGCGGCGACTGCCGAGAATATCCGGGGCAGTAAACAGCGCCGGCTGGTTACCAGCCCGGCGCTGTTTTTGTTGCCTGAGAGCCTGGCGGCAGCATGGCCGGTGATGTGGTTGCTTCCAGTATCAACCTGTTGGTGGCGGGCCGAGCTAACGCAGGGCGTGGTGCGGTTGCGATGAAGCCCGCGATATGCTACCATCAGGGTAGAAAACAGCTTGTGAAGGGTACGCAGCGGGCGTTCAGCCAGTGCGTCGGGTGTGATGCCCTGACAGGAAGCGAGCGGGTGATTACTTTCTAGATTTCTGCTCTTATTAAACATCATAGTATTCCTTCTACCGCCCGTTTTCCTGGATTAGGGATCAGCACATCAATTCCGGCGGTGCGACTTATCGCTCTGGTGATGAGTTGCCCCGCGAGAGGCAAGCGACCCTTCGTAGCCCGCTTGTTATTTAGCGCTGGAAGCAGATGAAGCTGAGTTCCGAATCTATTGCTCGCTTGTTGGGGGCCGTCATTGGAGCGGTTCTATTTGGAGCAGCCGGCCGGGCGCTGGCTGTCGCCCTGGATTTTTCGACGCTGCCCTTTGTGGTCGCCGGCGGCATACTCGGCGCGCTGCTCGGGTTGTTCCTCGCCCCAAGTCTAAGCACCCGGCCGGCCGGCCACCTGCGCAACCGGCTGATCAAGATGCCGTCCGAACGGCTGGGCGCGTCTATCGTCGGTCTCTTCCTTGGATTGATAGCCTCGGCCCTGCTGTCCATCCCTTTGGCGGCGTTGCCGGACCCTTTTGGCGGCATTCTGCCCATCGTGGCGGCGGTCGTAGTTTGCTATTTCAGCGTGGTGATCGTTGTCTGGCGCCGGCAGGATTTGCGCCAATTCTTCGGCAATCTCCGCCCCGCCGCCGGCGGGCAGGTGGGCCCTGCGGCGACCGAAGAGGAATACATATTGCTGGACACAAGCGTAATCATTGATGGTCGCATTGCGGATGTCAGCAAGACGGGCTTTGTTCGCTCCACTTTATTGGTTCCCAACTTCGTGCTCATGGAGCTGCAGCACATTGCCGACAGCGCCGACACCTTACGTCGAAACAGAGGGCGTCGCGGGCTGGAAGTGTTGCGCATGTTGCAGCAAGAAGCGTCGGTCCCCGTGAAGCTAACGGATATGGATGCCAACAGCGTTCGCGAGGTGGACGCCAAGTTGATCGCTCTGGCGCGGGAGCTGCATTGCCCGATCATGACCAACGATTACAACCTTAACCGGGTGGCGGATCTGCAGGGTATCCTGGTGCTGAACATCAACGATCTGGCGAACGCGGTGAAGGCCGCCTTCCTGCCGGGCGAAGAGTTCCAGGTAAAGATCATCCAGGAAGGGAAGGAGTATGGACAGGGGGTGGGCTACCTGGACGACGGCACAATGGTGGTGGTTGAAGACGCCCAGAACCGGATCAACGAGACGCTAAACGTCACGGTGACCAAAGTGCTACAGACCACGGCCGGCCGGATGGTCTTTGCAAAGCCGTAGCTTTGCGCCTAGAATCTCCAATCTATGATCCCGGCCCGCTTTCGCTTTGCGCCCAGTCCAACGGGCAGCCCCCACGTCGGCAACCTGCATACGGCCGTCTTTTGCTGGGCGTTGGCCCGCGCGTTGGGCGGCGATTTCCTCATTCGGGTCGAGGACACGGACCCGGCTCGCAACACGCCGGAAGCCACTGCCTTGATGCTGGAAGCGCTGGAATGGCTTGGCCTGGATTGGGATGAAGGGCCGGATATCGGCGGGCCGTTCGCCCCGTACATCCAGTCGCGGCGCATTGACCGGCACTCCCAGGTAGCTGAGCAGCTGGTAGAACTGGATGCCGCCTACTATGGCGACGACCCGCTCAAGCCCGCTGTGGCGACCGGCAACCCTTTGCGCTTGCGCCTCCCGCGCACGGGCCGGATCACCGTCCGCGACGCCATTCGGGGAGAGATCAGCTTTGACAACAGCCGGCGAGTGGAAGACCCGATTATTGTGCGCAGTGACGGCAGCCCGCTTTATCACCTGGCGGCGATGGTGGATGACCATGATATGGGCATCAGCCATGTTGTGCGCGGCGAGGAGTGGCTTCCATCCGTCCCCTATCATGCGCAGCTTTACCGGGCGTTGGGCTGGCAGGAGCCGGTGTGGGTTCATTTGCCGCTGATCCTGAACAGGCGCGGCGAGAAGCTGAAGAAACGCGATCCGGAAGGGGGCTATCTGATTTCGGACTTTCAGGCAGCCGGCTATCTGCCGCAGGCGCTGTTTAACTACCTGCTGCTCTTAGGCTGGTCGCCGGACGGCGAAGAAGAGCTGATTGATAAGCATGAGCTACGCCGGCAGTTCCGCCTGGAACGCCTATCAGCCAGCCCGGCCATCTTTGATTGGGACAAGTTGAACTGGGTGAACCGGCGCTACCTGCAGCGGTTGACCGACAGCGAATTGGCCGGCTTGCTGAAGCCGATCCTGGAAGACAGCTATGGGCCGCTGTGGGGCAATGAGGCCTGGCAACTGGCGCTAACCAGGACTATTCGTGACGATCTGGTCCGGCTGGGCGATGCCGTTGATCTGGCCGAGTGGGCCATTGTTGAAAGCGTCGAGCCGGATGACGAGGCCCGGGAGGCGCTGGCGGCCCCCGAAGCGCGACCCGTCCTGACGGAGCTGGTCGCTGAGCTGGCCCAGGTTGTGTTATTGGACACCTTGACGGCGGACAGTATCTTGCGCGGGATGCGTGCGCGTTGGAAGCAGCGCGCCGGCTGGGGGCCGCGACAGGTCTATACGCCGATTCGCGCGGCGCTGATCGGGGCGGCTCATGGTCCCCCGGTGGCTGAAATTATGGCGCTGCTGGGCAAGGAACGGTGCCTCGAACGCATCGGCGTCGCCATCCTGGCGCTGTCATGACAGCGTCGCAATTGAGGAATATCCATGTCGCTTAAGATATACAATGTCCTGGGGCGTGAGAAGCAGACATTTGAGCCGTTGCATGAGGGCCGGGTCAATATGTATGTCTGCGGCCCGACCGTGTACGACTATCCGCACATCGGCCACGCCAAGACCTATGTCAGCTTTGATGTCGTGGTCCGTTTTCTGCGCTTTCTGGGCTATGACGTGCTCTATGTGCAGAACATCACCGATGTCGGCCATCTGCTGGACTCCGGCGAGGATCGTATCCTGCGTAAGGCGCGTCAGGCCTCCGTTGCGCCCATGCAGATCGTCGAGACCTATACCCGGCTCTATTTCGAAAACATGGATGCCCTGAACGTGTGCAGGCCGGATATCAGCCCGCGAGCCAGCGGGCATATCCCCGAACAGATTACCATAATCGAGCGCCTGATTGAGCTGGGACACGCCTATGAGGTCAACGGCTCCGTCTACTTTGATGTCACCACGATTAGCGAATACGGTAAGCTGAGCGGTCGCCGGCTGCAGGATCAAGAAGAAGGAGCGCGGGTGGCGGTGTTGGACGAGAAGCGCCACCCGGCTGACTTTGCGCTGTGGAAGTTTGCCGAGCCGGAGCACCTCCTGCGCTGGAACTCGCCCTGGGGAGAGGGATTCCCCGGCTGGCACATTGAATGCTCGGCCATGGCCCGCAAGTATCTGGGCGAGACCTTTGATATTCATGGCGGCGGCATTGACAACATCTTCCCGCACAACGAGTGCGAAATCGCCCAGAGCGAGGCAGCGCACGGCGTCCCCTTTGCGCGTTATTGGATGCTGACCGGCTCCCTCACCCTGGACGGCGTGAAGATGAGCAAAAGCCTGGGCAATACGCTGACCATCAGCGACGCTTTGAAACGCTGGCGGCCCGAAGCGCTGCGCACCTTCATCCTCTCCAGCCACTACAGCAACCCGGTTGACTTCTCGGATGAGGCAGTTGAAGCGGCGCGCAAGGGTTGGGAGCGAATCTGGGGCGCGGTCCGGCTTACCCGCGAACAGCAGCGCACCGCAGCCGCTGGTGAGGCCGGCCCGGAGCTGTCCGCCATGCTGGCCGAGTATGAGGCGCAGTTTATCGCCCGCATGTGCGACGATTTCAGCACCCCGGCCGGCCTGGCAGTTTTGCAAGATCTGACCCGGCAGGTGAACAGCCTGCTCAACGATACAACTCCGCTCAACGCCGGCGCGCTGGCGGCTATTGATAGCGTCTACCAGCGGCTGGGCGGCGACGTGTTGGGCATCATCCCCACGAGCGAAGCCGGCCGCGGCAACGCCGGCAGCGGCGAGCGCGAAGACGGGCTGATGCGCCTGCTAATTGACCTGCGGGCCGCTGCACGCAGTTCGCGAGACTGGGTCACCGCGGACAGGATTCGGATGGCGTTGGCTGAACTGGGCATTACCCTTGAGGATCGGCCGGACGGCACGACCTGGAAGGGCAACTGATTTCAACCCGACCGGCTGCGAGCCTCTGTTCTCCAGCGTGGAAAGTAACGATTGCGAGAATTTCTCTTTCGCCGCAACGCCGTGTGGGAGGCGCTGCATGGCAGCCGGCGTACCCTACACATCCTGCATCTGCAGCGAGATCTGCCCGCCAAATCCGCCCAACCACTGATATCGGCGGCGGCGGCGCGCGCGGTGCCGGTACAATACGCTGACAAATCGCAACTCTCCAAATTGGCCGCAGACAGCAGCCATCAGGGCGCTGTGTTGGAGGCCGGCGGCTATCCCTACGCCGAATTAAGCGAGATGTTCGCTCTGGCCCGGAAGCAGGGCGAGCCGCCATTGTTCCTGCTGCTGGACCTGCTGCACGGACCGCAAAATATCGGCATGTTGTTGCGTACGGCGGAAGCCTGCGGTGTGCACGGCGTGATCATGCAGGAGCGCCGCGCGCCGGAGATCACCCCGCATATTGTCAGCTTCTCGGCCGGCGCGTGCGAGCACCTGCTCATTGGCCGGGTCGCCAACCTGGTGGAGACCATGCGCCGGCTAAAGGCGCAGGATGTCTGGATTGCCGGGCTGGACATTGCCCCGGACGCCGTCCAGCCGGCGGGCATTGACCTCAACCGCCCATTGGCCCTGGTCGTCGGGCACGAGGGCGAAGGGCTGCGCCGGCTGGTGCGCGAGTCGTGCGACTTCCTGCTGCAATTGCCCATGCGTGGCCGGGTAGAATCGCTCAACGCGGCGGTGGCGGCTTCGCTGGCCCTCTATATGGCCTGGCAGGCGCGCGGCTTTGCCGGCGGGTAATGGAGACAGATGCCGGAAATGGCGCAGTTCTGCTACACTTGCAATTGTGTCAACCAAATGTTGGCAGAACCCTGGATAGAATCCTAGAGTAGAAGGAAAGATAAAATGACCTCACGGAAGATTGCCTTACTGTTGATGATCCTCCTGTGTTTGCCGGCCCTGGCCTGTGGGCTGTTCTCGCCGGATCCTACGGCGACGCCGATCCCGGCCACCGCGCTCCCGGCAACTGCTCCGCCGGAAGCGACCGCCACTATCGCGCCGACCGAAGCCCCACCGACCGAAGCGCCGCCGACTGAAGCCGCAGCGACTGAGGCCTCGCCAACTGAAGCTGTGGCGACTGAAGCCGCTCCGCCAGGAGACGGCAGTCTGACCACCTATGTGAGCGAATTCAATGGCGTTACTGTAGAGTACCCGTCGGACTGGATCGTGCAGGACGATCTGTTCCTGATCATTGCTACTGAGGAAGAGTTGCTGGACGAGGTAACGACCCTGGACGAGGGCGCTATCGTTGTGATCGTTGGCAGCGCCGCTGAGGATATGCCCCAGGGCACGCCGGAAGAGGTCCTGGTGGCCTCGCTCGCTGATGTGGACATGGGGGATATGGCGATCGTGGAAGGTCCCGACGCGACCGAGATTCAGGGCCAGCCGGCTGCGGTTGCCCATGTCGCCGGCGCAGCGGATGACGGCACGCCGCTCGAAGGTGTCGTGGCGATCATTACCAACGAAGATCGGGTGGCGCTGGTGATGGCCATCACCCCATCAGATACGGACCAGGATTTCCTGCCGGATCTGGAAGCCATCGTGAACAGCGTGGAAGTCGGGCAGCCGACGGCTGAGCTTCCGATTGACGACTTTCCGACCGGCGATACGGAGCCGGCCGGCGAAGTGGCGCCCATCGTTCCCGGCGATGCCCTGGCCCAGGTCATCCCCGATGACACGTTCCAGGACTATTCCTTCCAGGGCGTGACCGGCGAGACGGCCATTTTCGTTGTTGATCCCGACGCTGAGGAGTTTGATGTCGTGCTGGAAGTCTACGCGGCCGGTGCTCCGGACGACCAGCTACTTTATGTTGATGATAATCTCTCTGATGAATCGGAGGCGGCGGTCTTTACGCCGGAAGCGGACGGCGAGTACATCCTGCGCGTGCGGCCCTACTTCTCCTCCGCCGGCGACTATGACATCTACATGCTCGACACCGCCGATGAAGCGCGCTTCGAGGGCTTTGTCATCGAAGGCAGCTCGTCGGGTACCCGCGTCTGTGTTCCCGCCGGCGAATCGCTTATCGCGGTGGTCATCCCCAGCGAGGAATTTGATGTTGTCATGAATCTGAGCGGCCCCGACGGCGACAAGTTACTTGATTTTGACGTAGACAACGGCTTCCCCGGCGAGCCGGAAGTCATTGTCTTTGACGGCCTCTCCGCGGGCGACGCGCCGTATGCCGTAATCGTTGAGGTGGCCGGCTTTGCCGGTCAGGCCGGCGAATACATATTGTTGCTCGGGCCGGCAGGCGCCGTAATAGACGGCTGTTAGTAGCAACTAACTCGAGTGAATGGTTGCCAACTTCTCCCGCATGCCGCAAGTCGGCGGAATGAGGGACCGAAGTTGGCAACCGCCATCATTGGCGACCCGTTCGCAAAGGAGACGGCCGTGATTGCGTTTGGGCGGGAGGTGTGCAGCCATCCGGCTACCGCAGAAGGGCGTGAATGGCTGGTCACCAACGGCATCGGCGGCTTCGCGATGGGCACGATTTCCGGCATGCTCACCCGCCGTTATCATGGTCTGCTGGTAGCCGCCTTGAAGCCGCCGGTTGGGCGCACGCTCTTACTTGCCAAACTGGATGAAGACGTAGCGCTGCCGGCAGCGCAGCACTCCGGTCAACGTCACGACCTCTTCGTCAATCGGTGGGCGGACGGGACGGTGGAGCGCGAAGGCTTGCTCTATCTCGAACGCTTCCATCTGGAAGGGACGACGCCGGTATGGACCTACGCCTTCGCCGACGCCTTGCTGGAGAAGCGCGTCTGGATGCGCCCGGGCGAGAACACCACCTACGTCCATTACACCTATCGCCGGGGAAGTGGGCCGCTGGAAATATACGCGAAAGCCATCGTCGATCACCGCGACTACCACAGCACAACCATCATGGGTGACTGGAAGACGGCGGTACAACCATTCCCCGGCGGGGCGCGGATAACCGCCTTCGAGGGGGCTGCGCCGCTTTATCTGCTGAGCGCTCAGGGAACCTTCTACCCGGAACTCACCTGGTATGAGGATTATTTCCTCAGCGTAGAGGAGTTTCGCGGCCAGAATGACGTGGTAGAGGACCACATCCGCGCCGGCGTTTTCGGCGCGACGCTGAATCCGGGCGACTCCCTGACCATCGTCGCCAGCACCGAGGCGACCCCCGAACTGGACGGCGACGCCGCGTATGAGCTGCGCCGCGCTTACGAGCGCCAACTGTTGGCGCTGGCGCCGGCAGATAGCCCGGCGCAATTAATCCTGGCGGCGGACCAATTCATTGTCCGCCGTGCCGCGCCGAGTGACCCCGACGGGCGCACGGTGATCGCCGGCTACCCCTGGTTCAGCGATTGGGGCCGGGACACGATGATCAGCCTGC
>CAYVQP010000007.1:95220-98362 GCA_964452775.1 uncultured Ardenticatenaceae bacterium | reverse complement strand
TGGCTGCCAACGGCCTGGATCCTGACACCATGTTCAGCCAGACGATTGAAGCCGGATCACACAACAACGTCATCACGCAGGTATATAATGGCGACTGCGACGCTGGCGCCACCTTCGTAGACGCCCGCAGCTCTGTCGAAGAAGACCTGCCTGATGTGAATGAGAAGGTAGTTGTGCTGGCTACTACGTCTGATATTCCAAACGACAGCGTTGCCTTCACCAAGGATTTCCCGGCTGACGTGCGCGATAAGATTGTCGCCGCGTTGTTGGCGATTGCAGCCAGCGAAGATGGGAAAGCGGCCCTGAACACCCTATACAGCATCGACAGCTTGCAAGCGTCCGATGACTCATTCTATGATGCCTTCCGCGCCGACCTCAGCCGCGCCGGCATCAACATTGAAGAATTGGCTCAGTAAGACGAGCGCCTGTAGGAGGACGGCCGCCGGAGCTAATACCTGGCGCCCGTCCTCCTCCCTGGCCTCACTCAATCGTCACATCCATCCAACCGGCTGCTGCGATAGTCTCCAGCGGCTAAGCCTGTCAGCTTCCAGGCTGACCTCACAATCTGCAGCATCGAAAGTGACTGGTCGAGCGTCTCATCCGGGTCGGAAGTGGGCGCTCGCACCCAAGCCCTTGGGGAAACCGCGTGCTGAAAATCGAAAACCTGACCAAAGTCTTTCCAAACGGCACCGTTGCCCTCAAGGATGTCTCCTTTGAGGTTGAGGAAGGGGAGTTCCTGGTGGTGATTGGGCTGTCCGGATCCGGCAAGTCCACGCTCTTAAGGTGCATCAACCGGCTCATCGAACCAACATCAGGAAGTGTTACCTGGGATGGGGTTGATGTCACCCAGGCTGAAGGATCCGACCTTCGACAGATCCGCCGCCAGATTGGGATGATTTTCCAGCACTTCAACCTTGTGAAGCGCAGTAGCGTGCGCACCAACGTGCTTTCGGGCAGGTTGGGTTATGCCCACCCGTTCTGGAGCCTGTTTGGCCGCTTCTCGTCGGATGACAAAGCGCGCGCTATCAGCGCCATGGAGCGTGTTGGCATCGCCGAAAAGGCGGATAGCCGCGCCGACCAGCTGTCCGGCGGCCAGCAACAACGTGTCGGTATTGCCCGGGCCCTAATGCAGGAACCCCGGCTAATGCTGGCAGACGAGCCGGTTGCCAGCCTGGATCCGGTACTGGCCCATTCAATCTTGCGCTATCTTGAACTGCTTAACCAACAGGATGGCATAACGGTTCTTTGCAGCCTGCACTTCCTTGACCTGGTCCATCGCTACGCTACGCGAGTAGTCGGACTGAAAGCCGGTGAGCTTGTATTCGACGGATTGCCCACCGAATTGACCCCTGAGAGGTTTAAGGAAGTCTATGGCGAAGAAGCGGAAATGGTGTCAGTGACCGGCTGATATGGAGTCCGACCACAAGCCGCGTTTCAGGAGCGGTTGGCCACCCGCTCTGCTATCGCTCTTTGTGCCCGGCGGCGGCCAGGTAGCGCTTGGGCAGTATTCTCGCGGCGTAACGATTTTCCTCGCCTTCATTATTCTGGGTGGGCTGGTGCTCTGGAGCGGCGTCCTGGTGCTGCTCGCGCCGCTTCTCTTGCTACTTCTCTGGAATGTGCGCGACGCGTATCTATTGGGCAAGGGCAAGCAACCCGGCTGGGGGACCGCGCTGCTCCTGGTCGGACTCATCCTGTACGGGATTAGTGCGGTTGTCACTGAGTTCAGACCAGCCCGCCTGGTTACCGGTTTTCCGGCGATGGCTCCGTTTGTCCGGGCGCTCTTTGATCCCGATCTATTTGAGTACCCCACCGAACCATTAACCGGTATCGCTCCCATACAAATCCCCTGCGTCGATGCCCTTCCCCCTCCCAACAGAGAAGCCACCGCCAATCCCAGCGTTACCACCGCTGTCCCCTGCGCTGAAGTAGGCGATTTGCTCCAGTTCTCGGGTGAGGGTTTTGAACCCAACTTTGAGGGCAGGGTCTGGTGGATAAACCCCATTGGCGATGTGCAGCTTGCCACGCTGGACGGCCAGCCGGTCGTGTTCCAGACGGATGAGAATGGTAGCTTTCAGGCGGAGTTGCGTGTGCCGCAGGCTGTCCCATTGACGGCCCAGCCGGAACCGGGACAGACCCTCACCCACGCCATCCGCGCTGAACAAGGGATTCCTACCGGCGGATTGCAACCCACTCAAACGTTGTCGCTGGTCCTGGAGAAGATCGGCGAGACCATTGCCCTGGCGTTTTTGGCCACCGTCATGGGTGTGGTGTTTGCGGTGCCGGTCAGCTTTTTAGCTGCCCGCAATTTGATGGGCGCCAACCGGCTGACATTGGGGATTTATACCGTCGTGCGGGGCATCCTCAATGTGCTGCGTTCCATCGAGACCCTGATATGGGCAATCATCTTTGCCGTTTGGGTCGGGCTTGGACCCTTTGCCGGCACCCTGGCCCTCTGGCTGCACACGGTCGCCGCCTTGGGCAAACTATACTCAGAAGCGATCGAAAGCATTGACCCCGGCCCAATCGAGGCCGTCAGAACGGCCGGCGCTAACTGGGCGCAGATGGTAGTTTATGCTGTCCTGCCCCAGATTCTGCCGACCTTTACCTCATTCACCCTCTATCGGTTTGACATCAACGTCCGGCTCTCCACCGTAATCGGTCTGGTCAGCGACGCCGGGCTGGGCTTCCTGGTCATCCAATGGGTGCGCCTGAACCGCTTCTCCGCCATGGCGACGGCGATTATCGCCATAATCATCGTGGTCGCGACTCTTGACTACATTTCCGGCTGGCTGCGCGAGCGAATCATTGAGGGCAGGCCGATCATCAGTCGAGGGGGTCCATTCACCAGAGCAGTGATACGCATCGCGCTGATCGTTAGCTTCTTTCTGGTCTTCGCCTGGTCTTGGCAGGTCGCTCGGGTTGATCTGGAAGAGTTAGTCACCGGAGCGCCGGATGGCCTGCGCATGGCGCGCGACTTCGCGATCCCGGACCTTTTTGACCGGCCAACGCGCACTATCGCTTACAGCGCTCCGTTACCGGTGCCGTGCGGTTCGGTCGAACCGCTGCCCCCCTTCGATCCGCAAGTGCAATTGTCCATCGAATGTGGCGCTGTGGGCGACCCGATAACCATCAGCGGCGTGGA
>CAYVQP010000007.1:89883-95120 GCA_964452775.1 uncultured Ardenticatenaceae bacterium | reverse complement strand
CGCACGATTTACTACGCCATGCGAACCACATTCAACGTGACTCGCTCCATCGAACCATTGATCCTGGTGCTGGTGGCCGCCGCCTGGGTGGGCGCAGGACCATTCGCCGGGGTACTGGCGCTGGCCCTGAACAACATCCCCAATCTTGGCAAGCTGTTCTCCGAGTCAATTGAGGAGATCGACAATGGCCCGGTAGAGGCGATTAGCTCCACTGGAGCAAACCGCCTTCAGTCGCTCATGTTCGCCATTGTCCCCCAGCTAGTGCCGCCCTTCCTGGCGTTCATCCTATACCAGTGGGACATAAACATCCGCATGTCCACCGTAATCGGCTTCGTGGGCGGCGGCGGCATCGGCCAACAATTCCGTATTTGGGTCGGCCTGAATCAGTATGCCGCCGCCGGGGCCGCTATCTGGGCTATCGTATTCATGGTCTGGAGTATGGACTACCTGAGCGCCAAGGCTCGCGAAAAACTAATTTAGCCGCTGGGCCTGGCCACAAAGTCAATATAAAGCTCGACCTCGTCCTCTACTTCAGCCACACTGGGTACGTTAGGGATCTGCAAGTCATAGTCGGCCCGCTGGATCACAGCGCTGGCTGTGCCGGTGATCTCATCTTCCGACTGCAGGACCGCAACCACCGAAAAGGTGACAGGTTTGGTTATGTCGCGAATGGTTAGATCCCCGGCAATTGAAAAGGTCACCTCGTCACCCACGCTTACACTCTCAGGCACGCCGGTAACAGAAGTCGGGGTAAAGGTGATGAACTCGTACGCGCCGGTCTCCAGGATGCGGTTCTCAATTTGCCCGTCGCGCATGTTGCTGTCCGTTTGAAGCGCCCGGGCATTGATCTGGATTGTGCCCACCTGCACCGAAGCGGGCGCATTCAGGTCCAGCAGCATTTCGCCGGCGACCTGGTCGGTGGCGCCAACTACCGTATTGGGTTGACCCCGCAGAACCTCGTCCAGTTCAAAACGCACAGCGGACTCGCCGGGCACAATTTGAAAGCGCACAGCTTCGCCGGATGCGGACGTGTCTTCTATTGCCACGGCCTCAATCGGGCCGCTGGCCTCCTCCGGCCCCTGCAGGAGACTGCACCCCGCCAGGATCATTGTAGCCAACAACATCAGGATAAGAACTTTACTCATTCCAGTTAATCCTCTTCAAAGGTCGTTTTCTTAAACGTCATTCACCGGTCTTCGCCGGTAGTATGCATTCTATGATGGATAAGTGAAGTTTACGTGCAAACATTGTTCAGACTTTGTTAAGCTTCCTGCGGTTAGCAGCCACCCTGGCTTGCTGCTATAATTTCCGCCATTGCCCTCGTAGTTCAATGGACAGAACGGTCGTCTCCTAAGCGATAAATGATGGTTCGAATCCGTCCGGGGGCATAGCCGGCCTGGAACTGGCCGCATGCCGAGCCGGCACGAACGCTCTAGCGACAGAGGAATAGGAACATGACCCCCGAAGAAAGAGCTAGGTTGGCCTTTGACAGCAAGGCTGTCTACTACCCGCCGGACGAAGAGACAATGAGCATCAGCGCTCCAATCTTCATGTCCTCCAGCTTCCAATACGACGCGGATAGCTATCAGCGGGTTGTCGAGGGCGAACGCAAGGCGGTCAACATTTACGGTCGCTGCGGCAATCCGTCGGAGTATCTGTTCGAGGAACAGATGGCCTTGATCGAGGGCGCAGATGCCTGCCTGGCGACTGCTTCCGGCATGGGCGCAGTAGCCGTCGCCCTCTTCGGTCTGCTGAGGAGCGGCGACCACATCGTCTGTGACTGGACGACCTACAGCTCCACCCATGAGCTGTTGGACCATCGCCTGACAGACTACGGGATCAGCACGACCTTCGTGGACACGGCGAATCCGGAGGCAGTCGCGGCCGCGTTTCGAGAGAACACGAAGGTGCTATACCTGGAGACCATTGCCAATCCCACTATGAAGGTCGCCGCCCTGCCGCCCCTGATCGAGATGGCCCACGCACGCAACATCGTCGTCATCTGTGACAATACCTTTGCCAGTCCATACGTGATGCGACCGCTGGAGTGGGGCGTGGACCTGGTCCTGGAAAGCGCCTCCAAGTTCATCGGCGGGCACAATGACGCCATTGGCGGCGTGATCTGCATGCGCTCCCGCCTGCTGCCCCCTGACTTTCTGGAGCAGATTCGTTGGAACACGATGGTTAAGTGGGGAGCGCCGCTTTCGCCGTTCAACGCCTGGCTGCTGCTGCGGGGCATCCAGACTTTGCACGTGCGCGTGGAGAGGCAATGCCGGAACGCGGCCGGGCTGGCCCGGCGCCTGGAAGCTCACCCCAAGGTGCGCCGGGTCTGGTACCCTGGTCTACCTTCGCACCCGCAGCATAAGATAGCCTGTGAGCAGATGCCGGACTTTGGAGCCATGCTTAGTTTTGAGGTTACGGACGGCCCCGCTGCCGTCAGGACGCTGGACAGCCTGAAACTGGGAACCTTCGCCGCCAGCCTGGGCGGCGTGCGCACCACAACGCAAATCCCGGCGACGATGGCCTTCCTGGACATCCCTGCCGAGCAGCGCGCGCAGATGAATATCAGCGACGGCATGATCCGCATCTCCGCCGGCCTGGAAGATCTCGGCGACCTGATCAACGATTTTGACCAGGCGCTCGACAAAATTTAGTGGCCTTCTCGCGAAATAGACATTAAACCCCGTAGGTCTTCACCCGGTGCATCACAAGACCAGCGTACTCAGTTAGACCTGCGGGAGTTCTCGTTAGGGCTTAGCGGATCGTCTTGAACAGCGTTTCCTTCCAGAGCGGGATGTCAATCTCCCAGCAGACCTCGATGTTGGCTGGCTTCTTGGTAACGCCCAGTTGATCGACGATAGTCATGCCGCGCGTCTGCTCGGCAATTGAGACGTCAACGTAGTGCATGCTGCGCTTCGTGCAAACGGCTGGATCCAGCGCAATTGCCACGGTGATCGGATCGGGAAATGGTAAGCCGGGCTCGCCAAACAGCTCTTGATTGGCCTGCGTGGCCGTCCGATTGCAATCAATGGCAAATCGGGCCAACTCCGTGCCGAAGTTGTAAATCATCTCTCGTTCCGCCTCAAGAAAGTTCGCTGCTCCCCGGCAATGTTCCCAGCCGACCATCAGGAGCTTCATGCCGGAATGGAAGACAATTTGCGCCGCTTCGGGGTCACACCAGATGTTGAATTCAGCTGCCGGTGTGACATTTCCAACGGTGCAGGCGTTGCCACCCATCACATAACATTGCTTGACCCACTGCGCCAGGCGCGGTTCACGCATAACGGCCAGCGCGATGTTGGTTAGCGGCCCGAGCACGATCAACGAGATCTCGCCGGGAGCTTCGCCGAATCGCCGCACCAATTCATCTACGGCATGGCCGTTCGCGGCCGGCAACTTCGGGCTGGGATACTGCATATTGCCCATGCCGTCCGGCCCGTGGAACCAGTGCGCAAAAGTCGGATCCCGCAGCAATCCGCGCGCGGCGCCGTTATATACCGGCGTGTCCTTCCCGCAAAGCTCCACCGTGTAACGGGCATTGATGCTCCCCTGCTCGACAGGCACGTTACCGAATACCACGGTGATGGCATCCACCTGTACATCCGGCCATTGCAGCGCCATCAGGATCGCCACTGCATCGTCCGAGGCCGTATCGGTGTCAATAATGAAGCGTCGCTTGGACATGATTCTCTCCTTTGTCGGCTTGGGTGTTTCAGTTACCGGCGGGATGCGATTCTAACAGCAATGAGCCGCTACCGCCTACGTCTCTTGATCGTTGCGCGCACCCTCTTCCAGCTGAGGCGCGCCGGCGATGTCTCGTGCTCGCTAATTGGCGCAGCGCTATACCGAGCTTGAAGAAAAGCGTTGGTCAACTCGTCAATTTCCGCTTCGACCTCCGGCCAGCCCTCCTTCAACTCGCCGGCGTATTCGAGTGGAGTGGCGTGCTTCTTGCGAGCCAGACCTTGCTCGGCCGCTCGCCGCGCAGTGGATAGATAGAAGTAGAGGATCTGTTCGCGGGCCTGGAGTGCGTTCAAGCGGACAAATCGGGGGGAAGCAGGCGTTTGGCCGGCGCTCTTCTCCCGCCTGCTCACGCGCGCTCTGATCGCCACTCCGGCAGCGGTCGCTTGCCTTCCCAGGCGCCGGCAGATGTGGCCCAGCCAGGCACGCGCACGATCCCACCAGAGACGGAGCGTCTGCCGGCCGGGCAATTTGCCGCGCCCGCGCAGATAGAATAGCACGGCAACCAGCACCACTGCCCCGACCACCAGCCAGAAGGTGGAGCCAAGAACGAACGCCGCCGTCTCGCTCAACTCGGCCGGCTGGGCGACAGGAGTCGGAGTTGGGACGGGCATCGCCGGCATGGCTGTTGCTGGAGCCGGCTCCTCCGCCAGGCCAAGCAAATTGAGCAGCAGATAAACGAGGCCGGAGAACAGGGCAATGATCAAGCTGGAAACAAAGATAACGGCGCCGGCAAGGGCCGCCATGATCGTGGCCAGCAAGGTCGTCGATCCAATTGGTAAGAGTCCGGCGATCATCGCGATGCCCAGCAGGATCAGCAGACTGGCCCCATACCAGATACGTTCAAAGCCGGTCTGCACCCGGACGCCGCCAATAATCCAGCGTGAGCGGAGAATGATCATGCGCTGCCGGGCAATGAGCCATAGGCCCGCCAGGAAGTAGACCACAATGCTCAGCATGACGCCGGGCTGCAGGCCAAGACGGGTGATTGAGCGCAGATCTATAGCCTCCTCCAGGGCGCTGGTTGGAATCCGCACCGTAGAGACCGCGGCGCAAATAATCAGCACAACGGCGCCGGCCAGCCAGTTGTTCATCAAGCTCGCGAAGTGCGCCTGGCGACCAGCATCAACCGGCCTGTCACTACTCTGCGCGGCCCGCTCTTGAGCCGGGAGCGAATAATAATGCAGCTCCGCCTCATTCAGGGAAATCTGCGAAATCAGGTTGCTCAGCGTCAATGCCCGCTCCCAGGCGAAGAACGCGACCACCGCCAGCACAACGAATCGCAAGTCGAAGAAGGTCAGCGGGGAGAAGATGTACCCCCGCATCGTAACAAGGTCGGGGAGACCCTCAGCGGCGACCCAAGTTGTCAGGCGCAGGAAGAGAAGTATGAACGCCCATTCTGCCAGGCGGTAGTGCAGCCGGTTCGTGCCGCGGCGAGCGTCGCTGCTTAGCCAGCGGGTGGTCATGATCCCTTCCAGGGCGACCAGGAAACAAATCGG
>CAYVQP010000007.1:60823-89783 GCA_964452775.1 uncultured Ardenticatenaceae bacterium | reverse complement strand
ATCAGGATCGGATTAAAGCCGGAACGCACCATCTGGTAGAGCGCGGCGCAAAGGGCTTCGCCCGCGACTGGGCTGACCACCAGAATGGTCGTGCCCCAACCCAACCCGCGCGTGACCGAGAGCGCCCAATCAGGAAATGCAGTTCGCTCGCCCAGTTCCAGACGCGCCAGGACCTCCAGGATGCGCATCAAATGCAGCCGGCCCGCTCGGGGCCGGATCGTGGTCAAGGACTGGTCCTCTCCGGCGGCCTCGTCCCGGGGATCGCGGCGCAGCCGGCCCGTCTCTTTGTCAAACAGCATCGCCTCAATGCTGGGTTGCTCCTTTTCCCGGAAAGGATCATCGCCGTTGGCATAAAAACCCACGGCCTGACGTAGTTCCACCAGATGCGCGACTAACGAGGCAGCCACCTCGATCGCCCACTCGCTCACTTCGTGCATGCTGCGCCGGGCGTAATCATCGCGAGTCAGGTTTAGCAGCACTGACGACTCCAACGAGATGGTAGGTTCGACCGTTCTGACCATCAGGGCATCCACCCGGCTGCTGGCGTGAGCGCTGACCTTCCAGTTGATCTGGCGCAGCGAATCTCCGGCGTGATAATCTCGCACTCCCGTCGGTCGAGCCGGGTCTTCAAACAACCGTTGCCGGCTGGCGATCGTCCCAAATGGCAGTCGTGAGCGGAGCGCCAGCCCCGACAACGGAGTGATTCGTGGATAGACGGTCAGGTAAGCAGCGCCGGCATAGCTGACGCTCTCCTTGAAGCCAAAGAAGTCACCGCTGGTCATTTGCAGCGGACCGACGCGGTAATATCCGCGCCGGTTGGCGCGAATCGTGTAAGTGAAGCTCTTAGATTGCCGTCCGCCCAGTGAGAAGGCAAAGCGAGGCGCTTCAGATTGCTTCAGTCGCACCGGCACGCTCTCAGACAATTGCAGCCAGGGTACGGGTAGCCGGCTACGATTCTCGACATCCACATGAACGGTGACGTTTTCGCCAAGGAAGGCGTGGTCATTCAGCCTGCGCGTAGCCTTCAACCTTTCGCTTGCCCAAGGCACATACCAAAGGGAGATGGCGTATACGCCGCCAACTACATAGACCACGTAGAAAATGAAGTCGACGCCTAACAGAATGGCGACCGCGAGCAGAAAGAGGATAAAGATGCCCAGGTCACCCATCGCGGCTGCTAAAGCTCACCGATGTCCAATTCGGTCTCGCGAATTAGTTGCTCAATTACCGCCGTAACCCGCACGCCGCGCAGCGCGCTCTCCGGCTGAATCAGACAGCGATGCCCCAGCACATAAACCGCCAGCCGCTTGACATCATCCGGCAGCACAAAATCCCGGCGTTGCAGAGCAGCGTAAGCCTGCGCTCCGCGGTAGAGCGCCAGACTTCCCCGAGGGCTGGCCCCAAGCTGCAAATCTCGGTGGCTGCGCGTTGCCGCCACCAGCCGGACGACATATTCGCGCACCGTGTCATCAACGTGTACGTCCCATACAAGCCGGCTTAGCTCCCCTAGCTCATGTCCATCAACAACCTGCTGCAAACTATCTATTGGGTGCTCCCGGCCAAGATTTCGCAGCAGTTGATTCTCCATTTCGGCGTCGAGGTAACCCAGGCTCAGCTTCATGAAGAAGCGGTCGAGCTGTGCTTCGGGCAGGGGAAAGGTGCCCTCATATTCAATCGGATTCTGTGTGGCAATGACGAAAAAGGGCCGGACCAGCGGATGGGTGACCCCATCCACCGTGATCTGCGCCTCGCCCATACATTCCAGCAAGGCGGACTGTGTGCGCGGCGTGGCCCGGTTTATCTCGTCCGCCAGCAGGATATTGGTGAAGGCAGGGCCCGGGAGGAACTCGAACTCTCGGGTCCGCTGGTTGAAGACCGAGACGCCGGTAACGTCGCTCGGCAGGAGATCCGGCGTGCACTGCAGCCGGCGCGTCGCTACCCCCAGCGACGTTGCCAGCGCCCGCGCCAGCATTGTCTTGCCCACCCCCGGCACATCCTCCAGCAGCACATGCCCTTCGCAAAGCAGCGCTACCAGCAGCAATTCGACCACGTCGCGCTTGCCGATAATCACCCGTTCTATGTTTTCAATGACCGGGCGAGCAAATTGCAGGATCGTTTCAATTGTCAACTTTGATCCGTACCCGAGATTAGTGTCACCGGTGACTGGCCGGCCAATCGTTTAGACCAACAAACTGCCCTCGTGCTGCAATAGCCAGACCTTTGTGGCCACGCCGGTACCGCCGCCATAGCCGTGCATTTTGCCGTCGCTACCGATCACCCGATGGCAGGGGATGACCAGGGGGATCGGATTCGTGGCGTTGGCGCGACCAACGGCGCGGGATGCGCCCGGCTTGCCGAGTTGGACGGCAATATCCCCGTAGGTGCGCACCTCTCCGTACGGAATGGCCCGTACCAGACCAAGCGCCGAGCGCTGAAAATCAGTCAGGACAGAGTCGTCAATCGTCAGTTCGAAAACTCTGCGCTCGCCAAGCAGATATTCTGCCAATTGGGCCAGCGCCGGCCGCAGTGCGTCTGGGCGATGGACGGGCGTACCATTTTGCCTGCTCAGGTCCTGCATAAACGTACCTTCGCCGCCGCCGATGCGCACCGCCACCAACCCTGTTGGCGAAATAGCAGCCCAGATGTGACCGATGGGACTGTCATCCAAACGGGCATATCTGACGCTGTCAAACATCAGTCATGGGCGCCAAAAATGAACGCGCCCGGGAAATCGGCGGCAACTGACTTGCGCTTGCCGCTCCAGGCCTCGATGCGAACCTCATAGACGCTGGTGCGTTTGAGTTCCTCCGGCACCGGCGGCCGGTAATCAGCGCCGGCTTGCAAGTGCGGAAAGTACTTGTCCAGCAAAAGTTGTAGCGCACGGGTTGCTTTCGACTGATCGTCAATCACCTCGGCCCGGCCAAAGACGACCACGCTGCCATACTCCACACTGAACTCCAGCGCCTCATCTGCCGGCAGCAGCCGGCCCATCTCGGAGACCGTAAAGCAAACTCGACCATCCGTCTCGACGTTTTCGCGAGTACGCCCTTTTCTGGCCGTGTGCATGTAGATCACGCCCTGCGGTTCATCGTAGACGAAAAGATTGCTGTTGATAATGGGCCATCCATCGTGCATGGTTGCCAGATAGCCCATGGGTGCGCGATGGAGGAATTCGCGTATCCAATCGTCATCATTGACCGCGCGGTCAGCGCGCCGCACTTCGGCCAGAGACGCCAGTTGATCAGTAGTCATGTCTTCCTCATGTCAGTGCCGTTAACCGGCCCAGGCGGGAATGCCGGGCCATGAGACGCTTAGAGCGCCATGGGGCAAATTGTACCAGATGAGGGCCGGTATTCGCCATGAGTTTAGCGGACAGCATGCGGGACGGAGAAGCCGGCTGGCGAAGCGGAGGCTGCCACTCGTGTTCTGTTCTGTTATTATTTCCGCATCCTAGCTAGCCACCCGGCATAACCCGATGTCTGAAACAGATTCCGACCAGGAGTACCGGCAGCTCGAACAAGCGATCAACCACCTGGAAACGCAACGCTCCATCCTCGGAGATGCGGTGGTTGACGCTGCCCTGTCGCCCCTGCGCGAGAAGCTGGCGCGACTGGAAAGAAGGGCCGCATTCTTACCGTCGGTGGCCGGCGAACGACGTATCGTCACAATTCTGTTTAGCGACGTTACCGGCTCTACCGCGCTGGCCTCCCGTCTAGATCCCGAAGAGTGGGCAGCCATCATGAACCGCGTCTTCCGGCACTTGACTGAGCCGGTTGAGCGCTTCGGAGGCATAGTCGCCCGGCTGATGGGCGACGGCATCTTGGCTTTCTTTGGTGCGCCGGTCGCGCACGAGGATGATCCGGTGCGTGCAGTGATGGCCGGAATGGAGATTTTGCGGCGGGTGGCTGAGTTTCGCGACAGCTTGCTTCAGGAGTACGGCCTATCAATTGACGTGCGTGTGGGTATCAACACCGGCCTGGCAGTGGTCGGCTCGGTGGGCACAGAAACGGCATCTGAATACACGGCGCTGGGAGACGCGGCCAACCTGGCTGCGCGTATGGAGCAGACAGCCGCACCCGGTACGCTCCAGATCGCCGAGGCGACTCACCGGATGGTGAGACATCACTTTCTAGTGCGGGAACTTGGGCGAGTTCCGATGAAGGGAGTTGTCGAGCCGGTGCTTACCTACCAAGTGCTGGGGCGCAAAGTACACGCGACGCCAAGTCGGGGAATAGCCGGCATCGCCGTGCCGATGATCGGTCGCCGCGCCGAGCTTGCGCGATTGAAGCAAATTACTGCCGAGATCCTGTCCGGCGCGCGGGGACGGATTGTATCGTTAGTCGGCGAGGCCGGCCTGGGGAAGAGCCGCCTGCTTAGTGAGTTGGAACTGTCGTGGCGCGCCGCGCAAGCTGAGAGTGGGAGCGATTCGCGCTGGCGGATGCTTGCCTCCTCCTCCTACAGCGCCGACCGGCCCTACGCCTCGCTGCAGTCGCTGATACAGGCTTTGGTAGAAATTTCGCCGGACGACCCGGTCGAGATTGCCCGAGGTAAGCTGCATACCCTGTTATCAACCCACATTAACCATGAAGAGGCAGTGGAAGTCTATAGCGCATTACTCGGCCTGGAAGTTGCCGGTGGGAAGGCTCCCACAGGGGATACATTCCAGCGCCGGCTGATTGAGGCAACCAGAGAGCTTGTTCGGGGAACTGACCGCAACTCGCCGAGCGTGATGATCTTCGAAGATACCCACTGGACTGATGCGGCTTCGCTGGACGTCTTTCTTCGGCTGCTGGATCTGGCCCACGAGCAACCCATCCTCTTCCTATTCTCGTATAGGCCGGATCGCGACAGCCCCATGTGGCAGTTGCACAAACGAATCCTGTCGGACCCAAGTTACGACTATGAGGAGTTGCACCTCCACCCGCTGACGCCGGCAGAGGGTAGCGCGCTGATCGGCTCACTTCTGGAGAATGCCGGAGTGCCCGACAAGATTCACCAGGCCATCCTGGATCGCTCTGACGGCAATCCTTTCTACCTGGAGGAGCTGGTAAGGGTATTGGTAGATCGCGGACTGCTGGCAATCGAAGTAAACAACCTGGTATGGCGGGCAGAGGCTGCAATTGCTGAGGTGGAACTGCCGGCAAATGTGCAGTCCCTGCTCGCCTCCCGCATTGATCGCCTGGCTGCGGATACGAGGCGCACGCTTCAACTTGCCTCTGTCATTGGCCGTAATTTCTACTATCGCGTACTGGCGCTTATCAGCGAGAACGCCGGCGAGTTGGACCGGCATCTGGACACTTTGCAGGCTTCCGATTTGGTTCATGAAGCATCCAGATTGCCGGAATGGGAGTTCCTATTCCGCCACGCCCTGACGCAGGAAGCGGCCTATCGCACCTTGCTGCGCGGCGAACGCCGGGCTTATCACCGCCGGGTTGGCCTGGCCCTGGAACAGCTCTTCGCTGATCGGCGAGAGGAGCTTGCTCCGCTGCTGGCGAAGCACTTTTCCGAGGCGCGAGAAGATTCTTCTGCGCTTAAATACCATACGATTGCCGGCGACACTGCCTTTCGCCTTTATGCCAACGTTGAGGCGATCACGCATTACCGAAGTGCTTTAGGTCTGGCTGCAAAGCTGGATGTCAACAATACGACCTTACTTCACCTCTATACTCGCCTGGGCAGAACGTTGGACTTGCGCAGCGACCATACGGAAGCGATTGCCATTTACGAAGAACTTATCTCCGTTGGGCGGAAGCGCGGCGATCAGCGGATGGTGCTGTTCGGGTTGAACCGGCTGGCCACAATATTTTCTACGGTAAACCCTCAGGCAAACTTCACCCGGGGGTTGGAGGTGGCTCAACAGGCGCTGGTACTATCGCAGAGGCTTCATGAGCGTGGCGAAGAATCTCGCGCTCACTGGAACTTAATGCTGGTTCGTTGGTATGGCTTTAGCGATCCTGCAGAAGCTGTACGTAGCGGTGAAGCTTCGTTGGCAATTGCCCGTGAGGACGGGCTCACGGAACAGCAGGCCTTAACGCAGATGGACCTTGGACTGGCATATGGCGGCATCGGTGAATGGACTCGCGGCGTACGGAGCTTCGAGGAAGCATGCAACATATGGCGCTCGCTGGATGATCGGCCGATGCTGGCCAATAACCTGAGCAACTCGTCAATTCCATACCTGGCTGTGGGCGACCTGGACAGCGCTCTGGCGGTCAGCGAGGAAGCGCGACAGATCTCGCTCGCAATCGGCAACGAGTGGGGCATCATCAGCAGCGCCTTGATCGGCAGTTTCGTGAATTGGGAGCGAGGCCGGGCGGGACCGGCGATCAGCAGACTTGCGGCACTGCGCACCGAAACCGGCGACAGCCCCGGCCTGGCAGTGCCGCTGGCCTTTGCCGACGGTATTATCTCCTGGATTGCCGGCGCACTCGGCAACCCAACCTGGTCCGCAAGGAACTACGAAGAGGCGGTCAGGCGAGCGGATCAAATGCCGGGGGTGATGAGGCCCTGGCACCTGGCGATACTATCGTTGCAAGGCTCGGAAGCCGGCAACGCGGCAGCAGCTGACTATTACGTGAGGCAAGCCGCTTCCCTTATCACGCTTGATGGGCCGTTCTCGCCCGCACACTTTATGGCGCTCTTTGCGCGCGGCCGGGCCTCCTTTGAAGCCGGGCGTTACAGTCAGGCAATTGACGAGCTGCAGGAAATGATCTCCTCCTTCACGTCATTCGGAGTGCGCTTTCTGGTGGCGGATGCCTTGCTGTTCCTGGGTCGCTCGCAGCTTGCGTTGGCCCAACGAGTCCGGGCGCAACATTCCTTCAAGGAGGCCTATAAGTTGGCAGTCGCCATTGGAAGCCGTCGCGTGCTGTGGCAGGTTCTGGTGCAAATGGCAGACGTGGAGCTCGATGAGCACAGGGCGGCGGAACTACGTCAACAGGCTCAGGACAATATCCACTTCATCGCGGACAATACCGACTCTGAACCGCTACGCGTCGCATTCTTGAAGTTACATGCCGTGCAACAAGCCCTCCACCCGCCCATATCTCCGTAGCACAGCGACTTTGACGTGGAACCCCGGCAATCCTATAATCGCCGGCCATGGACTCCCAAAGCAATTCGTTAGCTCAGCCTCCCCCGACTGTTGCCGAAACGCCCCGGCTCTCATTTCGTTTCTGGTTAAGCTGGATTGTCCTGGGAGTACTGGCGGGTGGGACGCTGCAGATCGCCATTGCCGGCGCTCCGGCGGTCATTGAGGAGAGTCTTGTTAGCATAATCATTGCGCTCGCGCCGGTCGTTCTGATCCTTGGTCTCGCCTGGGTGGCCGGGAGACGCCTACTTTTGAAGAGTTTCGAGGCAGAAGCCAGTTGGCTGACGGCAAGCTACCTGATGACCATCTTTGCCGTTTTTCTTGGCCTGATTGCCCTGGGCGTGGCGCTGTTACTCATACCGCTGGGATTCCGCAGTCGCATCAGCTTTCCCATTCGCTGGACGCTTGCCTGCGGCCTGGGTGGTGTGTTGGCATTTCTGGCGATCCTGATCGCGCCGGCGTACCTATCATTGGACTTTGCCGCCTTTATCGCCCTCGGCGTGCTGTCGTTCGCGCTCATGGCGGTTATCACCGGCGTCGCCCTGCGTTCAATGCTGTCCGCCAAGGACCAAAGGAAGCTCCAATCATGAACAAGCACATTCTCATACTGGGCGCCGGATTTGGCGGCCTCGAGGCTGCAACCAGCCTCCGCGAGCAATTGCCGGCATCCTACTCCATCACGCTCGTCGATCGCAGCGATCACTTTATCATCGGCTTTTCGAAGTTCGATGTCTTGTTGGGCCGGCATAGCGCTGAACAGGTTAAGGCATTCTACACCGACCTCGCCGCAGACGGCGTACGCTTTGTCAGGGGCGAAATCTCACGCATTGATCCGGTGGGAAGGCGCGTGCGCGTCTCGGAGCAGGAACTCAGTTACGACTACCTGATTGTCTGCCTGGGAGCGGAAGTAGCGCCGGAGCTGACGCCGGGTTTCGCCGAGGGAGGATACGAATTTTACACCCTGGACGGCGCGGAGCGACTGCACGGAGTGCTCAGCGCCGTCACCGGCGGCGACATCCTACTGAGCATACTTGGTCAGCCATACAAGTGCCCGCCCGCCCCATACGAGGCCGCCTTCCAGCTACGGGATTACTTTTCACGCCGGGGGATTGGCGACAGAGCACACATCAAGTTGCTGATCCCGACGCCGGTCGCCTTGCCCGTAGCGCCGGGGGCAGATGGGGAATTTCGCCGGCGCTTCGCCGACCGGCAGATCGAGCTGTACACGCAACATACGGTCACTGCCATTGACCCGGCGCGCCAGGTCGCCATACTGTCTGATGGCAGCACAATGGCCTATGATCTGTTTGTGGGAGTGCCGGTACATCAACCGCCGGAGGTGGTACGCGAATCGCCCCTGGGCAACGGCTCGTGGATCCCCGTGGACCCCTTCACGCTTCGGACCGGCTTTCCCGACGTTTACGCAGTGGGCGATGTCACCCACGTCCCGGTGGGCGCTCAAGCCGTTCCCAAGGCCGGCGCATTTGCCGAGGCCGCCGCCCGAGTGGTGGTTAGCCAGATCGTCTATCAGGAGACGGGCCGGGGGGATGTGCTGCCCTTTGCGGCGCAGGGTGTTTGCTACCTGGAACTTGGCAATGACGAGGTCGCTCAAATCAGCGCCGATTTCCTGGGCGGCAACGCGCCGGTTGTCAGACTGGACCAACCATCACCCCAATTGCGCGAAGAGAAGGAACACTTTCGAAGCGATCGCCTCACGCGCTGGTTCAATCAATAGAGCGGCGACAATGTAACCCGATTTTCCAAATCGGCGTCGAAACCCAACTTCGACTTACAGGAGAACTTAAAGTGGCTGAACAAGATGCCCTCCCCGTCATTCAACTGGATGAAGCCCCTGAAGAAGACCGGCTCAGGGCGCTCGTTGACACCCTCTCCAGCTATATTGAGCTCTATCACGGCGGCGCGGTCGAAATGGTGAACTACCGGGCCGGCGTATTGCAGGTGCGCATGACCGGAGCCTGTGAGGGCTGCCGCCTGGCCCCGGTCACCTTGCACGGCTGGGTGGAGGGGACCGTCAAGCAGTTCTTCCCAACCGTAGAGCGCGTCGAATCTATTTAGAGATCGCCATATCTACCGTTTTGTTCGGCGTCTAGGACGCCATAAACGGATAGCGCCAATCCAACGGCGGGAGCAAGTTCTCCTTGATGGTGCGCACCGTCATCCAGCGCATCATATTCAACTTGCTGCCGGCCTTGTCGTTTGTGCCGGAAGCGCGCCCGCCGCCAAACGGCTGTTGGCCCACCACCGCGCCGGTCGGCTTGTCGTTGATGTAAAAGTTGCCGGCAGCGTTGCGTAACCGTTCGGTCATCATCGCCAGCGCATAACGGTCGCGGCCGAAGATTGCGCCGGTAAGGGCATATGGCGAAGTGGCGTCGCACAGCTCAAGCGTCTCTTCCAGCTTGTCATCGTCATAAACGTAAATTGTCAGCACCGGCCCGAAAATCTCCTCGCACATGGTGACTGAGGCAGGATTAGAGGTCACCAGCGTGGTCGGCTCAATGAAGTAACCCACGCTGTCATCATAGCTTCCGCCGGTAAGGACGGTCACCGATGGGTCGGCCTTCGCCTGGTCAATATAAGCGGCGATACTCTCGAAGGCTCCCTGATCAATTACCGCGCCCATGAAGTTTGTGAAGTCCGTCGGGTCCCCAATCTTGATCCGCCCTACCTCGGTAGCATATCGATCGCGGAACTCCGGCCACAGCGAGCGAGGTACATACATTCTTGAGGCCGCCGAACATTTTTGCCCCTGATACTCAAATGCGCCGCGTATTGCTCCCGCCACCAGCGCCCGTATATCGGCCGAGCGATGGGCAAAGATAAAGTCCTTGCCGCCGGTTTCGCCAACGATGCGCGGGTAATACTTGCGTTCATGGATGTTGCCGGCAATTGTGCGCCACATGTCCTGGAACACGCCTGTGGAGCCGGTGAAGTGAATACCTGCCAGGTCTGGACTGGCAATTGCCGGCTCGCCCACCGCCCGGCCCGAACCAGGTACGAAGTTGATCACCCCGTCCGGCAGTCCGGCTTCCTGCAGCAAGCGCATGAAAACATGGGCTACCAGCACCGCGCTGGAGGCAGGCTTCCACAGCACGACATTGCCTACCATTGCCGGCGCGGTGGGCAGATTGCCGGCAATCGAGCTGAAGTTGAAGGGGGTCACGGCAAAGATGTAGCCCTCTAATGGCCGGTACTCAATCCGGTTCCACACGCCGGGACTGGAGGCCGGCTGATCGCCCATGATCTCGCCCATGTAGTAGGCGTTGAAGCGCAGAAAGTCAACGAGCTCACAGGCGGCGTCAATTTCTGCCTGATGGGCGGTCTTCGATTGTCCCAACATGGTGGCCGCGTTCATCTTCTCCCGCCAGGGTCCGGCTAGTAGTTCAGCGGCGCGCAGGAAGATGGAGACGCGCTGCTCCCAGGCAAGGTCAGCCCAGGCGTACCGGGCCGCGAGAGCAGCTTGTATAGCCTGTTCAACCTCTTTCCTGCCGGCTTTGTGGTAGACGCCCAACTCCAACCGGTGATTATGGGGCGCGCGAATGGTGGCCAGGTCGCCAGTGGTCACATCCCGGCCGCCTATGACCAGCGGCGCTTCCACCGGCTCACGGCTCATGCGAGCCAGCTCCGCCTGCAAGAGCGTTCGCTCCGCTGAGCCGGGCATGTAGGAGTTGACCGGCTCGTTGGCCGGTTCCGGTACGTAGAAATAAGCATTGGACATGGTCTTCGACTCCTGAATGGTCACGAATTGTCAAAGGACAGCGGCAATTGTTGACAGCACGCGGCAACCTGCCTGCGGAAACTGGGAAATGTTACCCCAACTCAGGCCGCCTAACGATGGCATAGAAAGACCCCGCAGCGCTTCCTCAGGCTGCGGGGTCCCGGTCAGCAGAAGCCCGACTTCCTTGAGAAGTCGGACTTCATCCACTTGCGATTAGCTGTTCGTCCTCCGGCGTCTCGCCAGACTGAGCAAGATAAACGGCACGGCCAACGCCAGCAGGAACGCCGGCCACAACGCTGCCCCGGTCGCCTGGCCGAAGCCCGACAATGAGACATCCGTCGGTTCTTGCACCGTCAATGTGATTGGCACGCGCACGTCCGGATTGTACGGCTCGTCGGCAGTCAGATGCAGCGATCCTTCATAGGTGCCCACCACACCTGGGGCCGTGATCGTCAGGTCGAACTCGGTCGTATCGCCGGCCGGAATGGTGGCGCCGCCCGGATCAACCGCCAGCCAGGGGATAACGATGCCGTCGGAGTTGTCCACCGCGTTCAGCGCATCCACCAACCCCCAGCCGAAGGTGTTGTTCGGGTGGCTGGTACCGGTGTCACCGCCGCAACCATCATTGGTGTAAAGCGGGGTGGCAGTCTGCTCCATCAGCCAGGCGGTGTTCTCGATCTGGCCAATCAACTCCGGCTGCGCGGACCAGATCAGGGCCACAACTCCGGAAACGTGCGGCGAAGCCATGCTGGTTCCGCTGAGATCGCCGTAGCTATTACCCGGAAGGCTGGAACGGACAGCCGCGCCGGGGGCAGCGATGTCCGGCTGGCGATTGCCGGTGACCACAGCCGGGCCGCGGCTGGAGAAGCCGGCGATAGTCAAATTCTCAGCAACGGCCGCCGCGCCGAACGCCTGATCGTAATCGCCGGGGGAGCCGGTCGTGCTGCAGGCCGGCCCGCTATTGCCGGCCGAGAACTGCGGGAAGATTCCCGACGCCCTCCACGCGCCGACCACGCCTCCATACCAGAAGTCGCCCCCGCCGCCGCCCCAGGAGTTGTTCACCACGTGGGGTCGCTTGCTTGGATCGGGGTTCAGGCCGTCCAGGTCCCATGGGGCCGTGATCCAGTCGCCGCAGGTGAGCAGCGCCTTGAAGGAGCAGCCGTTGGTCTCACAGCCCTTGCAAGCGATCCACTGCGCGCCCGGCGCTACGCCGATACCCTCAGTGGCATTCACAGGATCTGACGGGTCGGTGCTGCCGACCATGGTACCCATCGTGTGCGTGCCATGGCCATCGTTGTCGCACGGCTCGGTCTGTCCGGCGCAACCCTCGGTGGGCATAAACCAGTTATAGTCGTGATCGCCGGGGCCGCCGCGATATTGATCGTCCAACGCCTCATGCGTCCACTCCACGCCGGTATCAATGTTCGCCACGACAATGCCCTCGCCGGTAACGCCATCAATGGTCCAGACGTCGTCGGCATTAACGGCCTGCACGCCCCAGGTAAGGGCCTCCGGCGAACTGGGCGACGCGCTTTCGGGTTCTACCAGCGGCACACTACGATTGGCCAACAAATAGGCCACGTCGGTACGCGCAGACAATTCGTTGACCAGATCCAGGCCGCCGCCATAGACCATCAACCCATTGGCGGCAATAAACGGCTGGTAGCTCAATCCTTCCTGGGCCAGGTCTGCGCGCAGGGCGGCCTGGGTGCGGTTGGCTGTTTCCAACAGCCGATCATACACGTATTGGCCGCGCGCATCCCAGTCAACCATGCTAAATGCGCCGCTCAAGTCAGCCTGCTCCTTCATCATAACGATGAAGTCCGTCGCGCCGTCCACTTCGAGTTCGGCCAGGATTTGTGGATCAACCCGGTATGGCGGATCCATGCGCGGATGGTTCATGGGCGGCGGTTGGACGCTGGCGTCGTAGTTACCCACGGCCAGGAAGAGGTCCGACGTGCCGGTATTCTCGACAGTCAGGGTCCTGTGCAGCACCTGACCCGGCTCGGCCATCGGAATGAAGAAGCTGGGCGACCATTCCAGCACCGGCGCGTTGAGGGAAACGTCCTGCACCGTCATGGTATCCGGCAGCACGGTGATCAATTCTGCGCCATTTGGCCAGCCATCGGGCAGCGCAGACCATTGGTACCCTTCCGCGGAGACTGCCAGGTAGTAGTCGCCGGGCGCCAGGTCAATGATGGCGTATTCTCCATCCTCGTTCGCGAACGCATCCGCAAAGACACTGTCGTCCGTGGTCAGTTCGACGTAGACGTAGGCGGATGGAACTGCCAGACCGGTATTGGCGTCATCAACCGTACCGGCGACGCCGGTCTCGCAAGTCAGCTGCACCGTAGCGGTGGCGCTGTCGTCCAGCGATGGGTTCGATTGTCCCTCCGCCTCGACGGTCACGGTGGTGAGATCGCTGCAGGCCGCCGTTGGAGGAATCTCGACGTCATAGGTGAAGGCGACAGTATCGCCGTCGTCAACCGCGACCGAAGCCGGCCCGTCAATGTTCCAGCCGGCGGTATCGCTGTAACTCAGGTCAAACACATCATCGCCGCCGCTACGATTGGCCGCGCCCAACTCAATGGTCACGGCGCCGAAGCCGGCGACGTAGCGCTCTTGAGGCACGAGGGTGAAGTCCTCGAGCGGCGTGACCTGGTTGGACTCCGGAATGGTCAGGACGTTGGCATCTCCTGCCTGGATACCACCCCAGACCCACATGCCCGGCATACCGCCGGTGCCGTCGCCATCCGGGATGAAGGCCCCGGCATGATTGCGCCGGGATTGATTGAGGTTGGGAAAGTCCACGTCCCAGGTGTTTGCTGCCACGTCGTAGAACTGGACTTCGTCAATTTCGGACGACCACTGCCCGCAGCCCCCGACCACAATGGAACCCGCGTAGTCATAGTCCGAGTCGCTATCGAAGCCGAAGGCGGGCGTCTCGTCGCAGGCAATCGGCAGATCGGCCACGCCCGCGTCATCCCAGGCTGCTGGGTTACTGGTGTCGAGCCGCTCGGCGATGTTCTCCGCAAAGAGGGAAGTGCCATCCCAGCTGTCGCCACCGATGGCGTAGACATAGCCGTCAACTGCCGTTCCGGCAATGTAGCTGCGGGCCATATTCAGGGGCGGGCCGGCGGTGAAACGACTGCCGGCGGCGGCGGTAATGTCGAAGAGGTAGGTATCGTCGTACATTGCAACCGCATCAAACCCGCCAAAGGTATAGGCGATGTTGTCAACCACGACCACGCCGCCCGGGGCTACTGCAAACGGATAGGGATCGGTACCGGTGTAGTCAACCGCGGTGTTGCTGGAGGGAATATAGCTCTGGACGGTGTTCGTGACCCCGCCGGCGGCCGGGCGGCCGCCAAAGAGCACGAACTCCTCATCGCCGCTACTGTTGACAACTCGCGCAATCTGATAGTTGGAAATAGGCACCGGCATATCAACGCCCGTGTCGCTATAGACGCCGGTGTCGGGGTCGTAGGACCAGACGCTGCCGTCGGTGCTGCTGTCCGCCAGCCGCCCGCCGAGAAAATAAACCATGTCGGTGTCGTAAGAATACTCGGCATCAAAGCGGGTGAACGCGAAGGCCGAGTTTGGTTGCTCTACCCAGTCGGAATAGACGTAATCCTCAGGCGAGGCCGGTGCTGCGCCGGATTGCGCTGCCCGAGCCGCGTGAGAGAATCCGCCCGTCAATCCCACAGACAGGGCAAACAGAGCCAGAACAATGATTGGGAGTTTGAAGCGCCAAGACATACTAACCTCCATCCTGTGTGTGTCGCCAAAAAACGATAGAAAGCGAGTCCGGCCACTACTGGTCACTCCCGGCTATGCGCCATAGTCATGGCCGGCTAACCAAGACGCGCATGCCGAAGCGGAGTCAACAACAGGATCCCCAATGCTGTGAGTTGCGCCACGCGAGGCAACTCCCACAGATGCGGCAAGCAGCAAGTCAGCCAGGGCAACCGATCGAGGGAGAGATCCTTGACGCCACATCTTCCTCACCGCACACTCATTATGATAATGCAGTTTGAGCTATTTGGGAAGAAGTTGCGCGGCCTCTGATCGCCCCAACGTTTCGAGACTGGCGCATTAGCTATTCACGCAATAAAGAGACCCCACCTCCCTACCCTGGCGGGCAGGCCGGCGGGGCCTCGAACTTCCAAAGTCCGGCAGTCACGCCTCTGATGAAACGTGACTACCGGTCGTACCGATTCAGCTACCGCTAGGCGTCACTGCGCCGGCGCATCAGCACCGCTGTGAACACTACAGCCGCGCCGAGGGCCAAGACAATGGCCGGTAACATCCAGGTGCTGCCGTCGGAGCCAAAAGTTGAGAGCGACACATCGGTCGGCGACTCAACAATCATCTCCAATGGCACAACAACCAGTGGTTCATCCGGGTCGTTGCTTTCCACGCACAGCGCGCCGGTATAGGTATCGGGCAGCAGGCCGGAAGCGTCGAACTCGACAGTCACCGTGGTCGTCGAACCACCGTTGGTGGAGCCGTTATCCGGTGACACGCTGGCCCACGGAATGTCCGCCGCAGCGTCGCATGTACCCGCGCCCTGCACCAGGCTCATGTCATCGTAATACACTGACGAGGCGCCATTGGCGAACAGGTCAACTGCGCCGATATTCAGCGCGCCGCCGCCGCTGTTGCCTTCCGTCCAGCTCTTCTCGCTCAGCAGTTGACCGTCGTAGAAGATCATCTGCCAGTCAGCATCGAGGTCGATTTCCACGCGAACCTCAACCCACTCATCGGTCACCAGCGGCAATTGGTTACCCTCGAATTCAGAGATTACTGCTCCGTTGGTGGCATCGAACGAGACCTGCGTTGACCAGTTATTGGTCGCGCCGCCATCATCGTACGTGTTCAGCATGATGAAGTAGGAAAGTCCGGTCATATCGCCAGGGACATATTGCCATGCGGTGTAAACCCACTGGCCGGAAGTTGCTCCGCTATACTCGTGGACCAGGTCCGAAGCTCCGGCGATGTCCACCGAAGCCGGCGAAGAAAGCGCCTGGGCATCGGTGGTAAAGGCGGTAGCGTTGGGATCGTTAGCCCAGCCCTTCCAGCCGCCCACGCCGTGCAGGTTCGTGCCGACCGCATAGCTGTCGAAGTTGTCCGACCAGAGACCCGCCGGGCTGCCGGTCGCGCCATCCTCGAAGATTGACCAATCCAGCGTTGCGCCGCCGACATTGTTGATGTCAACCGGGTGCTGGGTCACTGTGTTGGTAGTCTGCGTGCTGCTGACCGAGCTGGGATCGACATCAATGTCGGGATCAGCGCCGGAAGACTGCGGGATGAAACCGATGGGGAAGTGCTGAACGGGCAGGTCCAGGCCTTCCGAACCGTTACGAGCAAGGTCCGGGGTCAAGATCAGAGATCCAAACGCCCAGCTACCGGTGGGTACGCCGCTGCTGTCTACGTCCACCGTCACATCCTGCTCGCCGCCGGCAGGTATCGAGAACGATTCAGGCGTCACGGTACCAGTAGCGCCGGCGGGCAGATCCAGACCCGAACTGTAGGAGACAGTACTGTCCGTCGTGTTGCGGAAGGTGCGCGTCCACGAGCAGGTGGGCGCGCAGTCGTTGTCGCCCATGCTGGGGGTGTTCAGGGTACGCACGTCGCCGCCCAGACCGGGGTTTGCGTTCTGGTAGTCCGTCAGGGTTTCGTCCAGCACCAGGCCGGCCCGACCCGCTTCGTGCAGGTTGTCGCGGCCCGCGCCCATGTCGAAGGGATCGGCCGGGGTGACGCCGTCTTCTTTGACAACTTCCTGAACGGCAGTGCTCATGATCGCCGACTGGATCTCAGCCGGGGTCCAATCCGGGTGCAGGGCCATCATCAACGCGCCGGCCCCGGCGTTGTGGGGGCTGGACATCGAAGTGCCGGCCAGGAAGGTGAAGTCAATCGGGTCCGCATAGGCGGCGAAGATGTCCACGCCGGGCGCAGTCACATCCGGCTTGATCAGGTCAGGCAGGATGCCGACCGGGCCGCGGGAGCTAAAGTCAGCCATGATGTCGCCAAGGGCAGGATCCTGGGTGTAAACGCCAGCCGTAATGCTGGCGGTCAGCGAACCAACCGGGTTGGCGTCAATCCAGGCCTTCAACACACCAGAATCGGTGGCGCCCAGGTGGACGGCGGGGAGATAGTGAGGATCGGCATTCGTGCCCTCGCCGTTGGCGGGGAGGTTGGCCAATACCATGCCGCCCGCGCCGCCGGCCAATACGTTGGCGCCCTTGTCAACGCGGGCAATGGTGCCGCGGTCGCAGACGACAATCTCGCCATCGGTCCAGGTGCCGGGCGGAAAGGCGGTAAGGCAAGCGGCGTCGCCAAAGTCGCCCGCGTAGACGATCGGGGCCGGACCGTAGGCAGCCGAGATGGCGCGCCCTTCCATGTCAGCAGGCGGGGAACCGCCGGCCATATCAACCAGGCTGTTAACCCAGGTGCGTGTGTGCGTACTGGCGGCAACCGTGGTCAACCAGGGGGAGACGTGGGCCACTGTGCCCGCGCCGGGACCGTTATTACCTGCAGAAGCGGAAACGAAAACGCCGGCGTCGCGCGCGGCCAGGAAGGCCAACTCGACCGGGTCGCCATAGGGGTTCGTGCCGCCGCTGATTGAGTAGTTGAATACGTCAACGCCGTCGGCCGTGCCGTCATTGACCGCCGCCAGCAGGCCGCCGCTCGGACAACTCGTCACACAGGCATCATAGGAGATGATGTTGGCATGCGGAGCCACGCCGGAGATGGGCAGCTCAATGTAGACCGTGGCGTCAATGATGCCGTCGGTGAAGTTGCCGGCGGCCGTGCTTGCCGTGTGGCTTCCGTGACCGTCGCTATCGCCAGGGGTCTCGCCGTTATAGCCGCGATAACCAATCATCTTGTCGTTGCAGGTCAGGTTGGGATCATTGTTGCCGCCGGCGCATACACCCACATAATCCGGCAGCGGGTTGGTGTGGACGTAGCCGTCGCCGCCTACTTCCCAGAAGGAGGGGTGATCATCAACTACGTTAATGCCGGTGTCAATTACGCCGACAATGATGCCTTCTCCGTAGGTGCCGGGCAGACCGGTGGAGCTGCCGTCCCAGATGCCGGGCGCGCCGATGAAGGTCGGGCCGGTATCGGTAAGGGGCATTTCCATCGTCTCACGCACAACCAGGGTGACGCCGTCCATACCGCCGACGAGGGCTGCTTCTGCCGGGGTCATCGAGGCCGCAATGCCGTTGAAGACGATCTGATAGTTGTACTTGACGTTCAGGATGCGACCGAGCAATTGTTCCGCTGAAGCCACAAAAGAATCTTGCTGTCCCTGCAGATATGCCAGGTAGGCCGCAGTCTCCGGACTGCTCATATCGAGCTTACGCTCACCGCGCGCGCCGGGATTGGTCGCGGACAGGCCCTCAACGCCGCCGCGATAGCTGGCCAGGGGAGCGCCAGCCAATTGGACGATGTATATCGCGGGGCTAGAGTCGCCACTATTGGTAGCTGCCGCCGAGCGCGAGCTGAAGCCGGCAATCGCCACCACTGCGAGGAGCGCTACTACGAGCAATCCCACTCGCAACACATTGTTTCTCGAAATCATTGTTCCTCCATATGCTGTACAAGACGTAAGTCGCCCAGGCCTGCAACCATTTCCCGCATTCTTAGCAAAGCCCTTCCTGCGAGCGTACAGGCACCTTGCGCGCACAAGTTCGGCCCTAACTCGGCCTGCCACCCGAAGCTCTTAGCAAGATGCAATAGGCAATATCCTCCAATGAATGGGATCGTGAAGCGCGGCTAAGTCTAGCATTAACGCCTGGATCGTGCATATTCTCGCCCGGTATTCAGGAAGCGCCACGGCCGGCAATCTAGTGGAGCGCGCGCCCGGCCGGTGAGCGGAGCCGGCCGGGCGCGTACGCTGACGCAGCGCCCACAAGGCGCGCTTTACGGGGTTACCGTTGAGTCATACAACGGCCCGTCATCTATGGCCGGGACCTGACGGTTACGGCGCACCTCAACTTTCACAACGCCGGTGCAACTACCGTCGTCGTCGCTGGCCGTAAAGCTGATGTGATATACCCGGCCATTGCCCCAACTGACGCGCTCCGAGCGAACCCCGGCCATAGCAAGACCAATTCCCTTACCGTCAGGGGCGGTGGCGCCGCTACCCGGCGCGTCCACGGCTTCATCCTGGAAGATGCTGTCGATCACAATGCTGATGGGATCGCCATCCGGATCTGTCACACCCAGTACCTGAATCTCATAGAACTTGTGGTTGGATTTCACCAACACCGCCGGACTGGCGTAGGCGGCGGTGCATTCGGGAGATGAAGCCGAAGCAAGTTGCAGACCGATGATCACCGGATCATGATCGGCAGCGCGATATGGATCGGCGCTGTAGTAGCCGGGAGGATTGAAGTCCTCGTCGTAATCAATGACCGCCGGCTCGTCAGAGTTGATGTGCCAGTCAGTCACGCCAGTTACGTTAGGGGTCAGCGACGGATTGGCAAGTGCATGGTCAAGGTAGCCGGACTGCCCGTCGAAGACGTATGAGTAGGCGACTGCCCCCATGAAGCTGGAGATGAGATTGGTATAGCCGGCATCCTGAATGGCCTGGATCGGATCCTCCATGGCATAGGAGTTCAGATCGCCGACGATCAGATAGTCGCTGTCTCCACTGCCGGTTGGGTCGGTCGCCAGCCAATTGACCAGGGCAATCGCAGCGCTGAGGCGGGTCAGATTACAGTTGCCCTGTCCATCGCCGATATCCGGGTCGCCAATGTCCGCGCAGGACGAACCTTTGGACTTCAGATGGTTGACGGCCAGGGTAAAGGCTTCACCGCTGGAGTTTTCCATAAAGGTCTGAGCCAAGACGGGCCTGTTGCGCGTGTCGATGAAGGTCGGGTCTACTGAGGAATCGAGAATTGCGTAGCTGCCAACCGGGGAGACCGTCGCCGGCTTGTAGATGAAGGCCACCTTGATGGCATCGGTACCGATTACGCCGGCATCAATGAACGCGTAGGTATTCGACCCCATTGCCGCGTTCAAAGCCGCCACCAGCGTCTCCAGTACCGGATCCGTCCCGTCATTGGACGGATTGGCCGCGGCGTTGTTCTCCACCTCGACCAGCCCAAGAATGTCGGCATTAATGCTCATCATGGCGGCGACGATCTTGTCCTGCTGGCGAGTGAACTCTGATGCACTATCAGCGCCCCGACATTCCTGATCGCCGCCGGGACCGCAAATGAATGCGCCGGTATCTATCGTCGTAAAGTAGTTGAGCACGTTGAAGCTGGCAACCTTCAATGTGCCGCCGACCTCATCTGGCGCAGCGGCGCGCAGGTTGGCCGGCGTGAAGACAGGTGCGACTGTCGGGTGTAGCCGGTAGTCGCGGGCCGGCGGGCTGGAGGAGTTGATCCGGCCGTAGTCGAGCACGCCGAGCAAGTTGCTGACCTCATCGCCGGCCCGGATTACTGCGGGAGGCGGCGGGCCGATGTAAGGCACCGGGTTGGGATTGTCGCCCAGTCCGTTGATATCCTGCCCGTCATCGAGGATGAGGATGCGGCGGGCGTTTTCCTCCGCCAGGGCAATGGCCTCCGGACTGAGCGGTTCAAACTGGTTGGTGGGCTGGTAAAGACGGTCGCCGGCCGAGAGCGTCATCTGCCCGTAGCGACCCAGGAAGTAGTTCTGCGCCACGACCATTTCAGAGGCGGCGGTTATCTCCACGTACATCCCTTCGTATTGCTCCAGTTCACCGTTGGTGGTCTCCGGCAGGGTGACCGGCGCAGGGGCCGGCAGGCTGCCGGAACCGGTGACTGTGAGGCTGCTGACGCTGTTGATCTCGGTCAGGGAGTTGAACTCGGTTGCCAGCCCAGTGACTTCGACCACGTCGCCCACTGCGACGCCCACGCCGGCGGGATCGTACACAAAGATGCCGTCCGACGTTGCCGGGTCGCCGTCGCCGGTCTGATCCTGAATGAAGAAGCCGTTCAGCTCGTCGCTGCCCTGGAAGTCGCCTACAACCAGGCCGGCAGTAGTCACATACTGCCCAACGTAGGGACTGGTGTCGCCGGCCCCTTGAATCTCATAAATGGCCACGGTGACGGCATCAATGCAATCATTTGCTTCACCAGGGGTGATTGATCTTTGTGACAGGTCCAGGTTGTTCTGGCCGCTATCCGTGCCGTCCGGGCAGCGAGCGATGCCGATGCCGAGCACCGTGGAATCTTCCAGACCGACGCCGGATCCTTCTGTGTAAGGCGCGCCGGTATCTCCCTCATAGCTGACCGTGTCTACAACCTCGCCGGCCAGCACAATGGCGACCGCATCGGGCGAACCGTTCTGCATGAAGTTTGTGTCAGGCCCGTCGTCGAGATCGCAGTTGGCCACCGTTGCCGCGTTGGCGCAAACGACATAGTAATCACCCGCTGCCAGACTGACGGCAGGCAGGTCAATGGTGTCATAGATGGCCGTGTCAAAGCCGTTGACCAGTACCACTGAGTAGGCGTCCAGGTCTACTGCATCGGCGCCGTTGTTCTTGATCTCCACAAACTCCGCAGCGTCGGTGCCGTCCTGGTCATAATCAATTTCATTGATCACCAGCTCCGGCTCGCCTGTATTCGGGTCGCTACACGCGCTATTCTCGCTGCTGTTCTCCGCGCCGGGCGTGATGCAGCGCAGGCTGAGGTCCACATTGTTTTGGTCGGAGTCGACGCCGTCAGGGAAGCGCGAGATGCCCAGGAAATCATTCCCCGTAAGACCGGGATCTTCCAGGCCCGCGCCGGAGCCTTCGGTGTAAGGCGCGCCGGTGTCCCCTTCGTAGCTTACAGTGTCTACGATGTCAGCAGCAAGCTTCAGGGCAACAGCATCAGGCGCACCGTTCTGGATGAAGTTCGTATCCGGCGTACTGTCCAGGTTGCAATTGGGGACGTTGGCGGCATCGGCACAGACCACGTAATACTCGCCGGCGGCCAGAGTTGCGGCCGGGAGGTCAATCGTTACATATACTGATGCGCCGCCCCCGGTGCCGTTAACCAGCTCCAAAGAATAATCATCCAGATTGACCGACGCTGCGCCGGCATTCTTTATCTCAACAAACTCGGCTGCATCGGTGTCGGGCTGGTCATAGTCGATCTCATTGATCACCAGGATGACCTCCGGCGTTGGACAGTCGTTCGCTGCGCCGGGCGTGCTCAACTGTTCAGATAGGTCCTGGTTGTTCTGGTCGCTGTCTACGCCATCCGGGCAGCGGGAGATGCTCGTCGTACCCAGCGCGGTGTCGGTCAGACCGACGCCGGAGCCTTCAGTGTAGGGAGCTAAAGTATCGCCATCATAGCTGACCGTATCAACAAGGGCCCCGCTGAGCCGCAGTGCCACTGCGTCAGGGTCGCCGTTCTGAATGAAGTTCGTGTCCGGCCCGTCGTCAAGGTCACAATTTATCACCGTCGCCGCATTCGCACAGACGACGAAGTAGTCGCCGGCTGCCAGGCTTACTGCCGGCAACGCAATTGTGTCGTAGATCGCCGCTCCACCGCCGGAGCCGTTCACAAGTTCCAGCGTATAGCCATTGAGATCAATCGCCGCAGCACTTATGTTCTTGATCTCTACGAACTCAGCCGCATCCGTGCCGGCCTGGTCATAGTCGATCTCATTGACCACCAGCGTTGCAGATTGCGCCAATGTCGGCGGCGGCGATCCTACCATTGATGACACTGCGAACAGGAATCCAAAGAGCAGCAACAAGGCGCCAAGTCTTCTGGGGGGCATCAAATCTCTCCTTTTGCAATACTGGCTGGAAAACGCGAGGGTCAGGAAAACAAACCTGCCGTCTAGAACGATTCGCCGACGACTGTTATACCAGCATCGAACACGCGCCCAAATGTTAGCAAAGTGCTTGTGATTAGGCCAACAATGAGACGGTGGATTTCTCACCCCATTTTCGGCCGCGGGCTCCGAGCGCGGTTACACCTGAGCGGATTCCGGCAGCTTGCCGGCAGCAGCTGTGAGGCGCTTCCCATCAGTGGCGAGCGCTCCCAGGTTGGCAGCGCCCCTACGGCGCGAATACAATGGTGCTCCGGGCCGGCGAAACACTGCGCCGGGCCGGCAGCTGCCGCATACGTCTGCAACAGTTGCCGGCCCGGCGCGCAAAAGGCGAGTAGCTTACTGGCGCAAGATCTCGAGTGCCTTCAGCAACTGCAGATCTCCGCTATTGGTCACTTCCTCCGCGCTCAGATCGCCGTAGTTTGACGGTAATAGGGGCGCGACGGCCGGGTCAAGTTCTACCAGAATGTCCGGTTCGATGCCCTGGTGCCAGATGAGACGGCCCTTCGGAGTCAACCATTGTTCGGTGGCCAGGAGCAACGCCGATCCGTCAGATAGCCCAAATTCGTTTAGCACGGTCCCGGTGCCGAAGGTAGTTTCGCCGACCAGGGTAGCCCGCCCGGCATCCTGCAATGCGCCGGAGACGATCTCGCTGGCGCTGGCGCTGCCGCGATCAATCAGGACAACTAGAGGAATATCCAGGGCAACGCCGCCGGAGTTCGCGGGCACGTTATGCACCTCACCCTCAGCGTTCTGGCGCAGCAAAACGTCGCCCTCAGAGATGAATTGGCTGGTCACGCCAATCGCCTCCTCCAGCAGGCCGCCGGGATTGCTGCGCAAGTCCAGGATGGCCCCAGTCAGGCCCTGCGCCTGTATCTCCTCCAGCGCCGCGATGAGATCGCTCGTCACGCCTTGACTGAAAGATGAAATACGCACGTGTCCGATGTTGGTTCCCGGCACGGCGGCCCAGGTGACATTCTGCAACTCCACTCTTGCGCGGGTAATGGTCACCTCGCGAAGCTCGCCGGTGTCAGGGCTCATGATGGTCAAGGTGACTTCCGTGCCGGCCGGGCCGAGGATCAGGCTTATCACTTCCTGCAAATCCATCGTGGTGACGTCCTGGCCGTCAACCTCTATGATCGCATCCCCCGGCTGCAGCCCGGCTTCCTGGGCGGGAGAGTTGTCAATAGGGGCAACGATAACCGTCAGACCGTTACGACTCTCGACGTAGGCGCCAATACCCTCGAATGAGCCGCTCGTTTGTGTGTGCTGCCTCTCCAGCATTTCCGGGCTGAGGAAGCGACTGTGGCCGGTGTCGCCCAACGCATCAACCATACCGCCAATTGCGCCATAGGTCAGCTCTGTGTCGTCAATTGCATCTCGATCGACATACTCCCGGTCAATAGTCTGCCGCGCTTCGTCGAGGAGGGAGTGGAGGCGATCCATCTCCGAGTCTTCTCTGGCAGCCGTGATACCGGTGTCCAGGAGCGCCCGATCCAGGACCACGCCGGTAAGGACGCCGAAAATTAACAGGAAAATGCTCATGACAATGATGCCCAGGATAACAAGCCGATTCATGCGTTCTCCGTCGAAATGCCGGTCTCTGCCGGAAGATATGAATGTCTTCATTCTAGCATACAGCTTGCCCCTGGCGCTGTCCTTAACGCCGGCCTAGCCAAACCTTAAGCAAACCTTATCGCGGAGTGGATGGTCAAGGACTTGTGGTGCAGGACCGCATGCCCCCGAAGGCCGGGACTATCGTGCTCTTAGTGAGCTAAAGCAGCCCGTTCTGTTGCTTGAAATGGTCAATGGCGTTAGCTCCGGCCCTCACGCCACCGGCTTCGACAAACGATTGCCGGATGCGTTTCACACCGCCGGTAAAGGCGCCATCTTCCCGGATGCGCTGCGCCGCTGCCGACAACCTAACGGCATTGGCGTCCTCCGGAGCGATAAAGATGCCGGCCTGCAGCTGCTCGACCCGAAGCGCGTTGACCGATTGCTCCAGGGTAGTAGGGGTGACGATCATCGGCGTCTCGAGCATTACCGCCTCGCTGATGCTGTTCATTCCGCCGTGCGTGATGAAGAGATCGGCCTCGCGCAGGATTTGCAACTGGGGCATATAGTGCCCAACGGTAAAGTTGGATGGGATAGGATGCAAGTCAGCTACATCAATCCCACGTCCGACCGACATAATCACCGTGAACTCAGCGCCGGCAAAGGCTTTCAAACACTCCTTGAAGAATGCCGGGCTGGCCTGATAGACCGTACCAACCGCGATATAGATCAAGGGCCGGCCAGGCAGGCGATTGATGGCAATGTGCTGTTCCTTGCGCTCGAGATCTACCGCCGGGCCGATGAAGCGATATGACTCGCCAAATCGTTCTTCGAACGGCTGAAAGTAGCGGGAGGTGAAGACGATGTTCAGTTCCGCGGAGCTGGATAGAACGTTGAGGTCCTTTGGATTGCGCAATCCCAGGTCGCGCACCATCCGGCCGGTCTGTCGCTGTAGATCTCGCCAATATCCCTTGCCGGGGCGCACGCTGTTCAGTACCTTGCGAAAGACCCGCCGGTGGCTGGCAGCCACGCGCCAGTAGAAGGGTAGATGGGGGAAGACCACTACAGTCGGCACCTGAAACTGGCGGCCGGCGATACCCGCCCATGGGGCGCTCATATCAAAGAGAATGTAGTCCGGTCGTTCAGTTTCAAAGGAATCTAGGACAGCCGGCAGCAGTTCGTGCGTCGCCTCGGCCACCAGACTGCCCTGCTGGATGGTGTGCCCAACCCGACGAGACTGGTCAAAAGCAGCAACCTCGCCATAGTCGCGGAACTCTGCTCCCACTGCTGTGATCCGTTCGGCAAAGGGCTGGCCGGCAAAATATGTCACCTGGTCTCCGCGGGCGACCAGCTCCTGCACCAGCGGGAGAGTTGGATTGATGTGACCGTGATGGGGGATGTTAAAGAACCAGGCGCGAGCCATATTCATGCACTCCCTGGGGCCGACCGTGTGTCAGGCGAAGTCTCTTCCGCTCGGACCGCGCTCATCTCATGCCGGGATGCCCATCGCCGCTGCGCCAGCGCGACCAGCGCCGCGACCACGACTGCCAACGCGACAAACGAAAGCGCAATGCCGTATGTCGCAACCCGGGGGGCAAAGACGAAGGTGATCTCATGGCGTCCAGCCGGCACGCACACGCCGCGCAGCGCGTAATTCGTCGGCTGGATGGTCGCCGGCTGCCCGTCAATGCTGGCCTGCCAGCCGGGGTAATCCAACTCATTGAGCACCAACCAGCCGGTTGACTGGGCATCAACGGCAATCGTTACCTGCTGGTCATCGCGCGATACGATCTCGACACGATCGGGCAGGGCGGCCGGCTGGAGGTCGCATTGTGTGCCGGGCAGCATTTGCACCACGGCCGTGCGCGTAAAGTCCAGCTCCGGTCGCTGCATGATGCTCAGGGCCTCATTCGCGTCGGTCGCCCCGAGCAATTCATGCACCATAAATGCGCGTGGACCAAAGTCAGAGCGTTGGAAGACAGCAATCTCGCCTTCCTCAACAGCCGGCTCCCAGCCCGGCGCCACAATGGGCAGATCCCAGCCCGGCCCGTGGATCAGGTAGCGCCCGCTGAGCAGCCGGACGATGCGAGCATCCGACACGGCGAGGTCATTCAATGTCTCGCTGCTCTCCAGGGTGAAGCCATCGTAGCCATAGATGCTTTCCAGGCCGAAGAAATATCCGCCATTTTCCTCCAGCACCTTAGTCAGTACGCGAAAGTCGCTACGCTCCGCCGGCAGCAAGCTGTCAACGACCGCCCACTCCGGATAAGGTTCGCCGCTGACGTAAGTGAGGAACTTCTGCCCCTGCCCCCACAAGTCAATCATGATCAGCGCCAGGGCGAGTAACGCAATTGCCCATTTGGGCCGGCCATGGCCCCAAATGAGCAGCGCCATACCGGCAGAGATGAACAGCAGTGCCCGAATCCCCTGCCGGACAAATCCTATCGTCGCGCCGGCTCGCTCCGTGCTGTCCAGCAACAGGTGATAGACAGCGGCAATCACTATCAAGGCAGCCCCTACCGCCACGACGACCAGAAGTAGTTGTTTCAGACGCGCGGCGTATCGGCCGTGTCGTTCGGCCGGCAGGGCAAACCAGCGGTCGAAGGTCAAGCCGGCGGTTACCGCAACACCCAGAGTGAAGAAGTAGATCGGCCGGCTGGCGAAACGGAAGGCGTTCATCCCCGGCACGAAGTCGTAGAGTAGCCGGTTAATCTCGGCCTTGTCACCCAGGGCCAGCAATATGCCCAGCAAAGCGAGCAAGACCCAGAAACGGTCGCGACTACGCAGGACCAGCCAGCCGAGCGGCAGCAACAGCAAGGGCAGGATGCCTACATAGAGCGCCCACTCGGAGTAGAAGTCAATTGAGAGATTCTCCGCCCACAGAGCTACCGGCCCTTGCAGAGCGCCAAACAGGTCCGGCATCAGGGCGGTCAACAGGAAGGCGTACGACACCGGCTCATTGTCGCGATAGTCATAGCGGCCCGACGCGCGGTTGGAATGTTGGGCGAACTCAGCGGCGGGCAGCAGTTGCGCCCCAGCCAACATGGCCCCAACTACTCCGATCACGATGAGTTGACTCAGGATCTTTGCGGCCCCGCGCCGATCACCCTCCCGCCAGGCCAGCCAGCCTAGCCAGAGCATGAACAGCGACAAGCCGGGAACGAGCAGGACCAGATACGGGATGTAACCGACTAAAAAGGCCATGCCTAGCGGAACGCCGGCCACCGCTGCGGCTGCCCAACTCCGCTTCTCAACCGCCCAGTGGGCCGCGGCCAGTATCCAGGGCATCCAGGAAAGGGTCATGACATGCGGCAGGTGGCCGACAAAGGGGCGCACGGTCATCGTCAGGGCAAAGGCGAGAGTCATCCCGGTCAGAAAAGCCCCCGAGGGCCGGCCGCCCAACCGGCGCACGAGTACGTACCCTCCCACAGCGGTCCAGGCGAAGTGCAGCGCATACTGCCAGGGAAAAGCAAAGCTCGCCGGCATCCAGGCCAACGGCCAGGTCAGTGGATAGAAAGTAGATAACTGCGGTTCAGCGTATTGAGGAAAGCCCAGAAATACCGAAGCGTTCCACAGGGGAAGCTGACCGGCGCGAAAGGCCGCGCCGGCAAAGTCCCCAAAGGGATAGAACATGCGGAAAACATCGTAGCCGAAGAGCAGCCGGCCATCCTGGGGCCAGAACGCCCCGGCGAAGTAAATGAATGCCGCCCCAACCAGTAACGCGACAGCCAGGACATCGCGGCGGGAGTTGCTCAAGGTTATCCGTTGCATCTTCATAGACTGCACTACGGCGCAATTGTACCATCTGTGAGTAGCCAATCATCCTTGCCCTGCCGGCCGATTCCAATAAGATATGGCCTCGGCCGGTCCACGCCGGCGCACAAGGAGAAACTCAAGACGTTGCGCTTCCGACCGCACTTGCTGCCGTTGCTGTTTTGGACCGCGATTTGCGCGCTGTTCTTCGGCACGCTGATCTTGGGGAGTGAACGGCTCCCGACCGGCGATTTCACCGCCCAGTTCCACACCTTCGGCATCTTTCAGGCGCAGGAGATGGCGCAGGGGCGATTGCCGTTGTGGCTCCCGGCTACCTACGCCGGAGTGCGCTTCGTGGGCGACCCGCAGGCTGCGGCCTTCTATCTGCCGCGCTTTCTGACCATTCTCGCCTCGCTGCCGGGCGAGTTCTCCCTTTATGCCTTACAGCTTGAAGCAATCGGGCATGTCTGGCTGGCCGGCCTGTTTACTTATGCGTTGGCCTGGTCTATCAACCGCGAACCGCTGGCGGCGTTGCTGGCTGCAGTGACGTTCGGGCTTGGCGGCTATCTCACTTCCTACCCCATCCTGCAGTTAGCGATCCTGGAGACAGTCGCCTGGCTGCCGCTGGCGCTGTTCCTGCTTCGCGAAGGGGTGTTGCGCAGCGCGCCGGGCGGCAAGCCGGCGCTCGGCTGGCTGGTCGGCGGGGCGTTGGTGCTGGCGTTCAGCCTGACGGCCGGCCATCCGCAAACCTTTCTCCATGCCGGGTACGTGGCGGGCGCGTACTTCCTGTTATTGACCTGGCGTGCGCGCTGGGCATGGAAGGCGATATTGGGCGTGGGGGCGTTGATGGCGGTCATCGCGGCCTTCGCCTCGGCAGCGATGTGGATGCCGGCGTTGCAATCGTGGGCATCCAGCACGCGCGGCGCGGTCAGTTACGAGTTTGTCTCCACCGGCCAGCCGATGTTCAACTATCTGCAGGCAATCGCGCCGGCATCATTGGCTTTCTGGTCGCCGGAATATGCCGG
>CAYVQP010000007.1:0-60723 GCA_964452775.1 uncultured Ardenticatenaceae bacterium | reverse complement strand
TAGCCCTGTTCGCCGCCGGTCCGTTTGTAGTTGGGGGTTGGCAACAGACATTGTTGCGCCAACTGGCCTTGATTGGGTTGGCCTATCTCATCCTTGCGCCGGCCTTACGACCCAGAATGCAGGCGCTTGCTCTGGTCTCACTGCTGGCGTTTGATCTCTACTTCGCGACCTTCAGTGGGATCGATCGCCGGCCCGAATCGCCGTTCGACTTCTGGCAGCGTCCCCCGTGGCTGGAAACGCTGATGGAGGATTATCGAGCGGCGGGCGTTTCGCGGATGGACTCGACCAACACCTTCTTCGGCAACTACGGAGCGGTGTACGGCTGGGAGGACATTCGCGGCATCAGCCCGATCAAGCCGGCGGCGCTGGCGGCGCTGGAAGGAATCCCGCTGGTCCGGCGCTGGCAACTGCTGAATGTCTCGCACGTGATTACCATTGAGTTGCCGGAGGGAGCGCAAGTAACCAAGCTCGCCGACCTTGACCAAAACCTGCTGTCGGATGTGCCGGTTTACGGCAGCGCCTACCGCATAGACAACCCGACCGGGCGAGCCTGGATGAGCTATAACCCTATACAAGTCGAGAACGCACAGCAGGCGCTAGAGCTGCTGGCCGATCCGGCAGTTGACCTGACCAGGGTCGCCGTGTTCCATACGGCGGTACCTGAACTTCCCCCGGAAAGCTCCCTCCCAACAGATGCCCCACCAACGGTGGAAGTTGCCAATCCTGAACCGGGCCGGCGTCAAATTGAGGTGACTACCCCGCGGCCGGGCTTCCTGGTCCTGTCGGAGTGGTATGAGCCGGGTTGGCGGGCGACGGTGGACGGCCAACCGGCAGAGACTTACCCGGCCGACTACGCCTTGCAGGCCATTTATTTGCCGGCGGGCAGGCATGAAGTCAAATTGGAGTTCAGGCCGCCGGAAGTTGGCATCGGCATCGCGCTCTCATTGCTGACAATCGTCGCCGCGGTCGTGGTTTCCCGGCTGGTTCGCCGGCCGGTTGCAGCAAGAGGCGCGCCAGGCCCACAACTGCATTTCCCCGTTCCCCGGCTGAGCGCAATTTCAGCGCCCAGGTTCATGGCCGGCAAGCAATTCTGGTTGTGGGCGATGGTTTTGCTGGCGCTGTTAAGCTTCGGCCTACGCATATTTCGGGTGGACGCGCAGGAATTGCGGGGTGACGAGGCATTTAGCTACCTCTTCGCCAGGCTGCCGGCGGCGGAAATCGTTCCGGAACTGCTGGCTGAAGGAGACCCACACTCCCCGTTGCACTACTTCTCCTTACACGCGGCAATGACCCTGATTGGGGATAGCGAGCTTTCGCTGCGCCTGATCTCCTTGCTGGCGGGGATGCTGGCTATCCCGTTGATGTACCAGCTCGGGCGGCCTATGAATGGCCGGTCATTCGGCTTCTTGTTAGCGTCGTTGGCGGCGATCTCCACGTCGCTGATCTGGATCAGCCAGGATGCTCGCAATCAGTACGCGCTGGTCGTAACTCTTTCACTGGCGGCAACGCTGCTCTTGCTTCGACTGGTGGAGAAGCCCGCCCCATTGATCGCCCTGTGCTACTGTTTGACCTGCGCACTGACCATCTACGCCCACTACTACGGCCTGTTTGCCCTTGCAGCGCATGGTCTGTACCTGCTCACGTTGCGGCCGGCGCGGCGGGTCTGGTTGACCTGGTTGGCCTCAATTGGGGCGGCGTTGCTCTTGTTCTTACCCTGGGCGCTGGCGATTGGTGCGGCGACGCTGGCTGCCGGGCAATTAAGCGACCCCAGCCAGCCGGAGTTGGCGGCCCACGTTATGTCAATCGGCGTCGAGTTGGTGGCCGGGCAGGTTTGGCGGCTGGCCCTGGCGCGTTGGTTGTTCCTTGGGCTGGGTGCGGTGGCGGTCACCGGCTTTGCCGGATTGTGGCGAATGAACCGACCGATGGCCGTCTTGCTCGGCTCCTGGCTGGTCATGACCATCGCCGGCATATACTTGATCCGGTTGCGCCGCTCCACTTTCAACGACTTTTATATCACGGTGGCTGCCCCGGCATGGTGGGCGTTGGTTGGAGCAGGTTTGTGGCGGCTGAAAGAGCGCGGATCACCGGGCGCAAGGGCGGTCGTTCTGGTCGCACTGCTGTCCGTCCTCCTTTTTAGCGTGGTCGGCTGGGGCCGATACTACTTCCTGCCGGAGTACAGCCGGACCCGAGGTTACCGGGAAATTGCACGAACGCTGGCAGAAGAGGGCCGGGCCGGCGACCTGTTCCTGGCGCACTTCCCCGATCCCGCCTTTGACTATTACCTGCGTGACGTGCCGCTGCCGCGGACGATGCAGCCGGCAACATTCCCGGCCGACGAAGCAGTGACCAACGAAGCGATGGCAGAACTGGCTGACAGCCACTCCCGGCTGTGGTTTGTGCCGGCGCGCGCTTCCAACTGGGACCCGACCGATTCCGTCTGGCGTTGGTTGGATTATCACACATTACTGGAGAGTGAAAGGCAGGTGGGCAACCTGGTGTTGTCAGCCTATCGCCCGTTGGCGCACGTCCAGGAGGTGATGACCTCCATCGGAGGAGAGGCCGGAGGGGACATTCGACTGGATCAGGCGTACCTGACCATCAATGGTGCGCCGGTGGATCTTTCGGAGCCGGCAATTGCTGAACTTTCGCCAGGAGCGACCCTGGAAGCAAGCTTTGTCTGGGAGGCGCTGGCGGAGCCGGAACGCGATCTGACGGTCTCCGTGTACTTGCTCGATGAGCAAGGCCGGCTGATTGCCCAACACGACGGCACGCCGGCCTCCGGAACCCGGCCCATGACGACCTGGTTGGCCGGAGAGCACGTCCTGGATAAGCACCCGCTCATCTTGCCCGAGACCCTATCTGCCGGCGCCGGATCGCTGTTTGTCAGCCTTTACGATCCGGCGACGTTGGAGCGCGTGCCGTTTGAAGACGGAGCTGAGGCGAGAAAACTCGTTGACGTCAGCCTGATCTCGGATACCCCGCGCTGAATGTGCAGGTAGCCAAAGCCATTAAGATCATTGCGAGGGCAGGATCTTCCAGAGCGCCGGGTCAATTCCCCAGCCGCCAAAATACAGCTCTCCGTTGACATCCTCGCCAAAGGTGGCAAAGAAGGTGACGGTCTGGATTAAGGCGTGTGGCTGCCAGCCATTGTAGGCGCTTGCCCGATAGATACGGCGGTTGCCCCAATCGGCATAAATGTAGTGGCCTTGTAATCCCGCGATGGCCGATCCGCGATAGACGTAGCCTCCGGTTATGGAGACAAAACCATCATCATGTGTACCTTCTATCACCGGAAAAGTTGGCACAATGTTATCGCACTCCGGGAACTGAAGGGCGGGCCATAGGGTGCGGTAGTCGAGCGTTCCCTCCCAGCAGTGCCAGCCGTAGTTCGCTCCTGCGCCGGTTCCCACTGGGGCAAAGTTGATCTCCTCACGTTGCCATTCACCCACGTCAGCAATGTACATGTCCCCGGTCAGCCGGTCGAAGCTGATACGCCAGGGATTGCGGAGACCGTAAGCCCAGACTTCATCGCACAGGCCGCCGGGTCCATCAACGAATGGATTGCTTGCCGGGACGGTATAGCCGACGCCCAGGGTACACTGATCGGGAGGGCCGCCGTTTCCGCTATTTACATCAATACGCAAGATGTTCCCGAAAGCTTCGTCCAATCGCTGGGCGCGATTGAATGGGTCGCCGGGTAAATCCGGCTCGTCAACCGGGTCCGGCCCACCGTCGCCAACCGAGATGTACAGGAACCCATCCGGGCCGAAGGCGAGATCGCCGGCGTGGTGCACCTTGTATGGGGGCTCCTTCACCAGGCGAATCATCTCCACGCCGGAGTTTGGATCGGCCAGTGTAGGATCGCCGGCCATCCGCTGGTAGCGATAAAGCACGAGTGATTGTTCTCCATTGATAGAGACGGGCGTATAGGTGATATAGAAATAGCCGTTACTGGCGTAATCAGGGTGAAAGGCAATACCCAACAACCCCTGTTCCCAGTTTTCGGTTGTGACCTGATCGGTTATGTCGAGGAAGGGCTCGGTCTGCCAGGAACCGTTTGGGTGAACAATGACGATTTTCCCTTCTCGTTGGAGAGTGAACAATCGTTCATCGCCGGCATTGGCAATGTCCGTAATTGCCGAAGTCTGGAAGCAGCAAGCATGCATCTGTACGCTGACAAAGTCCGGCGGGTCTCCGGGTGTGGATGTGATCGTTGGGGTCGGACCGACCGTCGGGGTTGGCGTCAACTCCGGTCTCATGACAACCGGCAGGAAGCCCGGCGTCCCCTCTTGCAGGACGGCAGGGGCTGAACGAGCAGTAATGTCGGCGACGGCCAACCAGACGACTACCAGGATGGTAACGCCAAGCAGTCCAATAAACAGCCTTCTACGAGACTCAAAGTGGTTCATGTTACGAGTTCCTTTGTTATTGCTCCGGGCCAATGGCCGGTGACTGGGGCGGCGAAGAAAGCTCGCCGGAGGGACGCGCGGCGCGCCGGTGAGAGAACAGGGCCAGCAGAAGGATGAGCAGCGCCACGCCGGTCAGTAGAGCGCCCCAGCGCAGAATCACCGGCTGGAACGAAAAGACAACTTCGTGTTCGCCGGCGGGTATGCAAACGCCGCGCAGGGCATAGTCCGTTGTTTGAATGACCGCCGGCTGCCCGTCCACAGTCGCCACCCACCCTGGGTAGGTCAGGTCGTTCAGCACCAGCCACCCGCGGGCCGCGGCAGTAACTTCGATCACGACCTCATTGCCGCCATACTGAGTAATGACAGCCTGGTCGCTGGCTGACCCTGGGGGAACGCTTTCAACGGCGCAATTCGTGGCCGGGTTAGCCTCAACGATCGCCGTCCGGCTGAAGTCAATGCTCGGGTCACTCATCAGGGCCAAAGCTTGATCCTGGCTCTCTACTCCAATCACGTTATGCACCAGGAAGGCGCGCGGTAGAGCGTCTCGTCTTTGATAGATGGTCACCTGTTCCGGTCCCTCCATCTTCTCCCAGCCGGGCGTCAAGACGTGCTCTTCCCACCATGAGCCGTGCAGATAATACTGCCCGCTAAGCAGACTGACAACGCGCGAATCTGTACCCGCCAACTGGCGCATCACCTCGCTGGTCTGGAGGGTGAAGCCGTCATAGCCATAGATACTCTGGAAGCCATAGAAGTAGCCGTGATTCTCGGATATGGCCGCCGGCAGGACGCGATACTCGTCGCGATTGGGCGGCAGATAGATATCGGCCTGCTGCCAACCCCATTCCGGCAGATTGTCTATGAAGAAGATGAACTTGTGGCCGGCGCTCCACAAGTCAGCAGTGACAAGTAGAAGCCCCAGGATGCATACCCAAAGACGCCTGCGACCGTAGCCCCAGATCAACAGCCCCATTGACAAGGCAAACAACAGAAGCAGGCGTAGCAACTGGCTGGTTACCAGCGCGCTTACCGCCACAGCTCGCTCAGTCTCCGCAACCGACCGCGCTGCAAATGAGAGCACGGTCAGCGTGATCCCCAGCGCGAGGCCAATCCAGAGTCCCTTCTTCAAGGAGCGAGCCAACTGTGCGTGGCGCTCCGCAGGTAGCGAAAACCAATGGTCAAACATCAGGCCGGCGCATATCGCCGCTGCCAGGTTGAAGTAGTAAACCGGCCGGCTGATGAAGCGAAACCAACTGATGCCGGGAACATAGTCGTACATCAGCCGGTAGAATACTCCCACATCGCCCATTGCCAGCAGGATCCCCAACAGTCCAAATACCACCCAGAAGCGCCACTCCTTCCGGCCCACGGTCCAGGTGAGAATGAAGAGGATGAGGGGTAAGATGCCGACGTAAATAGCCCACTCCCAATAAATGAAGTCCGGCAAGTCCAGCCAGAGGGTAACGTCCTGGGTGCCATATGGCGCGCCGAATAGGTCGGGCATGATCGCTGTCAGCAGGTAGGGCGCTTCGAAGGGATAGAGCACGCCATCGTATTGGCCGGTGGCGCGATTCGAGTGCAGGGTGAACTCCGCCGCCGGCAAGAGTTGGATCGCGGCCAGCAGCGCCGCGAATAGCCCAATTCCAGTCAGTTGGGCGACAATTCGTACCGCTCGCCGCGATTGACCTGCCCGCCACTGCATCGCCGCCAGCCAGCCCATGAAGATGATCATCAGCGGGACGGTGAGAATTAGAAAGGGCAAGTAACCGATGAGAAAGGCCATTGCCAGCGGCACGCCGGCAACAATCGTCGCCGCCCAGCTTCCCTTTTCCGCCGCCCAATGCGCCGCCAACAGGCACCAGGGCGTCCAGGCGAAAGTCATCATGTGCGGCAGGTGTCCGACATCGATGCGGGAGGTCATGGTGACCATATAGGCGAAGATCAGGGCAGCGATCAGCGCTCCGGCCCTGCGGCCGCCCAGCCGGAGGATGAGGAAATAGCCGCCGATGCCCGCCCAGGCAAAGTGCAGCGCATATTGCACAGGAAAGACCAACGTCTCCGGAAGCCAGGCCAGCGGCCAGGTCAGCGGGTAAAACGTGGAGAGCTGCGGCTCAGCATATTGCGGAAAGCCCAGGAAGAAATTGGGGTTCCACAACGGCAATTCGCCCCGGCGAAGAGCGTTGAAGGTGAAATCAAGAAAGGGGTGGAACAGCTGGTATACGTCGTAGCCGTAGAGGATCTTGCCCGGCTCAGGCAACATGGCCTTGAGCATGAACAAGAAAGCCGCACCGATGAGAAGCAAAACGACCAGGACATCTATCCTGCGCCGTTGTTGGCTACTGCTCATGCGGGCCTTACTTCGCTCTCCCCGGAGCGCGGCTCCGTCGCCTGCCGGCGGCGCAACAGCATGACTACGACCGCGACCACCAGGACCAAGAGCGCGGCAATTGTCACAATCGCGCCGTAGCGCAGAATCGCCGGTTGGAAGGCAAAAACCACCTCGTGTTGCCCGGCGGGGACGCAGACGCCGCGCAGCGCGTAGTTGGTCGTCTGGACCGGCGTTGACTGGCCGTCGAGAGTTGCTGTCCAGCCGGGGTAGTCAAGGTCGTTCAGCACCAGCCAGCCGCCGGCGGCAGCATTCACGTGTACGACGACCCGTTCCGGCTCATAGGAGAAAATGCCCGCCGTGCTGACCTGCGCCGGGTCGCTCTCCGGCGGCTGCTCAACCACGCAACTAGCGCCCTCCTTCGCCTGCACGACTGCCGTGCGGGTGAAGTCAATGGCTGGATCGGCCATGATTTGCAGCGCTTCTTCACCATTCGCCGCGCTGATCACGTCGTGGACCACAAAGGCACGTGGGCCGGCGTCTTCGCGGGAGTAGATCGTAACCCCGGCCGGCTCGGTGAGCACTTCCCAGCCGGGGGCGATGACCGGCAGCTCCCACCAGGGCCCGTGCAGCAAGTAGCGCCCGCTCAACATGCGCACGATGCGGGCATCCGAGACGGCCAGCCCTTCCATCACCTCGCTCGTCTCCAGGGTGAAGCCGTCATAGCCGTAGATATTATAAAAACCCTGGAAATAGCCGTTGTTCTCGGGCAATGCCTTGCTAAACACGCGATAGTCGAGCCGGTTCTCGGGCAAAGCAAGGTCGGCCATCAGCCAGCCTAGTTCGCCCTCCTTAGAAACATCGGTGATGTATTTATTTCCCAGGCCCCACAAGTCAACCGCGATCAGGGCCAGCGCCAGCGCCGCCAGCTGCCAGCGCGGGCGGCCGTAACCCCAGATCAGCAGGGCCAGCGCCGCTGCCAGAAGCAGCATCAGACGCATGATCTGACTGGTGATGTTGCTGGCAATGGCCAGTTGCTCGGTCTCAACTTGCGCCGCCTGCCAGAATACGGACAGCATGGCGATGAAGAAGCCAAGAGGCAACATCACATACAAGGCGGTGCGCAGCCGGCCGGCGCGGCTAGCATATTGTTCCGCCGGCTGGTCGAACCAGTAGTCAAACATTAGCCCGGCGGCCACCGTAGCGGATAGGCCGAAGAAGTAGATCGGCCGGCTGGCGAAGCGAAACCAATCCATGCCGGGCACAAAGTCATAGAGCAGCCGGTGGAGCGCCCCCTTGTCGCCCAGCGAGAGGATGAGGCCGACCAATCCGAAGATGACCCAGAAGCGCCAACGCTTTCGCCCCCAGGACCAGGTCAGGACGAACAAGAGCAGCGGCAGGATGCCGATGTACAGCGCCCATTCCCAGTAGATTGCCCCCGGCAGATCACCCAGCCACAACTCGACTCCCCCGCGCGGCGCGCCAAACAGGTCCGGCATTAGAACGGTGAGGAAGTAGGGCAATGCGATTGGATAGCTGTCGTCAAAGTTGTAGCGGTCGGCCAGCCGGTTGGAGAGCGACGTGAACTGCAGGGTGGGCAGCAGTTGAATGGCCGCTAACAGCGCGGCGAAAAGGCCCAACACGGCCAGTTGACCGGCGATGCGCACCGCACCGCGCCGGTCGCCCTCCAGCCAGGCCGTTCCTGCTAACCAGAGCATGAAGACGACCAGCGCCGGGACAAGCAGGATCAGATATGGGATGTAGCCCACCAGGAAGGCGAGCGCCAGGGGCACGGCGGCAACCAGGGTGGCCGGCCAGCTTTTCTTTTGCACCGCCCAGTGCGCTGCCGCCAGGCACCAGGGGGCCCAGGCAAGAGTCATGACGTGCGGCATATGGCCGACCCACAGGCGGACGGTCATGGTGAGCGCATAGGCCAGGGTGAAGCCGGCCAACATCGAGCCGGCCCACTTCGCCCCAAGCCGGCGAAGGAGCACGTAACCGCCTACCGCCGCCCATCCAAAGTGCAGTGCATACTGCAGCGGAAAAGCGATCTCCGGCGACAGCCAGGCTAACGGCCAGGTAAGTGGGTAGAACAACGATAGCTGAGGCTCGGCGAATTGTGGGAATCCGAGGAAAACAAAGGGGTTCCACAGGGGCAGCTTCCCTTCGCGGAGCGCCTTGAACATGAAATCGCCAAAGGGATAGAAGAGACGCTCCAGGTCAAATCCGTAAAGCATCCGGCCTTCTTCGGGCCGCAGGGCAGCACCCAGGAACACAAACGCTGACAGCATCAGGAAGGCAACTGTCAGCGCTTCGCGGTATCGTCGTAGCCACCGTGACATGGGCCGGAATTGTACCTTCTTTCACCATACGGCCAATCTAGCGCCGGTTTCCGAGCCGGCAGTAAGATCGCTTTGCGGGCAATTGCCGGCCATGATGGAACTATTTAGCGCCTGGCGCCGTCTTTCCGGTTAGAATAGATGGCGCCAGACTTGCGCCTCTCTTGATTTGCATTTGGCGCTCTGCCTGACGGAGGATTTTGAGCCATGACTACAGAACCCAGCAAGATGCGCAATCGCAAGTGGGCGATAGCAATTACCGCCGGCGCAATAATGACCGTTTGTCTGGTCGCCATTGGGGCGGTTCTCCTTTATTTCTACAACCTGAATCGAGTGGATACCAGCAGCCGTACGCAACTGCCGTTGCTTGGCGCGGCCCAGGTGACCGGCTTCGGAGATACGGCAGCAACCTCCGAAAGTGGGGTGAGCGGTCTTGGCGGCGTAGCCGGGCTGTTGCGCTTGCGCCTCAGTGAAGGCTCCGCCCAACCGGTAACTACCGCGCCGCTGGCCGTAGTCCCCGGCGATCCTCTTTCGGAGGAAGAGACTGCCCGCTTGCTGGATCGTTTGCCGCCTCTTGAAGGGGAAGCCGGCGACGTGGTTGACTTTCAGTTGCCGGATGAGGTGTTGCCGCCTCCATTGACGGGCGAGACCATTGAGGAGAGCTTTCCGCCGCCCGCCGCGCCCGACGTGGCTCCGGAAGTGGTTAGCGGACCGCTGGAGGTGCTGCGCTACTCGCCGGAAGGCGAGGTGCCGTTGGCGCCCTTCATCAGCGTGACCTTCAACCAGCCGATGATCCCCCTGGGAACCCTCTCCGACCTGGCTGAATTGGAGACGCCGCTGACCATCCAGCCGGAACTGCCCGGCGTCTGGCGCTGGGCCGGCACGAAGACACTGACCTTTGAGTACGACTCGGAACTAATTGACCGCCTACCCCAGGCCACCGAGTACACAATCACGGTTCCGGCCGGCATAACCTCCGCCGCCGGCAATCCGTTGGCCGAAGCGGTTTCCTGGCGCTTCACCACCCCTCCGCCGGTGATGACCACCGGTTATCCCCAGGGCGAAGCCGAGCCGTTAGAGCCGACCTTCTTTATCGCCTTTGACCAGCGGATCGATCCGCAGGCCATGCTGGACGCCGTATCCGTTACGGCGAACGGTTCGCGGGTCAGCACACGGTTGGCGACGCAGGAGGAAGTCGAGAGTGACGAGAACATGCGCTGGACTTCAGAGAACACGCCGGAGGGGCGCTGGCTGGCTTTCAAAGCAACTTCTCCCCTACCCGCCAGCGCGCAGGTTGACGTCGTAATTCCCGCCGGCGCTCCTTCAGCGGAAGGGCCCCTGCGAACGCAAACGGAGCAAAGTTACAGCTTCCGCACCTATGCACCGCTGGAAATCGTCGAATACGGATGCTCGTGGGGATCTGACGATTGCCCGCCGCTGACTCCGTTTTACATCGAGTTCAACAATCCAATTAATTCCGGCGCCTACGACCCTTCGATGCTGGTGATTGAGCCGGCGTTACCCGGAGCCAGCGTCCAGATTTATGGCGGCACGATTAACATCCAGGGCGCAACCACTGGTCGAACGAATTATCGAGTAACAGTCAGCGCGGATTTGCAGGACGTCTTCGGACAGACGTTGGGCAGCGAGGAGACGCTGATTTTCCGCGTCGGTTCGGCCGAACCGGTACTCTCCGGCCCGGACCAGGACATGATCATCCTGGACCCGGCTTCTGACAAGCCTGCGTTGTCCGTGTTCACGATCAATTATGACGAGCTGGTGGTCAGGGCCTACGAGGTTTCTCCCTCTGACTGGCCGGCATATCAAACTTATATGCAAGAATACAACGCGCAGTTTGATACGCCGGCGCCGCCCGGCCGGCTGGTACTTGACAAGACAATCCCCATTGAGTCTGCGCCCGACACGTTGACCGAGGTCGCAATTGACTTGAGCGAGGCATTGCCGCAGGGCGCCGGCAACCTGGTGCTTGTTGTGCGTCCGCCGGATAGTTTCTTGCCCCTCGATAGCTGGCGTCCGACGATCCATACCTGGGTGCAGTCCACTGAAATCGGACTGGATGCCTTTCTTGACCACAGTGAGATGGTCGCCTGGGCTACGTCGTTAACCGATGGCGCGCCGCTGTCCGGCGTGACCATTCTGGGCGACGACGGATCAGTGCTGGCGACCACCGGCAGCGACGGCGTAGCCCGCTTCGACCTGCCGGCAGACGGTCTGAGATATATCGTGGCGGAGCAGGGCGACGATCGCACCCTGTTGCCGGCGTCGCCCTATCGTTGGGCGGACTACGCCTGGCAGCCAAGTCCGATAGTGGACGAGTTGCGCTGGTACCTGTTCGACGACCGGCAGATGTATCGCCCGGGCGAGGAAGTGCACATCAAGGGCTGGTTGCGCCGGATTGGGGGCCGCCAGGATGGCGATGTTGGCCTAGTTGGTGACAATGTCTCCAGCATCAGCTATCTGGTATACGACCCGCAGGGCAATGAGCTGACCAGCGGCGAAGCGGAAGTCAGCGCGTTGGGTGGCTTCGATATCGACTTCTTAATCCCGGACAATGCCAACCTGGGCTTTGCCTACGTGCAGATGCGCGCAGAAGGGCGAACTGACGACCTTTCCGGCGTTGACGGCTATCACAACTTTCAAATTCAGGAGTTCCGCCGGCCGGAGTTTGAGGTCAGCGCGCGCAACGAGACCACCGGGCCCTATTACATCGGCGGCGAAGCGGTGGTTGCCGCCTCTGCCAATTACTTTGCCGGCGGCCCGCTGCCCAATGCGGAAGTCACCTGGACAGTAACTTCGTCGCCAAGTAGCTATAGCCCGCCGAATTGGCCGGGTTTCACCTTCGGCAAATGGATTCCCTGGTGGGAGCCGTTTGACTGCTGTATCGACTTCGCGTTCAGCGAGCCGGCATACTTCCCACCTGAGTTCGATGAAGCGACCGTTGAGACCTTCAGCGGGTTGACGGATGCCACCGGCAATCACTACCTTCACCTGGAGTTTGACGAGAACCCGGAGCCGCGTCCTTACAGCATCCAGGCCGATGTCTCGGTGATGGACGTCAACCGGCAAGCGTGGGCCGCGGCCATCTCCCTGTTAGTGCATCCTTCCGAACTGTATGTAGGGTTGCGCAGCAAGCAGACCTTCGTCGAGCGTGGCGAGCCGCTGGAGATAGAGTTGATCGTCACCGATGTGGACGGCAACTCTATAGCCGGGCAACCAGTTGAGGTCCGCGCCGGGCGGCTGGAATGGCAGTTCGGCGAGAGTGGTTGGGCGGAAGAAGAGGTGGACGTGCAGGAGTGCACGGTCAGCTCCGCCCAGGAAGCGGTGCAATGTACCTTTGAGGCCGAGTTGGGCGGCAGCTACCAGATTACGGCCGTGGTTTCAGACTCTGCCGGGCGTGAGAACCTGAGCCAACTGACCCGTTGGGTCGCCGGCGGGGAGCAGCCGCCGGCGCGAGAGGTGACCCAGGAAAGCGTCACCCTCATTCCGGATAAGGAGACTTACCAGCCGGGCGACACCGCTCAAATTCTGGTGCAGACGCCGTTCAGCCCGGCCGAGCTGTTGGTTACCGTCAGCCGGAACGGCATCCTGTACACAGAACGCCATACGCTGAATGAGGGTTCAATGACCCTCAGCATTCCCATTGCCGAAGCTCACATCCCCAACTTGCAGCTACAGGTGGATGCGGTGGGAGCAGCGCCGCGCACGAATGACGAGGGCGATGAGATAGCTGAACTGCCGCCGCGCCCGGCATTTGCCACCGGCCACCTGACGCTCAATGTTCCACCGGCCAGCCGGGAACTGACCCTGGCGATCACGCCGCAGGAGACAGAGCTGGCGCCGGGCGCCGAGACAACTATTGACCTGCTGTTGACCGATGCCGCCGGCGCGCCGGTGAGCGACGCTGAGCTGGCGGTCGTCGTGGTGGATGAGGCCATTCTGGCGCTCAGCAATTATGCCCTGACCGACCCGTTGGCCGTGTTTTACAGCACTCGCCCCGGCTACGTAGAAAGTAATTACTCACGTTCCAGCATTGTCCTTTCCAACCCGGATCTCCTGGCCATGGCGGAAACCGCGCGTGTGGTAACGGAGTCACTGGTTGCCAGCCAGGAAGTTATGGAAGAGGGTGAGGCAATGTTCGATGCCATGGCCACCGCGCCGGCGGAAATGCCCGCGCCTGAAATGGCAGCCGGCGCAGCGCCGGGCGATGACAGCGCCGGCGCTCCTCCAATCCAGGTACGCAGCGACTTCAATCCGCTGGCGATCTTTGCGCCGGAAGTGCGCACCGGCCCGGATGGTCGGGCGCAGGTTCCCGTGCGGTTGCCGGACAACCTGACCCGCTACCGGATCATGGTGGTTGCTGTTGCCGGCGACAACAAGTTCGGCTCGGCGGAAGCGAACCTGACCGCCCGCCTGCCCCTGATGGTGCGCCCTTCGGCTCCGCGCTTCCTCAATTTCGGGGACAGGTTCGAGCTGCCGGTGGTGATACAAAACCAGACGGAAGAAGCCATGACGGTTGACGTCGCCGTGGCAACGTCCAATCTCTCCCTGACGGACGGAGCGGGCCGGCGAGTAACGGTGCCGGCCAACGATCGTGTCGAAGTTCGCTTCCCGGCGGCAACGGCGTCCGCCGGAGTTGCCCACATCCAGGTGGCGGCTGCTTCCGGCGACTACGCGGACGCGGCAGTGGTTGAGCTGCCGGTGTACACGCCGGCAACCACCGAGGCGTTTGCTACCTACGGCGTAATTGACGATGGAGCTGTGGCCCAGCCAATCTTGCCGCTGGAGGACGTCTTCCCGCAATTCGGCTCGTTGGAAATCGATACATCGTCAACCGCACTGCAAGCTCTTACCGATGCCGTGCTTTACCTGGTGACCTATCCGCACAGTGGCTCCGAGCAGCTGGCTTCGGAAATCCTGGCCATCGCTTCCCTGAGGGACGTGCTCACGGCGTTTTCCGCAGATGGACTGCCTGCGCCGGAGGAAATGAACGCGGCGGTGGCGACAGACATCGAGCAGCTACGCGGCATGCAGAACTTCGACGGGGGTTTCCCGTACTGGCAGAGGGGATGGGACTCCATTCCCTTTAATTCCATCCACGTGGGCCATGCGCTGCAAGTCGCCGCGGACAAGGGCTATGAGGTGCCTGCCGAGATGATCTCCGGCGTACACGACTACCTCTTGAACATCGAAAGCTACTACCCGGAATACTACAGCGAGGAGACCAAGCGGGCGCTTACCGCATATGCGTTGTACGTCCGGCATCTGATGGGTGATAGCGACACTGCCCGGGCGCGCAGCTTGATTGAAGAAGCCGGGTTGGAAAATCTGTCCTTGGAGGCGGCGGCCTGGCTCTGGCAAGTGCTGCTCTCCGACCCCGGCGCGAACCAGAGCGACATTACCGCCATTGAGCGACACATTGCCAACCGGGCGGTAGAGACTGCCGGCGCGGCCAACTTCACCACCGATTACGGCGATGACGCCTACCTGATGTTGCACTCCAACCGGCGTACGGACGCGATCATTCTCGACACGCTAATCGCCGGCGACCCGGAGAGCGACTTGATCCCGAAGGTGGTGAACGGGCTGCTGGCTCACCGCACGCGTGGGCGTTGGGACAACACCCAGGAGAACGTCTTTGTGCTGCTGGCGCTGGATCGTTACTTCCAGACTTTCGAGGCGGAGACGCCGGACTTCGTGGCCCGCATGTGGCTGGGCGACACCTATGTGGGTAGCCACGCCTATGAAGGACGCACCACGGAACGCCACGAGACGGATATCCCCATGTCCTACCTCGTTTCCGGCGAGTTGCAGGATGGGCAGCCGGAGCTTATCCTGGACAAGGATGGGACCGGCCGGCTCTACTACCGGCTCGGCCTGAGCTACGCGCCAACGGACCTGCAATTGGATCCCCTGGATATGGGCTTTGAGGTGCAACGGCGGTATGAGGCGGTTGATGATCCGGATGATGTGTATCAGGATGAAGACGGCGCCTGGCATATCAAGGCCGGCGCTCGCGTGCGCGTGCTGATCACGCTGGTAGCCAGCAATCGCCGCTACCACGTGGCGCTGACCGATCCCCTGCCGGCTGGGTTGGAGATCGTGAATCCCTCGCTCGCAGTTTCCGGCCCGGTGCCGCAGGACCCGGCCAGCCCGGACTTTCGCTACGGCTGGTGGTGGTGGGGCACCTGGTACGAGCATCAGAACATGCGCGACGAAAGCGCCCAGGCCTATGCCTCGCTCCTGTGGGATGGAGTGTATGAGTACAGTTACGTTACCCGGGCGACAACGCCGGGAACGTTCATCGTTCCGCCGGCGAAGGCGGAAGAGCTGTATTCGCCCGAGGTGTTCGGGCGCAGCGGTAGCGATCTGGTAATAGTAGAGTAAGTTGTAGCGCAGCAGGCATCCCGGAAGCTGGCACAGATCCGGGATGCCTGCACCTTGCGGCCGTCATATGCCCTATCTCCGTGGGCAGCCAATATCCAACGTAACAACATCAGCATCACTTCTTAACTATTCCTGAACAGCCAACTGCTATTCTGTGGCCATGTTGAGTTCCAATTACAACGACTGACACACAGAAGGAGTATGTGATGTTGACGAAGAAGTTCGGTTATATGGTAGTTGGCGGGCTGCTGGCCCTGGGGATTGCGTTCGGCGGCGCGGCCGTGCTTGCGCAGGTTGATGATTCGGAGTCAGATTCCGCAGAGGAAACTCCGGCCGAAGCCGAAGAGGATGTTACCCCCGATGACGAATCTGACTCAGGCGGCCCACAAGGCATGTGGGCCGATCGTAGTGAACTCAGTGAGGCCCTGGCAGAAGCGTTGGGCATCACCGTCGATGAGTTGAATGCCGCAAAGGAAGAGGCCTTCTCAGCCATGGTTGCACAGGCAGTCGCCGACGGCACGCTGACTCAGGAACAGGCCGACGAGCTCCTGGCAGACGGAGCCGGGAGTCTTTACCACTTCGGCAGCGGCTCGAACCGCAGCACGGAACGACAGTATCTGGCCGATGCCTTGAACATCAGCCTTGAGGAACTGCAGGCGGCCTATGACGAGGTGTGGGCGGCGGAACTGGCGGAGGCCGTGGAAGCCGGCGACATTACTCAGGAAGAAGCAGACGCCATTGCCGCGCGCAAGTCAGTGCGAGATCGCATCGATTACGAAGCCCTCGAAAGCGCTGCTCAAGAGGCGTATCAGGCCGCCGTTGAACAGGCCCTGGCCGATGGCGTGATTACCCAGGAACAGGCTGACACTCTGCTCACCGAGAGCGAGAGCTCTTTCGGCGCCTTTGGCGGAGGATTCTGGGGTGGCGGTCGCGGGCGCCATCGCGGGGGCTTTGGCCCACATGGCGGCGGTAGAAGGGGTTCCGGCTTCTTCCAAGACTCAGCGCCTGCCGTTGAGGGTGTGGACGCCTAGTTAAACCTCTCTCTATCCCGCTGGTAGCGCCCTGATTGGGCGCTCGCAAAGGGGTGCGCCCGGCAGCGCACCCCTTTTTTGTTGTCCGCCCACCATTTGCCCCCCTCGTTTCGCCTGTTATCATATCCGCAGCAAGGTCTAGCGTTAGGGGTGACTATCGTCGCCGAAGTTGTGACCCAATAACTGGAGTCAACTATGCAGGAAAGTAGCTCTTGGGGTCGGGGGGAACGGGCCCTGAAGATGCCGGACGCCGCCGAGTTCATGCGGGCTGTGACTGAAAACTTGTATTACGGCCGGGGCGCAGCGATACAGTCAGCCAGCCGGAGAGACATCTATTGGGCGTTATCCGTCACAGTGCGCGACCAACTCATTTTGCGCTGGAGTAGCACGACCGCCGCCCATTATGAGCAGAATCCCAAGTTCGTCTATTACCTGTCGGCGGAGTATTTGCCCGGCAAACAGCTGGCCAAGAACCTGCTCTACACCGGCCTGACGGAAATAGCTGCCGAGGCCCTGGCCGCCCAGGGATTGGATCTGCAAGAGTTCCTTGAGATCGATCGAGAGCCGGGGTTGGGAAACGGCGGACTGGGCCGTCTGGCGGCATGCTACCTCGATTCGATGGCTACCCTGGAATTGCCGGCAGCCGGCTATGGCATCCGCTATGAGTATGGCATCTTTGAACAGACTTTCGTGGACGGCTGGCAGGTGGAGAGGCCGGACGAATGGCTGCTGCACGCGAATCCCTGGGAATTCGCCATGCCGGACGACATGGTGCAGGTTCATTATTACGGGTCCACGGAATACGTTTATCAGAGCGACGGCAGCTATCACGTTCAGTGGAAGCCGGGACTTACCGTACGGGGGGAACCTTATCATACCCTTGTGCCGGGCTACGGCGTGCAAGCAGTCAACATTCTGCGCCTGTGGCGGGCCAGGGCCAGTGAGGAGTTCAACTTCCACCTGTTTGATATCGGAGATTATGCCGAAGCGGTGGCGGAAAAGGTGCTCACCGAGAACATTACCAAGGTGCTTTATCCCAATGACCAAGCACCGCAGGGACGAGAACTACGCCTGAAGCAGCAGTATTTTCTGGTTGCCTGCTCACTGCAGGACATCATTCGCCGCTTCCACCTGCGGAACCAGGACATAACAAAGCTTCATGAACAAGTAGCCATCCAGCTGAATGATACCCATCCGGTAATCGCAATTCCGGAACTGATGCGGATATTGTTGGACGAGTACCGGCTGGGCTGGAACGAGTCCTGGGAGATCACGACGCACACCTTCGCCTACACCTGCCATACCCTGTTGCCGGAAGCGCTTGAGAAGTGGCCGGTCAGCCTGTTGGAGTACTTGCTTCCCCGGCACCTGGAACTTATTTACGAGATTAACCGGCGGTTCATCGAACAGGTACGCCAGCGGTTCCCCGGCGACGAAGAGATGGTCAAGCGCATTTCGATTCTCGACGTTGAAGGCGAGCGGTCCGTGCGGATGGCGCACTTGGCGTGTGTCGGCAGCCACGCGATTAATGGGGTCGCTGAGCTGCACACGCGGCTGCTGAAGGAACAGACGCTGCACGACTTCTTCGCCATGTGGCCGGAGCGATTTCAAAACGTCACCAATGGAGTCACGCCGCGCCGCTTCATTAGATTGGCGAATCCAGATCTCTCCCGGCTGACTTCCTCGGCCATTGGAGACGGTTGGATCAACGACCTGGAGCAGTTGCGCGAACTCGAGAAACACGTCGAGGATGCCGGCTTCCAGCAGGCCTGGCAGGGAGTAAAGAAGCAGAACAAACAGCAGTTAGCGCTTTACCTGCGGCAGGCAACCGGGCTGGAAATTGACCCGGCGGCAATCTTTGACGTCATGGTGAAGCGGCTGCACGAGTACAAGCGCCAGTTGCTGAAGGTGCTGCACATCATCACCCTCTACCAACGCATCAAACAGGAGCCGGATACACCCACGACGCCGCGGCTGTTTCTCTTTGGGGCCAAGGCGGCGCCGGGCTATCACCGGGCGAAGTTGATCATCAAGCTAATCAATTGCGTGGCCGACGTGGTTAACGGCGATAAGGATGTGGCGGGCCGGCTGCTGATATCCTTTCCGCCGAACTTCAATGTGACTATGGCCGAACGCATCTATCCGGCGGCGGATATCTCGGAACAGATTTCGCTGGCCGGGATGGAGGCGTCCGGCACCGGCAACATGAAGTTCGCTCTGAACGGAGCCGTAACGGTAGGTACGCTCGACGGAGCCAATATTGAGATTCGCGAGCGAGTAGGAGAGGAGAACTTCTTCCGCTTTGGCCTTTCCGTTGATGAAGTCAATGAGTTGCGCAAGCAGGGATATTCGCCACAACATTACTACGAGCAAGACCCTAAACTGCAGAAAGTGCTGGCGAGCATCGCCGGCGGGGAGTTTTCCCAGGGCAACAAGGAACTATTCCGGCCTATCGTGGACGAGCTTCTGTTTCGCGACCCTTTCATGCTGCTGGCCGATTATGCCGGCTACATCGCCTGCCAGGATCGCGCTACGGAAGCCTACCTGGACGCCGGAAGATGGGCGCGCATGTCGATCCTGAATTGCGCTCGTTGCGGTTATTTTTCGTCGGATCGTTCGGTGCGTGAATACGCTGCGAAAATCTGGGGGGTAGCGCCGGTTGCGACAAGCTCGGAACCGGAGTTGTAGGCAGCGCAGTCAAACGAGCCGGCAACCCTTCTGGATCGGGTCGCCCGTAACTCGGGCTTCACCCGGTCCGAGAGGTCGGAGCCTGGTTAGCCTGCGCCGGCTCCACGAACTCCAGGAAGCGATCACGGAGGGCCGGCGAAATTCGGGCGGGCTTCTGCGTTTGGGCATCCACAAACAACCCATCCTGTTGGGCGGTAGCGATCAACTCGTCGCCCCGAAAAAAGTGTATCTCCAGCGTGGCGGAGGCGCGCCGCAATCTGGCAACCCAGACCTCAACGCGCACTCTATCTCCCATGTATAAGGGCAATTGATAGCGGATTTCCGTGCGGGCCAGGATCGCCACCAGTCCCTGGCTTCGGGCCAGCTCGTGCGCCGGCAGGCCGGCAGCTTCAAGCAGTCGTAGCCGGGCATTCTCCAGCCACTGAATGTAGACAATGTTGCTCACATGTCCGGCAAAGTCAATGTGATAAGTATAGATGGATTCCTCAAAAATTACCCTGGTCATACTTCATTCCCTATGTGGGTGGTGTAAGTGATGGGCGGGAAAGGCCCGGCGGGATCATAGCACGCACGACGCCGGCGACCATGCCGGCTTCAATTGTGTTGGCATCTTCTCGCGCTGCGCTAAAATCGCCACACTCCTACAGAGTAGGATGCATCATCAGGAACCATAGCGCCCGCAGAGGCGGGAATACACAGCACGAGGAGGAATGGATGACTGGGAAATCGTCGCGCCTGTCTGGTTTTTACAAGCTCAGTGTGGAGGAGCGGGCTGACGTGGTCGCCGAGTGGGCCGGCCTGGACGAAAAAGAAAAGCAGGTGTTGATGGGCAACGGGCTGAGCGTCCATCAGGCGAACCACATGATTGAGAACGTGGTCGGTACCTATGCCCTGCCGATCGGGGTGGCCTGCAACTTTCAGGTGAACGGGAAGGACTATCTCGTCCCTATGGTTGTGGAAGAACCCAGCGTGGTGGCGGCGATTGGCAATGCGGCCAAGGCTATCCGCGCGGGGGGCGGCTTTCACACCCAGGCCACCGATCCGATCATGATTGGGCAACTGCAGGTGTTGGATCTCCCGGATATGGAAAGCGCAGTGGCGGCCTTGGAAGCCCATAAGGCGGAACTGCTGGACCTGGCGAATTGTTGTGACGAGCTGGTTATCCGGCTTGGCGGCGGGGCGCGCGAACTGGAGTTCCGGCCATTTCCACAGACGCCGGTTGGGCCCATGCTGATCGTTCACCTGCTCTATGATGTGCGAGATGCGATGGGGGCCAACACCGTGAACACGGCGGTGGAGGCTATCGCGCCGCGCGTCGCCGAACTGACCGGCGGCCGGACGAATCTGCGCATCCTGTCCAATCTGGCGAGTTTTCGGCTGGCGAGCGCCAGGGTCACTGTGCCGGCTTCGGAACTGGCCACCGAGGATTTCAGCGGGCGGGAAGCGGTGCAGCGCATCGCGGAAGCGAATGCATTTGCGGTGGTCGATCCCTACCGCGCCGCGACCCATAACAAGGGCATCATGAACGGGATTGACGCGGTGGTAATCGCCACCGGCAACGATTGGCGGGCAATCGAAGCCGGGGCGCACGCCTATGCAGCTTACCATGGCCGCTATTCCGCGCTGACCGATTGGCATGTGGACGGGGCCGGGGATCTCTACGGGGAAATCAAGTTGCCAATGGCTGTGGGCACAGTCGGCGGGGCCACGCGGGTGCACCCCTCGGCCAAAGTCAACATGAAGGTCCTGAACGTGAAGTCCGCCGGCGAATTAGCGCAACTGTTGGCGGCGGTCGGTCTGGCGCAAAACCTGGCGGCATTGCGGGCGCTGGCGACTGTGGGCATACAGCAAGGGCATATGCGTCTGCACGCCCGGCAGGTCGCCCTGGCAGCCGGAGCTACCGGCCCACAAATTGAGGAAGTGGCAAATCAGCTTGTTGCCGAGAGAAAGGTCCTCGTGGCTCGGGCTGAAGAGCTATTGCGGGACCTGAACGGAGGTCAGTGAAATCACCCTTGGAGATTGACCGCCAATAATGGTGATTAATGGGTCGGGCTGCCGAACGATCGGTCAGCCCGGCTTGTTGGTCAGGGCGCCCGTGTGAGGCGACCTGACTATTGTGCTGCCGGCGCCCGCCGATTGCGCCATTCAAACACAATGAGGGCAAGCCCGCCGGCCGCAGCCGCCGCAATGGCAACCAGCGCAACGAAGGGTGAGCCGGGAGAAGCAGCGCCGCTTGATGAGGCCGAAGCGCCGGCTGCAGTCAGGGCAACCGCGCCGCCGGCCATGCTCGCTGGCTGCACTGCGAGAGCAGCCAACTCGCCCTCCTGGGTTAGTGGATCAAGGGCCATTGTCCAGGCCCAGCGACCCTCGGTGGGCAACACCATTTCAACCGCATAGCGGCCGTTCTGTTTCATCGGCGCCGCCACAAAGCGGAGGGCCTCGCCGGTATCCAGATGCCGGAGCTCGATCCTGGGCGTGATCTCCAGCACCTTGCCGCCGTCCCATGCAACTCGATGCACCGGCTTGTTCCCATGTTGCCAAACCGTGAACTCAATTGTAAACGGCTCATTTGCCCGAATAGCGTCGGGCATCGCCTCAATGTGAATGGTTGCCCACCCGCCGGCAAGTGCGGATGTCACCGTCAGCATCAACAGACCCAACAGTATTGCTACTACTAACAAGGCTCTGGCTTTCATTGGAATCTCCTATCCGGACTATATGCAGGTACTTCAACTACGCAATATACCCCGCCCAACGGCAGTTGGTTCCCGATTAGCGCAGTGACTTCGCCAGCTCGATGGCCTCATCCAGCTCAAACACACCTTCCAAGCGATAAGTCACGACCCCGTCGCTCCAGATGAGCACGTTGTTTTCTACGATTAGTTCGCTTGTCGATTCCAGGCTCCGCAGGCTCAACTCATGGGGTCCCTCAACCCAGACCGCAGGCAGGTCGGCGATGCGCACATCCCTGACTTGCTCGCCGCCGGCGGTCTTACGCGCCAGTCCTTCCAGCCCAAAGTAGGTAAGCATTATTTGCGATTCGGGTGCGCCGTCGTCGCCGCTCCAGACCAGGGTGACAATCTTGCTGGGGTGATCCGTGAGGTGCTGCACATAGACCCAGTCCGGCGTACCGAGTGAGTCCGGCATGATCAGGGGAAACGGAAACACCTTCGCTGCATCCGCCAGGGTAGTCTGGTCTCCCAGATCCGTCAACGAACCTGACAATGGGGTAGATGCCGGTAGGATGGCTGTCGAAATAGCCGGCTCGTCAACCACATCAATTTCGAACATACCGATCTGCAGCACGCGCAGAAGCGCAGCCCGGGCCGGAGGGATTGCCAGGAGCACAGCAACGAGTAGCAGCAGGATGACAACGCCGGCTGCCAGCGAGCGGTATACTGCGGTACGAGTTCGGGGAGGCTTCATCGCCTGCCGCAGTCGATCACGCTCGCGTGCGGCGAGGTTCGGCGCCGGCGGATAGACAAACCGTGCTGCGATGGCCTCAAGCTCCCTGGCGAAGTCTCCGTCCTTCATGGCGTTACAGGTCCTCTGCGGCCGCTGGATCAAAAGTACTCCGGGCGGGCATCAGCTCAGGGTAATTTGCTGCGATGACCCCGCGCAACTGCTGCAAGGCGCGGTTGAGACGGGACTTGACGGTTCCCGGGGCCACTTGCAAAGCTCCGGCCGCCTCATCAACCGAGAGATTTAGAAAGAAGCGCAAGTAGATGATCTCTTGTTCCGGGGGGCGCAGCCGGCGCACCGCCAACCACAGATCATGAGCCTGATTGAAGTCTGGGGTATGGTCTGATTCTGAGGCGGATAGCGGTTCACTCCAAACGTATCTTTGTATGGCCGCCCAGTAACGCCCCAGACTACGCCGGCGATTGCGGGCCAAATTGGCCGCGATACTGAGCAACCACGGCCGCACCGTGCGCTGCAGATCGAACTTGTCCAGGTGCTCATGCGCGCGTATGAAAGCATCCTGGGCGACGTCTTCCGCCTCCGCCCGGTCTGCCAGGAAAAGGTAAGCCAGCCGGAACACGGCAGTTTGATGCTCCATGACAATTGCCTCCCAGGCAGCCGCATCGCCGGCGCGAGCAGCTTCCACCTGCCGGCGTTCAGCCGCGCGATCGAGATCGGTCGTTCGCGGCGATTCTGCCAGTACTGCTTCCGCAAGCTGCTCCATCTGCATACTATACACCGGCCGCCGGTAATCGGTTCCGGTAGCCGCCGAAATGCCGACGGCGCTCGGCGTGTTATACTTGCCCCTGCCGAACAGGAAATTCGCGATAGGCGAACTGCCGGTGACAAGGCGACGCGCTTGCCGGCGCTTCTTCCGTCCTGGAAATTGTATGCGGCGTCACCTGGTCGGATAAGTAGAGGCACGCGGTGGGCCGGTGAGGCTGAGATGGAATCTAGTGGCGAAAGCACGCGCGTAGCGGTCATTGATGTCGGTTCGAATACCGCCCGGCTGATCGTAATGCAGTCGCAACCCGGCTTTGCTTACCGGCTGGTGGACGAGATTCGCGAGGTCGTCCGGCTGCGGCAGGGCATGGGGCCGGGAGGAATGAGCGAAGAGGCGATGGAGCGCGGGCTATCAACGCTTCGCCTTTTTAAGCGCTTCTGTGATTCGACCGGCGTGGATAGTATCCTGGCGACGGCGACAAGCGCGGTGCGCGATGCTTCGAACGGGGCGGAGTTCATTGAGCTTGTCCGGCAAGCGACGGGCCTATCCCTGCGACTGCTAAGCGAGGAGGAAGAGGCGTACTACGGAGCGGTAGGAGCGATGAACGAGGTGCCGATTTCCGCCGGTCACGTGCTGGACATCGGCGGCGGTAGTCTGCAGCTCAGCCGGGTGGAAAACGGCCGCTTCGTCCGCGGGGTGTCATTTCCGCTGGGCGCGTTGGCGGTGACAGAGCGCTTCATCAGGTCAGATTCGCCAACCGCGACGGAAATCGCGGCGATTCGCGAGATAGTAAAGGATTCCTTGGCCGCCGTCAAGTGGTTGAAGGAGCTTGATGCCGGCCCGTTGACAGGCTTAGGGGGCACGGTTCGAAACCTGGCAGCCATCTCCGCGGCGCGGCGGTCATACCCTCTGTTTACGCTTCACGGCTACCGGCTGACATTGCGCTCGGTGCAGAAGAGCATAGAGCAGTTGCGGCCGCTGTCAGTGCGGAAGAGGCAAGGGATTGCCGGCCTGTCTTCCGATAGGGCGGACATCATCCTGGCCGGAGCGCTTACGCTGCAAGCGGTGATGGAGCAGCTAGAGGTGAGCGAGCTTACCGTCTCCATGAGCGGCCTGCGAGAAGGGATATTTCAGGAGCGCTTCTGGCGACACTTGCCGTCGCCAATAATCCCGGACGCGCGCCTGTTCGGTGTGCTCAATATGGCCCGCAACTACGGATATGACAAGCGCCACGCCAATCATGTGCGCTTTCTCGCCGGCAGGTTGTTTCATAGACTGGCTTCGCTACACGGTTACGGCGACGCGGAGTTGGAGCTACTCGATGCCGCGGCGCTGTTGCACGATATCGGTACGGTGATCAATTACGATCGCCACCATCACCACTCGCTGGCCCTGATTACTTATAACGGCCTGCCTGGCTATGAGCCGCGAGAAATCGCGCTGATCGCCTTGATGACCCGATATCATCGCAAGGGCGTCCCCACCATTGAGCCATTCAGCAGTATCCTGCGCGATGACGATGCGCGGCTGCTGTTCATCTTAAGCGCGATCCTGCGTATGGCTGAGTTCCTCGAACGTGGGCGCAACGGCATTGTTGATGACATTACCGTTACCATCACAGACGAAATGATTCGACTGACGTTGATTGCCGAGGAATTCCCGGCAGTCGAACTGTGGGACGCGGAACGAAACGCCGCCCCGTTGCTTGAGGAAGCGTTCCAGAGAAAGGTGGCGCTGGAAAGCCTAGTTGCGCCTACGGGTGATGACGGGTTCGCAAGCCCAGGTGACAGCCAGACATAAAGCTGGCTGTCACCTGCAGGAAATGCTGCGAAGGGTTATGGATACAGAATCGGCAGACCCATCACCGGGAAGGTCGTCTGGATGTAGCGTGACGCCACCCAACCCTGGACCCCGGTCGGCAGGACGACCTTCAGCCAGTAGAGGTCCTTGTCTCTGCCCAACAACCCAACCTGCGTTCCGCCCCGTACCGTCGTAATGACCGTCCCATTCGGCTCCGTACGAACATTCAGGTAACTTGCCCCGGACACCGTCCCTGTCGGCTGGCCGGGAGGAGTGGTGCTTTCGCCGCTCCAAACGGGCAAGCTCATGATCGGGAAGGTGGTGCTCAGCAGGGGAGTATATGACCAGCCGGTGACGCCGCTGGGCGTGGTGACCTGCACCCAGGTCCCACTGAGGTCGCGGAAGCCCGCCAACGTCAATACCGTACCCTGTGGGACCACCGTCAGGATCGGATAGTTCGTACCCGGTCCCTGGCGGACGTTCAGGTTACTGGACATGACCGTGGCGGTGCCGGCGGAAGGAGGCGGCGGAGTGGCGCCGCTAATTTGCGTCCACGTCAGAAAGGCCTGCGCGTCGCCAACGCTCTCGAAATACTCCATGACAACCGGCGTTGAGCCGCCGGCGACATTGATCTCGCCGGATACGCTGGTAACCGGCTGCTGTATCCAGCGGTCAATGATCAGAACGTTGTTGACCCAAACGCGCACGCCGTCATCGGTCCGCGCGTCAAAGCGGTAGCGTCCTTGATTGAGGCTAATGCTCCTGGCCCAGCGCACCGAGAAGTTATCCGCACCAACGATGCCCGCGGCCGGCGAGCCGAGACCCCAATTGAAGTTGATCGCGGCATCGTCGCGGATCAGTGCGGGCGTCCCCTGCAACGACTGATTATTAAAGTACTCGCCTCGCCACCCGCTAAAGCTGGTCGGTGGGGGAGGCGTTCCGGACACCATCTGCCAGGAAAAGATGGCGGTGGCGTCCAGCGGCCCGTTAAAGAACTCGACCCGCAGCGCATGGTCTCCTGCGGAAAGGAAACGATCCGCAGTGAAGGTGCGCGTTGGGCCGGTTTGCCACTGATCGATGATCAGCGCATTGTCTACCCAAACGCGCATGCCGTCATCCATAGTGGCCGAGAAGCGGTAAGTCCCGGCCGGGTTGAAGTTCACCGTTCGCGTCCAGCGAATCGAGCTATTCTCGCGCCGCACGCCCGGCGGTAAGGTCGTGCGATCGCCCCAATACAGGTCGATGCTGGGCACGTTTTGGACGAGGACAGGATTGCCGGAGAGGTTGACATTATTGAAATACTCGGCTCGCCAATTGGCGTCTGCTGCCGAGGCAGCCGGAACAAAAGAAAGGGCAATTAGCAGCAAGATCACCGCTGCAATTGCCGACCGGGCAATACGTGAGACTCTCATTTCTAATTCTCCAGAAAAGCCGCCGGCGCAGGAGTTTATTCTCGCTAAATGCGGGGCGGACTCGATGTCACCAGTAGATAACAACATTGTAGCAGGAATGATGGGCAGTTCGCCTGTGCGCAGACAAATTGTAGGGCAATTGTTGCAATGGCGTACCCGCATTCCTCAGGTGACAGTTGCTCCGCTACGGGTGCGCTCTTTCCGGCGCATGATATAATCGCGCCGGTCGGAGACCGTCGGCAACATACTGTATCTGCGACGGCCAGTACCAATTACGATTTGATCCCACAAGACCATTGCAAGGAGCTGACGGAAAGTGAATCTGCATGAATACCAGGCAAAAAGGTTGTTTGCTGAACATGGCGTGCCTATTCCCAGGGGCGATGTAGCCCTGTCGCCAAAGCAGGCTCGAGACCTGAGCCGCGAGCTGGGCGGCAAGGTCGTAGTGAAGGCGCAGGTGTTGACCGGCGGTCGCGGGAAGGCCGGCGGCGTAAAGCTGGCGAACAGCCCTGATGTGGCCGAGGCGACCGCCAAGGAAATCCTCGGGATGAATATCCGCGGTCTCACCGTACGCAAGGTGCTGATTGATGAACAGGCTCCCGGCATCGTGCAGGAGATTTATCTGGCGGTGCTGATCGACCGTGGCCGGCGGCTGCCGATGCTGATGGCGTCTGCTGAAGGAGGTATGGATATTGAGGAGGTAGCGGCAAAGACCCCGGAGAAGATCCATCGCGTGCACATTGATCCCACCATCGGCCTGCGCCAGTATCAGACCACCTATCTAGCCGCGGGCATGGGTTTGCCGCGGGAACTGTGGCGCGATTTTCACAGGTTGGCGGCCGGCCTCTACGACTGCTTCGTCGCCAATGACGCGACATTAACCGAGGTCAATCCCCTGGTCGTGACCGGCGAAGGCAAACTTCTGGCCCTCGACGGCAAGATGAGCATTGACGACAGCGCCCTGGCCCGCCACCCACGCCTGGCGGAAATGCGCGACGTGGACGAGGAGCCGGAAGCAGAGCGCGCGGCGCGTTTGCATGGACTCAGCTTTATCAAGCTGGACGGCAATATTGGCTGCATGGTGAATGGCGCCGGTCTGGCAATGGCAACAATGGACATCATCAAGCTGAAGGGTGGCCAGCCGGCGAACTTCCTGGATATCGGCGGAGGCACAACTGCAGAGGGGGTGAGGGCCGCCCTGGGAATAATCCTCTCCGACCCGAACGTAGAGGCTATCTTGATCAACGTATTCGGGGGTATTGTGCGGGGAGACGAGGTGGCCCGGGGCGTAATTTCCGCCCTCAAAGAGCTCAACTCAGACGTCCCCCTGGTAGTTCGGCTGCTGGGAACAAATGCGGATGAAGGCCTGGCGATCCTGGCGGCTGCGGAAATGGAGACCGCTCAGCATCTCACGGAAGCAGCAGAAAAGGTAGTGGCCGCCGCCGCGCGTCGCAGTCAGGCAGCAGCGTAGGACAGTCGAGGAAAAGACAATGAGTATTCTAATTGATAAGAACACCCGCGTCGTGGTGCAGGGTATCACCGGCCGGCAGGGCGCCTTTCACACACAGTTGATGCTGGAGTACGGCACCAACGTAGTGGCCGGCATGACGCCCGGACGAGGCGGAGAATGGGTGCACGGCGTACCCGTCTTCAATACGGTGAAGAAGGCGGTTGAAGCCACGGCCGCCAATTGTGCGCTGATCTTTGTGCCGGCCAGCTTTGCACCCGATGCGGTCTACGAAGCGGTAGACGCCGGCGTAGACCTGATCATCACCCTGACGGAGCACATTCCCATTCAGGACATGATTCGGGTGAGGGCTTACCTGGACCGGGCCGGCATCCGCATGATTGGCCCTAACTGTCCCGGCCTGATCACTCCCGGGCAATGCAAAGTGGGCATCATCCCCGGCAATATTGCCATGCCCGGCCCGATTGGGGTCGTGTCACGCAGCGGGACGCTAACCTATGAAGTTGTCTATGCGTTGACAAATCGGGGGATGGGACAGACGACTTGCGTCGGTATCGGCGGCGACCCGATCAACGGCACAAGTTTTATTGATGTCTTGCGCATGTTCGAGGATGACCCGGAAACTGAACAGGTTATCATGATCGGCGAGATCGGCGGCAACGATGAGGAGCAGGCCGCTGCCTTCATCTCCAACTACATGACCAAACCGGTTACCGCATTCATCGCCGGGCAGACCGCGCCGCCCGGCCGGCGCATGGGTCACGCCGGCGCTATCGTGGAAGGGAGCAGCGGAACAGCGGCGGGGAAGATCAACGCCTTGCAGGCCGCCGGCGTCCGCGTTGCCGAGCACCCCGAACAAATCGTCGAACTGATTCGCTAGACGCAACAAGGGCCACTCGCTTCGCAAACAAGCGGTGGCCCTCCTACCTCTTCTTAGTACAGGAACATCGGCTTCCCCAGGACATGTCGCACCCGCGGCTTGTAGGCTTCCAGGTCGTATAGCTCGCCTACGTCAACGCGCTTGACCCCACTGGTCACTTCGCTCATTGGAATGTGCGTGTACTTTCCGTCTCGCAGGGCCACCATACGACCGCTCTGACCGGCAGTGATCAAGTCCATAGCCATGTGGGCGTAGTTCATCGCTACCATGAGGTCAAGAGCGTCCGGCGCGCCGGAGCGCATCAGATAGGCAATTCGCTGGCTGATGATCTTCTCACCCGTGATCTTCTCCAACGCCTCGCCGGTGATGTCGCCAATACCGCCCAGCTTGCGGTGTCCGTACGCATCTGTTTCCCCATACTCGACGACCTTACCTCCCATCATGTGCGCCCCTTCGCTGATGGTGACCATGGCGTAGTTGCTGGGGTTGCGTCGCTTATCCTGTAACACCAGCGCGCCCAATTTCTCCGGGTCAAACGGCACTTCGGAGATGATTGCCCGGTCAACGCCGGCCAGATATGAACTGATCAGACTGGTCTCGCCGGAGTTACGCCCAAAGAGTTCAATAACAGCGATTCGTTCGTGGGAGCCGGTGCTGGTGCGCAATTGGTGAATAAACTGCACGCTGCGCGTTACCGCCGTACTGAAACCAATGCAATAATCGGTGCCAAAGACATCGTTGTCCATCGTCTTAGGGATGGCGATCACCGGAAAGCCCTCGCTGTGCAGACGCTCACCATAACTGAGGGTGTCGTCGCCGCCGATCGGGATCAAGCGGTCAATGCCGAGGTACTCCAGGTTCTTGAGCACATGCGGGGTGAAGTCACGCACGCGCGCATCCGCTATCTCAGCCTCGGGGTGCTGCGGATCGCGGAGGAAGGCCGGCACATCCTTCGGCTTTACCTTGCCGGGATTGGTGCGACTGGTATGCAGGAAGGTGCCGCCCGTCCGATCAACAGTCCGCACGCGCACGGGATCGAGAGGAATGAAGCAGCGCTCAAAGCTGCCGGCTTCGTCACGATTGAACTCCAGCAAGCCGGCCCATCCGCGCCGGATTCCGATGACCTCGTGGCCCTCGCCGGTGGCGCGTATGACAACTTCCTTGATACTCGGGTTCAGGCCCGGCACATCACCGCCGCCTGTCAAAATACCTACTTTCATTTATGATTTCTCTCCAAACATCTATTCACGCCCACTCGATGAATCCATCGTCCGGCGCCTGAATACTCAGTAAGCTGGCCGACGGCCAGGACAAGTGGTCAACACTCCGGCCCGGCGGCGGGTCCAGCCTGGGCCAGCAAATGGGTAATCTCACACAACGACATCCACCACTGTTCTCGTGGCCGGGCGTTGGGCGCGTCCAAGAGCCGGGGAATGTCTTCCAGGGAAGTGAACCGCAGTTGGCCGCCGCTTTGCCCTATGCAAGCGCTGGCCGGTTCCGGTTTCTGCGCCTGTTCAATCAGGTAATCAATACAAAGGGACGCAAAGCGCATGGCCAAAATACGGTCGAAGGGCGACGGATCGCCCCCCTGTTGTTGATGCCCCAAGACCGCCTCACGGACGTCAAAAAGGTTGCCGCCCTCCTCCTCGAAAAGCTGGCGCATGAAATGAGTCGTATAGATCGGGTTAGCCTGTTCGGTGCGAATCACCAGTCCCAAACGCTTACCGCTGCGGAAGCCGGCGATCAGCTTGCGCACATCTGCAACCAGATCTTCCAGGGTCACCCCTTCCTCGTGCATGTAAACACGCTCCGCGCCGGTCGCCATGGCGCTCATCACGGCCAAATAGCCGCAGCGATGACCCATGACTTCCACAACGAATGTGCGCCGCGAGGCCACGGCAGACTGCTTGATTTTGTCAACGCAGGAGACGATGTTATTCAAGGCAGTGTCCGCACCCACACTCAGCTCGCCGGCCGGCAAGTTGTTGTTGATGGTGGCTGGAAGGCAGACGATAGGAATGTTGAATGCCGGGAACGCAGTTCTTTGCCGGGTTAGGGCCAGCGCTCCGTGATAACCGGTCAAGCCCCCAATCATCAGGATGCCCTCGACCTGATGGGCTTCTAGGTTGCGGGCTATGGCATAGAAATCGCTGCCCTCCGGCAAGGTACGGTTGGTGCCCAACTCCGCGCCACCCCGATGAGCCCAACCATTGACGCTCATCCAGTTCAGTTCGGTGATCTCGCCACGAGCCAGACCCGGAAAGCCATTGTAGACGCCCAGCATGTGGTGGCCCCTATCAATCCCCAGGCGAACTGCAGCACGCACCGCTGTGTTCATGCCCGGAGCCGGGCCGCCGGAATGCAGCACCGCCAGGCGCAAGCGTCTTTCACCTTCCACCGGAGCCTTCGGCTTCGCACGCACCATCGTCTTCACTATGCGAAACGACTCGCCGAAGCTGCGTCCGCGCAGATTCATGGCCTGTTCGAAATCGCCGGCCTTGATTGCTGCGCTGACTTCGGACGTGCGCTGCAGACAATTATCAAGTGGCGTGCGCGTGACTTGATTGCCTTGCAGGCCAAGTACGATAGGACCATTGTCTGCCCCGCCAGACAACAATGACATGACCGCATGGAAGCCAAGGATGGTGCTGAGATTGCGGTCGAAGGCGCTGGGAGACCCACCCCGCTGCACGTGGCCTAATACTGTTATGCGGGTGTCCTCGCCAAGTCGCTCTTCCAGCACCTGCTTGACGTATTGGCTGGAGATTGGATTTCCGTGTCGATCACGTGCGCCCTCGGCTATTATTACCATGCTGTCGCGGCGACCGGCAGCCCGCCCTTTGTGCAGCGCCTCGCACATCTTGCTCTCCCAATCATCGACATCGGGCGGCGACTCGGGAATCAGCACCCAATCCGCCCCGGAAGCCAACGCACCCATCAGCGCCAGATAGCCACAGTTGCGACCCATCACTTCGATGATGAAGCTCCGCTGATGGCTGGCGGCGGTGCTGGAGATAGCGTCCGCTGCGCTGATGATCCGGTGCAGGGCCGTATCCGCGCCGGTGGTCACGTCGGAGCCATACATATCGTTGTCAATTGACCCGATGATGCCGGCCATGCGCAAGCTGGCATGCCGGGCTGCCGCATCTCCATCGATCTCGCCACTCTCAGCCAACTCGGCAAGAAGCTCAGGCCATTCTCGGCACAAAAGGCCGCCGCCCGTCAGACTGCCGTCGCCGCCAATGATGATCAGGCCGTCAATCTGGTTCAGGATAAGGTTGCGCGCTGCCCGCAATCGCCCCGGCCTCTCGCGAAATTCCTTGCAGCGCGCCGAGCCTATGATCGTCCCGCCCCGATGGAGAATACCTCCGACGTCGCTCCAACTAAGCAAGCGAAAGCGCGCCCCTCCTTCCAGCATTCCCTGGAAACCTTCATGAATGGCGCAAACCTCGATGCCCTTATCCAGCGCGGTCCGCGCGACCGACCGGACCGCGGCATTCATTCCTGGAGCGTCGCCGCCGCTGGTAAGTACGCCAATTCGTTTCATCACGGAGTTCCTGCTTGGCGCCACATCGCCTACAAACTGTCGAACTATTGCCTGGTGTGCTCGCGCCAGTCGCCGCTGCTGATAATCGGCGAATGATTGACCATGAGGATGTTACCCAAGTATACCCAAGCTGCGACAACTCGCCCCTCATCCAACAGGACAAATCTGGATTCGCGCCGATAAGGGGCGACACCGGCGTCTTGCGGATCATATTGCTCAAGGTAATCTAGCCGGCGCAACACAGCTACATAGTCTTCGGGCTTTACATCAACGAGCTGGCCGACGACCACGCCGCACGCTCCCTCAATCAACATCGGGAATGCGCCCAGGTCGTAAAGGACACCATTCAGGAAGTGCGCGGGACGGACCTGGGAAACGGCGCTGCCCCAGACTCCGGCATTTGACTGGCCGGACAGGAGGGTTCCGTACACGAAAAAAGGTAGGCGCATCACGGGCGACGCCTCAAGGCACTATTCGCGCTCGCGTAGATGAGGAAATAGCAATACTTCGCGGATGGTAGTCTTATCGGTAAACAACATAACCAGCCGGTCAATGCCTACGCCGAAACCGCCATTCGGCGGCATTCCGTAGCGCATTGCCCGTAGATAATCCTCATCAATTGGATGGGCTTCATCGTCCTCCGCCTTGTAGAGGCGCTGCATTTCCTCGAAACGAGCCTGCTGATCGAGGGGATCGTTCAGTTCGGTGAAGGCATTGCCCATTTCCATGCCGGCAATGAAGAACTCGAAGCGCTCCACGTGGGCCGGATCGCCGGGGATGCGCTTCGCCAGGGGCGAAATCTCTCGGGGGTATTCGGTGACAAATGTCGGCTGGATAAGTCGCGGCTGTACATGATCGGAAAGCAATCCGTCAATCAGCTTGCCCCAGCTCGTATCCGGCGACGCATGCCCGCCGGCCCTGCGTATTTCCCCGGCCAGCGATTCCGCCGTTGGGAAGGCCATGTAATCCAGCTCGGCAAACTGCTTGATAGCGTCGCGCAAGGTAATACGCTGCCAGGGGGCGCTGAGGTCGATTGTCTGACCCTGGTATTGAATGACCGTGTCGCCGGTCAGTTCGACCGCCAGGGTGGCCAGCATCTTCTCGGTGAAACGCATGACGTCACGGTAATCCCAATAGGCGGCGTAGAACTCGAGTTGGGTAAACTCCGGGTTGTGGGTAGCGTCAACTCCCTCATTGCGAAAGTCGCGCCCAATTTCGTAGACCCGCTCGATCCCGCCAACCAGCAGACGCTTGAGATAAAGCTCAAACGAAATGCGCAGAAATAGGTTCTGCCGGAGCTGATTGTGATAAGTAACAAACGGGCGCGCCGCCGCTCCGCCATAGAGCGGCTGCATGATAGGCGTCTCAACTTCCAGGAATCCGTGCTCGTCGAAGAAGCGCCTCAATGTAGTGATCAGGCGCGCGCGGGTAACGAACACCTCGCGAACTTCTGGATTGACCGCCAGATCCGCATAACGCTGCCGATACCGCTCTTCGATGTCCGCAAAGGCGGAAAATCGCTCCAGCCGGCCTTCAACTTCGCGCTCCTTGGCAACCGGCAAGGGGCTGACTGCCTTGCTAAGCAGACGCCACTCGGATACCCGCAAGCTGATCTCGCCGGCCCGGGTGCGAAACATAACCCCGCTGGCCTGCACAAAGTCTCCCAGGTCGAGAAAGCGCCGGAAAAGCTCATGTGAAGCTTCACCCACGTCTGCCTGGCGCAAGAAGAGTTGTACGCGACCGCTGCCGTCTTCAATGTGCCCGAAGATCGTCCGGCCCATGTCGCGCAGACTGATCAGCCGGCCGGTAAGGGTTGCTGAAACCTCTTGCGCCGGCTCATTCCCTTCGACGGCGAGGAACTGCGCCGTGGCTTCGGCAATGGTATGCGTGCGCTCGACTCTCAACGGATAAGGCTCAACGCCGGCGTCCTTGAGCTGCTGCAACTTGTCCAGCCTTTGGCGCTCTAATGCATTCGGATTCCAGGCCATGAATGCTCCTTGAAACAGTAACTCCGGTTCACGGTTCCAGGTTGGATACGGATCCATAAAAAAGCCCGTGACGCAGCACGGGCAGGCAACAGGCAGAGGCGATAACTGCCCCTGCCGGTCACTCGAATTTGACGATGCGGAAAGTGATCACGCCGTTCGGGGCATTGACGCGCACCAGGTCGCCCTTGCGAGCGCCTACGATTGCTCTACCGAGCGGGCTTTCATTGGACACGCGCCCCGCAGCCGGATCGGCTTCAGCTGCGCCGACGAGATAGTAGCTTTCCTCGAAGTCCGTGCCGTCTTCCACGATGGTAACGCAGTCGCCCAGACGCACCACATCGTGCGGCCCGCCGCTCTGCTCAATAATCTGATAGTTGCCCAGGATCTCCTCGAGTTCCTGAATTCTGCCCTCGAGAAAAGATTGTTCGTTGCGCGCCGCTTCCAGTTCCGCGTTGTCAACGAAATCGTCATCCTGTCCGTCTTCGAATGCTTGCCGGAGGCGCTCAGCCAGAGATTCGCGGCCCTCGGTGCGCAGTTGTTTTAGCTCAGCCTGTAATCGAGCCAGCCCTTCCTCAGTCAACAGATGTGGCTTTGCCCTATACGACATTATTCACCTTCCTAACTCCGATCTGAAAACTGGATTGCATCCAACACTCCCACTTGCGAGGCGGTCAAGATGGCCCGCGTAGCATTTCTAAACAGAAAAACCGCACAAGTCGGCGGCAGGTCAAAGCATATTATCCAGAGGCGCATTATAGCAGAAGCGTTCCCCTTGTAAAGAGCAACCGCGGCTCTTTGAGGCCTGGGAGTTGGACAATGAGGTCGCTGACCTCTTCAGGTGAGCGAGAGTGGGAGGTGCATATGACCGGCCGGTTGGTTACAATCCGCGCGAACAGAATCCTTGGACATTGAATCATGCCGCGAAAACCCAGACTACCCATATCAAATCGTGAGGCGCCCGCGACCCCGGCCTGGTTCCATGAGTTAACCTACTTACAGAGCGCAGGAGCCGGCAGCCTGCGTACCGAGCACACCTATCGTAGCGGGCTACGTCTCTTTGCGGACTGGATGCAGCACTTCGGCTACGACGGTTACTCGATTGAGGCGCCCTGGCCCCTTTCACCCGCCGGCCTGACCACCGCTACCATCATGCGCTTTCGCCACTGGCTGGTCGGGCACCGTTCGCGCTCGACGGTCACCACCTATTCAGCCGCGGTTACCGGCTACCTGAACTTCCTGGACGGCCTGGACGAGCTGCCGGCCGGAGTTCAGATCGGCAAGTTGACGCGGCAATTGGCCCGCCGGCCCGTCGAACGACACGCCTCCGAGAAGGTGATTGACATGGACATCCCCCGGCAGGGTGTCCCACGCATTGTGGGCTACTACCAGTCGCTCCCCTTGCCTCCCACGAATGACGTGTACAACCGGCGCCTGTCCCTGCTGCGGAATCGGGCGCTGGTCACCACCCTATACGCCACAGCGGCGCGCATCTCTGAAATTGTGGCTCTGAACCGGGCGGACGTTGACAGCGGCCGGGCGCGTTATGCCTCTATCAAGGGCAAGGGCAGCCGGCCGCGGACGATTTTTCTGCGCGACTACGCCGGGCGGGCAATCGCCGAGTATCTTAGAGAGCGTACCGATGGCAACCCGGCACTATTTGTCTCCCATAGTCGCAATGGCCAACATGGCCGGCTGACAATTACGTCAGCGCACCAGGTCGTCAAAAAGGCGGTGCGGGCGCTTGGCTTGCATGGCAGTCTCTCCGCCCACGACTTCCGGCACTATCGAGCCACGCAGTTGCTCCGTGAGGGGATGCCGATTGAGGTTGTGCAGGAATACCTGGGGCACGCCGACATTTCAACAACCCGAGGCATCTATGCGCCCGTGCTCGGTGTGCAGATCGTCAGCGAATGGCTGGACAACGTGGATGAGCCGCCGCCAACGACCGCGCCGGAAGGACCTTAACGCCCCACTATTCAGCGCACCCTGAGAGAAATACGCCGCACTGACAATTCCGGCTGCTCATCAAGGAAGCCGGTATGCCAGGAAGAGTGGGTTCGCGAAGCTCCCTTCAAAGGTCAAGAATTCGCCGCCGGGGTATTGTTCCTGGATGGCGGACATTTCGCCCGCTCGCTCAGGCACAAATAGAAACACGGTTCCTCCCTCCGGCAACAGGGAGTCAGCCGGAGGGGCGCCCGCTTCATTCACATTGAACAAGTTGATGTTGGGCACAAATTCAGTGGCCAGGAAGGGAATTGTCGGGAACTCGACGTAAATGGCCGGCGGCCCATGCAGGTATGCCGTGTAAGGACCTTCCAGCGAATCCAGGTAGGTGGCGATGCCGTAGGCGATCTCCGTGTTACGGTCGCCAAAGCGCCCTCCGGTCCGGTACGCGCCGAAGTAGAAAAGCAAATCTCCTGCAATGAGCAAAATCGCGACGAGTGTGAGCGCCGGCATGAAGTACTTCTTCCGCGCAGGGTGGTCGCGTACAAACTGGCGCGCCAACCATGCCAGCGGTGCGGCGGCAAGTAACGCAACTGCCGGCATCGCCGAAAGCAGCCGGTGGCTGTCCGGCGGGCTGATTAACAGCGCCCCAGCAAAAATCACCGTTACGCCTACCCAGATGAGCAACACCGCCCAGGCGAAGCGTCGCAGCCGGGCCAGCGCCAGGCCGAGGCCGAAGGTGAACAACAGGGCCGGGACGTAACGCAGCAGCGGAATGCCGGGGTTGTAGGTCGTCGTCATGTCAACAGTGGTCTGAAAGGCCAGCGCGGCCTGCCAGAACTGCGTCGAAAGCAGGTCGAGCGCCGTGCGACCGGTGACAATCGTCTCTTGCGCCAACCAACCACTCTGTAGGATGCCGACGCTTCCCAGCCGCTCCGTGAAGACGCCGGGATTGCGGTTGTAGTACAGCAGCTGAGGCAGCGCGATTACCAGCGCAATGGCGCAAGCGAACAGCATGCCTCGCCAATGAGCGCGCAACCTCTCCCGAGAAGCGATCAGCAGGTAGAAAAGTGCTCCAACGGCTACTAACGGAAGAAGGCGCGATGGGGTGAAGAAATAGCAGGCCATCCCCGCGACCGCCCCGGCAACGAGCCATGTCCTGCGCGCCCGCGCCGGTCTCTCTTTCAACGCCAGAGCCGCCATTACGACGGGCAGGAACATCAGCAGCGGGTCCCAAACGTTGTTCATTCCTAGCCGGCTGTAGTGGACGTGCACATGCGATCCGGCCAACAGGATCGCGGCTGTCAGGGCAACGCCTTCGCCCCAAACACGCCGGCCCAGCAAGTAAAGCAGCGCGACCGTCAGTGCGCCGACCAGGGCGGACATGATCCGCATTCCAAAGACCGTCTGTCCAAAAAGCGCCAGCGGAATGGTTAGCAGGTAAGACGGCAGGGTGGGATTGGTCAGCCAGCCCACGGAGAACGGGTTCCGGATCAGCCCATCGCTAACCGCTACCGCGTCCAGTCCCAGACTGGCTTCGACGCCGTTGAGCACAAATGGATGACTGGTCAATCCAATGACCCGGATGAGCAACGCAGAGCCGAAGAGAACGGCGGCCACAATCCAATGATTGCGCAGCCCTACCCGGGCAGTTGCCGAACTGACGGCCGTCGTTGTTGGGTCGCCGGCCGGCGCAATAACCCCTTCCCCAGCCGGCCAAAGCGCGAATGCAGCGACCGCGGCCGCCGTCAACCAGAGCAAGATGGCGATCAGCCAGTTGCCCTCAAAGGGCGTACTGCCGCCAACCGCGCCGGCCATCGCTGCCAGCATTAGGCTCGCCGGGTACCACCAGCGGCGGCGATTCGCAGGCAGCATGCGCGATAACTGTATCGGGGGGCGTCCACGCCGGATATATATCACCAGACCGGCGAACGCCAGGATGGAGATCCCCAACGAGATGGCCCCGGCCGGCCACAATCCGCCCACGGGCCCGACCAAGCCTGAATCAGTAGTGAGCGCGCCGAGCGCCGATGCCGCCGCAAAAAGCGCCGCCAGTGCGAGCAAGCCGACGGCAATTGTTGAACCGGAGCCGGCTGCCGGCGGCGCTGCAGGAGTGGGAACGGGTCGGGAAGCCGAAGCGTCACCGCCACTTTCCGCCAGCTCCTGTTCGGCAAACTGATCGTCGCTCAACTCCGTCGTCTCAGCCGGCAACGGCGCACCAGGAGAAACAACTTCTACGGAGGGCGACTCTTCGGCCAGTTCCTCTAGGGTAAAGGGATTTGGGGGCGGCAGCTGCGGAAGCAGCCGGCCTTCCGATTGCTTCTCGGCGATGATCAGCATGTACGCTCCCTGGTCAGGGAACGGCTCTTCGTAATAGGGCCGAAGCCAGCGCTCAACCGGTCGCAGGTTTTCTTCCCACGGCCCAAGGATCCAGTGGCCGGTCAGGGCGTGCAGGATGGCCGACGGCAAACCCTGTACGTGACCGATCTCAAGGGCATGAAGAGCGGACTCAGAGAAGTAGTATTGCCAGCGCCGGACGCGAAAACCGGCAAAGGCCAGTCGTTCGGCCCACCACTCAGGCGGTTCGGTGTGCGCGTGCCGGGAAATACGATTGAAGAAGCGGCGATACGCGTCGCCGAAGTAGCGTGCGCCGCCCAGCTTCTCCGTGAAATAGTGGCTGGGCATGGTAACCACCAGAAGCCCACCCGGCCGCAACACGCGGTTGGTCTCCTGCAAGACCATTTGAACGTCGGGAATGTGCTCCAGGACAGAGTTACTGATTGCGCTGCCAAATGTGTGCGCTGCGAAGGGCAAGGCGTCGCCAAAAGACTGTATCGCGCCCCCATAGACGCCCTGCCGGCGGGACTTGCGTAGCGGGTTCCACCAGGGGTCGACGCCGACCTCTAGCCGGCGCTCCGGAAAGGCCATTTGGGCAAAGTTCCCGTCGCCGCAACCCAGGTCAAGCACCGGCCCCGGAAGCTCCAGGCGACGATAGAAGCGCGCCTCGACCGACCGCAAAAGGGCGCGAAAGGCCGGCAGCGTTTTCAGGTGCTGCCAAAGCAAGTCATCAGCGGCCGGCTGTGTCTGTAAGCTACTGTTCAATTTAGCGCACTCGACCGGCTGTTTGAAACAGTAAATCGGACTGGAAAAGTCATCTGCTACTCCTCGAGCCCATGTTCGCCGCTCAAGCGGCGCAGCCGCTCATACGCCTCCGGCTCCGGCGTGCCCGATCGCTTCTCGCCACGCATGAGACTGCTGAACAGCCCCGCGTATTCGCGCGCCGTTTGCTCGGGACTGAAGCTGGCGGCAATCACATCCGCCGGGCGGAGATAACGTTCCTTGCAACCAAGCAGTCGAATGAGCGCGTCGGCCAGGGCCTCCGAGTCGCCGATAGGAGTGACTTCGCCCATGCCGGTCATGGTCACCGGCTGGCGGACGCCGGGCAGATTGCTGGCCACCACCGGCACGCCATTCATCATCGCCTCGATCTGCACCAGCCCGAAGCTCTCCGTACTGTTCAGGCTGGAGACCACCAGCGCATCGAGACTCTTGTAGAAGGCGGTCAACTCCGCGCCGCTCAGGCTACCCAGCAGCCGATAATGGTCCTTGTGCTGGTCGAATAGCGGCTGAAGTCTCTTGAGGTAGGCCTCCTCACCCAGCGTCGGCGGATTCGCGTGAAGCACCAGCACGTCGGGATGGGCCTGTACAACCTTTGGCAGGGCGTGGAGAAGGACCTCTACCCCTTTTTCGGTGGCGATACGCGCCGAAATACCAACTACTTTGTGGTGCGCGACGCCGTGCTTTTCAACAAATGTCTGGAACTCTTCCGGCGGGCAATCCGAGAGTTCCACCGGCGGGGGGATAATTTGCAGCTTCCGGCCCATATAGGGTGAGAGGAACGGCGAATTGGCCCCATAGTCCCGCGTGTAGGTGACCACCGCATCTGAAAGGTTGCCGGCTGTGCGGTTGGCCACGCGCACGACGCGGTCCACCAGCCGGTTAAATGCGCCTTCAGGAAGCTGCAGATCGCAGTGGTAGGTGAGCACTACCGGCTTCTTGAATAGCCGGCCGCGCAGGGCCAGGCCGGGAGCGTCAAACTGCGGCAGGTGCAGGTGCAGCACATCGGCCCAGCGCGCCAGTTGATTGGCGTGCCGGCCAAAGGTGGGCATGATCACGCCCTTGCTAACCCGCAGGGCGACCGGCACGCGCACAATGTTTACGCCGTGCAAGTTCTCCGTGCGTGGGAGGCCGGTGTCAAATTGCGAAGTCAGCACAGTGACATCGTGCCCCAGTTCCACCAACGCCCGGCTAAGCCGTTCCACGTAGATGGTCAGCCCGCTGGTGTGCGGGCGATAGTAGGTGAGAACCTCAAGCACACGCATGGGAAATTCTACACGGCCAACGGGCAATAGCCGCACCGGAAAATCGGAAGGCCCAGGCCGGTGGCAGGCGAACTTTGGCTCGCCGCAGTTTCAGGTAAGAGTGCCATAGTAGGTGAACTATTCGCTGCCGGTGAACGTCGGGGAGTGGTTTTCTTTCCGGCGCATGAAGTCCCGTGTCGACTTAATGATGGCGCCGAAGGTATCGCCGGTGCGCCAGATGCCGATGACCCCCAGCACGATAATTGTCAGGAAGTTCAGGGCATGGTAGATAAATGCGAAGCTGGCTGATTCGGCGGCCGGCTGACCCAAAATTTCCGTCAGGCCAAATATTACGCTGGCGTGAAAGACCCCGATCTGGCCCGGCGACGATGGGGCGGCTACGCTGAGGGCAGCGACGCAAACCACAAAGCCGGCCATCGTCCACGTCGGATCCAGGCCAACCCCGCGCAGGGTCATGTAGTAGGCAAAAAGGATGGGCAGCCAGACGAGCAGGCTGAGGGCGACCAGCCAGATACCGGCCCGCAGGCTGGTGAGCGTGCCTAGACCCAGCAGCAGGTCATCCACCCGCTTGACCCATTTCTCACTGTCAAACATCGGCAGACGAGCAAATATCGCCCGCGTGAGCAGGCGGGCGCGCTCGCGTTGATTGGCCGCGATTACCAGTATCACCATCGCCGCCAGGCCCACAGCGCTTAACAGGATTACTGCATTGCTGATCTGCTCGGGCAACGCCGGCACCGCCCTGAGCGTGAAGGGTAATATGGTCAGGACAAACAGCATGTCCAACAACCGCTCGACAACCATAGTCGAGATACCCTGCGGGAGGGTCACCGGCGGGACGTTGCCGATGATTATGGCCCTGGCGACATCGCCCAAGCGAAAGGGCAGTAGGTAGGTTAGCATATAGCCTATATTCTGAACGTGAAAGACTTTACCCAGTGGAACGACATTTCCCAGCATATAGCGCCAGCGTACCGCTCGCACACCCATGAAGCCCAGGATGCCGGCGACCCCGAGTAACAAATAGCCCGGCTGCGCGTTTTGTAGGGCAAGCCAGATCTCACCGGGATCGATGATCAGGAATATGGCGAGCAGGCATAGTGCGCTGATCGCAATGCCGATCCACATCTGCAACCGGCGGTTGCCGCTCGCTTGATCCATGAGGGCGGATTATATCAGTAAGGAAAGCTCTTGAGAAAGCGCCGAGGCGTCTCCTAAGCTGCCTACGCCGGCTTCCGTCGTGCTGGCGGCATGTGTGAGCGGTAAGTATAATGAGCTTACCGATTCGGACACTGGACGAGCGTTGCAGTATAGACCGGGCAGGAGGCAGCATGGACTATGTCAATTTGGGCAAATCGGGACTAAAGGTGAGTCGCATCTGCCTGGGCATGATGAGTTACGGCTCGTCCCAGTGGCGCGAATGGGTGCTTGATGAAGATGAGAGCCGGCCCTTTGTGCGTCGCGCCCTTGAGGAGGGCATCAACTTCTTTGATACCGCAGACGCCTACTCGCTTGGGGTCAGCGAGCAAGTGACCGGCAAGCTGCTGCGTGAATTTGGGCAGCGAGAAGAAGTGGTCATCGCTACCAAGGTGTATTTCGCGCATAATCCAGCCGATCCCAACTCCGGCGGTCTCTCGCGCAAGCACATCATGGACGCAATTGACAAATCTTTGCGCAACCTGGGTACGGACTACGTTGACCTCTATCAAATACATCGCTTCGATTATGCCACCCCTGTCGAGGAGACCATGGAGGCGTTGCACGACGTGGTGAGGGCCGGCAAGGCGCGATACATCGGCGCGTCCAGCATGTTCGCTTGGCAGTTGGCGAAGATGCAACATGCGGCGGATGCGCACGGCTGGACGCGCTTTGTTTCCATGCAGAATCACTACAATTTGGTTTACCGCGAGGAAGAGCGGGAGATGATCCCGCTGTGCGTGGACCAGGGCCTGGGCGTCATCCCGTGGAGCCCGCTGGCGCGTGGCTTCCTGGCCGGCAACCGCACCCGCGCCGGCGACCGGCCGACTTCGCGAGCACAAAGCGACCGCTTTGCCGATGAGATGTACTTCGACGCGCATGACTTTGATGTGCTGGACCGGGTCGTCGAGACGGCGGAGCGCCTGGGTATCCGCCCGGCTCAAGTAGCGCTGGCCTGGATGCTGCACAAGCCGGGAATCACTTCGCCGATAATCGGGGCGACGAAAATGCATCACCTGGAGGACGCAATTGCCGCCTGTGATATCAAGTTATCCGCGGACGACATTCGTCTCCTGGAGGAACCATATCGCCCCCATCCAATTCTGGGCCACAGATAGAGGACCGGCGAACCCTCCACGGGCGTTAGCATGGGTTCCCTGCGGGGTGCTCGCGTAGGACCACTATTAAGTCTGTCAGGAGTAGGTAAATGTATCAGACCGATATGTACGCTGGAATGATGGCAGAGACCGTTCCCATGCTCAGCGAGAACGGTGAAATGATTAACGCCTATTACGCCCGGCCTCTTGGTCCCGGCCCCTTCCCTGGAATCGTTGTCATTCACCACATGCCCGGCTGGGATGAATGGTACTGGGAGGCAACGCGCAAGTTCGCCCATCATGGTTACGTGGCGCTTACGCCCAACCTTTATTTCCGCGCCGGGCACGGGACGCCTGAGGATGTGGCGGCAAAGGTGCGCGGCATGGGCGGCGTGCCGGATGAACAGGTGGTGCAGGACCTGGCCGGCGCGTTGCGCTTCTTGTTGGCGCAGCCCTATCTGAATGGCAAGGTGGGTCTGTTCGGCACCTGTTCAGGCGGCCGGCATGCTTACCTGGCGGCGTGCAGAATACCCGGCTTCTCCGCTGCTGTCGACTGTTGGGGCGGTCGCGTGGTGATGAGCCCGGATCAGCTTTCGGATCACTTCCCAGTCGCGCCGATAGATCTCACGCCGGACCTCAGTTGCCCGCTCTTGGGTCTATTCGGCGAGGATGATCAGAACCCCACGCCGGAGCAGGTCGCCCTACATGAAGAAGCGTTGATGAAGTACGGCAAGGAGTATGAGTTTCACATGTATGCCGGCGCGGGTCACGGCTTCTTCTATCATGACCGCGGCGCTTATCGGCAACAGCAGGCGGTTGACGGCTGGAGGAAAGTTTTCGCCTTCCTCGATCGCACCCTGTTGGCAGAGTAGGCGGAGGGCAACCAATGTGCACTATGATTGCCGAGAGAGTGTCAGTAGACGGGAGCGGCAAGGGGGCCGGAGGCTGGTTCGCGGTCAGCGAAGCCCTTGTCTCCTTTGATCACCCATTCCACACGGAGTTGGAACACGCTCTGAACATTGACTTCGTCAACGATTCAATGGGACCCGGCGCCCGAGTCGCCGTTGAACTAAGCGCGGAGGCTGCCCGGGCGCTGGCAATGACGATATTAGCCGTATTGGGTCAGGCGGAAGAGGGAGGGTATGCTTAGGGTAGGTGACTGTCACTTCAGAAAGTGACAGTCACCTGAAGTGTCAACCACGCCGAGCTTTGCGACTACTGCGTAAGAAGAGCAGCGAAAGCACGAACATAATCGTAACTATACCGCCCGAGACAATACAGTACTGGCAGAAGGCATGAATGACAAAGGCTTCCAGCCCGGTGAGGAAAAGGGTGAAGCCGAAGGCCATGCCGGTAACGATCGTCATCAGCTCCGGCATGTTGTCGTCCAACGCCGGAAACCAATCCTTTAGCCAGATCAGCAAAAAGATCGCCGCGTAGCCGAGGAGTCCGATGAGGGCCACCGGCACACCCCCCAGGCTGGAAAACTGGCCCGACGGGCCGCTAACCTGCCCACAATCCCAGAGTTCGGAGATCGTGCAGGATGGAAAGACCTTTGAGTCGTGAAAGAGCCAGAGGTAGTAGGCCAGGACCATGCCGGGCACGGAAAGAAGCTGAATGATGCGCAGTTGCCATTCGCTTACATCAATCCAGCCGCCTTCCGTGGACTCCAGCTCCATGGGTTCTTCAGCCATGTTTTGCGTTGCCATTCTTCACACCTTCCGGACCGGCGAGTTGATTACTGGCTTTCGGCAGCGGGCAGCTTTATCCGCAAGCACGGCGTCGCGCTCACGGCCACCCTGCTACCGGCTACCAACCTGCACCGGCGCAATCCTACTGAGTAATCAGCGGATCGATGATTTGAGCGATCTGGGCAAATGAGCCGATGTTAGTGTATAGCCGGCCGTTCACATAGAAGCTCGGGGTGGAGGAGACCGCTGCCAGCGATGCTGCGTCCATGTTGGCTTCAACGGCATCCCGATAACGACCCTCCTCCAGGCATTGATCGAAGGCCGCGGTATCGGCGCCAATCTCCTCCGCCACCTGATCAAATCCTTCCCTGGTGTGCGCTGTTTCCGTGGTCTGGATCTCGAAAAGCCCTACATGAAACGCATGAAAAAGCTCCGTCCCTTGCTCAGCCATGCACAGGGCCGCAGCGGATGATGCCGGTGAACGATCCCGGAATTGCGGGAGCGAGTAGGGGAAGTAGACCCAATTCACATCCTCGTTATCAAAGTAGGCTGAGGCGATGTCGTTCTCGTAGCCCTGGGTGAAGCTTGCGCAGGCCGGACAGGCATAGTCAAAAACTTCCACGACGGTGACCGCGGCGTTTTCCGGTCCCATCGCAATGCAATTCTCAGTGTTTTCGGCGCACCAGTCTTGAAGCACCACGGTTTCGGGCTCCTGGAATGTAAGGAAGAGTAGAGCAAAGAGGGCGATAACACCCACCGCTACCACGCCGCCTATCAAAAGCCAGTTTGTGGATTTTGCCTCTTGCGTTGTCGTCCGCCGTTTGACAGCTTTTGCCATCGTACTTCTTCTCCTTCTCCTTTAGCAGGGTTGAAATAATCGCGTTAGTTATTTCTCGAATTGTATCGAAACAGGTTATGAGCGAAAATCGGCCGGAAAGCCGGCCGCTTCAATTCTAGCTCAACTTTCATCTTGAATCGAAGCTGGCATCGCCGGCACAGCATAGTCATCAGACCGAGCATTACCTGACCAGCCATGCTGTCCGACCACTCTCACCAGGACCCCACAGGCCCGCGCATCCTCTTTTTCGGGATGCCGTCGCACTACTCCGGCGTCCATCTGGAACGTCTGATCGCCGTCGGGGAACACATTGTTGCGCTCGGCATGTCGGTAGAGAAAATCGGCAGCGCCCCTGTCCGGCCCGCCAACTCATACCTTTACGAGTTGGCTAAGGCTTACCACATCCCGATACTTAATATTCACTCAACGCGCGACGCGGCATTGGAGAGGCGGCTGCGCGCAACTCGGCCCGACCTGGCGATGGTAGCCGCCTTCCCATTTCGTATTCCGACCGCGTGGCTTTCCATACCCGCCGGAGGCTTCCTGAACGTCCATCCCTCACTGCTCCCGGCTCATCGTGGGCCCGCGCCGTTATTCTGGACATTGCGCGCCGGCGAGACAGAGACCGGGGTTACACTGCATTACATGGACGAGGAGTTTGATACGGGCGACATCATTTATCAGGCGCCGGTGACCTTGACTCTTGGCGACTACGGTCTGTCGCATACCTTACGCCTGGCGGAGGCCGGCTCCGAACTGGCCTGCCGCGCCGCGCGACGTTACCGTGAAGAAGGGACATTGCCGCGCCGGCCCCAGCCGCCTGGCGGCAGCTACGAGTCGTTTCCGGCTGCAGATGATTTCCAGATCAGCGCCGACTGGCCGGCTGAACGCGCCTTCCACTTCATGCGCGGTACAACGGGCCGGATGTGGCCCTATGAGCTGCTCTTGGGGGGTATGATCCAGTTGGAGGTGCGCGAGGCGCTCAGCTACGATAGCGAGGGCATACTCGGCGCGCCGTACGTGCGGGAGGAGGGCGCTATATTGGTGCAGTTTTCGCCGGGGGTGCTTCGCGTGCGCCCATAGCCCGCCGGATTGCCCGGCTGGACAAATTCACCGGATGCTCGATCAGATCGCTACCGCCGCCGTTTCTTCCTGCTCAGCGGCCGGCCGGAACTGCGTCTCATAAAGCTGTGCGTACAGACCGTTCCGCTCCAGCAGTTCCCGATGCGTACCCTGTTCGACCAGTTGGCCTTTGTCCATCACCAGAATCAGGTCGGCCGCCAGGATAGTCGCCAGCCGGTGGGCAATGACCACGCTCGTCCGGCCCTGCATGACCCGGCTCAGAGCTTCCTGGATCAACGCCTCGGACAACGAGTCCAGATGAGATGTGGCTTCGTCCAACACCAGAATGCGCGGGTCCTTCAGGATAACTCGGGCGATGGCCATGCGCTGGCGTTCGCCGCCGCTCAGCCGGTAGCCGCGCTCGCCGACAACGGTGTCGTAGCCATCCGGCAGGCCCAAAACAAAGTCATGGATATTTGCGGCCCGAGCCGCCGCGATCACTTCCATGTCCGTGGCATCCGGCCGGGCATAAAGCAGATTTGCCCGGACGGTGTCATAGAAGAGATAGGTGTCCTGAGTGACCATCCCAATGGCATCTGACAACGAACTGAGCGTCACCTCCCTGATGTCTGTCTCGTCAATGAGCACGCGCCCGGCAGTGGGGTCATAAAGCCGGGGCAACAGGTATGTGATGGTGGTTTTGCCCGCCCCGCTGGGGCCGACCAGCGCCACCAGCTGGCCCGGCTGAATGGTGAAGCTGACCTCGCGCAGCGCATAGCGCCGTTCGGTGTTCACCATGGGTGCTTCGTGGCCATTAGCGCCATTAGCCTGGCCGGCCGCCGACTGATCATCCTTTTGCCGTCCGCGCTTCAAATATGCCTCGCCGCCGCCGCCCCAGGTAACCCGCTCCACCTCCTCCAGGCCGACCTGCTCCATGTCTTTCGTGGCTGCATAGGAGAACGATACTCCGGCAAAGCGAATCGCACCGTTCACGACCGGCAGTGCCGGCGCACCTTCTCGTTCCACTATTTCCACCGGGATATCCAGCGCCTCGAAGACTCGCTCGAAGCTGACCATGCTCTGCGCAAACTCGACTGGTGCGTTGCTCAACGCCATTAGTGGCCCGTATAGCTGCCCCAGGTAGGCGCCAAAGGCGACGATCAGGCCCACCGTGAATTCACCCTGGATGGTCAAAATGCCGCCCACCCAGTAGACCACGGCCGTGCCCACTGCGCCGACCACACTGATCATGACGAAGAACCAGCGCCCCACAACCGCCGAACGCACGCCAATATCACGCACATCGGCAGCGTGCCTGCTGAAGCGCTGCTCTTCATAGCGCTCCCGGCCAAACAGCTTAACCAACAACGCGCCGCTCACATTCAGGGTCTCATTCATCACCGCGTTCATCTCGGCGTTGTGTTCCATGCTCTGCCGCCGCAGCCGGCGCAAGATCCGCCCTACATGCCGCGCCGGCAGGACGAACAGGGGAATGATCGCCAACGCCATCAGGGTCAATCGCCATTCCAGGGCGATCATCACGGCCAGTGTGATCATTACCATGACCAGATTGGAGACGATTGAGACGAGCGTGCCGGTGACCGCGTTTTGCGCCCCGACGACATCATTGTTCATCCGAGACATGAGCTCGCCCGTACGGGTATTGGTGAAGAAGCGCAGTGACATACGTTGTAGATGCTCATACAGCGCGCGGCGGAGATCGTAGATCACACCCTCGCCCACCTGTGCGCTCAGGGAACGCTGGGCAACCCCAATGACGCCCGTAATAAGCGGAATGCTGACCATTACCAGGGCCAAAGCTGTCAACTGGCGCATGTTGTTGTCGGGCAGCGCCACATCAATCATTTGCTTCATGAGCAAGGGGGTCAGCATGCTGATGCCGGAAGTGATCAAGATGGTGAGGAGCAAGCCCAGAATCCGCCACCGGTAAGGATGAGCGAACAGCCAGACCCGGGACAACAACTCGCGAGTCATGTAGGGCCGGTCTTGTTCAGCGTCCTGGCGGATGAAGGCCCACCATCCTCCTCCATGAAATCCCATTTTTCATACCTCTCTTGGCGGCGCAGTCAGGCCATTCTATCACCCGGCATAGGGTCTGTAACCTGACCATTCGGGTAGGGACCGGGTTGTCAGCAATCAGTGATCATCATGATCAGAGAATCAAGGAGTTTCAACCAGCGTCTGAATGCGCGCCGGCAAATAGGGCAGTCGTTGGAACCAGGCCGGCCAGACCTCTGCCTCCGGGGCCGTCGCCAGAGGCAATTGCTCGAAGAGGTATGCCAGACCAAGTTCACGTTCCTGTCCGGCCACGGCAGCAATTGCCGGCCCGGCATCGAGTTGGGCGACGGTTAGCGCCTTGCCGGAGAGCAGCAGGCTGACGCGGCCCTGGTCGTCTACGCCAAGTGGGGCGCCGGGTTCAACACGCACGGTATCCGGCAAAATGGCGAAGCCCGGCTCCGTAGCGGCAACAAGCGCTGCGTTCACCAGTTCAAATGCCTGGCTGCTCTGCACCGCCGTGCCGTGAAGCTCCGCCCGCATTTCCATGGTCACTTGATCGGCGCGATCGCCGGCAAACTGAGAAAGGGTCTCTTCGTATATCGTTACAATACGCAGCGAATCCTGAGCGAGGAACTCGTCGGGCAGCAACGCTGCTTCCATCTCCGCCTTCGCCAGGGCATGCAAATGTTGGAGCACCTGTTCGCGTAGGCGGCCGATGTCTGCCTCAGTGACGGCCTTTACCACCCGATTGCTGCCGCCCTCCATTGCCTCCAAATTGCGCACGCCGAGGCGAGTTCCGAGACTGCCCTCGATGCGATTGACCAGCAACTCCCCGATATTACCCTGCGCCCCCGGCTCAATGGCGATTACCTGTCCTTCCGCGGAAGCACCAACTCCGGCCGGCACCTCAACATTCGCCATGAGTTGATAGAAGACACGAACGCCGGCCGAAGTGGTCACCCGCGTGCCGGCCGGCACGGTCACCGCTTGATCCAGCAAGTTAAAGAACGTAACTGTCCCACCCGCGCGCCCATCGGGTATCTGCGTGGAGCCGGTGGACTCGACCGTCGCCCGCCAAGTTGGGTTGGCCGCTAGCAGACGGGCCGGCACGGAGGATCCGCTTGCGTTGTCGCTCTCCAATTGCGGATCAGCCACTATTTGTACCGAAACCTGCAACTCCTGGGTAGTTGGGCGGAGGACGATGCGCGCACTCGGGCCGGCATAGATGCCGGCGATAGCCAGCGCGGTGATCGCCAGCAACAGGGCAAGCAGGGCCAAATAGCGCGCCAGCCACCAACGCCAGGGCTTTTGGGGCCTTAGGCGACGGTGCACGGTCCGGCGATCCGCCTCGTCTTGCATCGAAGCATAACGCTGCATGCCGTTCAGGTCGGCGGAGGAGAAGATGCGTGGGGGGCGACGCAATTGACGGCGAGCCAGCCACCAGCGAAAACGCCCTTTTTCAGCCTGGGGGACGGCGGCAAAGACGGGAATGCCGAGCGCTTTCGCGCGAGCGCCTGTTTCTCCGTCAAGGGTGACCAGCCCCACCTCCAGCCGGCGTTCACGCGTAATGCGCCTGAGTTGCACCAGGTCCAGCGTGGCGCCAAGCACATTCCCTTGCTCCGGCAGCACCAGCAGCACGCGCCCGGGTCCGGCGATCAAATCCAGCCGGCGACTGATGCCGGCAATGCTCTCTCCGGGCTGAAGATAAATGATTTCCATTTTCCCGAACAACACTTTCCCGGCAACGCAAACTCAGGCGGCCGAAGTAGTCCGAGATAGAGCCGGTACGGGGCCGATCAGCTCAGCGCCTCACGAACGAACTCCGGCACTGCGGCGATCGCATCCGGCAAGTTGTCCGGGTCTCGCCCACCAGCTTGAGCCAGGTGGGGCCGGCCGCCGCCGCTACCGCCCACGATCTGAGCAACCTGCTTGATCAGGTCTCCGGCCCGCAAGCCGCGCTGATTGAGGTCCGGCGTGACCGCTGCGACCAGCAAGGGCCGGCCATCGCTGACTGTACCCAGCACGGCCACGCCACTATGGTGGCGCTCGCGAAAGTGATCGGTCATAGCCCGCAGCACGTCGCCATCCGCACCCTCAACTATGGCGGCCAAGAGCGGCACGCCGGCAATCACCTGCGTCTTGTCCAGGATCACATCCAGCTGCTGCAGCATCATCTCCTGTCGAAGCTGCTCAATCTCCTTCTGAAGGTGGCGCTGCTCTTCCAGAATCGCATCCAGGCGAGCCTCGACTTCGGCGACCGGCGTGTTCAACCGCCGGGCAAGCCGGTCGAGCAGGGCTAACTTCTCGCTGACCAGCTCATACGCCTTCCGGCCGGTGACCGCCTCGACGCGGCGCACGCCGGCGCCGACCGCGCCTTCTCCGGTAAATCTGAATGCGCCGATGTCATTGGTCTCGGAGACGTGCAGGCCGCCACACAGTTCGAAGCTGTATGGATTGCCGGGATCGCCAACCCGTACTGTGCGCACCACGTCGCCATACTTTTCACCGAACAGGGCCATTGCTCCTCGGCCAATGGCCTCGCGCTGGCTCATATAGCTGATGGTAACCGGCTCGTTGGCGACAATGTGCTGGTTTATCGCCCGCTCGATCTCGGCCAGGGTTTCACTGCCCACAGCCCCCGTGTGGGTGAAATCGAAGCGCAAGCGGTCCGGCGCAACTAGAGAGCCGGCCTGAGCCACGTGAGTTCCCAAATGCCGGCGCAGTTCCTTGTGCAGCAAGTGGGTGGCCGTATGGTTGCGGCGAATATCGGCCCGGCGCGCGTCATCTACCACTAGCTCGACCTCTGCACCGACCGGCAGGCTGCCCGCAGTCATTTCGCCGACGTGTACGATCAGGCCCGGGAGAGGGGAGACGACATCGTCAATACGCGCCGCGCCGATCCCCTCCAGGACAATCCAGCCGCTGTCGCTGACTTCGCCGCCGCCTTCCACGTAGAACGGCGTCGCAGCAGTGACGATCTCCACCTGGTCGCGCTCATAGGCCACATCAACCGGCTCACCCTGGCGAAGGATGGCGAGGATCGGCGCGCGCAGTGAAGCTCCTGAGTAAGGGTCGCTTTGAACGCCGTGTGGCCCGAGTTGATTATCGAGAATAAGCTGCTGCAGCAGACTACTGTAAACGTTGTGCTGCGTCTCATACGCCGAGAATGCGCCCGCACCGCTGGCCGCCGCGTGGACTTCCCGCGCCTGCTGATAGCCGGCCTCGTCCACCATAAACCCCTGTTCGCCGGCCACATCACGAGTGATCTCCAGGGGCAGGCCGTGCGTGGCGTAAAGGTTGAAAGCCACTTCGCCGGGGATCTCGCGCCGGCCGGACTCGCGCATTAGCTCCAGGATTGTGTCCAGTTGGGCCATCGCCGAGTCAAGTGTGCGGGCGAAGCGCTCTTCTTCCACCTGCAAAGTGTGTCTGATAAAGTCGCGACGCTGGATCAGTTCGGGATATACCTCACCCATTTCTTCGATATAGACATCTGCAATTTCGGACAGGAAGTGCTCCTGAAAGCCGATTGACCGGCCATAGCGGGCCGCCCGGCGGATGATCATGCGCAACACGTAGCCGCCGCCGATGTTGCCGGGCAACACCCCATCGCCAATCAGGAATGTCGCCGCCCGGGCATGGTCAGCGATTACGCGATAGCCCACCTGATGCGCTTGTCGCTGTTCGTCGCTATCTTCTAGCAACTCCTGGACGCGATCCAAGGCGGCGACAAAGAGATCGGTCTCGTAGTTGACGATCCGCTGTTGTTGCACACTGGTAATGCGCTCCAGGCCCAGGCCGGTATCTACGCCGGGACTGGGCAACGGTGTGCGCACGCCATTCTCGTCCCGGTTGTATTGCATAAATACCAGGTTCCAGACTTCTAACCAGCGACCACAACCGTTATCCAGCAGGACGCCACAGTCGGGCTGCCCGCAGGTGCAAGCGTCCACACCCCAGTCGTAATGCAGTTCGCTCGTCGGGCCGCAGGGGCCAACCTCGCCCATCATCCAGAAATTGGTCTTGTCGCCCATGCGCAAGACCCGGGCAGGATCGACGCCCATTTCGTTAACCCAAATTTGATAGGCGTCGTCATCGTCCGTGTGCACCGTGAACCACAGCCTCTCCTCTGGAATCCCGCAGACGCGGGTGAGGAAATCGTAGGCGTATCGGATTGCGCCGGACTTAAAGTAGTCTCCAAAGGAGAAGTTGCCCAGCATCTCAAAAAAGGTATGGTGCCGGGGCGAAGGGCCGACATTCTCCAGGTCATTGTGCTTGCCCTGGACGCGCATACACTTTTGCGCACTGGCCGCTCGTCTGTACGGGCGCTGCTCCTTGCCCAAGAAGGTATCAACAAACTGGTTCATGCCCGCATTGGTGAAGAAGAGGGTAGGATTGTCCTTCAACGGCAGAGGCGAGCTGGGCACAACGGTATGGCCCATCTCTTCATAGAACTCAAGGAAGGCCTGGCGAATCTCTTTACTGCTTCTCGGAATCATTTTGCTCTCTTTGGTTTCGCTTTGGGCATCCACGGCCGAGGCCGGGACGCCGGGATATTGCGGCGCGAATTCTATCCCATTGCCGCCCGAGCGCCGACCGGCAGCGAAATATTGCCAATAAACAAAAATAGCCGCCAGACCGGAAAACTGGTCTGGCGGCTACTCGCCCTTGTTATGTCAGTGCACATCAGGCAAGCCGGCTAACCAGACCATGTCGGCGGCTAGCGGCGGCGGCCTCTCGTGATAGGTGCAGGACAATGCTGATCATCATGCTGAAATAGTAGCAAATGGCAAGGCCGGTGTCAACGGTTGTTCGATTAGCTTCGGCCATCCACAGCGCCGCGGCATAACCCGGCCAATCCACCGGATTCTCGCTCTCGGCCGCTGGTCCCGCCTCAGAGAGCTATCTTGCCGCGTCTGCCATACCCCACAACTGTGCCAGCTTGATACACATCTCGGTGGCCCGGGCCATGTCCTGAATGCTGACCCACTCCAGCGGGCCGTGAATTTCTTGCATGCCGGTAAAGAGGTTCGGCGTGGGCACACCCATTTCGGTCAATCGCGAACCATCGGTGCCGCCGCGGATGGGGACTGAGAAATGGTCAATGCCCAGCGCATCGCAGGCTTCCCGTGCCAGTTCGACCGGCCGCATATCGTCTTCCAGCCAATAGCGCATGTTGCGGTATTGCTGGGTGATCGTACAGTTGATCTTGGCCCGCGGCTCGGTGGCCTGAATCGCGCCGCATACCTGTTGCATCAACTCTCCCTGGGCCTGCAACTTGTCCAGCTCAAAATCTCGCAGGATGAAGTGCAGTTCGGCTTCGGCTGCTGTGCCGCCCATCTGGTACAGGTGGATGAATCCCTGCCGGCCGTCGGTCGTCTCCGGGGTCAAGGTGACGTGTGGTAGCGTGTCAATGATCTTCGCCGCCAGGTGGAGCGCGTTGACCAGCTTATATTTGGCAATGCTGGGATGGATGGAGACGCCGTTGATTTTCACAGTCGCCTTATCGGCCGAAAAAGTTTCGTAGACAATCTCGCCCTTCTCCGCGCCGTCCAGCGTGTAAGCGCAGGCAACGTTGAGGTCGCCGGGCAACCGCTTGTGCACGCCGCGACCGATCTCCTCATCCGGCGTAAAGCAGATACGAATCGGGCCATGCTGGACATCCCCATTTTGTAGCAAGTGGCGCGCAAGAGCCATGACAATGGCCACGCCTGCCTTGTCATCTGCACCCAGCAACGTGGTTCCGCTGGCGGTAACGATGTCGTCGCCCAATTTCGACGCCAGATAAGGCGCTTGCTCCGGCGAAAGGGTCAAGCCGGGGTCGTCAGCGAAGGTGATGTTCCGGCCGTCGTAGTTGCGATGCACAACCGGCTTGACGCCGCTTCCACTGAAAGCCGGCGCGGTGTCCACATGAGCCAAAAAGGCAATAGCCGGAGCATTATGAGCTGCATTCGCCGGAATCGTGGCGATTACGGCGCCGTAGTCCGTCAGCCTCACGTCCTCAGCGCCAAGCGCCTGCAATTCCTCCTGCAACGGCCGCAGCAAATCAAACTGCTTTCCCGTACTCGGCGAAGTGAGCGATGACTCGTCGCTCTGCGTGTCAATCTGCACATACCTCAACAACCGCTCCTCAAGTTCCACTTCAAATCCCATTGTTTACTCCTGTAGCTAGAAATTTCATTTCGATGCCAACTCAGATAATCAGGCAATCACTATCTTGTTGCCGCATCGCCAACATCACGATCTGGTTACTCAAAACAAGCGCATGGCGCCAGCCGCGATCCATGTTCAAGATGCGCGATGGCCGGCCAGACGCTAAGGTGATGAATTGTCATCCGGCGCCCGCGTTTCAGTCGGCGCAGGTAGATCCGACTCGTCACTGGTTGCAGTAGCTACGGCAGTAGCGGTTGCCGGTGGGGCTGGGGTTGGAGTCCTGTACGCCTCGGTCACAATCTCCACCTGACTGACCTGGCCGGCTTCCACGGTTACGTTGGCGGCGTATTCGGTCCCTTGCACAGTCACCAGCACACGATAGTTGCCGGGCTGCAGGTCGCCAAAGACAAAGTTCTCGCCCAATTCATCATCCGGTCGAATGTAGTGCATTGGATCATCCAGGTAGCTCCAGGTGGTGGCATAGGCCGGCCCGGCGGCTATGATCTGCACGCCCTGCCAGGGACGCCCTTCCGGATCCACCAGCCGGCCCGCTATCAGACCGCGCTCCTCCGCCGGCTTCAGCCAAAGCAGTGGATTGCGGGTCATGCCGAACTCGTTGCCGCCCACCCGCACCTCAAGATGCAGATGCGCCGCCGTACTTGCCCCGCCGACGCCCACTTCCGCCACCTGCCGGCCGGTCTGGACCAGGTCGCCCGGCTCTACGCTAAGGTTCAACACGTGACCATAAAGGACGTAAACGGGTAAACCGCGGTAGCGGGCGTCTGCTTCAATTACTACCAGATGGCCGTACCAGTCACAGCGCCAGCCATAAAGTTCCGTATAGTCGTTCTGAGCGACCGCCACCGTGCCGTCTATGGCCGCCAACAGGGGAACGCCGAGATCGCCGGAGATGTCTACCGCATTGTGCAACAGATAGCGGCCGTTGCCGTCGGAGCCATAAGGATAGCCGGGATTAACCGTTATCTCCGGCTCATCCTCGTCCAGCAGGATGGGCGTGTCCAGCCAGAAGTGGGGCGTGAAACCCGCCGGATCGGGTGTGGGCCAGGCAACGCTGCCCAGGGTATAGCGCGCGTATTCCGGCTTTACGGGTAGTTCAGCCGGACAGCTTCGGTCAGGCGGTGTTGCGCTGGGCAGGGGCGTCGAAGTCGCCGTTGCGGTGGGCAGCGGCGTCGAAGTCTCCGTAGGGGTCGAGGTGGAAGTCGGGCGCATGGTCGGGGTTGCGCTGGCGGCCGGCTGCGCTGTGCGGGTGGGCGGCGCGGTCGGGCTGGGGGTCGGCTCCGCGGTGGGTGGATCGGAGGTCATGGCGGCAAGCCCAATTCTGGTATCACTCGGGCGGTACTGCTGCCATAGGAGTATTGCCGGCAGCGCTAGCGCCAGAAGCATGAGCCCGAACAGCCGTAGCCTGCGTGTTCGCATAATGCCGGGGATATTACCCGCCGCGGCGGTGATGGGCAAAGAGAAAGGCCGCATCTAAGCGGCCATCAATCGAATTCTGTCCAGCAATGTGGGCCGGCAATTCCGACCGGACGTCACGTGATTGCCTCCTCCGGAACACGACGAAAGTTGCCTCTCTCTCTGGTCATCAGCTTGTTAGAGAGTAGTTCCCGACGAAGTGATGCCACATCTTCGTGAAACTCCAACAAGATGTGGTTCACTTCCATTTCCGAATAGTCCCGGTCCGGCTCAAATTCTTGCACGATGTGTGACATGATCACCTGTCGCTTCTTCAACTGGCGGGGGATCTGGATGAGCCGCCCATGCCGAAGAAAGGTCTTCAGTACTTTATCCCGATAGGCGTCCTCCTCTACGGAACTAACCAGTCCGGGTTGCGCAACATGGATGACATCGCCCAACGGCTTATCAAGCAGATCCTCCACCAGGGAGTACGTCTGGTAGTACTGGTTCTTCTCCGAAACCAGTAGCCCTACTCCGGCAAGTTTTCCCAGGTGATGGGAAATGGTCGCCGGCTTCAGGTGCAAGATTGCCGCCAATTCCTCGCCGTGCCTGGGCCTCAGCCGGATGAGATTTAGTATAAGCAGGCGTATCGGGTGACCCAGCGCCTTGAACAAATCTGCCCTGGATTCCAGGTTAAGTTCAGCATCCAGGCTATTCATCGCTTATTCTCCGGCCAGTGACCCGCTGATAGGTACCCAGGAGAATGCTCTCAGCATGCTTAAAAGTTGAGAGTTTTATCTGCTCTTTCACCAGTCGGTCGCGGTCGCCCAGGGCACGAGCAAGCTCGATTTCGTGCTCGCCGTGAATCTCGTAGAAGCGAATCAGCACCCCAAAGGCGCGGACGATTCGCTCCGCTTCCGGCTTGTCAGCCCCGATTTCCGCCAGATATTGATCCATCATGACATACCTTCCAAAGAGCGCAGGCTCCGTCGGGTGTTCCCGACCGCGAGATAACGCGCCAATCTAATTAGAATACTATCGAATCATATTATAGGTTCTATTGTGACAGTTGTCAATCTGGATGGGACGATTCTATTCTCTTGGCTGTCATATTGTTGCAAAGTATCGTTATTGCTGGCCTTTCGCCTCCCTGAGGACATCGTGTCAAGAATAGCCTGACAGTTGCCAGTGTTCCGGTAGTCAGAAATGGAACAGTTCCGAGTGCTCTACGTCTCTTTATTGACCGGGGCATTGTGAATTGCTGGAACGTCGGCAGGGAGGGAAGCTGGTATACTACAATCAGAGCGAGGTTCGATGACACTGCAAGAGATTGGCCGGTATCGAGTTGAGGGCATGCTGGGCGAGGGTGGGATGGCCACCGTCTATCGAGCATATGATCCGCAGTTCAGCCGGCGCGTGGCCATCAAGATGCTTGCCTCACAATTCGCGAACGACCCGCAGTTACGCCGGCGCTTCGTACGCGAAGCCCAAACCGTAGCGGCGCTGGAACATCCGGCGATCGTGCCCGTTTACGACTACGGCGAACAGGCAGGCCAGCCCTACCTGGTGATGCGCATACTCAGCGGGGGATCGTTAATTGATCGGCTGGAGCTGGGTACCCTCACCCTGGCCGGCGCCGCCCGGATCCTGGAGCGACTGGCGCCGGCGCTTGACTTCGCACATGGGCAGGGCGTCATCCACCGTGACCTAAAGCCGGGCAACATCCTCTTCGATCACAATGGGCTACCGTATCTATCCGACTTCGGCATTGTGAAGGTGATGCAGGGCGAGTCGCTGGATCTGACCGGCGTCGGCCTGGTGGTGGGCACGCCCTTATACATGAGCCCTGAACAGGCCAGCGGCTCCGAGCGCATTGACGGGCGAAGCGACATCTATTCGCTTGGCGTGATTCTGTACGAGATGCTGACCGGCAAGGTCCCGTTTGAGGCCGAGACGCCGATGGCCACGGCGATGAAGCATATGCTGGAGCCACCGCCGGACATCCTGCAGGTTCGGCCCGATTTGCCGGGCGGCATGCGGGAAGTGATCTATCGCGTGCTGGCCAAATCGCCAAACAAGCGCTATCAGACCGCCACCGCGTTGGTAGAAGATCTTCAGGCCGCAATGGCCGGCAAAGCGTTAGCCACACCACCTGTCCCCATGCCTGCTGCGGCACAAGCGCCAACGGAGCCGCTTGATAAGACTATGATTCCGCCGATTCCAGTTTCAGCCGCTACAACTGCGCAACCGGCGGCGATCAGCAGCGATCCCACAGGAGGCGAGAACAGACGATGGCTTATCCCCGCTCTGCTGGCGCTCGTGCTCGGCTGCCTGGCGCTGGCGGTAGGCGGCTGGGCCGCTTCTACGTGGCTGGTTGATTGGGCCAGCGCCACGCCGGTTGTTGAGATTAAGCCGCCGCCCGTACAAACTTTGCCGGCCGGGGGGACGGTTACCGCAACGGATACCCCAACCCCACAAACCGTCGGCGAGGCGACGATTACTCCATTGCCGGAAGTGACCTTGCCGGTCATTGATGACGCCGAGCAGTTGACGGACGGCCCGGCGCTTGAATACCAGCCCATGTTGTCGCCGGACGGTCGTACACTGGCCTACTTCTCGAATGAAAGCGGGAGCTGGCAGATTTACGCCCGCGACCTGGCGACCGGCTCGACTCAGAACCTGATTGATGGCGACTTCGAGGGCCACCATCCACACTTTGCGCCGGACGGCAGCCGGCTGGTGTTTACCTCCAATCGTGGCGGCAACTACGACATCTATACCATGAATCTCGACGGCAGTGGTTGGCAACAGCTGACCGAGAATCCCGGCTCGGACACTTATCCTTCTTTCAGCAAAATGGGCGACCAGATCGTCTTCATGTCCAGGCGCGGCAATGATTGGGGGGTATACATTATGGACGCTGACGGCAACAATCAGCGAGCTGTCATGGACACGCCGGCTGTCGAGACCTTCCCCGCATTTCACCCGGACGGCAAGCGCATCGTCTTTCAATCTAACCAGGACGGCAACCACGAGATCTACATTGTTGACCTGAACGGAAGCAATCTGATCCGGCTCACCAATCACGGCGCGCGCGACGCCAACCCCTTCGTCTCCCCGGATGGAGAGTGGATCGTCTTTGAGAGTGATCGTGACGGCAACTATGAAATTTACGCCATGCGCACGGACGGCAGTGACTTGCGAAATCTGACCAACCATCCGGGCAATGACCAGATCCCGTCCATTTCACCGGACGGCCGCTGGCTGCTATTCCAGTCAAACCGCTCCGGCAGCGTTGACCTCTATCGTATACCGTTCGCGCCGGAAGGGCGTTAACGTACATGCGCCGGACCGATTGCGGACCGGGTCCGGTGTGACCGGCCGAGCAGTTGTCGCTTCCGGCCGGCAAGAACCAAGAGTGAGGAGAAGAGCATGAATCTACCTGACATCCCCTGGGAAGGGCGTCCGGACGGCAACAGCGACGTGGTATGGCGCTACAGCCGGAACCCGATCATCCCGCGAGACCTGATCCCCTCATCCAACAGCATATTTAACAGCGCCGTGACGCCGTTTCGCGGGGGATATGCCGGCGTATTTCGCTGTGACAACAAAAAACGTGAAATGAACTTGCATCGCGGAGTGAGCGCCAACGGCATTGACTGGACGATTGACGATGCGCCCATTGTCTGGCGTTGCCCGGAACCCGAACTAGCCACATATGAGCATCGTTACGATCCGCGCGTCACCTGGCTTGACGACCGCTACTACATCACCTGGTGCAACGGCTATCATGGGCCAACAATCGGCGTCGGCTACACGGATAATTTTGAAACCTTCCATCAACTGGAGAATGCCTTTCTGCCGTTCAATCGAAATGGAGTGTTGTTTCCACGTAAGATCGGCCGGCGCTTTGCCATGCTCAGCCGGCCCAGCGACAATGGTCACACCCCTTTCGGCGACATCTTCTACAGCGAAAGCCCGGATATGGTCCACTGGGGGCGGCACCGCTTTGTGATGGGGGCGACGAGCGGATGGCAGTCAACAAAAGTCGGCGCCGGCCCGACCCCGATTGAGACGGAGGAAGGCTGGCTGCTGATCTACCACGGCGTGCTTACCTCCTGCAATGGCTTTGTGTACAGTTTCGGCGCGGCCCTACTTGACCTGGACGAACCGTGGAAGGTGCGCTATCGAGGCGGACCATACCTGCTCTCACCGCAGACGCTTTATGAGTGTGTGGGGGACGTACCCAACGTGGCCTTCCCCTGTGCGGCGCTGCACGATCAGGCCACGGGCCGGCTGGCGATCTACTACGGCGGGGCGGACACGGTAACGGCCCTGGCCTTCGCTTACGTGGAGGAGATCATTGATTTTGTTAAGCGTGAGGCTGACTAACTGGCCCTCTCGCTAACTAAGGACAAAACCCCGCAGGTCTTTCACGGATCTACCGC
>CAYVQP010000006.1:86480-99294 GCA_964452775.1 uncultured Ardenticatenaceae bacterium | reverse complement strand
AACATATCCACCGCCGCCGACCAAAGCTCGGGGTGCCGGGTAGCCAGGGTGAGGGTCATATAGCCCCCATATGACCGGCCAACGACCCCGGCCCGCCCGACGTCAATGCGCGCATCATTGGGCAGCACTTTCGTCATCGCATGCACATGATCCAGCCGATCCTGCCCACCCCAATCTTTCATCACATGATTCATGTAGCCGAAGCCGTAGCCGGTGCTACCCCGAACGTTGGGCACAAACACCGCGAATCCATTCAGCGTCAGGTGTTGGATCAGCGGCATCGAGAACCAGACAAAGTCGGGGCGTTCCTGGCCCTGCGGCCCCCCATGTATGTAATAGACCAGTGGATAGGGGGCGGAAAAGCCTAGCGACTCCGCCGGCAGATATAGGCGCGCCGAGATGCGCATTCCATCGTGGGAAGTAAAGGAGTAATCTTCGCCGGCAGCCAGCATACCATCGCCAATGCCCAGCACCTTCTCGTTGGTGTGGCGCGCCAATTCATCTCGCTGTGGTCCGGACACCGTGTAGATCTGCGCCGGCTCAGTAGCGGTGGTGAAGCTAAGTACAAATCGGTCGTCGCACTCACTATAGTAATGGCCCTTCAGCACGCCGCCGGATAACTCTCCGCTCCCGGTGATTACATGTTCCAGCCGCATCTCGGCTGCTTCCGAATCGAACACACCTTCATAGAGCCAGGCGCAACCATCAATGTTGTACAGCAGTTCAAAGCGATCACCCCGCAGGTGCTCGAATCCCTCTAGCTCGCCTGCGCCGGCGTGAGCGAGGCCAGTAATTTTGACCTCTCGGATATGCTGCGGATCGTCGAGCGGCATTAGGGCCAGACCGTTCTGGTCGGAGAACAGCAGCGTCAGTACCAGGAGAGCGCGCCCATCATTCACAAAATGGACCTTGCCGATACCATTTCGCGGCACCTCTTGATCGGGCCGGCGCTCCTCCAACGGCGTGCCAAAGAGTAGCTTTCGGGCGTTATCGCCATCTTGCAGATAAACGATATGGTCCCCGGCTCCAAAGGCGTCAATTGTAACCACCTGCTTCTGGTCGGCCGAGTGACCCGCCAGGTAAGCGCCAAATGTGCTCGCGGCGATCTTGACCAACTCTCCGGACGCCAAGTTCGCCCTGAATAGATCAGAACGTTGCGCATCCTGGGCCTCGGCCCACAGATAAACGATGGCCTGCTCTTCGCAAACATCCAGCAGGTGCACCCGATAATGGGAAAGCCTATCTCCAAACGCCGGCTCCGGAAAGCCGCCTTCCATTGGAATCAACATTGGCTGGTAATTCTCATCGCCATTGTTGTCAAGCATCACCAGAATCTTTTCCAGTTGCGGGAAGAGTGCAAACAACCGGCCATCCATTAAGTCCGGATTTTGTAGGGCCAGGTGCGGCGGTAGCAATGGCTCCGGCACGCTACCGCCAAAGCGCATGGCGTAAAGGCTCAGCCGGCCGCTTAAGTTACTGACGAAGTAGATCTTGTCGCCGGCTATCTGGGGCGCCACAAAGAGGCGCGCCGCCAATAGGGATTCAATTCGTGTCATCTTTCATTCCTTTGGTTACAAGGAAACCCCGTAGGTCCTTGAGTTGCGGGGTTTGTCGTGGCTTTGCGAGCCTACTGCTTAAGCGAGCGGCTCGACCTCCATTTCGCTTGTTGCCAACGGGGCAACTGCCGGCGTCTGGTCAAGGTTCATCACCGCGCTGTTGGCGGCGCCCCATGCCACCAGGATCAGAATCGTGATTCCGGCGGCCACGTACCAGACGTTTACTGAGATCAGGTCAGAGAGTGGGCCGGCAAGCAACAGGCCAATTGGCGTCATCGCAGTGGCCAGGCTGGCCAGAAGCGTGAATACCCTTCCCTGCATTTCCGGCGCAACCGTGACCTGCAAGGTGGCCTGAACCGGCCCGTTTGCAATGGGCAGGGCCAACCCGCCAAGAAACATTGCTACCAGCGCTATGGCGAAGAGATCGGCCGGCGCAAGCCCGAGCATCAACATGGCGAACCCCAGCAACACCAGGCCGGCCATAGTGGTGACCATCCGCCTCTTGAAGCCACCCCAAATGCTGAGCAACAGCCCCCCCAGCAAGACGCCGATACCAAGCGCAGCTTCGAGCCAGCCAAGTTGCAGCGCCCCACCATGAAAATACTCCTTTACGACCAGGGGGAGCAGCGCCATCGCCGGGCTGACTAGAAAGTTGATCAAGACAGCAATGACAATGACCGCGCGCAAGCCGGGGCGGCTTAGCACATAGCGGAACCCGACGACCAGTTCATGCCACAAGCCGGCAGTCGCGCCTTTCTGCTCACCTGAAGTAGCTGCCTGCACCGTGGCCGGAGGCTGGGGCACGGCAATGAAGAGCAGAGGCGCAACAGCAAACAAGGCTGTAGCTACGTCGACAAGCATGATGTTCTGCATCGGGAGCAATTCGACCAGAAACGCGCCAAGAGGCGCAGCAATGATGTTCAACCCGCCGTTGAGCATCTGGTTCAATCCGGCTATCCGCGTCAGGTAAGCCGGCGGCACCATCAGTGAGGTTGAAGCGATCATTGCCGGCCCGTGGAATGCCGCACCCAGCGCCCTGACAAACAGGATCGCGTAGATTTGCCAGATTTGTACCTGCTCCGTCGCAAACAGGAAGGCCAGCAGCAGCGAGGCCAGCGCCACCAGCGTGTCCGCCCAGAACATTATCCAGCGCCGCGACCACCGATCCACCAGCGCGCCGGCGATGGGTCCCAACAAGACGGTCGGCAAGAGGCCCATCATCGAAGCGATCGCCAGCACCGTGCCGGAGCCGGTTTCAGCGGTCAGGTACCAGATCAACGCAAACTGGACGACCTGGCTGCCGAGCAGGGAAAGCGCCTGCCCTCCCCAAAGGACGAAAAATGAACGCACGTGATAATTGTTGCTCTGCGGTGTTGCGGTTGCTTCCATTGTCTGGTTCCTCCGGCTGATCAGTGCCAATGAGACTTAATCGGAACTGCCTTTGCAGTGTGTACCCTCAGGTGATATTTCGGTATGGCCAATTAAGCGCCCGCTGAAAGCGGAAAGAACACTTCCAGCAGGGCATACTCCGGCAGATCCTCACGGTCGGTGTTCGCGCGCCCAATCTCTTCAAATCGAGCAATCAGGGCGACCAATTGCCCATGAAATGATTTGACCTGTTCCGGAGATAGCCGGGCGTAGCCGCGAACCACCAGGTCATGCTCAAAACCCGCCTGGCGATCCTCCTGAAAGGTCAGGAATCCTTGTCGCACCGCCCGCAATACTTCGTCGCGCGTGCCATCAAACAGCGCCGACACCACCGCCTCAATCCGGTCGTCTGTGGAGTCATTGCCCAGGAGGACGGCATCATCAATCTGAATTCTGCGGGCAGTAACTTGATACGTCTTCTCGATGATGCCGGAGACGATGTTTGTTTCCGTGACGCAGATCAACCCATACTGCTCCAATTGATTGACGTGGTAGTAGAGCTTTGTCGGCGCCATGTCCAGCGCCGCGCCGACCTCTTTGACGGTTCGCGGCTGGCGCATCAGGCGCAAGATTTGCAACCGCAAACTATCAGCCAGAACCTTCAAGGTCTCGGGATCGGAGACGGTCATTTCTTCAGCAGGCTCGTAGGGTTCGTCTGTTCTCATATTGGCATGACCAGCAAACTATATTCAACCATTGTAATTATTTTCAACGCTTGAGAGTATTCTAGCAGGAGAAGTTGTGACTGTCAATACTTTTCGGACGTTGTAATATTTTCAAATGGCTGCCGAATTGCAGAGGAACGTGCACAGATTGATTGGCCGGGAAGCAGAGTATTACGCGACCGCTTGCGGCAAATCGGCTTCGACCATTGCAGTTGCTTCCGGCTGGGCCAACGCGCCGCCGGTGGCGTCATGGTCCGGCAGCAGCTCCTCAGCGTTGCGAATGACCGGGAACAGATAGGCGACCAGCGCCACGACCGCCGTCAGTAGGCCGGTTACCACCCAGATGACGGACATGCCCGCCCCGGCCCCAGATCCAACCAGCGGATCGAGCATTGGGACCAGCGCCCCGCCTTCCTCCATCGCCGGGCCAAGCCACTTGTCCGCCAGCGGAATCGCGACCAGGCTGGCCAGCGGCATGGTGACCCAGGCAATCAGCCGGCGGATGGAAAAGACCCGCCCCTGCAAGTCGGGCGCGACTTTGGCCTGCCAGATGGCTTGATTGGAGCCATTGATGATTGGAATTAGAAAGACGGAGATGAAACCGCCGACTACCCATAGGGCTATACCCTGCGCCAGACCCATCACCGTCATTCCGAACAAGCCTGTAAGGAACCAGCCGATCAATACGCCGTGAACCCTCCGCTTTGGGCCGCCCCAGGCGCTCATCAAGAGCGCTCCCAGCACGCCGCCAATGCCGGCAACGGACTGTATGGTGCCCAGCAACAACTCGTTGGAGTCAGTTCGCGCCAGGATAAGCGCCGGCAAGGTCACAAAGGCGATGCCGGAGAGGAAGTTTCCCACCATGAATACCAGTTGCAGCCCTAGGAGACTGGGCCGCTTCCAGATGTACCAAAAGCCCCATAAGGACTCTTTCAACAGATTGCCGGAGGCTTCGGCCCCTTCCTGTGTGCGCTTGGGCTGGGGAATGAAGACCACCAGCAGCGCGCCGACCGCGAAGACAAAGGAAGCGATGTCAATCGCCAGGATGCCCTGCAGTCCGACAAACGCCAGCAGAGCGCCGGCCATCACCGGCGCAAAGATCTGTGAACCGTTTTCCGCCAGAGAGAGCAAACCATTTGCCCGGCCGTACTGCTCCTTTGGCAACATGACGCTAATCGTCGCCGAATATGCCGGCCATTGAAACGCCTGGAACGCGCCGGATACCGCTGCTGTAATGTAGAGCTGCCAGATCTCCAGGGAATCCGTGGCGAACAAGATCAGGACCACAATAGTCATTGCGCCGGCGGCAAGGTCGCTGATCATCATCATCAGCTTGCGGTTCGAGCGATCAACGATGGCCCCGGCAAATGGGCTCATCACGATCAGCGGAACCATGAAGGCCAGATTCAACAGCGCCAGCTCCTGTACGCGCCCCGTCTGTTCAAAGATGTAGATGGGCAATGCAAATTGCGTCATCGCCGTGCCCATCAGCGAAACGAATTGCCCTACCCAGATAATGAGAAAAGCGCGCATGCCCGCAGGCCGGATCACATCATTGTCAGCTTGCATCTTGAGTTCCCCATCTGATCGCCTCAGAAAAATTCACATCGATGGTCTATTTATTCATGTCAATTAGAATTTCTATCGGCATTCTAATAAGATTGAAATATTTTGTCAATATATATAAGAGAATTTGATACAATGAACAAGTTTACGATGCTCAATCAGCCGCGAATCTGCCGGACGCATTGCCATTCAGGTCAGCGGTCGCGCGATACTCTGTTTGATTCCAGCGGAAATCTGCGGAGAGGACGTGAACTGGATCAGAACAACAGCAATGTCGGAAGTCTCAAGAGGAGAAATCGAATAGATTGTCCTGAATTCGCCGGCGAGCAGCCCGAACCGCGCGTCCGCCAGTTCCTGCAGCTCATCCCGGCTGCTATCAACTGATTTACCTCAAGCGACAGCCGGCGCTGTGCGCTCAGGATTCCGTCAGGGTATCACTCCCATCCCCGACCGAGTCGCTCTCCAGGAACTGCTGCAACGCAGTGAAGGTCGTTTCTACCGCGCCGGCCCGAACTGCGTATCGTCGCTTACCTTCCTTGCCCATCGTCAGATGCACCAGCCGCGCCAGGCGCAGCACGTGCAGATGGTGCACTACCGTTGGCGCGCGCAGGCGCAGCCGGCGCGCCAACTTTGAAGGGCTCATCGGCTCAGCGGACAAGTCATGCAGGATGCGCAGCCGGGTAGGATCTGCCAGCGCCTTCAGCGCCTGGTGGAGGGCGTCCGGCACCACTTCCCCCGGCACCAATGAGGCATCCGGCGGTCTCGCCCCGAAGATAAACAGCATGCTGGATTGGTCCAATGGCAACTGGATGATCAGCGGCGTTATCCAGAACGACGGCGCCATAATCAGTTCGGTCACGTCCGGCAAAGTCTCCAAGCGCAGTCCCTGGGACAACTCTTCCAGCAGGGAAAGCAAGGGAAGCCTTTCCGCCATTCGGCGCCCGTTTGCAACGGCATCCTCCAGAGCCGGTAGGATGCGCTCCTCCTCCTCCGCGAAGAAGTTCTCCTGATAGGCTCGCAGGCTGGAGAGAATCAGTTCGCCGAATTCTTCCGGGCGCGAATGCATCTCCAGGCGCGCCTCAATTTCCCGCTTTGCCGGCGCGTGCGACCATTTCTCGGTCAGCAGCCGGCGTACCGCATCGTAATCGCCTCTGTGCCAGGCGCCGCGCCCGGCAACCTCTTCGAGGATCTGGTTGATCGGCGTAGCCCAGGTTTCGGGCAGCGAGGTCAAGAGAGGAAGGCGCTGCCTCAATGGCGTTGCCGCGATCGCGTCCAGCACCGTCTGTCCATCGCGTGGCGGCGCCTGGCGGTGCACCCAACCATTTGGCCACAAGAACGGCGCCACCCTATGCAGAAAGTCTCGCTCGCGCGCCGGCAGCCGGGAACGCACACCCGCTGCCCAGGCGCCACGCAACCCATATTTGTCCGGGTGATAGAGGGCGTGCAGGCTAAGGAACAGGTCGTGCCCTGTCCCGATTTCCCAGCTCAGTTGCGGTTCCAGCATACCTCCCTATTTCACCTTCCTTCACAAGCTGGTTAGATAATAGTCTAATGGTTTGTGGTTGTCAAGCGGAAGGAGAGCGTGCGGCCCCGGTTTCAGTAGCTTTCCATGCCCGGCCCAGCTTGCGATATTTGACCCATTCATAGTAGGCCATGTAGGCGCTCAGTCGCAGACCATGCGCCCCTTCCCGAAATCCTTTCAACGTGACAAATCGCCACCAGAACTGGCGCGCCGGCATGGAGAAATAGGTGTACGGTCGCGGCCGAATCCCGGCCTGCAGAAGAATCTCCGCATCCAATGTGCTGTACTGGTCCTGCTTCCGGCGGAACTGAGCAACATCTTGATAATTGTAGTGGATAAGCGGTTCCTGAAGATAGCCGACCGTACCATTCACATCCGCAATTTCGTGTACGGCCCGGCGATACTGCACCCGCCCCCGGCGAAAGAGGCGCAGCTGGTAGTCTGGATACCAGCCGGCGCTGCGCGTCAGCTTGCCGAAAATGTAGTTCAGTCGGGGCACGTACCAGCCGGACTCCGGACGCTCCGTCATCGCCTGCCGGATCTCCTCCCCTAATGCCGGCGTCCCCCGCTCATCCGCGTCAACGAAGAAGAGCCAATCGGTGCTGACGGCTTTCAGCGCTGCGTTACGCTGCTGCGCATAGTTCTCAAAGCGAGAAAGGAGCACATCCGCCCCTGCCTCACGGGCCAGCGTGGCGGTGTTGTCCATGCTGAAGCTATCGAAAACGAGCACATGATCCGCCCACGACAGAGCTGCAATACAGTCTCGTATGTGGGTCTCTTCGTTGAGTGTCAGGATGACGGCGGTGAGGGTGGCCTGCTCGTCAGGGGACCGCATCACAGCCTCTACGGTCGGGACACAGCGTCGGGTTGCTGCGCCTGCTCGCCACTACGTGGGTTCCAGATATCGGCGGCGGCCAGATATGCTTGCTGTATGGCCGGATCGCCGCTCTGTTGGGCCTTCCGCCGCAGGCCGGCGTTCACCAGCCGGCGGGACAATCCCATGCGCAACGACCCATGATGCCGCTGGTAGAGCCTCCGCCGGCTCTCCCATAGCTCGACCAGCGATCGGGCCGGAACCTGGCTGGTGCTCGAACCAGCATAGTGAACGATTTCGGCAGCCGGCACAACGAAGATCTCCCAGCCAGCGTTGCGCACTCGCCGGCACCAGTCAATTTCCTCACAGTACATGTGAAAGTCTTCGTCAAAGCCGCGAGTTGCTTCTGCTACGTCCCGGCGCACCAGCATCGCTGCTCCGAGGATCGTATCCACGCGAAAGGGCGCGCCGGCCGGCTGGTAGAGATGGCGGGCATAGCGCCCATTCAGCCGGCTATCATACAGCCGAGACGGCATCGGCCACAGGTCGAACGCCGCCTGCACGATCCCTGGAAAGCCGAACGCGCTATGTTGAAAGCGGCCATCCCCATATACCAATCGCCCGCCCGCCATGCCGGCCTTCGGCGTTGAATCCAGCCAATCCACCAGCGCGGCAATAGCGCCGGGCCGGACGATCGTATCCGGGTTCAGCAGCAGAAAATAGCGCGGCTGATCCTCCAGCGTCGCTCGCATCCCCTGATTGTTGGCCGCTCCGAAGCCCACATTCTGCCCGTTGGCCAAGACGGTCGTGCTGGGAAAGAGATCCTCCAGCAGATCCAGCGTTCCATCGGTAGAACCATTGTCAACCACCCAAATCTTGCCGGCCAGATTCGAGCGGCGCAACTCTTCGTACGCGGAGGCCAGGCACTTTGCCAGGTAATCGCGCACATTCCAGCTAACTACGATGATTGCTACGTCCAGCATACGCGACTTACCGTTCCGTCTGCTGCCTGAGGAGTTCCCAGGGCTGCTCAGCGCTCGACTCCAGGTGTTCCTGCACAAAACGCAGCGGGTCATAAGCCCGATCATCAACCAGCGCCGCCCCGTCCCATCCGTAAAAGTCTTCGGAGCAGAGCGACTCGGAGCACGACTCAGACCCGGCAAACTCCACCAGGCTGTCCTGTAGTCTCAGCGCCAGGGCCAACGGGAAATCGGCGCCAAAGGCCACCGTTGTGTTAGGAACCGGTTCACTGACCGCGACGATCCTCGTCTGGCGAAATATCTCCGGCTGCACATCGAACAGACTGGCCCGCGCGTCGCGGATGCGGTATCCGCCATCCTCAGGGCCGGCAATGACCACCACATGACCAATCGGCAATCTTTCAGGCGCGATCCCCAACCGGCGCCAGACCTCCGGCTCATCCACGCCATAGGTCCAGGGCCGCTCATTGTATGGCAGGATGGGCGGCAGATAGGTGGCAGTGGCAAAATCCGCCTGACCATCAAATACCGCCAGCAGCGCGCTGTTCTCGCTGTCGTACTCCACTATTTCCGTCGGCTTGATCCCGGCATCCTCCATTTGCGCCTGAAAGTACAGGTCGCGGGCGAAGGACGCTGGAGCAGGCCGGGCCCAACGCTTGTCCGCCAGGTCCTCCAGCGAAGTGATGCCGCTGTCCGCCCGGACGACGACCATGCCCATTTGCCAGGGTATGCCGAAATGCAACCCTGTCACGCCTACCTGCGCGCCACAAAGCTCGTGGGCCAACACATATCCCATAGCCGGCAAGAACGCAACCGTCTCGGCCGGAGCAGCGCACAGCGCTTCGACCACTGCCTGGTGACTCTCCAGGCGCTCTATCGCCAGCGATAACCCGGTATCCCCAGATAGAGCTTTCAGGGTGCCCTCGCTGCGCGCGGTCAGCACCCGTTCGGGCACATCCGCCGGAAATAGCAGCCTGACCGGACGGTCCGTAGCGCCCACAGCAGCGGGTTCCACCGGCGCTGTTACAGTCAGGGTGACGGTCACTACTCGCTCCTCAATCAGTGGGGTTAGCGTGCCGGGGATCGCCGGGCCGGCGCCTTCCGGCGTCACCATGACCAGACGAGTCACTACCACCTCTTCGGGTTTGCTTACCGTGCCCGGCGTTAAGGTCACAAGGTCATCTCGGGGCCGGCAGGCCGCTGCGCTGACAATCAACAAGAGTGTGGCAATCAGCAGGCCTGAGAGAATTTGCAATTTTGAGGGCAATATCGCACCACTCCGGCTCACCGCATATCGCCAACCAAGTATACCTGAGCTTGGAGCGCAGCAGTTTAGAGTGCGATTAGAGGGACGTTTACAGGGAGTGGGCAGTGGGCGAACCGGCCTCAGGGGCCGGCAGCCTCGACCTGCCTGGGTTCACATTCCGGTTCCTGTTCTGGATCCGGGAACTCAATCAGGACTTCGTGGGGATCGACGCGATTGTTGAACTCAGAAATCTCGACATCCTCGTGGATCAGGCCGGCCCACACCGGCTGTGGATTGCGCACACCCAGCTCGTCCACCAGACGAATGCCGCCGGTAATCACAGCGCGTTGGCCCGGCATCAGGTAGTAATGACCGTCAATTTCGGTAAGCTCTTCCGGCAACCCCAGCGCCCAGCGAAAAGGGTAATCGGAGAGGGCATTCTCAAAACCGATGCCGACACGCCATGCGCCGGACTCAGTCGGCCAACCGAGCGTGTTGGCATTCCAATCCGAGTCATACACCGTGCCCGGAGCTGGTCCCGTTGTGCGAATGGGCGCGTCGCCGTAGTTCTCGACGGTCAGGGTGAAGTAAAGAGTATCGCAGACGACGACCGAGGTTGCATTAAACTCCAGCGTATCGCCGACCGGCGGCGATACGATCTCAGCCCGCGGGATGCCGCCATGTTCGATGGTCAGCCGATTCTCGACGCGCATCTTTTGCCCTTCCGGATCCTCGGCAAGGGCGACAATGGTATATTCGCCGTCCGGCGGCGGGGTGACCCCGAAGTCAACGCCGCCTTCATAGTCGAAATAATGGCGACCTACCTGGCCGGCCGGCACCCCGCGATCTTTTTCTGCTATCGGCAACTCCGTGCCGTCCGGGGTCAGCAAGAACACGCGTACCGATGCCGGCTTTTCCAACCAGAGTTGCGCCACCACGCGATCATCTATGCCGTCCCGGTTCGGCGTAAAGACATCCCGGTCCAGAGTGAAATTGCGAATCTCCGGCAGTGCGCTGTCGGCGCCCGTAATCGTCAGACTTCCTTGCGCCTGCTCCACATGCCCGGCCTCGTCCGTCGCTTCCAACGTCCAGGTATAAGCGCCGTTCTGCAAGAGCCGTGATACTATTTCGCCCTGAAATTCTTCGCCGGAAAGCTCGTACCCCTCCACAACGCCACTGAAAAGCACTTCATATTGGCCGCTTCCCCGGGGCCGGAGGTCGCGGAAATAGTACCGTTGCCCATCCGGGCCCTCAAAGTAAATGGATACATCCGCATTGCGCGCAATCTCATATGAGAAAAGCGCAATGTCGTTATCGCCGTCCGCGTTGGGGCTGATTTCAGCGGCAGACATGGCAGCGCTGCGGATCAGCCGGTTATCGCCGCGAATCAGCCGCCAGCCAATTGCCAGGGCTACGGCCACGGCGACCACGGCCACGATACCAACCACCAACATGAACCTTCGGCGATCATCCATCGGGCGCAAGTTTACCAGACCGGCCACGCCGGAGCGACACACGCTTTGGTAACGCTCAGCCGTCGCTTTGCCGTTGTGAGGAAATGGGGGGTGTCGCGGATGGGCAGAGACAGCGAGGAGCTACTGGGCAGCACGCAGTCGTCGCCGGCGATGCCGGGCGAACAACCAGCCGGCCATCAGCAAGGCAATGACAATCGAGACCAGCGTCGCTACCGGCAGCCCAACTTCGACGCCCATGAGCTGTAACGTCCGGCTATCAAGTCGCACAAGCTCCAACAATGTGCGCCCGATGGCATACAAAATCAGATAGAGAGCAAAGAGGTCGCCGGGCATAGTCCGCTCGTCGTCCCGCCGCGCCAGATATAGAAGCAGCAAGAAAGTGAGAAAGCTCCAGATAGACTCATAGAGGAAAGCGGGGTGAAAGCGCACTACATCGGCAAATTCCGGCAGCCGATATGCTGGATCAATCGTGATCGCCCACGGCAGATTAGACGGCCCGCCGTACAACTCCTGGTTGAAGAAGTTGGCCCAGCGGCCGACCGCCTGCCCGAGCGCCACGCCCACCGCCGCGATGTCCGCCCAGGCTAACAAGGGGATCCGCGCGCGCCGCGTATAGATGAAAAGTCCCAGCAGCCCGCCGGCCAACCCACCATAAATACCCAACCCGCCCCGGCGGAAGTTGATCAGCTCCAGCGGGTTGCGGAAATAGTCCAACGCGGACGTGATCCCGATCTCCGCCATGCTGGGCGACGGGGTAAGCACATGATAGAGACGCGCGCCGATAATGGCGAAGATCAGGCACCAGATGATCCCGTTCCAGACGTGGCCGGGGTCCCAAATGCGCCAGGGGGCGTCGCTGAGCCATTCCGGCGCAATCCCCGGTTGCTTCTCCAGCCGGCTGCGCACTTCCCGCTGTCCTGCCTTGTTGAGGCCTAGGTAACCCGGATTATAGCCCCAGGCGAGCAACAGCTGTCCCAGGTTCATGAAGTGTCGCTTCTCCAGGTTCTTCAACAACTCTGCCGGCAGCTGTAACCGGCTGAGGGAACGCTCTTGAAGTTCAGTTCCCACCGTGGCAGCAAACACCCGCTCCCCTCGCGCGCGAGCCAGCCGGCTAGTCACATATGCGCCCAGGGCAATGCCGCCGGTGATGATAATGCCGTACCAGTAGACATCCAGGTTGAGGAACGGGATGGTGAAAGCGACTCTGTCGGGGGTCAGACCGGTGACTTGATGATAGAGAAACAACGCCAGTCCGAGAATGACCAGCGCAAGGATAATGTACCAGTAGGGCTCAATCGTGCGCCAGCGTGGGCGCGGCGAATCCGATTCGCTCATCCGCCGTCGCGCGCCATGGCCTGGCGCCATACATACAATATGCGATGGCCCAGGGTGAAGTAGGCCCCAATCGCCAGGATTATCAACGCGTAATCCGGCCAGTTCAGCAAGAGAAAGACGATCAACACCAGGTAGCGCTCCACCCGGCTAAAGATGCCCACCTTGCAGTCCAGCCCGAGCGATTCAGCCTTTGAGCGCACATAGCTGACCATCAACGAGCCGGAGAC
>CAYVQP010000006.1:53650-86380 GCA_964452775.1 uncultured Ardenticatenaceae bacterium | reverse complement strand
CCCAGGACGGTCAATAAGTCCGGGGACAGCTTCCAGTGGGCAAGGACAGTAACCACCGGGTCAATGATTGGGAAGAAGATCCGCCGCAGGCGATCGGTCAGCGTCGGCTTGGCCGGCTGAGGTTTAGTGGTGTCAGGGGCAGTCATGAACAACCTGTCTGTGAAAGATGGCGTGATGCTACAGGAGTTAGCAAGGCATGTCAAGCCGTGAGCGCGCGCTCATCCATTCAAAGTTCAAACTCTAACCAGGGTACGTACATCTCATCGGCCGATAACCCACCATGCCGGCCTACCATCCGCTTCAAATATCCCGGCTCATCGTCGGACAGCAGCACATGGCCGTCCCGCATGAGCACGACCACGTCACCCAGGCGCTGCGCCGACTCCGGCGCATACGCAGGCGGTCCGAGCAGCTGGGCATCTAACACCTCTTCTACCGCGTGGGCCGTCATCTGCTTACCCAGTCGCTCGCGAATGTAGGCCAGCAGGTCCGCGCTCGCTCCGTGGCGCGCATAGAGATACGCCGCCCTCGGCTCGCCGGCCGGGCGCATCATCAGCATGGCGGTCATCTCTGGATGGTGATCGAGAAAAACCCGCTGCGCCATGGGCGTATCAATTTGCCCATGATCGGCGACAACGCACAACAATGTACCGCCTTTGCCGGCGCGTTCCAGCGGCGCAATCACCTCCCGCTTCAACAACTCCAGCAGCATCCGCGCCTCGGCGCGCACATTGTCCGACAACGGGCCGTGCCAGTGCATCAAGGAATCTACCGTCGGCCAGTAGGCAGACAGGAAGAATTGCCTGTTGGCCTGGGCCAACAAGAGCTGGCGCATTTGCACGAACATATCCGCCGGCGTATAGACAGCCAACTCTTCCTTCACGCCGCGATTGTGCATCAGGCTCAGAGCGGTCCCCTGCAGATGACGTTGTTTCAGGGAATAGGTGGGCACCCCGGCGTCAGCTAACTGCTGCGCAAAACCGCGACCGGTCAGGAACTCCTCCGGCTTCAGCCCGGCTTCAATCAATGTATCTGACTCGCCGACAAACTCCGGCGACATCTTCAGCATCTGGCCCAGCGCTCCCCACTTTGGGAAGAACAGGCGCAGACCGACCAGGCCATGCTGCGCCGGAGCCAGGCCGGTCCAGAGGCTGGTCAACGCAGAAACAGTCGTGGAAGGAAAGACCGAGGTCAGGCGGGAGACGGTCCGCGCCCGCTCGAACAACGCCGGCAACTCATTCTGCAGAGTGGGGATCAATTGCCAGCCCAGCCCATCGAGGATCAGTAACACGACGCGGTGGATTGGATCGCCGCCGGCCGGCGGTTGATTGGCTATCGGCGGCAAGCCCTGGAAACGCACGCCCAACCAGCTCGCGATGGTAGCCGGCACGTTGGCAATTGAACCGCCGGCATACTGCGGCCACACAAAACTTTCAGGAATGGGCAGTTTCATCGCTTGGACCAATCAGTGGTTCCCCTGAAAAAAACAAGAGGTCAGGTCCTACTCGAACCCTGACCTCTCATCATGCAACCAGGCGTTTATGGCTGAATGACTATTTCTTCTCCCTCTTTAACGAGAGTCGGCGATTTTATTGCAGCGATTCGCGCAGCGAACTCATTTGTGTCTGGACACTGCCGTCCACAACCTGGTCACCCACGCGCACAATCAGGCCGCCCAGGATGCGCGGGTCAACCAGATAAGTGACTTTGTCGGCGTCAACGCTCTTTTCGATGCGTTCTTGTTCCCTGCTCGTCAACGGCAAGGCGCTAGTCACGGTCACCTTCTCGCCGCTTGCGGCCTTCAAGCCGGTAGGCGGAGCAGCCAGGAAATCATTGATCAACTCGTGCTGTTTGGATTCATCCAACGACTCGCCAACCACTTTATGCGCCGCCGCCATGGCAATTGAGACAACCTGACCGCGCAGCTCAGCCAGAATACGGTTGCGCTCCAGTTCGGCGTCGTCCCTGGCAGCCAACACGATTCCCCTGGCCTCTTCATCGGCCTGGTTCACAATCGCCTTCGCCCGCTCCTCTGCTTCCAGTGAAGCGTCCTGGCGGATCTTTGCTGCTTCTCCACGAGCGCTGTCCAGGATCTTCCTGGCATCCGTGTCTGCGTTGTCACGCGCAATAGCGGCCTGTCTCGCATCCTCCAGACCCTTGGCGATGCGCGCCTTTCGCTCTTCAAGTGTCCTGGTGATTGGCGCATAGAGATAAGCCCGCAGCACCAGCAGCAGCACAACGAAGAGCAGAATCTGCATGAGCAGATAGCCGAGATTAATGCCTAATCCTTCCATATGATCCCTCTCCTTAATGCGCGCTCTCGATCTCTTTGTCGCCTAGGCCACGAAGATGAGAATGAGCGAGACCACTAGGGCGTAGATAGCTACCGCTTCCGCAAGCGCCACGCCGAGGATCATGTTACCGGTAATCTGACCGGCAGCGTCCGGATTGCGGGCGATGCCCTGCACAGCGCCTCCGACCACGATACCAACGCCGGCGCCGGCGCCAATCGCGCCCGTCATCGCCAGCCCGGCCCCAAGCAGCTTAAGTCCAATCGCAATTGCTTCCGCAGCAGCCAAGTCCATTATCTCGTTCCTCCAGATGATTTCTCAGTTCTCGTTCAAAAAGTCGTGCGTTTGGTCTCATATTGACCGATTTCCTACCGGCAGTCGTTCGCCGGCGGGACGAATTAGTGATGTTCGCCGCCATGCCCTTGCGTAGCGCCGGCCATAAAGGTAAGCGTGAGCAGGGCAAAAATGGCCGCCTGTAACAGTCCGACGCCAAACTCCAGGTGCCAGAAGAAGAGGTTGGCGATCGGCAGCAGTGCGCCCATTACAAACAGCAGCACCTGTCCGGCAAAGATGTTACCCAATAACCGGAAGGCAAAAGATACGATCTTGAATAGCTCGCTGATGAACTCCAGCAGGCCAACTGCCGGGTCCAGCACCGCCAGCGGATTCTTCGCAATCCGATCCGCCGGCCAGGTGAAGAACTTGCTCCAGTACTTCATGCCCTGTGCGCGCATGCCGTAGTATTGGGTCATCACGACCGATATGAACGCCAGCGCTAACGTAAAATTGAGGTCCGTGGCTGCCGCTCGCACGAAGGGGACGATGTTCCAAATTGGAGGTTCCTTTTCTTCCTCGCTCAGCAACCAGCTGCCCGGACTCATGATAAAGATCGTCTTCCAACGGACGCCTTCTTCGACGGAGTCGTCCATTTTCTGACGCAATTCGTTGTCGAGCTCTTCAATCGCCTTGGGGAGCAAGGGTTCGCCGCTCTCTTCCGCCTCGTGAATGGCGTTTTCCAACAACTCTTCAGCGCGCAGGTGAGCGACATCCTCCATAACGCCGATTGAGTCAACGCCCGGCACCAGTTCCATCCAGTTGGCGACCACAATCCAGAGAATGAAGGTCATGAAGAAGGGGAAAAATGCCTTGGACCATTTGCCGGCTGCACCCTGTACATAACCAAAGGCCAGCTCAACCAACATCTCGATGAAGTTGTAATAGCCCGTGGGCACATCCTCTGCCGTTCGCGAACGCGCGCGGGCTGCCAGGGCAATCGCTGTGACCACCAGGAAGGTAAGTATGGTCGCAATGAATGTATTCGTCAGGCCGTTGCCAAATAATCCTTCCAGCGGACTTCCTTCACCCCAATGGATCACGACCTCGCCCGGCAACTGAATGATGGGCAATACCGGCGGCACAAGCCCAGCGCCCATCACACCGCCAACGACGACGAGTAGCAACACACAGAGATATACTATGTATCTTTTCTTCATACCTCGTCATCTCTCTCCGATTTTGCCATCTGCTGCTCAACCTGCTCCTGGGCCCGATGAGCCGCCGAAAGGCTTACACGTACTACTAAAAACAGGGTAATCGGAACGCTTCCTAACATGAAAAGTGCTGTGAAAATGCCGTCCGTACCCAGAACCTTGTCCACCAGCATCCCTGCCCCAAGTGAAAGGATTACCAGGAAGACTACCAGGCATCCTATTTGCCCCATTACGCCGGCAAGCAGCGTAGTTTGATTAAATTGCGGATTTCGGGACACACTGACCTTAAGGTGCGACCGGCGCAAGCGCCGAAAGCTTGCGCATTATATCACAATTGCCCCAGGTCGCAATTCCCATTTTCAGCCACCCAAAAAGAAGGATGACGCCGCACTCCTGGTCCACTCAAATGCCGGATTGGCAACTACGCCCAGAAAGATGATGGCGATTACGCTGACTGCCAGTCCGATGTACGCTGCGCGTGAAACCGGGATAGCTGACTGTTCCGCCTCTTCCGACCCGCGATATAGATACATGTACTTGACCACGCCCAAGTAATAGTAAAGGCCGACAAAGGCATTCAACACGCCAATGAGCGCCAACCACCAGAGACCCACATCAACGGTGGCCTTGAAGATGAAGAACTTTCCAAAGAAGCCGGCTGTCGGTGGGATACCTCCCAGAGAGAGAAGGGCGAATAGCATGGCCAGGGCCAGGCCCGGCGCTCTCCGGCTGAGCCCATAGAAGTCCTTCATCTCGTCCGAACCGGTCTCGTTGCTGACCAGAACAACCACGCCGAAGGCGGCTACGTTGGTGAACACGTACATCAGCAAGTAGAACATAGCCGCCGCGGAGCCGTCTTGAGACAGGGCAACCAGACCCATCATCACATAGCCGGCCTGGGCAATGCTGGAATAGGCCAGCATGCGCTTGATGTTGGTCTGGTAAATCGCCAGAAAATTGCCCAGCGTCATGGTCACGACGGTCATCGCCACCAACATGGCCCACCAGGCGTTGGCGAAATCCGGCAAGCCAAAAACGCCGGCCGCAAATACCCGGATGAACACCGCAAAGCCGGCGGCCTTTGACGCGGTGGAAAGAAAAGCTACCACAGAGGAGGGCGCTCCCTCGTAAACGTCGGGCGTCCAAAAATGGAAAGGCACCGCCGACACCTTGAAGCCGAAACCAAAGACCAGCATCACTGCCGACAACAAGAAGACGCCGTTAAACTCGGGTGGGATCGGGCCGCTGGTTGAAATGAAGCCCGTGACCGCTTCAGCGATCATATAAATGTTCGTCATTCCCATGATGCCGTAGATATAGCTCATGCCGAATAGCATCACGGCCGAGGCAAACGCGCCATAAACGAAATACTTCATGGACGCCTCGGTTGAGCGGGTGCTCTTTGTGGAGAAGCCGGCCAGGACATACAGGCTGATGCTGGCCGTCTCCAGAGCGATGAAGAGCATGATCAGGTCGGCCGAAGCCGCCATCAGGCTGAAGCCCATCGTAGCGGTGACCAACAACAAGTAATACTCACTGCGCTGCAGGCGTTTCACATCCAGCGATAACAGGCTGGTCACCACCAACGCCGTCAGGAACATCACCCGGAAGACGAGGGTCACGCTGTCGTTGCGGATCATTCCGCCCCAATAGGTGTTCTCCTGCCAGGGCACGCCGGCCGCCGGAACACCCAGGATCAGCCAGATGCCCACGGTCACCAGCAAGATCGCGAGAGCGCCCCATGCGGTCAACAATCCCGCCCGCCGGCCGCTGGCCGGCCGCAGCAAGCGATCATGGAAGACAATCGCCGTTGCCAGGATCAGCAAGAGCAGCTCCGGCGTCAGGGCCAGGACCATATCCAACGAAATCTGGGAACTCAACTATGCACCTCCCAGCCAGGAAACTAGGTTAACGGCCACGTGTTGTAGCGTATCGAATACCGTGAAAGCCGGGTCCATTTCCTGAATACGGTTCACAACCGGCGCAACACCGGCGGAGACAATTGGGGCAATCAAGTTGGGGAAGATGCCCAGTACAATCAAAATGGACACAAAACCCACCAGAGCCAGCTTGTCGATCGCCAGCAAAGGCCGCATGTCATGCCATTTCTCGCCTTCGTACTTGCCGAAGAAGACCGTACCGATAGCGCGCAAAATATAGGCTGCCGTGATGACAATACCGAATACACTGATAATGGCCAGTATCGGGTAATAAATGCCGGGGTTGAGGCCAAGGAAGGTGTTGTTGAGGAATAACTCCCCGCCCTGCCAGAGGCCCAGGAAGATGGGGAACTCGGCCACGAAGCCGGAGAGACCCGGCATACCCATTGATACCAGGCCGCCGATAGTGAATGCGACGACGGTGAGCGGCAACACCTTGGAGATGCCGGAAAGCTCGTCCATATCTCGCGTGTGGGCGCGGTCGTAGATCATGCCAACCACAGAAAAGAAGAGCGCGGTCATAATACCGTGGCTGACCATCTGGATGCCGGCCCCAACGAAGCCGGCCATGGTCATGGTGGCGAAGCCCATCGTCACCAGCCCCATATGGCTGACGCTGGAGTAGCCAATCAGATACTTCATATCGCGCTGGCGCATGGCTACCAGCGAACCGTATATCACATTCACCAGCGTGAATAGAATGATGAACGGCATCCAGTAGACCGTGCCTTCCGGCAGCATTTGGATGCCCACCCGCATGGCAGCGTACGCGCCGAGCTTCATCAGCACGCCGGCGTGAATCATCGAAACCGCCGTGGGCGCAGCGACGTGGCCGTCCGGCGACCAGTTATGAAACGGCCACAAGCCGGCCAGCACGCCAAACCCCAGGAACACCGGCAAGAACGTGATCAGCTGCAAGTTTTGCCCGAAGTCCGTTTCGGACCAGACGCGCAGGTCGAAAGTCGGCTCCGGCATATTGAAGTAGAGCACCAGGAAGGGGACCAGAGCAATGAAGCTACCAATCAGCAAGTAGAGGGTCAACTTCATGGCCGCATATTCCCGGGTGACCTTCCAGCCCCAGATCACGATCATGACATACATAGGCAGCACGGCCAGCTCGTAAAAGAAGAAGAGCATGAAGCCGTCTACGGAGACAAAGACGCCATGTACACCGGCGATCAAGAGCATGAAAAAGGCATAAAACTCTCGCGGCCGATCGTCAACACTCCAGGAAATCAGCACACCGCCCAGACCTACGATGGCGGTGAGCAGCACCAGCGTGGCGCTCAGTCCGTCTACCCCAAAGATGGCATTGATACCGATGCTCGGCACCCAGGCGTATTCCTCCACAAAGCGCAGTGACTCGCTCCAGGTGGCATCCGCCGGAGGCAGGTTGGTGTAATAGGAAACATAAACATAGATCGCAAGGACCAGCCCCAGGACGGTGGCCACTAACCCCAGCATGCGTGCGTTTTCGCCACGCTCTTTGGGCAGCATCAATATAATGGCCGCAAAGAGGAAGGGCGATAAGGCAATGACGGAGAGGAAGGGAAAAGATTCCATAAAGCTACCTTAGGAGAAAATCCTCGTCACCGTGTCGTTGATGATGGCCAGTAACCATTGCGGCCATATGCCCAGACTGAGGATCAGGATCATCAGCGGCCAGATAACCAGGTGCTCGCGGAAAGTCATATCTGTGAGCCCCCTCCAGCGCGGATTGAGTGGCCCATACAGGGTAGGACCGATTCCCTTGAGTATGTAGGCGCCGGTCATGAAGAGACCCAGCATGGACAACACAACCGGGATGGTAAAGATATTCCAGGCGCCGCGGACGACCATGAACTCGCTGACAAAGCCATTCAGCCCCGGCAAGCCCAGAGACGCCATGCTGACGAAGATGAGTATCCCGCCGTATGCCGGCAACACCGTCCAGATGCCGCCATAATCACGCAACTCGCGAGTATGGGTCCTTTCATAAATGACGCCGACCAGGAAGAACATGCCGGCGGAGGAGAGACCATGATTGAACATCTGCAGCACCGCCCCATTCAACGCCATGATGGCATCGCCCGCCAGGCCGGGGTTGGAGGCTCCTTCGGCAACCTGCAGACCGTAGGCGAACGCCGCCACCGCCAGGCCCAGGATAACAAAGCCCATGTGGTTGACGGAGGAATAAGCCACCAGACGCTTGAAGTCCCATTGGCCGAAGGCGGCAAAGCCGCCCAACACGATGCTCAACATGCCCAGCACCGCCAGCACGCCGGCGGTCAAATATGCCTGCTCAGGGAAGAAGGGAATGACCAATCGGATGAAGCCGTATGCGCCGAGCTTCAGCAATAGACCAGCCAAAATCATGGAGCCTGCGGTTGGCGCTTGCGTGTGCGCGTCCGGCAGCCAGGTGTGGAATGGCCAGATCGGCACCTTGATGGCAAAGGCAATAACAAACAGCACGTAGGCGATGTTCTTCACTGTGGCTGTGTTGAGGCCGGTTCCGGGCAACGTGCTGCTGCTAATGTTGACCCAGCTTTCCTGCAACTCAAGGATGTCGAAGGTGCCCGTCGCCAGCCCAATGATCTGAATAGAGAGCAGCAAGCCGAGGCTGCCGGCCATGGTATAGATAATGAACTTGAAGGAAGCGTAGTCTCTATCCTTGCCGCCCCACAGCCGGATCAGGAAGTACATCGGCACCAGGCCGATCTCCCAGAAGATGAAGAAGATGATCAGGTCCAATGAGGCGAAGAGGCCCAGCATGCCCGTCTCCAGGGCCAGAAACAGGGCCATGTACTCCTTGACCTTCGTGTCAATGCCAAACGAAGCAAGGATAGCCAGCGGCACCAGAATGACGGTGAGCAGCACCATTGAGAGACTGATGCCGTCCAGGCCCAGATGTAGACTTGAGCCAATGAACGGCAGCCATTCATACTGCTGTTCATACTGGATGCCGGCGTGCACACGGTCATAGTTGAACCAGAGAACCAAACCGAGAGCCAACGGTACCAATGAGAACAGCAAGCTCAACCATCTGGTTGTCTGCTTCGCATCATCCGGCAGCAAGTAGATAATGGCCGCCAGGACTACGGGCGAAAAGACCAGCACCGTTAGCAAATTGTCTTGCACAAAGTCCATAAGAACTCCAGCCCTTCCTAGAAAATGGCGCTGAACCAGCTAGCTATCTGGCCCGGCCAACCATAGTTTATGGCCAGGATCAGCAGCGCCAACAATGCGCCAATGCCTACAGAGAAGAGGACGTACTCTTGAATCTTACCCGTCTGAATCGTCCTGAACTCCTTCGCTGCGCTAAGCACGCCGTCCTTAACGGCATCCACGCCGTCCTTGACAACTCGCTCCTCGAAGCGCCGCATGTAGTGGCCAAGCCGGTAGACCGCTCGGGCAATCAGGTGCAAAGTGCCGTCAATAACACCCTTGTCCACCCATTCATAAACGACGACCTCAGAGAAAAAGACGGCGGGACCAATGAAGACCACCTGGTATAACTCATCCCAGTACCACTTATTTTGCAAGAAGGAATGCAGCGGTCCTAGCGGGGAGATCAGTGGGTCGGCCTGACCCTTGGCCAGTGGTTTACGAGCATACATCAGGTAGCCGAGAGTCAGACCGCCAAGGGCGACAACCAGGGAGGTCGCCAGAGGCACCCAGCTAAACTCCAATACTTCCAGCCCATGCCTGACCAGACCGAGCGCGGCCAACTCGTGCAGTAGTTCTTCGACCGTGGTCCCGACGAAATGGTGCACGAAATTGGTAAATATTCCTGAAGTACCCAGAAAATCCTCAGGAATACCGGCCCACCCGAAGGCCACGGCAAAGATGGCCAGGCCCACCAGGGGGAGAACCATGAACCAGTTGCTCTCGTGGGCATGCTCAGCCAGCGGAGTGCGCGGCTTCCCGAAGAAGGTGAGGGCAATCTGGCGCATGGTATAGAAGCCGGTGAGCAACGCGGCAATGGCCAGGGCAATGAATATGATCAAGGCCAGGGTGTCGCCGTGAGTTGCCTGGGCCCAGGCATCAGCAAAAATCTCATCCTTTGACCAGAAGCCGGCGGTAATAAAGGGAAAACCGGAAAGGGCCAGCCCGCCGATCAGAAACGTCCAAAAGGTCCAGGGCATGCGCGTACGCAAACCGCCCATGTTCATCATATCCTGCGGGTCGGTATGATGATCGTGCGCTACGCCCGCGCCGTGCTCCATGCCGTGGATGATCGAGCCGGAACCCAGGAACAGCAGCGCCTTAAAGAAGCCGTGCGTGATCAGGTGAAAGATTGCGGCGACGTAAGCGCCGATGCCAATCGCCGCCACCATAAAACCAAGTTGTGAAATGGTGGAGTAAGCGAGCACCTTCTTGACGTCGTTCTGGGCGACCGCAATGGTGGCTGCCATCAACGCCGTAAATGCGCCGATGCCGCCGATAATTGGGCCGATAGCCGGGTTGCCAGAAATCCCGACAAAGATCAGCGGGAAGAGACGAATGATCAGATAGACGCCGGCAGAGACCATTGCCGCCGCATGGATGACGGCGCTGACCGGCGTCGGGCCTTCCATCGCGTCCGGCAACCAGATGTGTAGCGGCCATTGCGCCGATTTGCCTATCGTGCCGGCGAAGAGCAACAACACCATAATGCCCAGCATCGCCGGGCCGACCGTCTCGATGACGTGAGCCATGCTCTCCGGCGTAAAAGCTTCACTGAAGGTGAGCGTGCCGAAGGCCCGATAGAAGAAGACGATGCCCAACAGCATGAAGACATCGCCCACCCTGGTTGTCAGAAATGCCTTCACCGCAGCGCGCCGGGGCGTGATCTGTTTGGGGTTATCGTAGTTTCGTGCGTACCAGAAGCCAATCAGCAGGTAAGAACAAAGGCCCATGACCTCCCAGGCCATAAACAATAACAGCAGGTTGTCGGCGACAACCAACGCCAGCATTGACCCGCCGAACAAGGCCATGAAAGCAAAGAAGCGCGAAAATAGCGGCTCAACACCATCGTGATTCGGCGTACCCCTGACCGGATGGCTTCCTTCCCCTTCGTTCCAGCGATGATATCCGACGCTATATACATAGATCATGGCCACCGCAAACGGGACCATAATCAGCATGATTGCCGTGAGGGCGTCAACCGCCACCCCCATGCGCAGCCAGTTCGGGTACGGGCCAAACGGGAGCCAGGCAATTGAATGCTGAATAAATACCGGATGTTCCGCCAAACCGTGAAAGTCGTCGGCCAGCGCCTCGATGAACACGACTGAGGCAATGAGCCAGCCAAACACCAGCGATAGGCCGATGGCCAGCCATGTAATCAGCCAGCTGAGCGTCTTGCTGCGATTTGTGAACAGGACGATCAGGAAAAAGGCCAGCAGCGGTCCGGCAGGAATCAGCCAGGTTAAGAGTATGAGTGTCTCTTTTGCCATAAAATAGTCTCCGGAATCCCTCGTCTCCCTAGTTCCTCAGGGTGTCAAGGTCTTCCGCAATCACCGAGTCACGCAAGCGATACACAGAAATAATGATTGCCAGCCCGACCGCAGCCTCGGCAGCGGCGACCGCCAGGACGAAGAGCGCCCAGGCCAGGCCGATGGGCTGCTCGGGAGTTTGAAAGCGCCAAAAGGCGACCAGATTGATGTTCACAGCGTTCAGCATCAACTCAACGGACATCAGAATCGCCACGACATTTCTGCGCGCCATGACGCCATAAAGACCGATGCTGAACAGGATGGCTGCCACAATAAGAAACCAGGATAACGGTATCATTCTTCTCTCCTCGGTCGGGCGATGAAGATTGAACCGACCAGAGCAGCCAGAAGCAGTATGGACGCGACTTCAAAAGGAATGACGTACTGGTCCGGGTTAACCAGCGCTACTCCCAGTTGCCGGACAGATTCGCTCAACAGAGCGGCCGGCACCTCCGGCGCAACCTGAGCCGGGGCAGCGCCCGGGTTCGATCCCCAGCTGATCACCACAACCAGGACCAAAATGAGACCGGCAATTGCGCCAACCAACGCCCCTTGCCATTGGGCGTTGAGGGGCGATTCAACGGTCTGCATCAGCCGGCGAGTCATCATGATCGCGAAGATGACCAGAATTGAGATCGCGCCGATATATACCAGCAGTTGCGCTACCGCCAGGATGCCGGCATCCAGCAGCACATAGATGCCTGCAACACCCAGGAACGAGGCCATCATTGCCAACGCCGCATGGAACAGGTTGCGATTGGTGACCACTACCCAGGCGGAAACGAGGGTGAACAGACTGACGAGAATGAAGATTATCTGCAAAGCCATACGATAATGTCTCGCGTTCCTTCAGAACCAACCCGGCGCGTTATGCCCGGCGCGACCTAATGCGCCGGCTGCGCGACCGGCGCTCCATGCGCCGCTGCGTCTAGATGCTCATGCGCCTCAGCCGCTTCGACCGCATGGCCGGATGGAGCTGACGGCGGACCTTCTGTCACTCTGCGCTGCCGGCGCGCCACACGGCGCAGAATTTCGATAGTTACGTAACCGATGAGCAGGTTGGCGGCCAACTGCACCCCGGCCCGGTAGTAATCGCTGGCGCCGGAGGGAATCAGCTTGTCCACCAGGGCAACTACCAGCACCAGCACCAATGAGAGCGGGACCAGGAACTTCCAATTGAAATTCAGCATCTGATCAATGCGAACCCGGGGCAACGTCCCTCGAATCCAGACAAAGACGAAATAGATCACAAACACTTTTACAAAGAAGATAATCAGACCCAGCAGGTTGCCGATAGGCCATTCAGTCCCCGCACCCACTGTCTCCAGGCCGAAGAAACGGTAACCGCCCAGGTAAATTGTGGTAAACAAGGCGGACATAAACAACGTGTTGACGAATTCCGCCAGAAAGAACATGCCGAACTTCATTCCGCTGTATTCCACATGAAAGCCGGCGACGATCTCTGATTCAGCTTCAAGCAGGTCAAACGGCGTCCGGCCCGTTTCGGCCAGCGCAGAGATGAAGAAGATAAGCGCCGAGATTGGAACAACCAGCAAGAACGGGACGGTCTGCGCCGCCACGATTTCGGTCATGTACATGGAGCGGGCCAAAAGAATGGGCACAATGAGGGCCAGCACCATCGGCACCTCATAGCTGACCAGCTGGGCCACGGAGCGAAAAGCGCCAAGCAGGGCGTACTTGTTGTTCGATCCCCAGCCGGCAAGGAGGAGCGAAACTACGGAAACAGAGCTGACCGCTAGCACATAAAACAGGGCTACGTTGAGGTCAGTGCCGATCACACCGGGCGCGAAGGGGATAACGGCCCACATGAGCAAGGCGCCCATTACGATCAGGATGGGGGCCAAATTATAGGCAACAATGTCCGTGCCGACCGGCGTAATAACCTCTTTGGTCAGTAGCTTCAGCACGTCCGCGACTGTTTGAAGCAAGCCGAATTTGCCGCCGACGCGATTCGGGCCGATGCGATCCTGCATGCGCGCAATAAGCTTACGCTCCAGCCAAATCAATAAGATGACGATCAGCAAACAGAACGTGGAGACGATCAGAATGCCGATCACATCCAGGATCACCTCGATGGTTGCGGCCGGCATCTTGCCGGCCCAAACCGCCCGCAAGTAGTCGAAAGTGGTCAGGGTGATCAGGCTCTTCAAAAAGTCGACAATATTGAAAGACATAGTCAAGCTCCGAAGCAAGGGAGATTGGCGTTCTCTATAGCGTTTTCAATGGCTCGGAAAGAATAGGTGTCCCGGCACACAGGACGAAAAGCCCCATCTCGCAGCGCTCGACTGGAAACGCGACTTAGAACCACTCCAACGCGCCTGCCCGCCAGGCATACGCAAGCCCGACTGCTAAGATGACGACAAACAACGCAACCTCAAACACTGCGAAGAGTGTCAGCAAATCATAGGCAGCGGCAATGGGAAAGAGAAAAACGGCTTCAACGTCGAAAACGACGAAGATGAGCGCGAAAATATAGTACTGAACCTTGAACTGGATCCAGGAGTCGCCAACGGTCTCAATACCGCATTCGTAGGTTGATTGCTTGAGCGGATTTGGCTTCCTGGGTCCAAGCACGTGGTTCAAAACCACCGGCATTAACGGGAAAATTGGCGAGAGAACCAGGAAAATGAAGATGAATTGCCAATCATTCAACACGCCGCAATTTCCTCCTCAGGGCGTTTGTGAAATCCGTCTCATTTATAACACATGCCCCTGTCGACGCCAATGTGTTGATCCCGGGGTGCGTCGAGATTCTAGCAGAAACAGCAGAGCGGGCAACCGCTACGACGCCAACTCAATAACCGCCGCCTCTCCCTGACCTACGCCAACACAAAGCGTGGCCAGGCCATAACGCATCGGCTCACCGGCATCGCGGCGGCGACGCATTTCGTGGATCAGCGTGGTCAGAATGCGAGCGCCGGAGCAACCAAGAGGATGTCCCAGGGCAATTGCACCGCCATTGACATTGGTAATCTCGCTGCTCAGGCCCAGTTCACGCATGACCGCCAGCGCCTGCACGGCAAAGGCTTCGTTCAGCTCCACAAGGTTGATGTCCGACAAGTGCAGGCCGGCTCTCCTGAGCGCCTTGCGAGTCGCCGGCACGGGCCCCATACCCATGGTTCGCGGGTCCACGCCGGCCGCGCCTGATGCCAGCCAACGCGCCAGCGGCCTTACCCCCAGGGCGGCCGCCCGCTCGCCGGACATCAACACCAGCGCCGCTGCGCCGTCATTGAGACCGCTGGCGTTCCCGGCCGTAACCGTTCCATTCGCACGAAATGCTGGGCGTAGCTTCGCAAGTTGCTCCAGGTTTGTATCTAACTCATAGCCCCCTTCCGTCTTGCGGATGCGCGGGTGTTCATCCGTGTCCACCATTAGAGGCGGCCCCTTGCGCTGGGAGATTGGTACCGGAACGATCTCAGCCTTGAAGTGACCATCATTGATTGCCCGGCAAGCGCGGCGCTGGCTTTCCAGCGCGAAGGCATCCTGCTCCTGGCGGGTGATCTCGCCCCCTTTGACGTTTCCGGCGCAACTCATCTCATAGATGTTCTCTGCCGTCTCGCCCATTGCTTCCAACGGAAAGAGCGCCTCCATCCTGGGGTTGGGATAGCGCCAGCCCAGGGTTGTGTCATAGCCGGTGATGTTCCCCGACGGGCCGAAGGCTGTAGAGTTCTTTGGAAAGGAGTAGGGCGCGCGGGTCATACTTTCCACGCCTCCGGCGACGTACACATCACCTTCCCCGAGGGCAATAGCGCGGGCCGCCTGGTTCACCGCGTTCAGGCCGCTAGCGCACAGCCGGTTGACGGTGACCGCCGCTACTTCGTGGGGTAGGCCGGCCAATAACGTCGCCATGCGGGCCACGTTGCGATTGTCTTCGCCGGCCTGATTCGCGCAGCCCAAGTACACTTCTTCGATCTCAGCAGGATCGATTCCCGCCCGCGCCACCGCCTCCTTAATCACCAGCGCGGCCATATCATCCGGCCGCACTTGCGACAGGGATCCCGCCAATCGCCCAATCGGCGTGCGTACCGCGCTCACAATCACCACTTCTTGCATCGAATCTTCCTCTTTCTCAGCTACTCTTGCCGGTCGAAGACGCCTGATCTACCGTCAGTTAACCTGCAACTCGTTCGACAGCTTGCTTAATCTCTCCCGACGCGACCAGACGCCGGACCGCCTCAATGTATGGCGCCAGCAGCGTATCGTGTTCAATGAAGGGTACCTGCCGGCGCACCAGCTCATAAGCAATCGCTGTACCCTGTCCTAACTGCATCCTATCCCGTCCCGAATTCCTGCGTTGGAAGTCCACACCCTGCGCAGCGCAGATCAGCTCTATCGCCACAATCGTCTCCAGATGGTCCAGGATCTGCGCCATCTGGCGCACCGCCGTTGCGCCCATGCTCACGTGATCTTCCGTGTTGGCGCTGGTTGGGATTGAATCGGCGCTGGCAGGATGGGCCAACACCTTGTTTTCCGAGGCCAGCGCGGCGGCCGTGTATTGCAACATCATCAGCCCGCTCTCCAGCCCACCATGCGCAGTCAGAAACATGGGCAGCCCGGCCTGATTACAGTCCGCGTCCACCAGCCGGGCGGTCCGCCGCTCACTCATGTTGCCCAATTCGGTCAACGCCAGGCTGGCGTAATCCATTGCAATCGCCACCGGCTCGCCATGGAAATTGCCGGCCGAGATCACTTCCGGCTCCCCCGTCTCCTCATCCAGCAGGATAATGGGGTTATCGTTGACCGCGTTCAACTCAATATTGATCACCCACTGCGCGTAGGCGATGGCGTCGCGCACCGCTCCATGCACTTGTGGCACGCAGCGCAGGGTGTAGGCATCCTGCACATTCTGCGAATCCGCACCGCGCAGGAATTCGCTCCCAGCCAATAGTTCCCGCAGAAACTTGGCGCAATCAATCTGGCGCGGATGTGGGCGTAAGGCATGAACGCGGGCGTCGTAGGCGCGGGCGGTGCCGTGCAGCGCCTCCAGACTGAGACAGGCCGCCGCATCGGCGGTCAGGGTCAGGTTAATGGCCCGGCGCACCAGCAATGCGCCATAACCGACCATGAAGGTAGTGCCGTTCACCAGCGCCAGGCCCTCTTTTTCCTGAAGCACCAGCGGTTCCAGCCCGGCCCGGCGCAGCGCGTCCGCGCCGGATAGCACTTCTCCCTGATAGCCGGCCTGCCCTTCACCAATCAGCACCAGGGCCATGTGCGCCAGTGGGGCCAGGTCGCCGCTGGCTCCCAATGAACCCTGGGAGGGAATCAGCGGCACGATGCCGAGATTCAATATGTCCAGTAGATGCTGGACGAGGACCGGGCGAACGCCGGAGAATCCTTTGGCCAGCGTATTGGCGCGCACGACCAGCATCGCCCGCACAACTTCCTCCGGCAACAGCGGCCCTACGCCGACGGCATGACTCAGCAGCAGGTTGCGCTGCAGCGTGCGTGCCTGCTCCGGGGGGATGATGTGGTCTTTGAAGTGGCCGAAACCGGTGGTGATGCCATAGGCAATGACCCCTCCCGCCACCAATCGCTCTACTGCTGCCCGCGATCGCTCCAGAGCGGGCAGCGCCGCCGGGTCCAACTCCGCCGGCCGGCCCCCGGCCACGGACACGACATCGTCGATCAGCAGCCCCTCACCGTTTATGCTCAATCGTTCTTGCATGGCGCGTATTATAGCGCAATGCGCCGAAGCTCCCGGCAAATTGGCAGCCACTTTCGTATCACTGTTGCCTCACAATGAGAAGGCCTTACAATCCTCGTATGACTACTTGGGGCAATATCGCCGGCCATCACTGGGCAATTGAGCTGCTGCGCGACGCGATTGCGCGAGGCCGGACAAGCCATGCTTACCTGCTCACCGGGCCGGACCGGATCGGCAAGACGACCATTGCCCGCGTCTTCGCTCAGGCGCTAAACTGCACCTATCCTGAAGCAGAGGCGCGCCCATGCGGCAGTTGTCGCGCTTGCCAGCTTATTGCCATCGATCGCCACCCTGACGTGTCGCTGCTGTTGCCGGAAGTTTCCGGCCGCGGCAAGTTGACCATCAAGATCGAGGCGGTCAGAGAGCTGCAGCGGGACCTGAATCTGGCCCCGATGGAGTTGCGATTTCGTGTGGCGATCCTGAAGCGTTTTGACGCCGCCACCCCCGGCGCGGCAAACGCTTTCTTAAAGACCCTAGAGGAGCCGCCCCACTTTGCCAAACTTCTGCTCACCGCCAATGAGGCGGATTCTTTGCTCCCCACCATTTCGTCACGCTGCCAGATACTGGCCTTGCGCCCCCTTTCGACCACGCAGATTCATGATGCGCTGGCCGGGCGGACCGCGCTCCCGGCCGACCAGATCGCCAATCTGGCGCACCTCGCCGACGGCCGCCTGGGGTGGGCGCTTGCGGCCGCCGCGACGCCGGAAATACTCACTGAGCGAGAGGAACAGCTGGAGTTGCTATTGGCAGCCCTGGACGGCGACCGGGTGGCCCGCTTCGCCCTGGCCGGCCAGCTCGCCCGTGAGCCGGAGCCGCTGCCGGACATTCTGCGCGCCTGGCTTTCCTGGTGGCGAGACCTGGCTCTGCTCTCGTGGGGCGATGGCGAGCGCGAGATGGTGACCAACATTGACCGGCTTGAGGAGCTGCAGCACTTTGCTCACAAGTGGAGCCGGGCGGAGATACGGCGCGGACTGGCGCAAACTGACCGCATCATCCTGCAGTTAGAGCAAAACGCCAATATTCGGCTGGCCCTGGAAGTGTTGTTGCTGACCTATCCTTACCAGCAGGCAAGCGGCGTCCTGACCTGACGAGGTAGGCTCAGCGGAACACTTCTCCACCCATCGCCGACACCGCCGCGACGATCTCGGTCGCCAGGGAGTTGAGCCCGGCATCATCTTGAGGTAGGCCGGATATGGGCGCTTGCACACAGCCGTCCCGGCAAGGCACGGCCAACGCCGCCTCGTAGACCACTCCACCTTCCCTCAACTCATAGCGCCGCTCCGGCTGCAACCCCTGTTCCTTGAGAGTGGCGTAAAGCCGATCTACTAACCCTTCTCCGTCCAGCAATAGATCGTTGATCTCAGTCGCCTCCTGAAAGCGATCCCAGGTGGTGTGCACGAAGGTCAGACGCCGCCAGCGCAGGCTGACGATTGGTCGCTGCAGTTTGATCAGCGGTCCCAATTGCAACTTGTAGTACAGGTGATCAGCGCGGGGATGCGCCGGCTGATCCGGCACGAGAGCCGCCCTCGTAGTCAGCTCGTGTCCCAATCGCCGGCAGTAGTAATGAATGGCCCATTTCTCATCCCCGAATTCATGCCCGAAGTAGAAGGCGATGTATTCGGCGTGCATCCCCTTGGGCGCATATTCCAGCGGTATGCGATACCAGTGTTGCTGCCGGACTAGCTCAAAATCAGACGGCTCAGGTATCCACGCTATCAGCACACGATCTTCTGGATACATGGGGTATAATCGGCGCACTTTTTCGGAGATGACAGGAGTATAGCATGGAAGATCCACGCGTCACAAAGCTTGCCCGATTGATGGTCAACTATTGCGTAGCCATTCAGCCGGGACAGACGGTAGTTTTGAGGGGAAATAGCGCCGGCTTGCCGTTGGTTGCGGCCACATACCGGGAGATCGTTCGCGCCGGGGGCAATCCGTACCTCCTCTGGGATGAGGCGGACTTTGAGGAGATCTTCTATAAGGAGGCGAACGACGAGCAGCTGCAGTTCATTGCCCCACCGTTGCGCTACATGTATGAGCACTATGACGCTCTAATCGCCATCATCGCCGCTCACAATACCCGCCACTTGAACGGTATTCCTCCGGCGCGTATCCAGATGCGCCGGCAGGCAAGCCGGGAGCTTTCGACTGTCTACATGAAGCGGGCTGCGGCCGGCGAGCTAAACTGGACGTTGACGCAATTCCCCACCCCGGCCTTCGCGCAAGAGGCGGACATGTCCCTCTCCGATTACGAGGACTTCGTTTATGGCGCCTGTCACGTGGATGAGGGTGATCCGGTGGCCTACTGGCGACAGGTGGCCGCCGAACAACAGCGGCTGGTTGACTGGTTAGCCGGCAAGAAGGAGGTGCGCGTCACCGGCCCCAATGTGGACCTGCGACTATCCATCGCGGGGCGCACCTTCATCAACGCGGACGGATCTCGCAACATGCCGGACGGCGAAATCTTTACCGGCCCGGTTGAGGACTCTGTCAATGGCTGGGTGCGTTTCACCTATCCGGCCATCTACAGCGGGCGCGAGGTAGACGGGGTGATGTTGCGCTTTGAAGACGGGAAAGTGGTCGAGGCTTCGGCGGAGAAGAACGAGGCCTTTCTGCTCAACACGCTTGACACAGACGCCGGCGCGCGCACGCTCGGCGAATTTGCCATCGGCACCAACCACGGCATCCGCCAGTTCACCAAATCTATCCTCTACGACGAGAAGATTGGCGGCACCATTCACATGGCGCTCGGCGAGGCTTACCCGGAGACCGGCGGCCGAAATCACTCCGCCATCCATTGGGACATGATCTGCGACATGCGTGAGGGCGGCAAGATCTGGGTGGACGATCAACTTTTTTATGACAGCGGCGAGTTCAAAATCTAAGCTACGTGAGATGCTGGAGTCAGGCGAGCGCCGGCTTCATGCCGGGTCAGCATACTCCGCCCATGCCTGAACTGCCGGAAGTCGAGACCATCGTGCGGGCTTTGCGCGCCCCGCTGATCGGCCGCACCTTTACCGGCCTGCAGAGCGATTGGCCACGCCATTGCGCCCTGCCACCCTTGGAAGAAATGCAGCAACGGATCGCCGGCCAACAGGTCGCCGCCATCAGCCGGCGCGGTAAGTTCCTCATCTTTGAGCTATCCTCCGGCGATGCGTTGATCATCCACCTGCGAATGAGTGGACATCTGGCGGTTGTGCCAACGGATCAGCCGCGCCACCGACACGATCACACCATCTTCCAGCTCGCTCCCCTCCCTGGCGAAGTTCCGCATGAGTTGCGCTTTCGCGACCAGCGCAAGTTTGGACGCATCTATCTGGTAGGGGACCCCAATGAGATACTAGACGGGCTCGGTCCGGAACCCCTGGATGATAGTTTCACCCTGCCGGAGTTTGAAGCGAATCTGCGCGGCCGCAAACGGGTGATCAAGTCACTCCTGCTTGATCAATCCTTTCTGGCGGGCGTGGGCAATATCTATGCCGACGAGGCGCTGTATTACGCCGGCGTTCGCCCGACGCGCAAGAGCGACACGCTGACGCCGGAGGAAACGGCGGCATTGTACGACTCAATTCGGCGGGTGCTGAACATGGGAATTGAGCGGGAAGGAGCCAGCATTGACCTGTACTTGAAGCCGGACGGCAGCAAGGGTGACATGCAAAATGCCGTCGCCGTCTACGGCCGGGCTGGCCGGCCCTGCCTGAAATGCGGCACGCCGATAGAGCGGATCACGTTGAATGGCCGGGGCACGCACTTCTGCCCAGCCTGCCAGAAGTAGGCCGGCTGCGGCAGACGTCTAACCCTTTGTACGTCCTCTTGGGGCCGGCGCCGGGCGGCGACCGGCGGTGTTGCTTGCGGCTGGGGCATTTTCCTGGCGCATGTGGCAGTTCTTGTATTTCTTGCCGCTGCCGCATGGGCAGAGATCATTTCGGCCAACCTTAGGAATGTCCCGGCGCAACTCGCGACCCTTACCACCCTTGCGCTCGACGACCTGATAGCCGGCCTGGCTCATCTGCTCTTGCCGGGCAGCCGCTTGCTCTTGCTGCTGGACGAACTGCTGGTGGCCGGCAATCTCGCGGAAGAAGCGATTAGCGATATCCTCGTCAATGTTATTCCGCATGTCCTCAAACATCTGGAACGACCGGCGCTTGTACTCGATCTTGGGATCGCGCTGGCCAACCGCCTCCAGTCCGATCTCCCGGCGCAGGTCGTCCATCGCCGTCAGATAGTCGCGCCACTCGCGGTCGATGGCGCTGAGCAACAGCAGCCGGCGGAAGTTCTCGTACTCCTCAACGCCGATCTGCTGTCTCCAGTTTTGCTGCTGGCGCAACACGTGACCGCTCAACGCCGTCACCAGCTGTTCCGGCGTCAGCGCAGACAGGCTCTCAACCAGGAGGTCGCGTAACGATTCGGCAACCTGTTTCTGGAAGCGATCTTGCTGGCTCTTAATGGTCTGCAGGGAGACGCCTTCCACGATAAACTGCAGAAATGAAGCGTTGATTCCCTGCGCGGCGCGCTGCCAGATCTCATCCCGTTGATCCTCAACGATGTGCTCGGCCAGGAACTCTTCATAAAAGCTCTTCACGCGTCCGATAAACTCCCGGCGCATGTTATCCCGGATCTGTAGCTGGCCGGAACGCACGCTGCTCAGACGCGCCCCAACGTTTGGCACCGGCGGCAGCAGCGGGATAAAGCGGCCCATCGCCTGCAGCAACTGGTAAAGGTTCTGCCCTTCTTCCAGATTCTGGTACGCCAGCGCCATGAAGCGGTCGCGAAGATTTCGCGGCGACAGCGCAGCCAGTTCCGCCCGATCGAGCTTCATAACGCCGGGAAGCAGCCCACGAAGCCGGTTCACCACGCCATTGATGTTTACTGTATCCGTGGCATCCGTGCTGAAGTCCCCGATAGCGCGGTCAATCTCCCGACGCACATACGCGGGATAGTCAACCAGGTAGTTCGTCGCCAGATCGTCAATAGCCGTTTCAAAGGCTTCCTGCACCTTGGCGTCGAGATCGACGGACTCCCCCATTAATATGGCCCGGCGCTCGTCATAGATGGCGTTGCGCTGTTTGCTCATCACGTCGTCATACTCGACCACGTTCTTGCGGATGTCAAAGTTGTAGCCTTCGATCCGCTCCTGCGCGTTCTCGATGATCCGGTCCAGCAAGCCCATCTCCATGGGCATATCGCCTGGAATGAGATTGCTGTTCATGACCCGCTTGAGCCGTTCGCCGCCGAACCGGCGCATCAGGTCGTCCTCAACCGAAAGGAAGAAGCGCGACGAACCGGGGTCGCCCTGGCGCGCGGCCCGGCCTCGAAGCTGGTTATCAATGCGGCGTGATTCGTGGCGTTCAGAGCCGACCACGTGCAGGCCGCCCAGCTCCCATACCTCGCGGCGTTCCACCTCGCTATTTTGCTTGATGCTCTGAACCAGTTCCAAGTCACGTCGCGACAGGCCGGGGACGCTTGCCGCCAGTTCCTCCGCCGCCGCCATATCATTGGCCATCACTGCCCGGATTAGCGCCGCCCGGCCATTGTAATTGTGGTCAAACACGATTTCAGTCAGGAATGCCGCTGCCGTCCGTGGCTCTTGCCTGGCCTGTATATAACGGCTGTGCAAGTTCATCAGGCGCAATGCTTCATCCGCAATAACGCCATCCAGCTCAGCCCCAGCCAAGTAGTCGCGCGCCCGCTCGACCTGATTGAGGCGCACGTAGCTCAGCACCTGCCGGATGTGTTGGTAGTCAATTTCGTGGATCTGCTGCATATGCCGGGCCAGGTAACCTTCCAACTGGAGGCTCTCGATCTGTTCCGTAGCAGCTTCATATTCGTTCCGCACTGCTATCAGGCTGTCAACAAGGTCCACACTGAGTCGGGGGTTGCCACCGGCATATGCGCGCGCCGCTTGCTCACCTTCCGTCATCAGTAGCAGGGCCAGTTGCCCAAGCAAATTGCGGTCGAACATCTGCTTTTCCAGGGCTTCGGCGGACATACCTTCGGGATTGCCGCCCAGCAAGATGTCGGTGCCGCGCCCGGCCATGTTGGTAGAAATAGTGACCGCCCCCTTCCTACCCGCTTGAGCCACTATCAGGGCTTCGGAATCATGTCGCTTGGCGTTAAGGACATTGTGCTTCACGCCGGCGCGCTGCAACATGCGGTCAATGACCTCGGAATGCTCCACCGAGGTTGTGCCAACCAATACCGGCCGTCCGCTCTCGCGAACACGCACAATCTCCGCCACAATCGCCTTATCCTTGGCTTCCAGCGAGCCAAAGACCTGGTCGGCAAAGTCCACCCGCTTGTAGAACACCGGCGCTTCCGTCCCGGGTTCCACATAACAAATCTCCTCGGCGCTTTCCACCTTGCGCTTGCGTTCCGCGAGATCCAGCTCGCCCTCACGGACAACATATTCCACGTTCGTGGGCAGCGGCGTTACCCCCAGCTCGTAGATCTTGTCAAACTCCTCCGCATCGGTCAGGGCGGTACCGGTCATGCCGGCCAATTTGTCGTATAGCCGGAAGTAGTTCTGCAGGGTAATGGTGGCTACTGTGACGGTCTCACGCTTGACCTCGACTCCTTCCTTCGCCTCAATCGCCTCGTGCAAACCATCGGAATAGCGCCGCCCGGCCATGAGCCGGCCGGTGAAATCGTCCACGATGATCACTTGCCCATTCTGCACGACATATTCCTTGTCGCGCTTGAACATGTATTCAGCGCGCAGGGCGTTGTCCAGGTAGTAGGTCAACTGAAAGAAGCGCGGATCATAGAGGCTATCGCCGGCGGACACGTCTATCTCCGGTATCCGCTCCTCGATCTCGGCGATGCCCATTTCCGTCAAAGCGATACTGCGGCTCTTTTCGTCAATGTCGTAGTGGCCGTCCGGCTCCGCATCCTCGTCCTCCACGGTGTTTGCTTTCAGCCTGCGAACATAGCCGGCAAAGCGCTGGTAATCTTTGCCGGAGCGCGACGCCGGGCCGGAAATGATCAGCGGGGTGCGCGCCTCATCAATGAGCACGTTGTCAACTTCGTCTATGACCGCGTAGCTCAACTTGCGCTGCACCAATTGTTCCCGACTGGTCGCCATGTTATCGCGCAGGTAATCAAAGCCGAATTCACTGCTGGTCCCGTAAGTGATGTCCGCTTGATACGCTTCCGCGCGACTGCAGGGACGCCAGTGAACCAGCCGCTCATCCTCCAGCTCCGCGCCGGGATTGACATAATCAGGATCGTAACGGGCGGAGAAGCGCAGCGGACCGATGCAACCAACCGTCAGGCCCAGAGCGTGGAAGATCTTGCCCATCCAGCCGCCGTCGCGCCGGACCAGGTAGTCGTTGACGGTCACCAGTTGCACACCCTCACCGGCCAGCGCGTTCAGGAATAGCGGCAGGGTGGCGACCAGGGTTTTACCTTCGCCGGTCTTCATTTCCACTACTTCGCCCCGATGCAGCAGGATGCCGCCCATCAACTGCACTCGATAGTGGCGCAGGCCGGTGGTGCGTTTGGAGGCGACGCGTACCAGCGCGAAGGCCTCGGGCAAGACATCATCCAGGGTTTCGCCGGCTGCCAGACGCTCTCTGAGGGTCTGCGTCTGCTCCCGTAGTTGCTCGTCGTTCAGGCCATCGAACGACTCTTCAAAGGATTCGATCTCCGCCACGATGGGCCGCAGGCCATCCAGCAGCTTTTCATTCGGGTCGCCCACAATCTTATTGAACAGTTTTCGGAACATAGGTCTTCTCTTTTTTTTGTGCAGATACCGGCTGGAGGGTTGTTTCTCTCTCTCAGGCAACCTGAATGGACCTGCCTCCTGGATGCCGGAAGTCGCAGCATCGACCTTACAGCATAAGGCAAGTTGGCGCTAACTGCCATAAGAGATCAATTAGAACCGGGATGGCTACTCGTTGAACAGCTGGCCAACGCTGCGCCCCTCATGGCTGCGCAGAATTACCTCGCCCAGCAGCTCGGCGACTGAGAGGATGTGGAGGTTCGGCAATTTGGCCTGGTCCTCTGGACTGATGGGCAGCGTATCGGTGGTGACGATCTCCTTCAGGGGCAGTGAAGCCAGACGGTCGACCGCCGGATAGGAAAGCACGGGATGAGTGAACATGAGTGATACTTCGTTCGCGCCTTCCTGTTTGACCACTTGCACAGCTTCAGCCACGGATCCGGCGGTATCAACCATATCGTCCACGATGATCACGTTCATCCCGCGGACCTCGCCGATGAGCGAGCGCGCCTGACGTTCGGTTGAGTTGCCGAAACGCCGCTTCTCCACCACCGCCAGGGGCAAGCCTAACTGGTCGGCAAACTTCCGGCCATCCTTGGCAAAGCCCAGGTCCGGCGTTACGACCACCGTATTGGAGAGATCCCGCTCCATGAAATGATCAGCGAGCAGGTAACGCGCGGTCAGCACATCGCCCGGGATCTTATAAAAGCCCTGAATCTGGCCGGCATGCAGGTCCAGCGTCATCCAGCGATCGGTCCCGGCGACCTCAATCATATCCGCCAGTAGACGAGCCGTAATGGGCACGCGCGGCTGCGTCTTCTGGTCGCTTTGAGAATAGCCTAGAAAGGGGACAACGGCCGTGATTCGTCCGGCCGAATCTCGTTTCAGACAATCAATGGCGATCAACATCTCCATCACATTGCGATGGAGTGGGCGAGCATGGGTCTGAATGACGTAAACATCCTGTCCGCGGACGCTGCCGTGCAACTTGACCCACATGCTTTCATTTGGAAAGTGGATGATGTCCCAGCCGCTTATCGGCAAACCCAGGTAGCTGGCAATACGCTGCGCCAATTCCGGGCAGCCCGATCCGGCAAAGATTTTGATATCCCCATACCCAATTACGACCATAAGCTACTCTCCCGTCTGCACCCTGCTAGCTTAAACGCCGGCTGCGTCCTGTCCTATCGCGTCTACTCTCAGGCAAATGAAACTCTGGCAAATAGCTGGGTTACCGCTGAATATGGATCAAGCCGGCGGGCGGCCACCTCCGCGATAATCGCCTCGCGTTCCTCATCCGGCACCGACACCCGTAGGCGCGCCGCCAGCCTCTCCTGCAATAATTGAGTGACATCCTGCCGGCTGCGATCCTTTTCTCGCTCAAACCACTGTCCGCTGTTTTGCAGGTGCTGGAAATGTTCGCCAACAGCATCCGCCAGCGCCGGAATACCTGTCGCTTCGGTGGCCACGGTCTCCAGCACGGGGATATGCCAGCCGGTCGCTGAGCCTTGTCCATCAGCATCCGCGGTCGCGACAACTTGCATCAATTCACCATGATGCCGGACGCTCATTTCACCGCCCAAATGCAACATCGTCCGCAGCGCTCTGACGGTCAACGCCGCGCCGGGGCGGTCTGCCTTGTTGACCACCAGGATATCAGCAATTTCAAGGATGCCTGCTTTGATAGACTGGATATCGTCGCCCATCCCCGGCGCTTCAATAACCACCGTCGTATGCGCGGCGCGGGCGATATCCACCTCGGCCTGGCCGGCGCCAATCGTCTCCACCAGGATGACCTCATAGCCGGCTGCGTCCAGCACCTTCAACACCGCCGAGGTGGCCCGCGCCAGGCCGCCCAGGTTACCGCGCGAGGCCATGCTGCGGATGAAAATGCCGGGGTCGCCGGAAAGGTCGCGCATACGGATCCGGTCACCCAGGATCGCCCCGCCGGTAAAAGGGCTGCTGGGATCCACCGCCACAATACCGATCCGCTTCTCCCGGCCTCGGAGCGCCTTGGCCAGCTCGTTTACCAGCGTGCTCTTGCCGGATCCCGGAGCGCCCGTAATCCCGATGATATGGGCGCGCCCCGTGAACTCATATAGGGCGGCTACTGCTCGATGAGCCTCCTCTTCGCTCCTTTCGATATGGGTAATCAAGCGCGCGACCGCCCGCCGGCGACCCTGGCGCACCTCTGCATACAGCTCATTCACCGGCTTCCGCCCTGCGCGCGGCTACGGCTTGCTCGATGCTGGCAATGATCTGCTGGCTGCTTGCTCCCGGGCCAAAAATCCGGGCGACGCCCAGCGCCTCCAAAGCAGGAACATCCTCGCTGGGCACGATGCCGCCGAGAAACACGGGCACATCGTCCACACCCTCCTGCGCCATTAGTTCCATGATCCGCGGCACCAACGCGTTATGTGCACCGGACAAAATGCTCAGCCCGATGACATCCACGTCCTCCTGGATAGCCGCTTCCACAACCATCTCCGGCGTCTGCCGCAAGCCGGTATAGATCACCTCCATGCCGGCATCACGCAGGGCGCGGGCGATGACCTTGGCCCCGCGATCGTGCCCATCCAGGCCTGGCTTGGCAATTAACACGCGGATCTTTCCCTGCACATTCATCCTTTTTCTATCTCCTCCGCACAAGCTGCCGGGCGTCGTTCGACGTCATGCTGCACTTGTACACAGCGCGATATTATACCGGGAGGAGATCAGAACTCGAAACGCGGGCTGGGATGAATGTGCCGGAACTGTTGGCGTGAAAGCGGGCTAGAGCGGGAGACAACTCGATAAGAAGCTGATGCGTTCAGGAGCCCCTTCCGGCCAAGACCAGGCGGCGAGCCGCGTCCTCCACTTGCTTGCTGCGCACCAGGCTCTCACCAACCAGCACGGCATTAACGCCGGCCGCGGCCATCTGCCGGATGTCCGCCTCGCTCTTGATACCACTCTCGCCGACGACCAGCATGTCCGCCGGTATCCGCGACCGCAAGCGGGCCGTGTTGGCAAAGTCCACTTCAAAGGTTTGCAAGTTGCGATTATTGACGCCCAAGATGCGCGGCGATAGCGGGAGCACCCGCTCCAATTCCTCTCCCGTATGAATCTCCACCAGGGCCGCCATCCTCAGGCTCCGCGACAGCGCCATTAGCTCGCGCATCTCGTTGGTGGAGAGCACGGCGGCGATTAGCAGAACCGCATCCGCGCCGGCTGCCCGCGCTTCATAGAGCTGGTAAGGGTGAAAAAGAAAGTCCTTGCGCAACACCGGCATACTCGGCAGCGCCTCCTTGATATCCCGCAGGTGGCTGAGCGATCCTTGAAAATGACGCTCGTCCGTCAAAACGGATATCGCCTCCGCCCCCGCTCGCGCAAAAGCGCGGGCCAGGCTGACCGGATCGTAGTCGGCCCGCAGCAGCCCTTTACTGGGCGAGGCCTTCTTGCATTCGGCGATCAGTGAGACGCCGGGCGCGGCCAACGCTGCGTAGAAATCAACTACCGGTGGGGCCACAGCTGCAAGAGCGCGCACATCAGCCAGGGGTACATTGCGCATGATCTTGGGCAACTGCTCCCGATGATAACGCATGATCTCATCCAGGATCTCCCCCCGGCGTTTGGCTATCTTTGGAACGCTCATCGGCGCTTCTCCCGTAAATCGAGATTGCATTTCGAGGCCGACGTGGAAAATCGGGTCACGCTTTCGTCGCAAGTGGAGCGCGCCGGTTCGCACAGCCCGAAGGAGGTAGCAATGGTCATTCTGCAAGGACCTCCGTATTTGCGTGTGCCAGACGATTGCCGGCCAATCCCAGAGCGGTCACCGTCAGCAGCCGGCCGGCATCCAGGCTCCAGGGATACGAGTCCACCAGCGCGATCAGCCCGATGGCCAGCCAGCCGGTTAGGAGCACGATGCGCCAGGGATCATCAGAACGCCAATGGACAGCCAGTTGCCACGCGCCGCCAAGCCAGAGCGCCAACCACAATATGGCAGCCGGCGCCCCAACCTCAGCCGCCAGGGTTAATGGGACGATATGAGCGAACTGCGGTAAGACCTGGATGCCTTCGGCCACGATTGCGATCGGAAAGCCACCCGCGCCCACGCCGGTGAACGGCCGTTGGGCAACAAAATCCAGGCTGAGATGCAAGAACTCCTCTCGCTCGTCCAGTGATCGTTCTTCGAGCGGCGAAATAGGGTTCTCGACGGACTGCGCAGCGCCCAGCCCAAGTCGCGCCGTTAGAGGCTCAATTCGGGTGGCAAGCTGCGGCAACCATACCACCGCGCAAATAGCAAGCAAGATCGCAGCGCCGGCAAACGCTTCGAGCGCGCGTCTCCTCCAGATCCTTTCGCGCAGCGCCAGCCAGACAATCGTGATAGATACACCGAGCGCCGCAGCAATCCACGCCGCTCGCGAGAAAGTCAGAAACAGTCCGATCCACAGCCACCACCAGACAAAGGTCCAGGCGCGACTCCTTAACAGCGCCGCGCACGCGATGACGGCGAACGCCAGATATCCACCGAGTACATTGGGATGGAAAGTAAGCCCATAAGCCCTTAGCCAGCGCTCCCCCTCAACCGGGATGATCGCCGCGCCCGACAGATGGGCCGGTAGCGCCAGTTCATAGGGCAGTCCCAGTGGCCCCTGGTTCATAACCTGCAGCACGCCAACCAGCACCTGAACACATAGGCCGATGATGAGCACCCGCACGGCCCGCGGCGCGTTCACTTGCGGTTGCACCAGCCAGAGATAGACCAGCAACGACAGCGCCCAACGAAAGGTAGTGTAGAGCGCAAATGCCGGCGAGTAGGCGACAATGGATGACAGCAGCGCCATCAGACAGAGGCCAAGCAGCGGCCAGAAGAAGACACGTGGTCCAGGTAGCCACGGCCGGGACTGCAGCAGCCCAAAGATAAGTACCAGAACCAGCGCAATGTCGGAAAGATGGACTCCCCAGGTAACATAGAACGGCAGAACGCCTTCAACCACCGGCTTTCCGAGCGGCCAGAAGGTCGAGAAAGGGATCAACAGCATCAGCAGGTCGGTGGCTAGCCGGCCGATCCTGGGCATCACTTAACGCGCGGCGAGGCGACCGGTCGTCGCAATCCAGTCATCGAGGACCCGTAATGCCGCACCACTCTCTATGGCTCCACGCGCGGCCTGGAGGCCGGCCATCCAGTCGCCATTCTCCAGCGAAAGGGCAGCCGCCGCGTTCAGCAAGACAATGTCGCGACGAGGCCCACTGTCGTAGCCGCTCAGAATATCGCGGGTAATCTGCGCGTTCTCAGCCGGCTCACCGCCGCGCAGATCATCCAGCGTTGCCCGGGGCAGGCCCAACACATCGGGGTCGAAGGTGAAGGTGGTTACCCGACCATCCTTCAGCTGGCTGACCTGATTGCTTCCGGTCGTTGTCAACTCGTCCAGCCCGTCCGTCCCGTGAACGACAAGTGCAGCCCGGCTGCCCAGCTCGCCGAGCACCCGCGCCAGTGGCTCAGTTAGCTCGGCATCATAAACGCCGATTAGTTGATGTCCGGCTCCAGCCGGATTGGTCAGCGGGCCAAGCAAATTAAAGATCGTGCGCTGGCCCAACTCCCTGCGCGGGCCGATGGCATGGCGCATGGCCGGGTGATGGTTGACGGCATACAGGAAACCAATCCCTACCTCCCGTATGCATGCAGCAACATCCTCTGCTGATAGGTCCAGGTTGCCGCCAAGCGCCAGCAACACATCGGCCGAGCCGGAGTGGCTGCTGGCTGCCCGATTGCCGTGCTTGGCGACCCTGACCCCACAGCCGGCGACGACAAAGGCCGTAGTGGTGGAGATATTGAAGGTATGCGCGCCGTCCCCGCCCGTTCCGCAGGTGTCAACCAATATCTCGCCGGGGACTAACCCGGCATTCACCTTCACCACGTGCGCCCGCATGGAACGCGCGCTGCCGGCGATCTCATCCACCGTCTCGCCCTTCATGCGTAACGCGGTCAGGTAGCCGCCGATCTGGGCCGGGGTCGCCAGACCGTCCATGATCTCGTCCATGGCCGCTTCCGCCTGCCCCTGGGCCAGATCGCGCCCGTTGATTACCTCAGCAATAGCCGCCTTGATAGACATCTCGCTGCTCCTAATGGCCGTTCCGCATGCGACCGTCCAGAAAATTGCGCAGCAACCGTTTGCCGTGCTCCGTCAGGATACTTTCCGGGTGGAACTGCACGCCAACCACCGGATACTCGCGATGCTGCACACCCATCAGTTCCCCTTCACGGGTAAAGGCGGTCACCGCCAGGACTTCCGGCAACGGCTCTTCAACGATCAGCGAGTGGTAGCGGGTGGCACGGAACGGGCTGGGTATGCCGTCAAACAGGCCCTTACCGCGATGGTAAATGGCCGACGTCTTGCCGTGCATCAGCCGGGGCGCCCGGCTCACCTGCCCGCCGTAAACATGGCCGATGCACTGATGTCCCAAACAGACGCCCAGTATCGGCGTGGCCGGCCCGAACTCGCGGATCAGGTCATTGGAGATGCCGCCATCGTCCGGGTCGCCGGGGCCGGGTGAGATCACGATGTGGGAGGGCGCCAATTCGCGGACATCCTCCACGCTGATCGCGTCGTTGCGCCTGACCAGCAATTCCGCGCCAAGCTCGCCCAGGTATTGGGCGAGGTTGTAAGTAAACGAGTCGTAGTTGTCAACCAGCAGGACGGTCATGTACTTGCCTCCGCATCAGAACGCTCATCCTCCTCGCCCCGGCAACACCAGTCCCATCAATTCTTTCATGGCGGCGACTTTGGGCATGGATACCGACGCTGCCTGTTCCGCCCCTGTCGCCAGCAGCCGGTCCAGCTCTGCCGGGTCGCCCATGAGGCGCTCATGGCGCGCCTTGATCGGAGCCAATAGTTCAATCACCACCTCCGCCACACCCGTCTTGAGATCCCCATAGCCGCGCGCATTGGCGAAATCGGCCTCAACTTCGGACTCGCTCTTGCCGGTGACGGCCTTGTAAATTGTCAGCAGGTTGTCAACGCCGGCCTTCTCCGGATCATTTGAGAAGCGGATCTCGCGTCCAGAATCAGTCACCGCCCTTTTGAAGGCATACATGATCTCGTCAGGCTCATCCAGCATACGCACCGCATGGCCGCGAACGTGAGCAAAGCTCTTCGACATCTTCATCGTAGGGTCGTTCAGAGCCATGACCCGGGCGCCAACCGGCGGGATCATTACTTCCGGCAGCACAAAGAACTCCTCGCCATAAAGGCTGTTGAAGCGCTGCGCGATGTCCCGCGACAGTTCCACGTGCTGCCGCTGATCCTCGCCGACAGGCACCTCATGGGCATCATAGAGGATGATGTCGCCGGCCTGTAGGACCGGGTAGTCCAGCAGGCCGGTGGAGACGCTCTCCTGCGTCTCCGCCTTCACCTTAAACTGCGTCATGCGTTGCAGCCAGCCGAGCGGCGTCACACAGTTCAACAGCCAGCAGGCCTCAGCATGCGCCACCACGTGACTTTGAATGAATACCGTGCTCACTTGCAGATCTATCCCGCAGGCTAACAGCATGGCCGCCATTGAACGCGTCTGGTAGCGTAATTCAGCCGGGTCCTGTGGCACGGTCAGACTATGCAGGTCAACCACGCAAAAATAGTTGGTCTTTTCCGCCTGTCCGGCTACCCAATTGCGGATTGCTCCCAGGTAGTTGCCCAGGTGGGTGTTGCCGGTGGGTTGGATGCCGCTAAATACTCGTCTCTTTTCCATACTCGCTATCGCCTATCTCTGTTGTCAATTTCTTTCGCTTGCCGGCTATCACAACAAGCCTTGTTCAGCCCGCTCAACGGCCACCGCCAGGGCGCGGGCTTTGTTCATGCATTCCTCGTGCTCGCGCATGGGATTGCTGTCGGCGACAATACCGGCCCCGGCCTGAATGTACACCGTCTCGCCTTGCATCAACATCGTTCGTATGGCAATGCAGGTGTCCATGCTGCCGTCATAGCTGACATAGCCGATCGCGCCGGCATATAACACCCGGCGCTCGCCTTCCAGTTCCTCGATGATCTCCATGGCCCGTACCTTCGGCGCGCCGCTGACCGTGCCGGCCGGGAACGTCGCCCGCAGCAAATCAAAGGCATCCAGGTCGG
>CAYVQP010000006.1:30347-53550 GCA_964452775.1 uncultured Ardenticatenaceae bacterium | reverse complement strand
CGCACATGCGCCAGGCCATCCTCAAAGCGGACGTGCATTTCCGGCGAAGCGCCGATTACCTGCAGATCCAGGGAGCCGAAGTCAAAGTAGAACATATAGGGCGATGGATTCAACATGCGCAGCGCCCGATAGATTGCGAATGGGTGGGCGCTAGTTTCCCGCTGCAGCCGCTGGCTCAGCACCACCTGGAAAATATCGCCCGCGGCGATATACTCCCGCGCAGCCGCTACCATTTCTTGATATCGTTCGGGGGTCATGTTCGAACTCAGGACAGCCTCGCCTGTAGAACGCCGGCGCGCGCCCCAACGGCGCTGTGGTACCGCCGGCAACGGCCGGAGCAGTCGCTCACTTACCCGCTCGATGCGCTCGACAGCGGTCATGTAAGCCACTTCCACATCGTCGCTGCCGGTCAGGTCAACGTTCGCCAGAATCTGCAGCCGGTGGCGGGCATGGTCAAAGACCACCAACGTATCCGTCAACAGGAATACCGCATCCGGCGCATCCAGCACATGAGCCGCCGTCTCCGGCAAGCGCTCGAACTCGCGAACCACATCATAGCCCAGATAGCCGACCACCCCGCCGTTGAAGCGGGGTAGGTCCGGCAGATCGGCCGGCCGGAAGCGGGAAAGCTCGGACTTGAGCACATCAAGAATGTCTTCATCCGGCGCGAGTGGCCGGCGGCTCGATGTTGTACCGTTTCTATGCTCGACCTCCCGGCCATTCAGCGTCAGCAGGCCACGGGGATTTACCCCGACAAACGAGTAACGACCCACCTGCTCGCCGCCTTCCACAGACTCCAGCAGGAATGAAGGGCTGGCCTCATCCATCAGCTTCAGGTAGACAGTCACCGGCGTCTCCAGATCGGCGGAGAACTCTCGATAGACGGGGATCAGGTTCGCTCCACCCGCGGCCAGGTCTCGGAAAGCCGGTAGTGTCGGTTGGTAGACTGTTCGCTTCATTCAATCACCTTGCAGCTAAACGGTAGCGTTTGACGGCAGCCGTTGGCGGAGACATTTCCGCATAAAACCAAAACGCGCTCTCATCCCATCTAGGGACGAGAGCGCGCAATCTCCCGCGGTGCCACCCTGCTTAGGCCGGAGATCAAGAAAACGCGCCGTGAATGCGCGTTTCTCTGCCAGCCTCACTTCTTTTGACCCGGCGCAACTCGGCGCGAGGTCTCCGCCATGATAACGGTGGCAACTCCGGCCAGGGCTATTGGCAATCGCGTTCGCCCGGGCAACTCCCCGGTCCATTCACCGGCGGCGCCGTCGTCAGCCTTCCAGCCAATGGGCCGACTCTCTATGACTCGCCTCGCCGGATACTAGTCCGGTTCATGGTTGTTCGATTTTCAATTGACTGGCGCCATCTTAGCATGGGCGCCGGCCGGTGTCAAGAATCGCCGGGACGCTGCAGCGCCCCTTCGCGCTCAGCGCCGGCTTGTGCTCCCTGCTTCTCAACCACGCGCAGTGGAATCATTTCCGGCTGGATCGTATCTTTCGGCAACGGATATGCCTTGGGTCGTTGCGGCAAGATCATTTTCGAACCCACCCGCATCAAGGTCGGTCCGTGGTGCAGCATGTTCGTGTAAGAGGCGTTGGCCAGCGGGCAGTAACACTCTTTGGCGGCGATACTCCGGCGCACCTCGCGGATTCGCTCGCCAAACCAGATTGATTTGAAGTCGTAATTGTGGTCGCGCAGGTTGCCCAGGTTGTCGGCGCGAACACAACAGGGCCAGACCGTGCCGTCAGCGTAAATCTGTGCGCTGGCCCAGCCGGCATAGCAAGGGATGACCTGATCCTGCTCAGCCAGGATGCGCTTGACCAGCCGGTAATACTCAACCCGGAAGGCTTCCGTAAAGCGAGCCATTCCCTTGAAGCGTTTGCTCTCAATGTAGGCAATCAGCCGGTCTATCGCTTCGGCGTAACTCTCCTTGTCCGGCGTGATTGGCAGCCCCACGGTATCCAGTTCGACGCGCGGCTCGGCAATCTCCGTGATGAACTGGTCCACGCCGGATTGGTCGGCATAGGCGATCAGTTCATCCAGGTGACCGACGCTGAAGACGGAAACAACCGAGTGAATGCCGACCGTCAAATTGGGCAGACCCTTCTGCAGTTCCAGCAATTGCTCCAGGCGTTCCTCGAACTTCTCAAAGTTGCCGGCCACCTGGCGAATGAAGTCGTGCTTCTCCCCTACGCCATCCAGCGACAGGTTGATTATCAGCTGGCTTTGCGGGCATGAGCGGGCGATGCGCTCTACCTTCTCGGGAATGGTCTTTAGAATGCTGTTGGTGGGAATGTTGATGATGCCTGGCCGGTTGTGCTCATAGGCAAGTTGGCAGATTTCCACAATGCCGGGGAACATGAACGGCTCACCGCCGCTCACCGTAAACCAGTACGGCGCGCGCCCCAGCGAAGCTAACACCTTGTCCCATTCATCAATGGTCAGCTCGTTCTCGCGCTTCATCCAGATGTTGCAAGTCAGGCAGCGCGAATTGCACTTCGGGGATGGCGAAAGGGTCAGGTTGAGTGGCAACATCCGCGGCCGGCCAAAGCGACGAAATGCTTTGAACAGCGGGACGCGCAGCAATACGCCAGGCATTGAGTTCATAGGACACCTGGAGGCAGCCAGCCGGCTACGTCTTAACCTCCAACTCCTTCGTTGATGAGGCAATCTCCCAGACGGTGTGGTTCTTCTTCGTCTTGAAGTCGCGCCAGCCGAGGAAGCGCCCGTACGCCTCCAGCGCCACGAATGCCCAGGTCCAGACGAATTGCTTCGGCCGCCAGTCGAGATTTCGCAGCAACAATCCCAGGACCTTGCTGCCGCTCATAGTCGCCACGCTGTAACCCAGCATCTCCTTCACGTCCAGATGGCCGGCATAGATGCGCCGCCGCTGGCGCAGAAAGTCGGCGACCGTTTCCGCGCCCTTGTTGTACACCACCGACTCCGGCACATAGCGCACGGCGTAGCCTTGCCCGCGCACCACCGGCTCCACGCTGGCCTCATCCACCGCGGTGTGGTAAGGGATGCGTTCAAACACTTTGCGGAAAGCGGTCATTTCGCCGGCCTTAAAGCCATGCAGGTTGATCTGATGGTGCAGCTCCCACAACAGGTGCACGCCGAAACCCATAAAGGTAGTGGGATCGTTTACCGGCACGGGCCGGCAACTGGTCATGCCCACTTCCGGATCCGCTAGCGGCGCGACCAATCGCTCAATGGCATCGTATTCCGGCAACAGATCGGCGCTGCACAACACCAGCACCTTTTCCCCGGCATGGCGCATGAACAGGTTAATCGCTGACGCCTTACCCTCCCGCTTCTCCTGAATCAGCAGGCTAATCCGGCTGTCCTGCGGCATTATGGCGCGCACTTCCCCTTCCGTGTTGTCCGTGCAGCCGCTTATCACCACGATGATCTCGCACAACTGGACATTCTCCAGCTGCTGCTGGAGCACACGCTGCAGGAGCTTGCCGATGTTGGCTTCTTCATTATGGGCGGTGATGCCCAGGGAACATCTGATCATTTCAGACATCTGGCTGCATTTCCGGCAACGGGGCAAGGGCGGGAGGATACCTGCGCTAACATCGCTGCTTTGGTCAAGTATAGCCTATGGGCTGGGGGCCAGCCACCGCGCCAAGCGTCGTCGCCGCGCCGGCCAGGTTGCCCAATAGGCCCGCCCCCAGGGTGACCAGGCCGACCTGCATCAGCGATTCATGAAACAGCAACAGGCCGGCGACCTGAATCAGCAGCACACCGCCGAGCGCCGCCACGTAAGCGGGCCGCTCCGCCGACAGCGCGTAATTAAGCCAGATGTTCATCCCGGCAAAGCACGTCGTCGCCAACCCAACCACGCCCAGTAACGGCCCCGGATTGGCATACGCGCCGCCAAAAAGCGCCTCGACCAGTGGGCCGGGAACAAATAGAAAGAGCACAGTGAGCAGCAAGCCGGGAAGGGTAGCTGCCGCCAGGGCCAGCAACAGAATAGGCCGGGGGTCGCGACCCAGCGCCAGGCGCTGCGTCACCTTCGGAAAGAGCACCAACCCCATTGCTAACGGGATGAACAGGTTCATCTTCGCCAGGGTCACCACCGGCCCATAGTTGCCGGCGATCTCCGGGCTGAACACCCTCTTCACAGCAATCGCGTCCAGGTTAATGATCAGGGCGAAGAAAAGTAGGCCGCTTAGGGTGAGCAAGGAGTAGTTCCAGCTCACCGCACGACTGGCTTTCTCGTGCTCGCCGGCGTGAAACAAAGGCCGTAGCAGCCAGACTCCAAGCAAGAGAGCCACGGCCATAGCCAGCGGAAGCGCCAGCAAAGCGCCGAACGCCTGCCAACCCAGCACGAGCAGCATTGCGCCCAATAGCAGCCGGGCCGCCGCCTGAACCACCTGCACCGAGCCCAGCCCGCCGAAGCGCTGGATGCCCTGCAAGGTTCCATCGGTGATTGGGCGCAGAAAGAGCAGCAGCATTGTCAGCGCCGCCGCAACCAGCGGCCAAACAGTGGGAATATGCAAAAAGGACTTCACAATTGGGCTGACCAGCAGCGTCAGCGCCAGCGCTATCGCGCCCCATCGCCAGGCCCAGCGCCAACCGCGGCGCAAGAAACGGCCGATTTGCGACTGTGAATCCGGCTCCACCGCAATCTCAGCCGTGTAATAAGCCATAACATTGCGAATGCTGTTTGTCAGATAAACTGCGACTTGCAAGAGGGCGGTCACCGCAATAAAGACGCCGTACTCAGCCGGGGCCAACATGCGGCCGGTATATATCTGGAAAAGATAGTCCAGCCCGCCGGCGAGAAAGGTGGCTGCCGACATCACCAGCGCGTGGCGCATGCCGGCCGACTGCAACAACGCCTGCACTCGCCCGCTCATGGCGCTTCCTGAGGGGTCAGCGGAATAACTATCCGGTCATCCGGCTGCCTGTCTCCGGCAATCCACGCCGGCCAACGCTCTAACGTGTCCGGGTCGTACAGACCAACGGCAATAGCACCCACGTCCGCGCCATCCGGCCAGACCAGCTGGTGCGCATCTGCCACAATCACGCCGGGCTGCCAGGAGGATATTGGGTACGTATTCTGAACCGGGAAGGCGTCATGTTGGGCCAGGATGTCGCCGGTCGCGCTGAGGATGTGCACAAATACCTTAGCGTTCGCGTCAACCGTGGCCCCGACCTGCCAGTACAGCGTCACCGTTGCCGGCTGCCCAGGCGCAGGATCGGCAGGAGTAATTTCGTAGCCCAATAGCTGCACCTGCTCGCCGAAACGATATGGCTGCGGCTTTGCTGCGACCGGCAAATCATCCAGCAACCACGCCGCATGATCGGCCACAATCTGCGGCCGCAACCATCGCACCTCCGACTCTCCTTGCAGCGCTTCAGCCTCCAAGGTCAGGAAGACATCCCGCCCGGCCCACTCCGCCAGGGACACGTTGAACCAGGCCGGCTGGTCGCCCTCTTGCAGGCGCTGGACAGCAACCTCATGCTTCTCCCCGTCATCCTCAATGACTATGCGAAGGGATACTTCTCCTTCTCCTTCGCCTTCGACCTCGGCTCCGGCAACTACGCTTGCCGCCGGCGGAACGACCATCGGGTAGCGGATCGCCGAATTGCCGGGCGCACGCACCGCCCCGATGCTCGCGCCCGCCGCCTCGTCCATCACCGATTCCAGGCTGAAGAAGCGTTCCTCCGGCAGCCGTTGCGCCGTCCACAGGGTTGACAGGAGGTCATTTACCAGCCGCTCACTGCCGCCGTTCCCCCCTTCGCTCACCATCTGCGCGCCGGCTTGCAATTCTGCCGGCCGGGTCAATAGCGGCAGTTTCACCTGTCCCGTGGCAACTTCCCAGGCGAGAAACGCGCCAAGGACCAGGACAATCGCCCAGGCGGATGCCGTCGCCAACCGTTGCGCGTCGGGCCGGGCCAGCACCAGGTAGACTGCAGTCATGCCTACCATGACCAGCAGCAAGCCGGCAAATAGCTCGCCCTTGAACGGAGCCGGCTTGTATTGCTGCAGCCGCAGACGAAAGAGCGCCGGCAGAAACTGCTCGCCCAACGCGCTCAGCCACCACCCTCCCGGCGCGCTTCCCTGGGAATACGTGCGCAGGTCCAGGTTTCCCGGCCGCGAATACTCATTAATCTCAACCGCCGCCCCCAGACTGTCGCCGCCCACCGTATGCACCGTCACCGGCCGGCTCATCGTCGCCTCGGGGGCCGAGAGGGTCACTACGTAACGCTCACCGGCGCTGTCCAGCTGGGCCGGAAACGAAAGGCTGTAGTAACGCCCTTCCGGCGCATCCAGCATGAGTTCTGTCGAGTAGGTTGTGCCGTCCGGCGCAGTCAGCGATATCACGACAGGTTCGCCGCCCGGCCCTGCCAGCCACAGCTCGATCATCGCCAGCCGGGCCGCACCGGGGATAAACGCTTGGGACACCTGATTTGGGCCGTAGAGCACAGAAGCGGAGGCGGGCGCAGGGATGCCGGGGGCGGCCTGTTCCTGCGTCCAGGGGCGCGGAAACAGGTAGTGGGCGTCGTAGAACATGGGCACCTGCACCTGCGCGCCGGCGCTGCTGCCCCGCCACCAACCCAGCGATATCAGCAACAAGAGAGCCGCCAGCAGCGTTGTCAGGGCGAGGACCGGCTTTTTCATGGCGTATCGAGGCTGATCATCGCAGGAAGGCAGCTGACCCTACAGATAATAACGCGGCACGATGTAGCCGAGCAGGCTGACTAAGTTAAGCAATACGATGCCAACCCGCAAGGCGTTGTGACCCGCCGGCAGCCAGCGTTGCGGCAACCATGCCAACAACCCTAGCGCAAAGAAGGCCAGCATCGGCACGACTGTGCCAAGCCAGTAGCGCCCCTGCAAACCACGCCCCAACCCATACTCCCACCAGAAGGTCAGGTCATAGAACTGCAGCAGCACGATGGGCAGCAGGAGCACCGCCGCCAGAAAGAGCCAGACGAGCAACGGCGGCGACCGGCGACCGGCGCGCCAATCCTCCCAGCCGGGCAGCGAACGCCGGCGACGAACGAGCAAGAAAACCAGGCCGGCCATGGCGAGCAACGTCAGTAGGCGCAACACATCATAGGTCCAGGGCGGCAAGGCAGTATCCAGCCAGCCAAAATGCGCCCACCAGCTGACGAAAATGCCGCCCCACACCGACTGGTAGTAGTCCAGGAAGTGCTGCCAGACGCCGTAATCATAGAATGGTTGTTGGACGATGCGGTGACCCTCCACCACCGGATTGAAATAGAGCAGATCGCCGCTCAGTCGCCAACTGCGCTGCATCCACCAGCCCAGGGGCAAAACAATCACTACCCCCATGAGCACGGCTGAGCCAACTATCTGCCGGCGCCGCCCCTTGCCGCGCCACCAATCGTAAGCCACTAATAGACCAATGAGCGGCGCAATCCCGCTGAGCGTCGGTTTGGTCAACATGCCGGCGGCGAACACCGCGCCCGTCGCCAAGCCGTAGCGCCAATCCAGCCCGTCACGGAAGATGAGCAGCGAGAGCCAGATGAGCAGCGAGTAGCATACAATGAGCAAGCCGTCCACGCTGACCACCGCCACTATTTCGCTGATCAAGGGGTGAAAGGCGACCAGAGCAGGTACGGTCAGGCGCATTGCGGTGTTTCCGGGGAAAAGAAGCCGGCAAATGAGATAGGCGACCAGCACAATCGGCGCGCCGACGATCACCGCAAAGATGCGCTGCACCTGCGCCCGGTGCAACAGGTCGCCGCCATCGAAGAGCCGGTACACGCCGGCTGCCAGCACATAGTAAAGCGGCGTGGCGTGCATCAACTTGCCCACGCCTTGCATATCGGTGCTGCTGCGCAACGCCGCCGGCAACTCGGCGAAGGCGGCTTCGCCCGGCCCCAGCGGCGTATCGCTAAACGCCTGCCGCTGTTCCGGCGCATATGGCAGCCGGCCCACATCAGCCAGTTCGCGCGACAGCGTCACCTCATCCGGCAGCCAGACATCCGCCTCGTCCGGCAGCCGGCCGCTCTCCGCGATAAACTGGATCACCGCGTAATGGTCGTCCTCATCCGGCCCCTGCCAGAGGGGAAAAGCCAGACTCCATAGCACCCCCTTCACCAGCATGATCAGGCAGAGCAGGGCAATCAGCCACCACTCGCGATTGACTGACTTCAGGCGGGCGATCATGCCGGTCCTGTTTCCAATTCTGGTATGCCGGCCACAGCCCCGGAGTCTCGAAGAGCGTCCCGCTCTATCCAATCGTTGTGCCGGCCGGGATCGCTCGCTTCGACGGTCTGAGCGACGAGGAAGCAGTGAGCGCTATACCGGCGCAGGCGCTTGACCAATGCACGCTCTATCCGGACAAAGAGGGGAGTGAAGTTCTCCATCACCGGCGCCTGATCCGGCGCTATCTCCCACAGCCAGAACAGGACGCTATACTGCTCGGCGACCTGCAGGCGAAAGCCGCTCGCAGACATTTGCTCTTGCAAGCCGGCAAAGGTAAAGCGAGCGTTCACTTCGTCTCCCAACCAGCTGGGGTAAAGCCGGCGTCCCAGGTGGATGATGGGATTGTCCTCCACAGTTTCAACTAGAAATAGCGTACCGCCGGGCCGCAAGCAGCGCCGCACCTCGGCCAGCGCCCGGCCCACATCGCCAATGTGATGCAAGACGTGCTGAATATAGATCAGATCCAATGAGCCGTCTGCGAACGGAAGTTGTAGTCCGCTGCCGACCAGGGCCGGCCCGTGCCGCAACGCATGCTTGACCCGTTCCGGAGCAACGTCCAGTCCGATGGGCCGGCGACCGTATTGTACAAAGCGGCTCATGTTCCAGCCGGCCGCGCAACCCACGTCCAGGATACGCTCTACCCCCGGCCCCATGATGATCGCTTTCTCAACCGCGAAATAGGGTAGCACGCGATAGCGACTTTCTGACCAGTTGTCGCCGAATACGACCGGCTTGCGGTAATCCATCAGCGGGTCAGTCAGCTCCGGCGCGCCGGCTCAAAGACATCAATCCGGCGCAGTCCCAGGCGATGGATGAGGTAGCGCGCAGCCACGCCCAACGTTTGCAGGCCGTATTTCACGCTGCCGCTGAAGCTGATGGAGGAGGCCTCGTTGAAATAGCGGGTGCTGACCGGCACCTCGGCGAAGCGAAAGCCAAAACAGTGCGCCTGGAAGATCATCTCGGTGTCAAAGACAAAGTCATTGGAGTTGCGCAGGAAGGGCACGGTGAGCAGCAATCGCCGGCTATAGGCCCGGTAGCCGGTGTGACACTCGGACAAGCTTGTGCCCATGACCAGGTTTTCCACGCCGGTGAGGAAGCGATTGGAGAGATACTTGTACCGCGGCATCCCACCTTCCAGCGCGCTCCGGGGTGGAATGAAACGGGAGCCCAGCACAAAGTCACCCTTACCGGCCTGAATGGCGGCGATCATCTCTGGGATGATTTGGGGATCATACTGCCCGTCAGGATGAAGCATGATCACGATCTCCGCCCCCAGGCGCAGCGCTTCCATGTAGCAGGTCTTCTGGTTGGCGCCATAGCCCGCATTGTGCGGATGCACGATCAAGTCGAGGTCCAGTTGGCTGGCGATGCTGGCCGTGTCGTCCATGCTGCCGTCATCCACCAGAATCACCTGGTCCACATGCTCGGCCGGGATGCGCTGATAGGTGTCTACCAGGGTTTCGGCGGCATTGTAAGCCGGCATGACCACGATCACTTTACTCATCGCCGGTGATGATAACCTTGAATAATCCGGGAGTGCAACCTCGCCCGCGCCGAATGGCTATGGGGCCTCCACCGTAAAGCGGCTCAGGGTCAGTCCATCTATGCCGCTGCCCGGCGATCCCAACATGAAGCGCTCGCCGGTCGCGGTTTCGTATACGCCCAGTCTGAGCGTGTAGTCGCCGGGCGGTAGGTCCTCCGGCAGCGCCAGCTCGTGGAGTTGTCCGACCTCATCGGCAAACGAAAGACCGTCCAGCTCCACTCCCCACCCATCATGCTGGGCGACGATTTCGCCGGACTCATTCAGCAGGTGCAGATACAGCGAAAACGGGCGCGGTGGCGTCGAGAGTATGCGCCAAATAGTGAGCAGCTCCATGCTTGCGCCGGGCAAGAGCTGCGCCGGCAAGGGCGTGTGCCCGGCGAACTCCAGCGCCGGCAGGGCCAACGCGCCGCCCTGCGGTGGGGCGGAGAACTCTACCCCGTCCGTCGTTGGCATCTGCAACTCCAACTCGGAGAAAGGCGATTCCCGCCAGCGATAGAAGGTCATCCGGCGGTCGCCATCCTTTACCACTCCTGATTCCGCGGCCGGCGGATAGAGTTGCTGCAGCAGCGGGGACTCCGGCGCGGTTGCCTGCTCAACAGCCGCCCAGGTCGCCTCCTCCCGCGCCCAAATCAAGCTGTGGCGAGCGTCATACCGGCGCAAAGTCAGGTAGTTTGTGCCAACAGTCGCGTCGTAATTCGAAAGCGGTATGTTCGGCAGCTCAATCCCAGACAAAGCGAGGGCCGCGCGTTGGCTGTCGGGAGACACCTGGTAGACGAAAATAGAGCTGCCGATGCGCGCAATCGGCGCTTGCCGGCGAAAGTAGGCAAACCTTTCCGTATCCTCCAGGTAAAGGCCTTGCAGATGGGTGGCGCTGATCGCGTACAGGCCGGCGGCGGGGCGCGGTGGATAGAAGCCGGCCATCGCGGAGGCATCCTCAGAGTCGGGCCAGGCGGGCAGCTGGACGGCCGGGATGCCGTAAACGGCCGGCGGGGTCGTCGAAAACAGGGCGGTATTGATGACAGGGATGTCGTTGGCCCGCACGTAGTCGCCCAAGGCCGCCAGGTCCTGGCCCCAATCAAGGTTTGAATCCAGGGCGATACGCTGACCGCCCACCGGTCCGCCGGCCAGGGCGTTGAAGTAGGCCAGGTAATGCGGGTGCGCCAGCAGGCTGGCGACCGCCAGGGCCGCGAAGGAGACGGCGCAGACACGGGACAGCCAGCGTCCTTGCAGATATCCCGGTCGCAGGAGCCAGCCCACTTGCAGAAAGAGCAAGGGCAACACGGGCAGCAAATGCCGGTAGCCCACGTTGATCCGGCCGGCCATGGCCGTCCCGATCCAGATCGCCGCTACCAGCAAAGGCCAGCCCTGCTGCCAATCTATGCGCCGCCGCCAAAGTGGAACGAAGAGGGCGAGAGCGATAAGCAATAGCGTGGGCAACGGCGTCTTCGCCAGGAACACGACCGGAAAATAATACCACCAGCCGCCCTGGTTGATCTCTCCCAAAAGGAACGTGCGGTGTCCGAACTGTCCTGCTCCGCGCACCGCCTGCAAATTAGCCGCCAAGAGGGAGAGGTCAAATCGTTCGACTACCAGCAACACCAGCGCCGCTAGTGAGAGCCAGCCGGCAATCTCGAGCGCGGCGAGCAGCAGGCCCCGCCTCCCAGACCGTCGCCGGCCCAGGTATAAGGCTGTCGGGACCAGAGCGACAATCAGCGCCGCGCCGGAGAACTTGCTGCTCACGGCGAGTCCCAGGGCGATGCCTGATGCCAGGAAGAGCAGCCGGCCGGGCTGGAGCCAGTATCGCCAGAAAAGGAAGACCGCCAGACAGACAAACAGGGTGACGCCCATGTCGGTTGTGACCAGGCTTCCATGCGCGAGCACATTAGGGTCAAAGGTGAACAGGAAGAGGACTGCCAGCGCCGGCAACGTCGCTCCCGCTGCGCGCCGGCTCCAGGCGTACAGCAGTGCGCCGGTGAGAAGCGACATCCCGATCACAAGCAGCCGGCCCGACCAGAGCATTTGCAGGCCGCTGGCATTGCTCTCCCACAAAAAAGAGCTGCTCAGCGCCAGGGTGGCGAAGCCCTGTCCCCAGAAGGGGTGATCCAGCGGCAGAGTCGGGTCGAAGAGTAGTCGCTGGGGAAGTCCGACTAGTGCGTGGATCAACAGCGGGTTCTCGATAGCCGGCCAAAGGCGCGCCAACTGCCAGTACATGGCGCTGCCGAAGAGGTGCAATGGTTCGTCAAATGTCGCGCTGCTGTAGGCGGTGGCGCTGCTCAGACGAGCAAAGAACAGCAGCAAGAGGAAGCAGGCTACTACCAGCGACCAGGCAGGAACGATTAACTGAAGCGATCCGGTTCGCTTCTCATACCGGCTCTGTTGACCGCCATCCATGCCTCAATTCTAGCAAAGCGGGCGCTCCGCAACAGCATTTGACGCGCATGTGGCATATTGATAGTATTCGCGCCGCATCTACTGATCGGCTTCATAGGGCCGGCGTAGATAGCTCAAGATGTGCCCGATTACTATCTATCTACTAGGAGGAATTACCCACCACATATGAAACAAGAAACGTCTGCAGAGAGTGGACGGCCCCCTCAATCGCAAACGCCGAACAGTCGTCCCGCCAGACTACTTCTCCTTGCCTTGCTGGTAGTGGTTGCGTCGCTGCTGGTTGCTTTCGCCGGCATTTCGCTCACCACGCGTTCCTTTGCTTCTGACGGTATTGAGACGCCGGTGTTCTTGCCCATCGCCCGGCTTGATCCCACCGTAACGCCCACTCCGACTTCCACGCCGGTAGTGGTGCTGCCGCCCACGGTGATCGGCGAGGTGCCCTTGCCGGAGGCCTACTGCCCCAACGATGTGGAGGTGAATCCGATCAGCGGATACGCCTACATCACCAACAATGGCAACAACACAGCCAGCATCATCCAGGAACTTAACCACATTGACACAATGCCGGTGGGCGAATGGCCTTCACGCGTTGGCGTCGATCCCAACACCACTCGCGCCGCGCTGGTCTCGCTTCGCGAAACCACGATTAGCCTGTTCGATTTGAGCAACCTGTTCATGACTCTGCCCACTTATGGCGAGGCATATGACGTCATCTTCAACCAGGTTAACGGCCTGCTGTATGCCAATGACCTGTTCAGCAGGCTAACCGTCTACGACAGCACGACCTATGAATTCAAAGGCTACATCAACCTGGCCTCCGGCTGGCTGCAGGGCATGGTGGTAGACCCCAACACCGGCCTGCTTTACGTGGCCAACCTGGAGCTGGGCAAGGTGTTCACCATTGACGGCATGAATGTCGTCGGCGAGGTGCAGGCCGGCTGGGGTGTGCAGGAACTTGCCATCGATCCTAACACCGGCTACTTGTATGCGGCCCACTCGGCGCCCAATGCCACCTATCCCGATAACATCAGTATCATGAAAGACAGCCAGTTCGTGACCTCCTTCAAGACCGGCGTTCGCTCACAGGATGTCGCCGTCAACCCCAACTATGGCCTGGCCTACATCACGCTTCCCGAGGATGATGCCGTCTCAATCATCCAAGGGACAGGCATAGCCGGTCGGGTAACGGTCGGAGACAATCCCTGGTCGGTGGATGTCAATCCTCTAACCGGTCGCGCCTATGTCTCTAACCGGGGTAGTAATACCATCAGCATTTTCGACCTCCTCACGTACAAGGGCGTGATTGACGGCGGCGCTGAACCCTTCAACGTGGCGGTAGACGCAACGCGCAACCTTGCTTACGTTACCAACCGCACCTCGCACATCCAGTGCAATGCGCAGGGACAGTGCGAAACCGTATGCGATCCGAACCCATCTGTCAGCGTCGTGCGCTAAGCTCTAGCTGATAGTCAGCTGCTAAAGAAGTCCGGCTTCTGGACGGCGATCAACCTGACTTCACACGGTTGATCCGGCAGGTCTCAGAAGCCGGATTTCTTCATGGCAGCGGCACGTGAACGGTTTTCGCCGGCCGAAAACTCAGGGGCTCAGATCCAGCTCCCGCAGCAGCAGCCGGCCATCAGCCTGCGGCGCGCCATCCAGCATTATCGGCAATCGCACACCGGAGATCGGATCGTAGAGGCCAATCCACAGCGAATACGGCCCACCTGATAACTCTTCCGGCAGCGCCAACATATGAGAGTCGGTAAATACCTCCCCCGGCCGCCAGCTGCTTGTCGGCCTAAAGCCACTTACCGGCGCGCCGTCTCCTTGCGCCGCCACATTGCCCTGACCATCAACAAGGTGGACGAAAACGACATAGTTCTCGTCAATAAGCGCATTCGCCCGCCAGTAGAGGGTCAATGAGAGCGGCTCTCCCGGCCCGCTCTCAACCGGGGAAAGGTTGTAGCCGTGCAGTTCGATGACCGGGGGGTCGCCAAAATCAGCCCGCAGTGGTGAATCAATCGGCGGCAACGTTGTCTCCAGCGGCCACGGTTCGACGAATACGTCGCTAATTGGGACGCTCTCGCTGCCAAGAATACCGCCTGCCTTTACTGATTGCTCGCCGTCCGCCGGCAGTATCGAGGCCATGATTCGCAGGTTGCCCGCTGCCTCAGCCGGAATCGGCAGTTCGTTAACCGTGGTCAGTAGTGCGCCGTCCGGCCAGGATGGAGAGGAGGCATCGCCAGTAAACAGCGGCTCGTCCACCTCACGGAGCAAGGCGCCAGCAGAATCCGACAGCTGCACCCGTACCCGATGTCCTGGAGGCGGTGGGCCGTTGGCCTGCCAGAACAAAGTCACCGGGAGCACGTGGCCCGGACGGTAAACCTGGTCCGTCGCCACGCTGTAACCCAACAAGGTCAGGCCGGATCCGAACGCGATGTCCAGCCGCTTGTGCGCCGGCAAATATGGCAGGTCTTCCGGCGCGGTCGCCGGCTCCAGCGACAGGCTGGGTGTCAATAAGAGTTCCGTTCCGCCGCTGCTCGCCGGCAGAAGCTGCCCGTCTTCCGTGCGCGCCACCTGCAACCAGGCCTGATACTCCCCCGGCGGCAGGCCGGCCGGCAGCCGCCACAGGGGTCGCTCGGCGTGCAGCGTGTCGGCCGGCCAGAAACCCGGCGGGTACGATTCCCACAGCAATTCGCCGTCATTGGTCCAGGAGCGCCCCTGCGCGTCAACCAGGCGCAGGTAGAGGGTGTATTGCCCGGCTGCGGCCGCGCTCTTTTGCCAGTAAAACTCCGGCTGCCACCATGCCCCTGATTGTCCTTCGCCGGGGACGCTGAAGCCGGCCAGCGTCAGTTCTCCGCCCCAATCAATGTTTGCCGGCGAAACATCCTCCGGCAAGCGCTCCAGGACCGGGTTGGGCATGTACGCCGATATTGTCCAGGAATTCCACAAGCCGGCAGAGCGCTGCTGCTGCACGAGCGGCCACGGCGCGCTGGTTGTACTCGCCGGCCCGGCATTTTGCTCATTTTCCACCAGCCAGAGCAATTGTCCGGCCGGCAACTGCGGCTGAACATCTGCTCCCCAGTCCTCACCGGCCAGAGACCAACGGGCGCTGCCCTGATAATAGCGCCCAAAGGCGGCGGCCAGGCCGGGATCGGTCAGGATGATCAGGTCATCCCCATCCGCCAGCTCTTGCAGGTCGCGCACCAGGGCCCGGATATCATCCTTACGCAGCTCCGGCGCGTAAAATTGAGTCTGCAGCCAGCTCAATTGGAAGACCACCATCAACAGGCCCAGCCCAAGTGCGCGCCCGCGCCAATGTCGCCAGGGGTGCAGCCAGCCGCCGGCGGCCAATATCAGCAGCGGCGGCAACGAGACCAGGACCAGCCCAAGCTCGTCCACGCCGGGTTGCGATCGATTTAGCGTGTACCAGGCGATCAGTGGAACCAGGAGGTAGGCCAGTAGAAAGGCTATCTGCCGGCGACTTTGCCGCCAATGCGCCACAACGCCGGCCATCCCCAGGATCAACATCGGCATGAAGCGCCACCATTGGTAGATCAGGCCGGGGGCGATTCCCACTGTCAGCAAGCCGGTCGCACGTTCCGCCAGGCGGCCGGGCGTGATCGCAGAGTGCGCCACAAAAGCCCCGGGGCTTGAGGCGGTGAGCGCGATCAGAGCTAGACCGGCCCCGGCAACCGCCAGCATCGTCCACGAAGCGCGACGAGAACGCCGGCGACCAATGACCCGCCAGAGAGCCAGGGCGGCGAGCAACGAGAATAGGAGCAGCGCCGTCGCCGGGCCAATCTCCTGACTGAACCAGACGTGCAGGGGTGAGAGGGCCAGCAGCAACGACCCCGCAATGCCTACCCGCGCGCTGAGCATCTCCCGGCCCAGGCGGTAGATGAGCGGAACGGACAACACCCCGAGCCACAGCGCCGCCAGCCGCCCCAACTCATTGACGGGTCCGAGCAAGGCTTGCAGGGCGGCGAGTAAGAGCGGGAAGATCGGTCCAGACCAGCCGCCGGCTTGACCGAGACTGATTGGCCGGCCGCTCAGCAGCATGGTGAGCGGTTGCGCCGCCCGTAGAAGCTGCAACGCTTCCCCACTCCACAGCGATTGGCCGGCAATATCGTGCACGCGCAGCGCAAAGGCGAGCAAGACGATCGCCGCCAGCAACCAGCGCCCGCGCCCCCACCTGTCAATGGTCGCGACGTTCATAGATCGTGAAGTTCGCCAGCTGATCGGCCGGCTGATAGTCGCGCTCTACCAGCGTCTTGAAGGCCGCGAAGCTGTCGAAAGCCGCCTGTGAATCCTGCTCCGTGCCGGATACCCAGGGCATGGCGTCGTTGCGCGCGACCAACACAAAGGCCGGCCGCTGCGCCGTGAAATCCGCCAGAAACTCCTCTCGATAATCCAGCCAGGAAAAGTCGCCGTAGAGGGGGAAATTGAAGATGAAACGGGAGGCGCTTTCGCGATCGGAAAGGAAATAGATGGCCGGCTCAAATGCCCAGACGAGCACCGGCTCATCCGGCTCCGTGTGCGCTCTGAGGTAGTCAGCCACCTCAATCAGCGTCCGGGCGGAAAAGCCCCAGCCATAGACGCCGTAATCCCCGGAAATATACTGCTCTTCCAGCGTCTGCGCCCCGGAAGCAACGGACCAGAAGCCGGCGAGCTTCTTGCTCAGGTCGCGCTGCCGGTAGGGGGACGCCGGCAGAAAGGCCAGCAAGAACACCTCGGTTGCCGCCAGCACAAACAGCGCCGTACGCGCCGGGGAAAGCCAGCGGCGCGACAGAAACCTCTGGACCAGCGCGTCCATGTTCAGGAAGAAGTGGGCGATCATCACCGCCAGCGGCGGCAACATCGTATGCAAATGCCCATCGTAGTACTGATTTTGCACCGCCGCGTGCAGGAAGCCGGCCAGCGCCCACAGCGGCAACAACCATTGATAGCGCGGCCACGGCGCTACCAGACCGGAAAGCAACACCTCCGCCAGCCAGACCAGCGCGAAGAGCCGGATTGCCGGCCTGATCGCCCAAAAGAAGCGGAAGCGCTCAGCGGTGTAGGCCAGGTAGCTTTGATCCTGCGCGAAGCCGGCATTGTAGCGGGGAATATAGCCAAACTGGATATCCAGGAAAGGCCCCAGCCCGCCGCGCAGGCCGGCGATGAGCACGAACAGCAACAACGGCGCGCCAAACCCCAGACACAACCACAACACGCTCCGCCAATTGTCCCGGCTCCATCCCCTTTCCAGCAGCAGAATGATTATCATGAACGGCAGCATCAGCCCGATGGGATACTTGGCCAACACCGCCAGGGCCACCATCGCCCCGGCCAGCAGCCACCAGCCGGGCCGCGAACGACGAAGGCCAATCAGAAAGCAAAATACCCCAAGCACGACAAAGAGATTGAGGAAACCTTCCGTGTGAGCGCTATGCCAGAAATCCACGCTGTAAAAGAAAACGCCGTAAAGCAGACCGGCCAGCATTGGGGCGAATCGCCGTTGGTAGAAGAGCGCCGTGGTCAGCGCCAGGGCCACGCCCGTGCCGGCCTGCCACAGCCAATCCAGCAGGCGGATGGAGAGCATGGAGCGGCCAAATAGCTCCAACGCCAGGGCGTGCAACCAGTGGGTCATTGGCGGCTTCACATTGAAGATGTCGCGGTAGATGACCTTGCCGGCTAACATTTCGCTGGCAATGTGCGCGTATTCTCCCTGGTCGCTGCCGAAGGGATAGACCAGGTTGGGCAACCCGATGATCAGCAGAGCAAACAAAACGATGAGCAGTTCAACCCACAACCGCCGGCGCCATACTATCCCGCTGCTCGCTCCGCGCTCGTCACTGCTGGTCGCCTGTTCCATTTCGCTCAATCTCATCAGCCGTTCCGGGTATGGGCCGGCATTATAGCATCGCCCGCCGGCTTCTTTGGACTACGGCCCGGCATCTATCAGCAACCAGTCGTCCGGCAGGCGTTCGCCGGCCGCGGAGTAGACGGTCAGGCGGGCTCCCGTTTCCGGATCGTAGACGCCGATCGCCAGGGTCGCCGCGTCCGCCGGCAGCGGCAACTCAATCGTGTCGCGCACCACTTCACCGATGTCCCAAATGCTGGTTGGATAGGCGCCCTCAAGCGGCTGACCATCCCACTGCCCCAGCTGATTGCCGCCGGCATCCAGCACATGCACAAAGAAGGCGTAGTCGCTCGCCATCTCGCTGAGCGCCTGCCATTGCAGCGTCAGCCGGAGCACACTGTTTTCCACATTTTGCTCGTCGTAACCTTTCAGCACGATCTGGTCGCCAAAGCGCGCGCCGGAGGAATATGGCGGCGCTTCACTCGTGGCTGAGGCGGGCGGGATCTTCACCCAGTCCAGTGGAACCGGGTTCTCAAGCGGCTGCCCGCGAGCGTTGGTCAAGGGCAACAACCCATCACCGGCGGGGACGGCAACACGTAACAACGCCCGCGCCGGCAACGCACTCTCCTCGACGCGCAAGGTTATCGTACTGGAGAACGGTTCGCCGGCGGTAACGACCAGTCGTTCGTCCGCCTGTGCAATGATCTCGCCCCCGCGGCCAACCAGATCGAGGCGAAGCGGCGCTGCTTCATTGTCTTTGAGACCGAACCCATGAAGGGTGACTACCAATGCCTCTCCCGGCATGACCCGCTCCGGCACGCTTGCGCCTTCGATTTGCCAGTCGAGCATGCGAATGCAGGGACGAAATTCGGCTGAGGCCGGCTGGTAGATCAATGGCCGGGCATATTCAGTCCCTAACACCAGCACCAGGCCGCCGACCGCAAGCGTCGCTAATCCACCGGCGGCCACCCAGACCAGCGCCCGCCCGCCAAGCCGCCACAGGCCCGCGGCCAACAGGGCCGCACCGGAAGCCGCCATCGCGTAGGCCAGCCGGCCCTGATAGCCGGACCAGTTGATCACCTGAATGTAGCGCAGCAGCGACAGGTAGACACAGGTGATAGCAAGGGCATTTAGCGCCAGGGGGATCATGTCAACCATGGCCGCGCTGCTCTTCTCTGGCGGCGCAGCGCGCCGGCTGCGAATCCAGTCGCCAATTAGCAGCGCCACTCCTGCCAGCGCGGCCAGGAGCATGATCGCCAGCAGCCAGTATGCCGCCGCCGGCAGCCGGATGTTCAGCCAACCGAACGTGGCCCAATAAGTGACGAAGTGCGTCCGGATGAAGTCCCACAGGTCCGCCGCGGTGAACGGGGTGAGCCGGGCGACTGAATCTCCTTTGGCCTGCAGATGCACATTCCAGGCCAGCGGATCGCCATAGAGCAGCTGCGCGCGCCAGTACCACCAGCCGGCTATCAACAGCGGAATGAGAACCAGCACGACCGCACCCGGAATGAAGCGGCGCAGCGTCGCCTTCCAGTTTCCGTCCGCGGCCCTGGCCCCAAGCAACAGGCCGAGAAAGGCTACCGGCCACAGCGCGAACAGCGAGAGCTTGGTCAGCGCTCCCAAACCAAGCAGGATGCCCAGAATTGCGATGCGCCGGTAGTCTGCCCGCCTTGCCAGCGAAGAAGCTAGGGCGACGATGCCGGCCCCCAGCAGAAGCGTGAGATTGTCGTTGTTGGCGCTGGCAGTGACAAAGAGGAATTGTGGGTTGAAAGCCAGCAACGCCGCCGCGAACAGGGCGACGCGCTCGTCTCCCGGCGCGACTTGCCGGCCAATCACGTATGCCAGCCATACCGCCCCCGCCCCCATGATCAGCGAGAGGAAGCGCACCGCATGAAAGGCGGCGAACTCGCCCGAATAGGGAAAAGCCTCCGCCGCGCTGTGCAGGTAAAATTGCTTCCGGCCCAAGTCAGCCGGATCAAGCGGAAAGCAGGGCGCAAAATCAAAGGAGAGCAGTTCCGCCTCGTCCGCCGCATCGCCCCCGGCAACCAGACGCCAGACTCCAGCGCCAAGCAGATAGTAAAGGGGCGGCTGGTTGGCCTCCATGGTCAGGTTGTCTTCCGCCGCCGGCTGCATGACGGGCAGCTCTCCGGCCTGCGCCAGCCATTGTAAATAGCGAACGTGATCCACCTCATCCGGCGCTTCGCCTAACGGCGTCGCCACACTGTAAGCCAGCCCCAGGGCAAGATAGCAGGTAATAATCAGCGGCAATGCCAGCCGCCGGACGCCGGAAGACAACTCAATCTCCCTTTCGCATGCGGTAAATGGCGACGAGCAAGGCGATTGCGATCAAGGCCAGGGTCGCCGCGCTGATCAGGCCGCCGACGATAAAGTCCGGCGGGCGAAAGGTAAAGACGATCTCATGGCTCCCCTCCGGCGCATAAACCGCTCGCAGCAGGTAGTCCGCCTGGTAAATTGGGGTCGCTTCACCGGAGACCGTCGCTTTCCAGCCCGGATAATAGCTGTCTGCCAGGACGACAAAGCCGGGGGCGGCCATCTCAGCCTGTAAGCGGACCTCGTTCAGCCCATACTCGGTGATGGTCACCGCAGATTCGCCGGCGCTGCCGCGCACCTCCGGCAACTCGTCGCCGCGTGACTCCAGCACCACCACTTCGCCCAGTTCGCCGGCGTGCTCCAGCACCGTGTTCAAGGCCTCGTCCGCCTCCACTTCAATGGCGCGATGGACGGCAAAGGCGCGCGGCTGATAGCCCTCATTCACGTAAACGCGGGTCTTGCCTGCCTCGAAAGCCAGTTCCGGGCGCGGCAGGTAGTACAACCTGAAAGCAAGGTCGTCTCCCGCCTCAGCGTCGCTTTGCCGGAGCGCCCCGTCCGGATAGTGGTCGCCGCCCGCGCTGCCCAACTCGATCCGGCCATCGCCTTTATAGCTGACAGCAAGTTGAAAGTCGCGCCCCCATTCCGAGGGAAACGCGCCAAACAGGAACGAATGCCATCCCCCTTCGCTGCTCAGGGACGAAGCCGGCAACTGGTCGTGCGCCAACTCCTGCCCGCCGTCGCCGGTCAGCACCCGCGCCGTTATCAGGCCATTTGAGACACCTTCGCCGCGCAGATACAGGTCAACCCGCTGCAGGCCGGCGTCGTTCATGTGAAATGATTGCTCCACCTCCTCGCCGGACGACAGCGGGAGCCAACTTTGTTGTAGATCCTGAGAAACGGCGAGAGAAGAGTCGCCCTGCCACCAATCATTGATCGTGGTTATGTACTTCACGTTGAGCAGGTCGAAGAGCGGCGAATCAAGACCGCGCAAAGGCATCAGGATGCGGTTGAAGCGGATCGCGCTTTCTCCCTCGGCAGCGTTATAGTAATCCACGTGCCGGCGCGGCAAACCGGGTTCGTAGCCGCTGGCATTGCTGATGCGGGCCATGAGTGAGCTGTTCGGATAAAAGACGATGCCTTCGGCCGGCGTAGCGATGCGGAACGGCACTGAGTCGGCCTGCAGAAAGTCAACCACGGGGGATGCCGGATAAAAGCCGGCGACTGATGAGACCGTGTTGTAGCCATAGCTCATCAAATAGAGATCGACCACAATCAGCGCCAAAGCCAACCAGCCAAACCATTTCGATGAAAGGGGTCCCCGTGTCCGGCCCAGGAGCAGCCCGGCCGACAACGCGAGCATCAACAGCGCCCAACCCAAATAGGGTAGCAGGTAGCCGGCCGTGCGCACCACATCGTCGCGATAGGCGACTACGTAACCAGTCAGGACGAGCAGAAGCAGTGCAACGACGCCGGCGATAACGCGGCTCAGTCTTGCCTTGTCCAGCGGGCCGGGTGAGAGCAGCCGGTCAAAGGCCAGAGCCGCCAACACCGCCCCACAGATCACCACGATGATCGCCGCCCGGCCCGGGTAGAGGCCGGAGAAAGCCGGCAACACATACAGCAATCCATATGCCGGGGTGCCCAGCGCCCACAGCAGGCCAAGCAGGCCCCAGCCGGCGAAGAACAGGGTTATCCGGTCGCGGCGCAAAAACAGGACCAGCCCAATCAGCAACAGGGGAAGGATGCCCAGGTAAAAGGTCACCTCGTTGTAGTTATCAATGCCCCACCAGTTATTGCCATGGCTGGGATTGCCGAAGAAGTTGGGCACGATGGACACCACCGCCCGATCCCACAGGCCGCTGAGCAGAGAGTCCCGAAAAGGCAGCGGCCTGCGGTGAGTCTGGCTGAGGAAGTTGAAAGCCGGCCATACCTGCACCAGCGCCAGAGCAACGCCGGCGGTAAAGGGCAGCAGGAAAAGGCCCAGGAGGCCGAACCGCCGCCGGCCGGCACTCCGGCGAAAGGCCGGCCATAACCGCCATAAGCCATAGGCCGCCAACGTCATGCTCGTGTACAATGTCCAGTTCCAATGCCCGCCCAGCCAGGGAATGGCGAACGCGATTGCAGCCAACAAGCCATAGATTAGCGCCTTCTCGGTCTTACCCTCCGGCGATTCGGCTTCAGCGACCATGCTCTCCAGCAACAGCAGTTGCAAGGGTAACCAGATGATGGCGGCATGCACGACCTGCCACTCCAACCAGACCATCATCAAGCCGTTGCAGGCAAACAACGCCCCGCCGGCGACCGCCGCCAGCCGATGCAGGCGTAGCCGGCGAAGGAAGGCATACATGAACAGCGCCCCCAACAGCATCTGCAGCACAATCGTGCCGTCAACAGCCGCGTACCAGGGCAGCAAGTAATAAAGCAGCGAGAGGGGATAAAACAGGCCGGCCTGGGTGTTATAGGTGAAGGGATAGCCGGTCAGCACATACGGGTTCCACAGCGGCAGGGTTCCATCCTGCACGCTCTCCGCCATGAACTGCTTCACCGGAAAGATGTAGTTCACCACGTCGGTGAGCAGCCAGTTCTCGACTTCGACCGGCTGGTTGGGTTGCTGCCAGGGCGGCCAACCCTGGGTGACGATGTCCAGGGGCATGAACACCCGCCCGGGCAGCAGCGCCGGCGCCAGGAATAGGAGCACGATAGCCAGCAGCAGGCCGGTAGCCGCCAACTCGCGCACCCATGATTTTTGCCTCCAATTCCTGTTCATCGCTCTTTCACGTTTCAGACAGACAAAGACCGGGTTTCCCAGGGAAGACCCGGTCACGCGCCGGCAAAGCTCGGCGCGCCGGCAGAACCTGGAGGTGATTCTAACAGCTAATAGGGGGCAGGAAAGGCGGAG
>CAYVQP010000006.1:25420-30247 GCA_964452775.1 uncultured Ardenticatenaceae bacterium | reverse complement strand
GCCGGCAGAACCTGGAGGTGATTCTAACAGCTAATAGGGGGCAGGAAAGGCGGAGTGGACGGCCTCTTGTCATTGATTAATCGCCGGCTACCCTGTATCATCACCCACCGTAAACCTCACCAGTGGAGTGAGTGAACCAGCCCCTAACAATCTCAGGAGGAACTCGAATGGACGATCTACAGGCCCAATTTGAGACAGCGGCCGCGGAAGCGCAACAGCTGTCCCGGCGTCCCGACAACAACACCCTCTTACGCCTGTATGCGCTCTACAAGCAGGCGACCGTGGGCGACGTCTCCGGCAAGCGCCCCGGCTTCACCGATCCCACCGGCCGCGCCAAGTACGATTCCTGGGCCAAACTGCGCGGCAAGTCGTCAAAGTGGGCCATGCAATCGTACGTTGAACTGGTCGCGGAACTTAAGAAGGGCTGAGTGGAAGTATCTCCACCAGTTCATGGAGCGTGTAATGAACGCGGACGCCAAAGATAAAGAGGAGCCGAAAAAACCGGTCGAAGAGCCGAAAGACGAGATCGTCCAGACGCAGCACGCGGTCGTAGTCGGCGGCGAGGAGATTGCTTACACCGCCACTGCCGGCACGCTCATCGTGCGTGAGGAGGTGGACGAGAAGGGTGCGCAGGCGAAGGCGCAGATGTTTTTCACCGCCTACACCAAAGACGGGGCGGAACCCGGCGCCCGGCCAATTACCTTCTCCTTCAACGGCGGTCCCGGCTCATCCTCTGTCTGGTTGCACCTGGGCCTGCTTGGTCCCCGGCGGGTCGAGATGGGCGACGTCGGCCGGCTGCTGCCTCCGCCGTATGGTCTGGTGGACAACGAACACTCGCTGCTCGACGTCAGCGACCTGGTCTTCATCGATCCCGTCAGCACCGGCTACAGCCGAGCCGCGCCGGGCGAGAAAGCGGATCAGTTTCACGGATTCACGAAGGATATCGAATCCGTGGCAGAGTTCATCCGGCTCTACTTAACGCGCTATGGACGCTGGTCATCGCCGAAGTTTCTCATCGGCGAAAGCTACGGCACGACACGCGCCGCCGGATTGGCCGGGCACTTGCAGGAGAAGTTGGGCGTGTACCTCAACGGGGTAATGCTCGTCTCGGTCATCCTGAACTTCCAGACCGGCCGCTTTACCCCAGGCAACGACTTGCCCTTTATCCTCTTCCTGCCCACCTATACGGCGACCGCCTGGTATCACCGGCGATTGGCGGGCGAACTGCTCGCCGACCTGGGCGAGACATTGGCCCAGGTGGAGCGCTTTGCTCGCGGCGAGTATACGCTGGCGTTGATGCAGGGAGATGCGATGCCGGAGGATGCAGCGGACGCGCTAGCTCGGGAATTGGCTCGCTACACCGGCCTCTCCGTAGACTACCTCCGCCGCAGCGACCTGCGCATTGGGGCCATGCGCTTCATGAAGGAGTTATTGCGCGACCACCGCCGGACCACGGGCCGGCTGGACAGCCGCTTCACCGGCATTGATCGAGACTCAGTCGGGGAGACCTTTGAGTTTGACCCCAGCATGGCCGCCATTCAAGGGCCATATACCGCCGCCCTCAACGACTACGTGCGCCGCGAGCTGAAATTTGAGAGCGACTTGCCCTATGAAATACTCACCAGCCGCGTCTATCCCTGGAGTTACAAGGAGCACGAGAATCAGTTTCTAAACGTGGCGGAGACGCTGCGCCAGGCGATGACCGCCAACCCATTCTTGAAGGTGTTTGTCGCCAACGGCTACTATGATCTGGCCACCCCTTACTTCGCGACGGAATACACTTTTAACCACATCGGCCTGGATCCATCGCTGCGCGGCAACATCAGCATGAGCTATTACGAGGCCGGGCACATGATGTATATGCACCAGCCGTCTCTGGAAAAGCTAAAGCTAGACTTGAGCGACTTCGTGGCGTCGGCCCTGCCCCACAGCGAGCAGTGAGCTTCGCCGGGCGGCCTGGAGAAATTCAGGCTGCCCGCTGCGCCAGTCCGGCCCCAATGGCCTCTTGTTTGCCGGCCAGCGCCTGGCGCAAAATCGCCTCCGCCCCCTCGCGGGCATGTTCCTGCGTGCCCAGCATGGCCGCCAACTCGGCGACCCGCCCGGCCTGATCCAACGCCGCCACGTGAGTGGTCGTGCGGCCATGGTCCACCTGCTTGCTGACGTGCAGATGGGCGTCGCCGTAGCCGGCGAGCTGCGGTAGGTGGGTGACCACAACCACCTGGTGTTGCTGATTGCCCGTCAGGCCCCACAATTTCCGGCCCACAATAGCGCCCACCCGCCCACCGATTCCCTGATCAATCTCATCAAAGATCAGCGTCGGCGTCACATCAACCTGGGCCAGCGTAGCCTTGAGAGCCAGCATCAGCCGCGCCGTTTCGCCGCCGCTGGCGATCCGGGCCATCGGCTTCAACGGCTCGCCGGGATTGGTCGAGATCATAAACTCCGCCCGATCGATGCCGGTGTGGTCGAACGCCAGCCGGTCTTCGCCAACGTAGGCGCCGTCCGGCTGCCGCTCCCGCCGGAACGCGACCCGAAAGCGTGTGCCGGCCATGTACAGCTCCGCCAGCTCATTCTCCACTGAGGTCGCCAGCCGTTCGGCGGCCGACTGCCGCTTCTCCGATAGCTCAACGGCAGCCGCTCCGATAAGTTGAAGGTAGCGTTCGCATTCCGCGTCAAGCTGATTTATACGCTCTTCACTATGCGAGATGACCTCCAGCTCACTCTGCGCCCGCTCGCGGAAGTCGAGGATGGCCGGGATGCTATCCCCGTACTTGCGCTTTAGCATGGAGATCAACTCCAGCCGTTCTTCGACGAAGCCCAGTCTCTCCGGATTGAACTCCAGGGACTCCGCATAGTCGCGCAGATCCGCGGTCAGCTCGTCAAACTCAGAGACAAGTCCCTGGAGACGATCGACCCACCCGGCCCGGCTCTCGTCCAATCGCGAGAGTTGGGAAGCTGCCCGTTCAGCCTGGTTGAGCATATCGCTGGCCGCCGGCGCATCGGCGCCGCTATCCTGCAGCAAGCGCAGCATCTCGTTGGCGTAAGTCATCAGCTTTTCGGCGTTAGCCAATCGTGTGCGCTCGATGCGCAATTCTTCGTCTTCCTCCGGCTGCAAGCCGGCCGCCTGGATCTCCTGAATCTGAAAGGCCAGCATGTCCTGGCGCCGGGCGGCGTCACGTGCATCCGTGCGTAGGCGCTGCAATTCCTGCTGGACCTTGTGCAGTTGGCGTACCTGTTGGGCCAGCGCCTCGCGCTCGCTGTCCAGGCCGGCAAAGGAGTCGAGCAGGGGCAGGTGCGATGCCGGGCGTAGCAGGCTGAGATGCTCGCCCTGACCGTGAATGTCTACCAGGTGGTCGCCGATCTGGCTGAATAGCGTCAGGGTAACGGTCCGCCCATTTACCCGGCAAATGTTGCGGCCGTTCATGCGCAACTCGCGGGCCAGGATCAGCGTCTGACCCTCGTCCAGTCCTTCCGGCTCCAGCACCGGCCGCAACGCTTCAAGCAGCGTGGGCGACAGGTCAAACGTGCCTTCCAGGTAGGCCAACTCACTCCCGGCGCGAATCATGGTCGTGTCGGCGCGCCCACCCAGCAGCAGCATCACCGCGTCCAGGATGATTGACTTGCCCGCCCCGGTCTCGCCGGTCAACACGGTGAAGCCGGGAACGAAGGCCAGCCGCAGCTGATCGATAATTGCGAAATTTTGAATGAACAGCTCACTAAGCATTGGAGATAGGTATCACTACTGGGCTTACTTGACTTGCCAGAAGGCCGCTGCCGGGGCCAGAAACAGATAGACCGCCGGCCAGAGCAACGCGAGCAACGATCCGGGGTTCACCAGGACGAAGAGAAGACTTCCTAGTGACGGAATAATGGCGCCGACGATCACCATCAGCGCCACAACATGTGGCAAATAGCGACCGCGGTGGCGGCGTGCGGCGCGAAACGAGAGCCTACCGATCAGCGCTCCGCCGCCGGCAGCCACAAAGATGACGAAGAAGCCAATAAAGCGGGCAATGAAGCCGCCAATCAGGCCCAGGATAAGCGCTACCGCCGCGGCGGCCAGATAATCCACGATGTTGGCCGAAAAGAACACCTCCTGCGCCTCATGGATACATATCGGGCACATGTACCCTACCGGTGTGCGATTGGCGCACTTCATGCAGATCGGCCGGCTACAGTTGTAGCAGCGCAGGTTCGTCTCGGTCTCCGGATGCCGGTAACAGACGTACAGTATTTCGCCTTCATCCGCTTCCTCGGGTACGATCTCCGCCTCCGCGGGCGCAATAACTGCGGGCGCAACATACTCCTCCGGCAGGGTTACGGCTGCCGGGGCGCCGATCGCCGGGGCGCCGGCGTTGCTGATCGGAGCGGACGGGACCTCTGGTGCGGCATCCTTCTTTACAGGATTGAGAGCCGCAAGAGCAGCCTCGTTTCCCGGTTCCAGTTCCAGCGCGCGTTGATACGCCTCATGTTGCACACCGGGATCGTTGGCTACCCGGGCAAGGCCCAGCCAGGCGGCGGTAGTATCAGGCGCTTCGTCCAGGATTTGCCGGTAGAGCTGCTCTGCCGCCTGCTTTTTGCCTACGTCCTCCGTCTTGTTCGCCTGTCTCATTAGCGCGCGAACACGGGGAGAGTCTTTCGCCATATTCATCGTTCCTTCGTTCAACCGGTCGCCGGTCCCCTATTCCGGACCTCGACCGGGATTATGCGTGAATTCTTTAGAATTAAAATGGCTGGGCCGGTAAGCCTACTGCGGATGCCAATAGCCGAAACGCTGCATCAGCCGGTGATAGAAGTAACTGGCATTCCCAACGCGGGCAAAGGTGC
>CAYVQP010000006.1:0-25320 GCA_964452775.1 uncultured Ardenticatenaceae bacterium | reverse complement strand
CGCTGCATCAGCCGGTGATAGAAGTAACTGGCATTCCCAACGCGGGCAAAGGTGCAAGAGTTCTCGTTCTGGCGGATGATCACCCTGTCGCCGGCCAGGATCGGAAACGCCCCTTGCCCATCAATGGTCAGCACGGCCTCCAATTCAGTTTCCGCTTCAATCGAGACCACTGCTGTCTGGTGCAACACGACCGCCCGATCAAGACTCAAGTGCGGCGCGACCGGAATCACCAGGAAGTTAGGCAGACGCGGCCACAACAACGGACCGCCCGCCGCCATCGCATAGGCGGTAGAGCCGGTGGGTGTGGCGACGATCAGACCGTCGGCCGTGTAGGTGGTCACATAATCATTATCAACAAAAAGGCGGAGCCGGACTACTCGCGCCTGGCCGCCGCGCCCGATCACCACATCATTGAGCGCCGCCATTTGCGTGACGCACTCGCCGTCGCGCTCGAGGCACGCATTTAACATCAAGCGCTCTTCCGGCCACCAATTTCCACTGATCACCAGACTCAGCTTCTCTCGCCAGTTGTCCGGCTCAGCCTCGCTCATGAATCCCACGCGCCCCAGGTTGATGGTAAATATCGGCACGCCGAAAGGAGAAGCGTGGTGCGCAGCCCGCAGGGTCGAGCCGTCGCCGCCCAGCACGATCAGCAAGGAAAGCGCTGCCATATTTTGGCCGACCTCGTTCGTCGCCGGCAGGTCGTCGCTATCGGGAGCAACCAGCGCGACGATCCCCTGCCCGGCCAGCCAGGACTTGATTTCCGCAGCCATCAACTGGCCATCGTACTTGCCGGGATGATAAAGGATGCCGATCGTCTTCATCTCAGCTGCGCCCGTCGTCGTCTCCGGGGGAATGCAAGCGACTGGCTGTGCTGAGATAACTGACCAGTTCCGTGATTAAAATGCGCTCTTGATCGCCGCCGGCCATCGGCTTGACGATCACCGTGCCGTCGGCCAGCTCCTCCTCGCCGATGATCAGGGCGAAGCGCACCAAGTATTTATTCGCCTCGCGCAACTGGCTCTTCAAGCTGCGCCGGCTGCGGGCGAAGGACAGGTATGCGCCGATGCCGGCCGAACGTAGGCGTTCAACCGTTTGCACCGCCGCTACCTTGCTGGCGCTTCCGAAATGAGCGACCATGACCTGCGGCAACTCAGCCGGCGGCGCGGCGAGGCCCTGGTTCTGCATGACCATCACCAGCCGCTCGATGCCGCTGCCGAAGCCAACCGCCGGCGTGTGTGCGCCGCCGATTGCTTCTGCCAGGCCATCATAGCGCCCGCCGCCGACCAGCGCCGATTGCGCGCCGATGCCCGTCGCCCAGACCTCAAAGACGGTTTTGACATAGTAGTCAATGCCTCTGACCAGGCGGTAATTGATGCTGTAGCTCTGTCCCAGCGTGTCCAACAGCCGGCGCAACTCAGCAAAGTGGTCCGCGCAATCCTCGCAGAGATGGTCGCTGATGTGCGGGGCGTGGGCCAGCAACTCCTCCATGCCGCGCTCCTTGCTATCCAGCACGCGCAATGGGTTGCGGCGTAGGCGCTCCTGATCTACATCACTCAGGAGGTGTAAATACTCTGCGAGATACTCCCGCAGAAGAGCCACATACACCGGCTTGCACTCCGGGCATCCGGTGCTGTTAATCTGCAAGGTCAGCCCCGCGAACCCCAGCCTGCGAAATAGATTGATGGCCAGCATGATCAACTCGACGTCGGCAGCCGGGTCAATCTCGCCCAGAATCTCGCAATTGAGTTGGCTGTGTTGCCGGAAGCGGCCGGCCTGGGGTCGCTCGCGGCGGAAAATGGGGCCGGTTGCGTAAAGCTTCACCGGCTGCGGCAGGTTGTGCATCCCGTGTTCGATGTAAGCGCGGACGATGCCCGCGGTAAACTCGGGCCGCATGGTGATGCTGGAGCCGTCTTCCTCTTCGATGGTGTACATCTCTTTCTGCACGAAGAAGTCAGACGCCGTACCCACGCCACGTTCAAACAGGTCCGTGTATTCGAGCACCGGCACATCAATTTGCCGGAAGCCGTACAGTCCCGCCACTTCATGCGCCGTGTTGAGCAACCATCGCCAATATCGTTGGTCGTCCGGCAGCACGTCCTGCATACCGGTGACGCGCTGAATCCGCGCCATGCACACCTCCAGGGTACAGTTTGGCCAGGCTCGACGGCGATTGCCGGGAGCGCCTGACCAGACTAAGAGGTCATATTATAGCGGCTAACGATAAAAAGGCAGTTGCGAGGGTTTAGGTGAAGTTGCCCGCAGGCGGGAACCGGCGAGATCGTCAATATGCGCGGTAGTAACGCTAGACAAGGCTCTGATTACACTGATTACGGAAGCCGCAGCCCGCGCAGCGCCGGCGGTCCTTGTGATCGCGGTTCAACTCCCCGGCATCCCTATTGGCATCCATTTCATCCAACAGCATCAGCAGGTCTTCTTCCAGCTCGGCCGTATAATCTACGGCAAAGGCCTGGTCCTGATACTGCAGGATGCCGTAAGCCGGGCGCACCCGGTAGGTCGCCGCCACCAGGGCGCAATAGGCCGCCAGCTGTAGCACATGCCCTTCGTGCGGCATGGCCGGCGCGCTCCCCGATTTCAGTTCCACCGGGATGATCATGCCGTCCGGCTCAGCGATCAGGTAGTCAGGCCGGCCGGTCAAGCCCAGGTCCCGGTCGTAGAGCGGCTTCTCCAGCGGATGCCATACGGCCGTGTCGCTGTATACAACCTTGCCATCCGGCAGGCCCGTGCGCGACCAGAGCTCCTTCGCCCGCAGAAGCGCGAAGAGGGTCAGTAACAGCAGCGCCAGACCAAGGCCAAACCAGCCTATTTCCAGACCCGTCATCTCCAGACATCCCTTCGCATCATCCGCCCAAATCCCGGTAGGCGGAAACTCAGATCACCTGCATCAGCGCGATCAACACGGCGGCGGCCGCCAACACAAAGAGGACATATACCGCCAGCCGGGCGCGATGGGCTTTGCGCACCAGCTTTCCATGCGTCTGGTGATAGTCACTTCCGGCTACCAACGGGCGCACGTTTTCACTGCGCACGCCGCTGCGGTGCAGCCACCACGCCCGCCGGCAGTAGACATATTCAGCGATTTCGCTGGCGCGCAACGGTTTTTCGCTCATATGTTCTATATTGTACAACTGAATTGCCGGATTGCAAGGGCGGATTGTCAGTTACTTGCCGGCCGGAGCAGTATTTTGCGCGTGCCGGGCATCGCCGCGTGGGCCATGGCGGCGATGCCGTCCCTCAGCGGGTACTCCCCCTCGATCAGCGCCCCCACCTCCACTTGCCGGCGAGATAGCAGACGCAGCGCCGGCTCAAACGGGCCACAGCGCGAGCCAACGACGGTAATTTCGTCCACCACCAGCTTGGTCAAATTGACGGTTGCCGCCCCGGCAAATGTACTCTTCATCACCAGTGTGCCCAACGGCCGCGTCAGACGTAGAGCGTGGGCCAGCCCGGCCTCATTGCCGGTCGCTTCGACCACGAAATCATAGCCATTATCCACCGCGTCTTCGACCGCGCCGGTCTGCAGGCCCAAACGCCGCGGTAGTTGCAGCGAGCGCTCGCTGCGCCCAAGGACGGTCACGTCTCCCCCGGCAAGCGCCAACACCTGTGCGATGAGCAAGCCCAGCCGGCCCGGCCCCACCACGGCCACTCGCGCGGTGGGCGGGATGGTCAGCTGGTCGCGGATGCGCAGCGCGGCGGCCAGCGGCTCGGTAAAGACCGCCGTTTCATCCGGCACATCGTCCGGCACGGGGATGAGGTTTGCTAGCGGCAGGGCGACGTAGTCGGCGAAGACGCCGGGCCGGTTGATGATGCCCAGCACGGTGCGCTGGGGACAATGCTCCGGCCCCTGCCCCAGGCAGACGGCGCATACCCGGCAGCCGATGTTAATGGTGCTCACCACGCGCTTTCCCATCCAGGATTCATCGGGCGACGCTTCCACCAGGCCCACAAATTCGTGCCCCAGGATGCCCTGGAAGCCGGCATAGCCCTTTACAATCTCCAGGTCGGTCGAGCAGATGCCGGCTAAGCGCACTCTGACTAAAGCCTCGCCCGCGCCGGGCACTGGCATGGGTAGATCAGGCCGGTAACTCAGTTCGCCGTTCGCCACATAAAGAGCTTGCATGTTGTTACGCCCCTGTAAGTCGAAATTCCATTTCGACCCCGATTTGAAAAATCGGGTTACGTTTTCCGCTCAGTTCACCGTTTGCCACATAAAGAGCTTGCACGTTGTTACGCCCCTGTAAGTCGAAATTCCATTTCGACCCCGATTTGAAAAATCGGGTTACGTGTCATCGCGATGCGCTGACGAGTAGATAAGATTTCCGCTATTTGGTTTTAGCCCATTCCGCCGGCGACGTCCAGCCGGCAGATGCCCGCCGTTTGCGCGCTCTGCTATACTGTTGCCATGCGCAGGCTTGTGATTATCTCATTGGTTCTGTTGGCTGTACTGGTTATCGCGGCCGTCAGTATTCAGCCGGCGCGCAGCCGGATTTCCGCGCTGCCCCTGCGCATACGCACGGAACTTAGCGCCCTGCGACCCACGGCCATCATCCCCACGCCCCTACCCAACTCAGCTATCTCGCGAGAGGAACTACTGGCGACCACGCCGGCCCCAACAGACACTCCGCAACCCTCCGCAACTGCCTTTAGCCCAGTAATTTCGACCGCCACGCCGGCCCCTACGTCCACACCGGCTGTCACCCCAACTCCCAGCGCGACGCCTATACTGCTCACTCCCATTTCACCGGCTGTGGCGCTATCCGGCTTCACCCACGCCTGGCAGACATGGAACAACTGCGGCCCGACCACTATCAGCATGTACCTGAGCTACTATGGTCTCCAGTCCACTCAGGGGGAAGCAGCGGCGATGTTGAAGCCCAACGCCGATGACAAGAACGTCAACCCGGAAGAGCTGGCGGAGTACGCCCGGGCGCAGGGGCTCGAGGCTCTCGTGCGGCTGAATGGCGACATTTCATTGCTACAGACGCTGTTGAGCAACGGCTTCCCGGTGATCGTGGAGACATGGCTTGAGCCGGAAGATCGCGGCGGACTGGGACATTATCGGCTGCTCTCCGGCTACGATCGGGCTAACGGGAGTTTCATCGCCCAGGATTCGCTGTATGGGCCCGATGTGCGCGTGCAGATTGACGAGTTCGACGGGCTGTGGCGGGTCTTCAACCGCAAGTACCTGCTGCTCTACTCGCCGGAAGAGGAGCTGCGGTTGCGGGCGATCCTGGGCCCGGCAGCGGACGATGCACAGATGCTCAACGCGACTCTGCAGCGGGCGCAAGCGGAGGCCCGAGAGGACGAAAACGATCCCTATTCCTGGTTCAATATCGGCAGCTCCTATGTCGCTCTGGGTGAAATGGAACTGGCGGCCGGCGCGTTTGATGAGGCCCGGCGCATCGGATTGCCCTATCGCATGCTCTGGTACCAGTTCGAGCCCTTCCAGGCCTACCTGGCGACCGGGCGTTATGCGGAGGTAATTGACCTGGCAACGGCTGTGTTGGAGGGTACCGGCGGCCTGGAGGAACTTTACTATTATCGTGGCCTGGCCCGGCGGGCATTTGGCGAAGAAGAGACCGCCGCCCGCGACTTTGAAGCTGCGCTGGCCTACAATCCGTTGTTCTTGCCGGCTGCTCGGGCGTTAAACCCGGTTCCCACCCCGACGCCGGCTCTGACCACCCCCTGATTCGGCCAAGTCCTCAGCTTCAGCCGGCCTCGCTAGTGGGCCGGGCGCCGCGCGGCGCGATTCTCCCACGCTGACAGCAAGGGCACCGCCATGAAAATCGAGCTGTAGGTGCCGCTCAACAAGCCGATGAACATCACCCCGATGAAATGCCGGATCGAAGCGCCGCCAAACATAAGCAGCGCCACCAGAACGAACATTGCACATAGCTGGGTAGCCAGCGAACGATGCAGCGTTTCCAGCACGGAGCGGTTGGCTACTGAATCGAAGTTCTCCAGCGGCCGGCGCGTGAAGTTCTCACGGATGCGGTCAAAGACCACGATGGTGTCTTGCAGCGAGAAGCCGGCGACGGTCAGCGTGGCTGTCAGAAAGAGAGCATCCACTTGCCAGCCGAGCAGCACGCCGGTGATGGCAATGAAGCTGAAAATGATCAAGATGTCATGCAGCATGGCCAGGACGGCGCAGGCCCCGTAGCGGAAGGAGTGGGGCATTTGCCGGAAGGCGAACATGATGTAGCCAAGAATAATTACCGCAGCTAACAGGATCGCGCCAAAGGCGGCCCGGGTCACTTCCTGACCGACCGCCGGGCTAACGCTCTCCACCAGGGTGGCGTCGCTGTTCACCGGCGCAACCTGTTCTGATAGCGCCTGCTGCAGCTCGCCCGCGGCTTCATTGGACAGAAACTCCGTGCGGATCTGCCAGGTGTTCTCCAGGTCGTCGCCGGCCAGCGCCGTGACCGCCGGGTTGGCAATGCCGAAGTCAGCGAACACCGCCCGGATTTCATCCTCAGTGGCCGGCTCAGTGAAACGCACCTCGAAGCGCGTGCCGCTCTCAAAGTCCACGCCAATCTGGAATGGAGAACCGGTTGTCACCAGCGAGAAGATCATCGCCAGCAACCCCAAGGCGATCACCACAGCCGAGAAGATAAAGTAGTAGCGACGATGCTGCACAAAGCTGAACATGGCTTTACGTCAGACGCCCAGAATCCAGCGCCGGCCCTGCAATGCTTCCGCCTGCCGGCCCATTACCAGCCGGACCAGGGTGCGGGTCACGATTACAGCAGTAAACATGCTGATCATTACGCCTATCGCCAGCGTGAGCGCGAAACCCTGCACGCTGCCGGCGCCGAAGTTCCGTCCAAATGCCCACAAGATAAGGCAGATGACCAGAGTAGCGATGTTAGAATCGCGGATAGAGCTCCACGCCCGGCTGAAGCCGGCGTTAATTGCAGTGGTTAAGTATTTGCCGGAACGCAGCTCTTCCTTCATGCGTTCAAAGACAAGTATGTTGGCATCAACTGCCATACCGGTAGACAACAGAAAGCCGGTGATCGCCGGCAGCGTCAGCGTGACTCCTAACCCCTTGATAATCGCAAAGTTGAGTAAGGCGTACACGATCAACGCCAGTGCAGCCAATAAGCCGGGCAGCCGATAGTAAACAACCATGAACAGGAGCACTATCGAGACTCCGATCACGCCGGCCTGAATACTGGCCTGAATTGAAAGCTCGCCCAGGGTAGCGCCAATCGTGCGGATACTCTCCACCCGCAATGGAATGGGCAACCGGCCGTATCGCAACTGCAGCGCCAGAGAGCGCGCCTCGTCCTGCGTGAACCTGCCGGTGATACTACCTTCGTCGCTTATCCGGGCCTCGATTTGCGGACTGGAAATGACCTGCTTGTCCAGGACGATGGTCAGGAACTGGCCGATATGACTGCCGGTGTACTCTCCAAAAGCCTCCGCACCCTCGGCTGTCAGGCTAAATACCACCAGCGGCCGGTTCAGTGCGTCCAACTGCACATCGGCATTCTCGAGCGCCGCCCCAGTCAAGATCGTCTCCCAGACCGGCGGGATCTCGCTCATGGCAGTATCGTCTTCGCACGGGGAGGGCCGGCCTTCGTTCAATGAGGTGCGCACGCAAAGCCCCTCCGGCAGCGCGACCGTGCCGGTATCTACGAACTCCAACAGCGCCGTCTCCTGAATGAGGTCAATCGCCTCGTCGGGATCTTCAATTCCCGGCAGCTCCACCAGGATTCGCCGTTCTCCCTCTACTTGCACCAGGGGTTCGGACACGCCCAAACCATTCACTCGCTGGCCGATTACTTGCCGGGCCGTGTCCATGTCTTCGAAGGTGACCTCTTCCTCCGCCTCCAGGTCGGCTTCCAACAGGACTTGCAGCCCACCCTGCAAATCCAGTCCCGGCCGGAGCGGGAAATCAGGGTTCAGCAGGACCCAGATAGCGGCTGCCACGATAAGCGCGATGATGATCAGCCAGATCAGATCGCGCGTCCCGCCCATTTGGGCGGTTTCTTCACTTCTATCCATACGGCGCACAACTATAACGCAGGCAGCGAATGCCGCCACATTTGCTAACGACGGGACAGCGGCAGGAAGTTCTTCTCCGGCAAGGAGAGGGTCACCGTCGTCCACACGGCGGGCGCGCTCGCATTGCCGGCGCGGTCATAGGCGATGACCATGAACGTATAGCTGTGTCCTATTTCGGCCATGTAGACGCCGCTGGTCTGCACCGTCCCCGTTAGCCAGGCCGTCGCCAGCTCGCCGTCGCGGCTGACCGATATGTCAAACGCGCCAACTCCGCCACCCAGCCCATCATCTCCGCTCCAAATCAGGGGAATGACGCTTTCGGCATGGTACGGCCCAGAGATAGAGGCGAGCGGAGCGACTGAATCGGGCTCGATCAGCAGGAAGGGGCGCCCGCCGATAGCGAAGAAGTTAGGGTCCCAGAATGCATTGTGGTTGGTTGCCGCGGGCAAAGTCAATGTGTACTTGCCGTCCACGGCGGTGACGGGTTGTGGGACGCCGGTGGGATCGATCAGCGTAGCCTGCGCCGAAATTGCCGGCACCTCAGCCACCACATCGTACCCGAAGCGCGCCCAAAGCCCGATGATTCGTTCCCCGGTAGCCGGCTTGTAGAAGGCCAACCACTCCTGCGGCCCATCGTCGGGCGTGCTTCCACCCGGCCGCAGCCACCAGAGAGGTTCCACCTCGCGGAACTCGGCAGTCAGTAAGCGGAAGGCGTCGTAGTTCAGGCGGGGAGATTCGGGCGTGGGATGTTGCCGGAAGCAGGCGGCGTCGGTGGGGTTGCTGAACAGCCCGTTCGCGTCCCCGGCGCAGGGGAAGTTCGGATCGGTGATCAGGTTGCCATTGGCGTCGCATAGCTCCCCATTATGGGGCGGAAAGTCGGTGCCCTGTGGCTGGTTGCCGCAGCCGTCATACAACTGGAAATGGAAAACGTTCTCCACGCCGGCAAACGTCGCATACAGGGCATTTTGCACCACGAAATCCGCCTGCTCGGTCAGCGTCGCCCGCAAGCCGCTGGTGGGATCCCAGACCGGGCCGGGATAATCGTCCCAGGCCGGCACGCCGCTCTCGTTCAGCCAGATCGCTTTTTCCAGCCCGCGACTGCTCAGGCTTTGCCGCGACCGCTGAACATGCTCCCAGGCGCGATAGGCGACAAAATAGTTGTGCGTGGCCAGGATGTCATGGAAGTAGTTCCAGGAGGCGGCCATTGGATCGCCATCGTAGATGGCCAGCACCTCCTCATAGAAGCTCAGCCATTGGAAGTTGTTGGCCAGCGCCCCAAACAGCACCACCGCCTGACCATCCGCCTGCCGGGCAGCGAGGTAGCCGACCTTTAGCAGGCGAGCATAATCCGGCAGCGAACCGTCCCAGAAGGAGCTGAGATCCGGCTCGTTCCACATCTCCCAATGAGTGACGCCCACGCCCTCCGGCCAACCATATCGAGTCGCCAAGGTTCCGCCGGGTCCGTAACGCTCCACGGCCGCGAAGACGAACTGCGCCCAGACATTGGCCGGATTGATGCTCTTTCCCGGCCCCGGTACATCGCTGCCGTCACTGAAGATAGGCTCGTAAAGACCAACCGGCGTCGCTTGTTCCGGCTCGAACAGGGAGACCCTTCCGGTTGGCCGGCTCTCTACCGGCGGCAGGTATTGGCCGGTGGTATAGAAACCCGGCGTGCCCAGCAGAATGGCATTGATTTGCAGGCCGTGCTGGATGTCGCCCAGCACCGTTGCGTCCTGCGTAGTCCAGTTGTAGGCGCCCGGCGCTGTCTCAATCGTGGACCAGTACATGGGCCAACGATTCCAGGTCGCGCCGGTGGACAGCGCGTTTTGATAGCGCTGTTCATCCACGGATTCCTCGGCCGAACTCATGAAGACGACGCCATACTCCGGGCCGGCGGCTGGTCCAATTGCCGGGCCTACGGGCGCTCCCGAATCGGCGGCGACAACGGCATGAGCCGGCCCCTCCAGAATAACGGCCATCGCCAGCATGAGCGCCAGAAATAGGGTCAGTGATAGCAGCAGCTTGAGCCTGTTCTCTTTACGCATAGGCTTATCCTCAATTATGTGGGCAACAAGCGGCCCCAAGCTTGCCGCGGTTCAACGCCCTAAGCAGCAAGGATGGCGTTTATCTCCGCCAGGTCCGGCTCAGTCAATCGCCAATCGGCGGCTCGCGCGTTGGCTTCAATGTGGGCCGGCTTTGTCGCGCCTGAGATGACCGAGCAGACGTTGGGTTGCGCCAGCAACCAGGCCTGAGCCAGTTCATTCATCCCACGCTCGCGCTCCGCCGCCCAGGCCGTAAGCCGTTCAAGACGGTCAAAGTTAGCCGGCGTCATATATTTCTGCACGTAAGGGCTGCTTTCGCCGCGCGAGCCAGGCGGCGCGTCTTCGCCGCGGTGATACTTGCCGGTTAAAAAGCCGCCGGCAAGCGGAAAGTATGGGATTATGCCCAAACCGCTTGCCTGGCAATACGGGATAACCTCCGCCTCAACCGTTCGCTCAAGCATGTGAAAATGCGTCTGCAAGACCACAAACGGCGTCCAGCCGCGCAGTTCAGCCAGCATGTTGGCCTGCGCCAACTGCCAGGCGGCATAAGCCGACGCTCCGACATAGCGCACTTTGCCGCTGCGCACCAGATCGTCCAGCAAGCGCATCGTCTCATCTATGGGAGTGTCGGCATCCCAGCGGTGCATGTAGTACAGGTCAACATGGTCGCTCTGCAGCCGGCGCAGGCTGTTTTCCAGCGCGTTGAGGATGTGGTAGCGCGACGCTCCCCGATCATTGGGCCCTTCGCCCGTAGGAAAGTAACCTTTGGTAGCCAGCACAAAGCGGTCCCAGCGCCCCTTCAGTGCATGCCCCAACGACTCCTCGGTACGACCACCCTGGTAGACGTCAGCCGCGTCAATGAAGTTGATGCCCATTTCTAACGCCAGATCAATGGCATTGTCTACTTCGTTTTGCGGCATGACCGGCGAACCAAACCGGTTCGTCCCCAGCCCAATTACCGACACACGCGTGCCGGAGCGACCCAGTTGCCTATACTCCATCGGTTATTCCATCCTCGAAAAAACGCCGTAGATCGACCCTGGTTCTATTGTACAACAATGATCCGGGGGAAGTTTTGTATGGCTACAGTCTAGGTTCAGAAAGAATGTTACGGAACGGGGAGTTTCGTACCGGCGTCCCAATTGAGCCGGCTTAATCCATCAACGATAGTGTGCATGCCGGCGCTGATCCGCTCAAGGGAAAAGCCCAGTTCCTCCAATTGATAGCGAAACAGGGTGGCGGACAGGGGCGCCAACAATGCCTCTGCCAGGTAGGCGGCATCCACCGAACGCGGCAGCTCGCCGGATCGAATGGCCGTCACTAGCAGCCCATGCACCGTCATATATTGCCAGAAATGGGGACGTACCAGCCGGCCGCGATCGATTTCCTGGTAGTGATGCTGCACCTCATATAGCAGCGGCATGTGCCGCTGCGTGAAGTGCAGCAAGCGATCCAGAAAACCCTTCAATTGTTCCAGACTGGTAGCCCCGCCGATGGTCATCTCATGCATCCAGAGCAGCGACGTGTTCTGAAATTCGCGCATCTGGCTGTCCACAAGCGCCAGGCAGAGCTCAGCTTTGTTGGCGAAACGGCGATAGAGCGTCCCCTTGCCTACCCCGGCCTCTTTGGCGATTTCGGCCATACAGACGTTAGCCACGCCATGCTCTTCAAACAGCCGCTCTGCCACCGCCAGGATGCGGGCGCGATTCTCGGCAGCGTCAATGCGTTCGGCGCGCGCCGGCTGAGCGGTAGTTGGAACGACTCTCATTTCGATTTGCATAGCCACACTCCCGGCCAGTTCTCATCAGCCATCTAGCTCTTCGTCACAGCATGACGACAGGTCCTACTGTAACACAAATATGGACCAAAGTCCACTTCCAAATGATGCCGCTTCGAGCCGGATGTTCCGCCCCAAGAACACCAGTTGTCGCAAGGCCCCTTGACAAACGGACTCGCGTCCGCTATTATTGTATCAACAATCCGGACTGTAGTCCGCTTAACGATGAGTATCAAGCGGCTGCGGCAATAGAGAGAATTGAGTTTCAAGAGGAGTTTGAGCATGTCCTGGAATATTGATGTTTCCCATTCACAATTGCAGTTTGTCACCCGGCACATGATGATCGCCAGGGTGACCGGCTATTTCGAGCGCTTCTCCGGCGAAGTGAATTTGGACCTGGAGAATCCGCAGAACACGACCGCTGATATCCGTATTGACACCGCCAGCGTGAACACCCGTGATGAGCGACGCGACGCCCACCTGCAGTCGGCGGACTTCTTTGACGTGGAGCGGTATCCGGTTATGCGCTTCAAGAGCAAGCGCATCGAGGTTATCGACGACGAGCGCGCCCGGCTGATTGGCGACCTGACCATCAAGGACATCAGCAACGAGGTCGCCCTGGACGTGCAGTTCCTGGGTAAGGCCAAAAGCCCCTGGGGCAACTCCACCGCCGGCTTCTCGGCCAGCACCACTATCAATCGCAAGGATTGGGAGCTGAACTGGAATGTGGCCCTGGAGACGGGGGGCTTCCTGGTCGGCGACAAGATCAACATCAATATTGACCTTGAGCTGATAGAAGAGCCGGAAAGCGTAGCGGAGCTTGCGGCGTAGGCGTCAGGGAACGTAGGCGACCCCGCCCCAGAACGTGGCACTCGCCGGAGTATTTGAGCGCCGGAGAAGCGCGTGATATCCTCAAAGTAGCTGGATATCACGCGCTTCAACTCGTAAGCAGATCTGCGACGTCAGGAAGTGAAGCCTTGCCGGCTGCGCCCGAAATTGTGCACGCCGGCCCGCCATCCCTACCGCAGAGGTAAACACATGGCTGAGATCCACCCGAATACCCGCATTGGCGCTGTCTCGTTGACAGTCTCAAACCTGTCCCAATCACTGAGGTATTATCAAGAAAACATCGGCCTCCGGCTGCGAAGCACAGAAAGAAACACGGCCTACCTGGGTGCAGGCGGTGACGATCTGTTGATTCTGACGGAGGATAGCCGCGCCGTCCGGCCGCCCGAATACGCCACCGGCCTCTATCACTTTGCGATTCTGACGCCCAGCCGGCTCGACCTGGCCCATGCGCTCTTCCGCCTGGTGGAGAGTAACACGCGGTTGCAGGGTTTTGCCGACCATCTGGTGAGCGAGGCCATCTACCTGGCCGACCCGGACGGCAACGGCATAGAGATCTACCGCGATCGCCCCAGGGCCGAATGGCCGACCTCTAACGGCCGGCTGCGCATGGCGACCGACCCGCTTGATCTAGAGAGCTTGAGCGGGGAGTTGGGCGACCGGCCGGAGCGCCAGCCAGAACTCCCTGCCGGCACGGTCATCGGCCATGTCCACCTGAAGGTCAGCCGTATAGATGCCACCGAGGGTTTCTATCGTGACATTCTGGGCTTCTCGCTGATGCAGCGATATGGCCCATCCGCGACGTTTCTGGCGGCCGGCGGCTATCATCACCACATTGGCGCGAACACCTGGGCCGGCGCAGGCGCTCCCCCACCGCCGGCTGGTTCGACCGGTCTACGCTGGTTCGAAGTGCTTTTGCCCAACCAGGCCGGGCTGGCGGCCGCTGCCGGGCGATTGGACGGTGCAGGGATTGCCGCGCAGCCGGAAGGAACCGGCATGCTGGTCAAGGATCCATCCGGGAACGCGGTACTGCTAAGGGTTGCCGGTGAGTAACTCTTTTCACAACGACGATTAAGCCGAGGCAATTGCAGTGACAAGCAAGACAGAGACATTGTTAGCAATTTTCGCCCATCCTGATGATGAGGTCCTGGGCGCCGGCGGCGCAATTGCCGGGCTGGCCCGGCGGGGCGTTCATGTCGCTCTGGTGTGCGCCACAAGAGGCGAGGCAGGCGAAATAGCGATCCCTGAGCTGGCAACGCCGGAAACCCTGGGCACGGTGCGCGAACAAGAGATGCGTTGCAGCGCAGCCACCCTGGGCATAAACGAGCTTATCTTTCTGGACTACCGTGACTCCGGCATGGCCGGTACGGATGAAAACAATCATCCGGATGCGTACATCAACGCGCCTGACGCGGAGGTCGTCGAGCGACTGGTTGGCATTATGCGCCGGCTCAAACCCAACGTCGTCATGACCTTTGAACCGTATGGCGCTTATGGGCATCCCGATCATATTGCGGCCAACCGGCATACGGTGGCCGCATTCCAGGCAGCCGGCGAGGATCATTGCTATCCTGAGGCCGGCCCTCCCTGGCGGCCACAGCGCCTCTTCTACCAGATCATCCCCGGCTTCGTTATGGAAGAGTTGCGCGACGCCATAGCTGCCAGCGGGGGCCGGGTTGATGACTTCGACCTGGAGAAGCGCCGGTTGGAAGGATGGCCGGACGACCAGCTACACGTCGTTTGTGACGTTTCGGAGCAGATTCAGGCAAAGATGGCAGCCTGGGAATGTCATCGCACACAGTTTGGGCCGGATAGCCGCTTCCGGCGTCTTCCGCGCGAACAGATGGCTCAGCTGCTCAGCAAGGAGTACTTCGCATTGGCGGAGCCGGGGCCGGCCCCTGGGTCGCCCTGGCCGGACCTGTTCACGGGTCTGTGAGCCGAAAGATACCGCCGGTAAGAGCAAGCAACCCCTAATACAGTGCAGGTCGCCGGTCAGCGAAAACGGGTATGCGCGCGCGAACATCGTCTACCAACCCCGTGTCGATTGTCGCCGTCAGCAGCATAGTTGATTCATCCCCCTCGATTACCGTTTCTCCCCACGGATCGATAATGCAAGAGTGACCGAAGAAAGCTGTCTCCTTTGATTTGCCCGTGCGGTTGCAGGCGACCATGAAGAGTTGATTCTCGATGGCGCGCGCTCTCAACAGAGTGCGCCAATGGGCCAGCCGGGGATGGGGCCACTCGGACGGCAAGAATACCAGCTTGGCCCCTTCCAGGGCATAGCGGCGAAAGATCTCTGGGAAACGCAGGTCGTAACAGATCGCCAACCCGGCCTTCACGCCGGCAAACTCCACCGTCGCCAATTCATCGCCGGCGGTCAAGTACTGATCCTCAGACATCAGCCGGAAGAGGTGCACCTTGCTGTAGCTGGCCCGGGCCGCGCCGGCGGAGTCAAACAACACGGCCGTATTCCCAAATCGGCCCGGCGCAAGCAATGAGAGGCAGGAGCCGAGTATCGCAATCCGATAGTCGCGCGCCAGCTTCGCTACCTCGCGGAAAATACCTTCGTCCGTCGAGGTTGCATATCGGCCTGCGTTCTGCAGGTCATATCCTGTGGACCATAGCTCCGGGAAAACTACCAGGTCGGAACCGCGCCCGGCTGCCTCGGCGGTCAACGCGGTCACTTGCTGCAGGTTTAACTCTGGATCCCCAAGGGCAATATCCATTTGTCCCAGCGAAATGGTAATCAACATCTCAAACCTCCTGAAGAGTGTTCCGCTTGCCGGCAGTTGAACTCATCTGACGTACCGGCGCGCCTGTCGCCGGCAGACGTGCTAACATTGTCCTGCAATAACTTACTTAATGGTCCTCTCGCTAACTTTAGACAAAACCCCGCAGGTCTTTCACGGGTCTGCCGCTGAGCGAGCATACTCAGCACGACCTGCGGGGTTTCTGTAAAGATTTAGCGAGAGAACCACTTAAGATAGCCGACCAGAGGTCAACCGGAATGAATAGAATTGCCCGACGCGTGCACGGCTACGGCACGACCATTTTCACAGAAATGACCAACCTCGCCAACGAGCATGGAGCGATCAACCTCGGGCAAGGGTTCCCGGATTTCGCCGCCCCCTCATTCTTGAAGGAGGCTGCCCGCCAGGCCATTGCCGCCGATATCAATCAGTACGCCCCGGCGGCCGGCCGGTTGCGCCTGCGAAGGGCGGTCGCTGACAAGATGCAGCGCCATTACGGGCTGGAGGTTGACCCGGAGCGCGAGGTGCTGATCACGCACGGCGCTACCGAAGCGATATTTGCCGCCATCCTCGGACTGGTCGATCCAGGGGATGAAGTGATTGTCTTCGAACCCTACTATGACTCCTACGTGCCGGCGGTGGAGATGGCCGGCGGCGTGGCCCGATACTACACACTTCGCCCGCCGGATTGGAGCATTGACCTGGAGGAGCTGGCCGCCCTCTTCTCGCCGAAGACCCGGCTGATCCTGATCAACTCGCCCCATAACCCCACCGGCAAGGTGTTCAGCCGGCAGGAGTTGGTCCGCATCGCTGAGCTTTGCCGGGCGTATGACGCGCTGGCGCTGACCGATGAGGTTTACGAGCACATCCTTTTCGACGGCAACCAGCACCTTTGTCTGGCAACGATGCCGGACATGCGCGAGCGGACGATCACCGTGTCCAGCCTGGGTAAAAGCTTCAGCGCCACCGGCTGGAAGGTGGGTTGGGTCATCGCCGATGCCTCGTTGATTGCCGGCGCTTTTCGCACCCACCAGTTCATGACTTTTTGCGGTGCAGCCCCACTGCAGGAAGCCGCAGCCGTGGGGTTAGAAGAGGCTGACGGGCTGGGCTATTACGCCGCGATGGCGGCCGATTATCGGGCGAGACGTGAACTGTTGTTGGAAGCATTGCTGATCAACGGCTTGCCGGCGCTGGCACCCGCCGGCGCTTATTTTCTCCTGGTGGACATCAGCCGGCTGGGTCTGGGCAACGACGTGCAGTTCTGTCGCTATTTGACGAAGGAAATCGGCGTGGCCGCTATCCCTCCCAGCGCCTTCTACCACAACCCGGCTGACGGCGCCGGGCTGGCCCGCTTTGCCTTCTGCAAGGACCGGGCTACCCTGGAGCAGGCTGGCGCCCGCCTGTCACGACTCAGGCTAGCGTAGTGGTACCCTCGCCAACTTCGAACAAAACCCCGCAGGTCTTTCGCGGGTCCGTCGCAGAGCAAACTCGTTCGGTGAGACCTGCGGGGTTTCCACCAAGGCAAAGCGAGTGAGCCTGATAGATGGTCAAAGGAGCTGCCCAACATGGAGCCGGGTGACATACGAAAATCGCACCTGCCCATCGTTGACATGCTCCGAGAATAGCGTCGCCAGGGCGTCCAATGCCGGGGCAAATTGCTCGTCGCCGGGCAATGGGGCCGTAGAGGTGGACAGGAATCGCCCTTGAAGACCTTCCGAGTCCAATAATTGTTCGTGGCCGAACTCGCCGGCCAAGCAGCCGGCAGGTTCGAAAAAATGCTCAATCGCTTCAATGACAGCCGGCCGGGCGTGATTGATTTCGGCGTAGGAGCCTCTGGGGCCGCCAAAGTCGCGCAGCACTTCCTGGTAGCCGCGGACGAGCGCCGACCCGCTGTCCAGGGCGTTCCAGATGAGGGCCACATACCCACCCGGCTTCAAGATGCGCTGGAACTCGATCCGCGCCGCCGGCCAATCGAACCAGTGAAATGCTTGCCCGACAACGATGTGGTCCACCGAACAGGCCGCCAGGGCTGTCGCTTCAGCCTTGCCGGCGACCGAACGGAAACGTGTGTGTCCAGCCAGGAATGTCTCCGCCGTCGCACGCATCTCCCCGTTGGGTTCTACGCCAAAGACGACGTTCCCATAATCCAGGAAGAGTTGAGTCAACAGGCCGGTGCCGGAACCGATGTCGGCCACCTGAGAACCCGCAGTAAGACCGGCATGTTGCTCCAGGAACGGAATGATGGCTACCGGATAACCCGGCCGGAAACGGGCATAATGGGCGCTCTTGGATGCAAAGCGTTCGCCGGAATCAGTAGCGACGTTTCTGATTACCATTCTCCCGCATTTCGCCGCGTTGCTGGCGGATAGCCTCTTTGCTCATCTCCACCACCAGCCGCTCCGCGTCCACCAGGGGGCCCGGCAAATTGCAGCCGGCAGCCAGCGGGTGGCCGCCCCCGCCCAGGTTGAGCGCCAGGTCAGAAACGCTGTACGGGGGCCGGCAGCGAAATCCAACGTAGATGCTGCCGTCGTCATATTCGAGGAGCACCGCTCCAATAACGGCCTGCTCCGCGTCGGCCAGCAGATTCACCAGGCCGGCGCTGCCCGTACCCAGGTGCCCGGCGTTCACCCGCTCCTGATTGGTGATCGTAGTCCACAGTAAGCCGTCTTCCAGGCGCATCTTGTTCAGCCCCGTCTTCCACAACAGCAGGGTCGAGAGCGGCTTATTGGTCAGCGCGGTCGTTACTACAGTGGGCAAGTCCGCCCCGGCCTGCAGCAAATCATGGGCGACTGTGAATGTGCCGGCGTTGACGCTGTCCGTACGGAAACCCAGCGTATCGGTCACCAACCCCGTGAGCAGGCACTGCGCCAGGGCCGGGGTTATCCGCACACCCAGCCGTGGCAGCACAAAGTAGAGCACTTCCGCGGTGGAAGTTGCGCCGGCGTCAACGACATTTACCTCACCAAAATGGGTATTGGTGATGTGGTGGTCAATGTTGACGATCGGCGGCTTCGGCTCCGGCAACGATTCAAAAACAGTTCCCATCCGGCGCATGTCGCCGCAATCAACGGCGATGACCAGATCATACCGGGCCGCTGCGGGTACTGACCTCTGCACCCGATCCGCAAGCTCCAGAAAGCGATAGCGAACCGGAACCGCATCGCTACAGGACAACACGACCTGCTTGCCCAACTGCAGCAACGCAATTCCCACGGCCGTTAGTGAGCCGATTGCATCGCCATCGGGCCCGACGTGGGTTATAACGAGGATTGAGTTAGCAGGTTGTAACAGCTCCGCAATATCGGCTACGTCTTGCCCGGTTACCGCGGACATCTACAACTCACCGGTTTCGTCGTCAGGATAATCGGGGATCTCCAGCCCTTCCAATAGTTGATTGATGTGATCTGCGTAGGCAAAGGAAGGGTCCCAGTGAAAGCGCAGTTGAGGCACGGTCCGCGTCTGCAATGCGCCGGCCAGTTCGTGGCGCAAATAGCCGGCGGCCCCATTTAGTGCGGCCATGACCTCGCCATCCTCCGGCTCGTCAGATGAATAGACGTAGACCTCAGCAAATTGCAATTCGCGATCCACGGTCACTTCCGTAACGGTAACACCCTGCAACCGTGGATCGCGCATTTCGCGCAGGAGGATCTCGCTCAGAATAGTCCGGATTTGCTCAGCTATGCGTTTCTGAAAGAGTGTCGGCATTGACTATCGCTCTACCGCCTTTCGCTCAAAGAACTCCAACAGGTCGCCCGGCTCGCAATCATCCCAACCTTCCAGGCTGACGCCGAATTCAAAGCCGGCCCGGACCTCGCGCACGTTCTCTTGCAAGTGTTTGAGCGTGGCTACTGAGCCAGAATGCAGCAGGCGGGCATTGCGAATGACGCGCACTTTCGCGTTGCGGCGCGCAATGCCGGTACGCATATAGCTGCCGGCAACCGTCCCAACGCCTTTGATCTTGAAAATCTGGCGTACCTCGGCCCGGCCAATCACTACTTCCTCGTACACCGGCGCCAGCAGACCCTTCAGCGCTTTCTCAACATCCTCGATCAGCTTATAGATGACTGTATAGGTCTGAATCTGCACATTTTCATTGGCCGCTACCGCCCGCGCTGAGGGGCCGGCGTCAACATTGAACCCCAGGACAACGGCATCTGACGCCGCCGCCAGCATGATGTCGTTTTCGGTGATCGCGCCGGTGCCGGCGTGCAAGATCTCGAGGGCTACTTCCTCTTCCTTCAGCTTCTGCAATGAGCTGGTTATCGGTTCAAGCGAACCCTGGACATCCGCCTTAACAATCAAGTTGAGCGTCTTGCTGTCGCCCTGCTGGAGCCGGGCGAAGAACTCATCCAGACTGACCCCGCGACGCACGCTTTCCTGAACACCCTGTCCGGCTTGGATGTCGGCTACGATCTTGCGCGCAGCTTTCTCGTTCTCCACCACTTTGAACTGGTCGCCGGCGGTTGGAATGCCATTGAGGCCGGAGACAGAGACCGGCATTGAAGGGCCGGCCGATTCGACTTTCTCGCCCTTGAAGTCATACATAGACTTAATGCGGCCATAGTGCTCGCCGACCAACAAAGTGTCGCCATTACGCAGGGTGCCGTTCTGCACCAGCAACGTAGCCATAATCCCGCGCCCGCGCTCCAAGCGCGCTTCCAGGATAGTGCCGGTGGCGCTTGCCTCCGGATTGGCCTTCGGCGCGATGTCTTCCGCTACCAGCAGCACCGCTTCCAGCAGCTCTTCTATCCCGAAGGACTCCCTGGCGGATACTTCCATAACCATTGTCTCGCCTTCCCATTCATCGGGGATCAACCCGATTTCTGCCAACTGCTGCTTCACACGTTCAGGATTGGCATTCGGCAAGTCAATCTTGTTCAGGGCCACCACGATTGGCACCCGGGCCGCCCGGGCATGATCAACCGCTTCACGCGTCTGCGGCATCACTCCGTCATCCGCCGCTACTACCAGGATGGCAATGTCCGTCGCCTGCGCTCCCCGCGCTCGCATGGCAGTAAAGGCCTCATGACCCGGCGTGTCCAGAAAGGTGATCAGTTGTCCATTGTGGGTTATCTGGTAGGCGCCGATGTGCTGGGTAATGCCGCCGGCCTCGCCCGCCTGGACATTTGTCTGGCGTATCAGATCCAACAATGAAGTCTTCCCGTGGTCAACGTGCCCAAGCATGGTGATCACCACCGGTCGTGGCTTCAAGTTAGCGGTGGCCTCGTTGGCCAGGATTTTGCGCCAGGCCAGTTGTTCGCCAACTTCCTCTTTCTGCTGTTCTTCTACCTCAGCCCGCGAAACGACTGCAAACCCAAACTCTTCGGCGACAATGGCAGCCGTGTCGAAGTCAATCTGCTGATTGATGTTCGCCATGATGCCACTGGTCATCAATTCCTTGATGACGTCTATCGGGCTTACATTCATTAGCTGCGCCAACTCCCGGACTGTCAGAAAGTCCGGGAGTTCAATTCTTTCGCCCGCTGTCTCAGTCGTCATTTATCAATCCTGTTTGACCGTGTAAGAAGGCCCTATTATTCACAAAGTGTGATGGTCTTCTCGCCGAATTGGAATAAAACCCACAGGTCTATCGGCGGTTCTTTCTGGAGCGAACGTACTCTATCAGACCTGCGGGGTCTCTGAAGAGACTAAGCGAGAAAACCGCCAAGAAGTACTATCAATATGGAAAATATCGATTTGGTTAGCTCTAGGCTGCGAGTAAGCCGCTAAAGCTTAGTTGGCGCTCGGCGTCTGTTCTGCCTGTAATGCCGCCGGTCTCTGCGCGTTCAGCAACTCTCTCTCCAGCTGCGTCAACTGCGTGTGCAACGCATGGTCAAGCACATTTCCCGTCAGAGCTGCGTCCCAACATGACTGTTTCGTGCACAGATATGCGCCTCGGCCGTTGCGCTTGCCGGTAGGATCAACTACCACACCTTCATCCGGCGTATTTACAACCCGAATGAGCGCCCGCTTGTCCTGTTTCTCACGACATACTACGCAGCTTCGCTGAGGGACGTGTCTGCGCCTGGGCGCTCGTTTCAGAGCCATAATCCCAATTTGCCGCCTAGAACTCCTCGTCTTTCAGCACGTCAAGATCATCGTCAATATTTTCGATTTCGCCCCACTTGCTCTTGTGACGGCTACTCTTGCGCTTCCGTTGGACCACAACCCGGCCAGAGCTTTCATCAAGAACCAGTTGCTTGCTGCTCTGCTTGCCACGTTGCCGGCTCTTGACAGCTTCTTCCGACTCATTCGCTACATCCGGCGCCGGTCGCGCCACAACAACCACCTTCTTCTCTGCCGGAGCCTTCTTTTCAGGCTCGACCAGAGCCTCTTTCACCAGCGACACGGAGAGATCGTCAATTTTGGCTACTTCGTCAGTTTCGGCCCCAGAAACCTCGGCGGAAAGTTCCTCCGGGATCTCTTCCAGAGCCTCCTCGAAGAGCGCGAACTCAAGCGCAGGATCGGTCACCTCTGGTTCGGCAGCCATCTCGGCTTGCTCAGCCTCAAAGCCCATGGCATCAGGCTCCGGCGCGACCACCATCTCATCAGCTGCAGCTTCGGCCGCGGTTGCGGCCTGCTGTTCGCGCTCAGCGTACTCGCGCTGGAACTCCGCCATTGCGTCGCGGATAATCCGCACTGACCTATCATCAACGCCTTCAATTCGCGTGAGCGTTTGCGGGCCGACTCCGAGGCGATAGAGCACTTCGCCGACGGTCGTGACCTCATTCTCCATCAGGGTAGTGTGCAGGCCAAACGGAAGGTTCAGTTCTTCCAGTTCCAGATCCCACGTGTAGGCGGGTATTTGTTTGCGCGCCTCGGCCCGTTCCTTACGAATACCCTCATAGCCGGCCGACCGCGATTGGATAATCCGCCCCTCGACGCCCGCAATGAAGCGATCCAGTACGTGGTAATCCTCTGCGGTTACCGGCCGGGATGCCTGCTTCTTTGCCAGTACGTGCTCTACCTTCTCAACAAGCTCACTGTTGCCGGCGATTTGCTTGTCTGCTTCCGGGTGGTCCAAGTGCTGCAGCCCGTCCGCCGCTGCTTCGGTCAGGCTCTTGATGTCAATGCGCCAGCCGGTCAGCTTCGCGGCTAGTCGCGCATTCTGTCCTTCGCGCCCAATCGCCAGCGACAACTGATCATCGGGCACAATCACGATGGCGGTCTTGCCGTTATCCGGGTGATCCTCCAGGTAGACCTGCGACACACGGGCAGGGCTGAGCGCTTTGGAAATGAAGGTCCGCTGATCGGGATCCCACTCAATGACATCGATCTTTTCGTCATTCAACTCGCGCACGATACTCTGGATGCGCACGCCGCGCATGCCCACACAGGCGCCGACCGGATCGACGCCGGGCTGCATCGCCATGACTGCCACCTTGGAGCGGGCGCCGGCCTCGCGAGCAATGCTCTTGATATCCACCTGACCGTTATAAATCTCCGGCACTTCCAGCTCCAGCAGCCGGCGCAGCAAATTGCGGTGGTTACGGCTGACCAGGATTTGCGGCCCGCGATTGGTCCGGCGCACCTCCAGCATATACACCCGAATCTTATCGTGCGCCCGGTAGCGCTCTCGCGGCACCTGTTGGCTCTTCGGCAGAATGGCCTCCGTCCGACCCAGCCCGATTGTGATGTGCTGGCCGCCGATGCTCTGCACGGTGCCATTGACAATCTCACCTTCGCGGTCAGAGAAGTCCTCAAAGAGCTGCTCACGCTCCGCCTCTCGAACCCGCTGTAGGATGACCTGTTTGGCGGTCTGGGCCGCAATCCGGCCGAAGTTGCGCGGGGTGCTTTCGATCATAATCGTCTCACCCAACTCGGCGTTAGGAAAGCCGCGATTTCGCGCGTCCCGGATGAGCACTTCGGTTCGGCTATCAATAATTGAGTCGACGACCTCTTTCTCAGCGTAAATAGTCGGTTCACCGGTACGCTGGTCGATCTCAACCGTCACTTCCTGCGTATTGCTGACATTCATGTCTCGCCGGTAAGCGGAAACGAGCGCAGTCTTGAGCGCTTCGATCACGACCTCTTTCGGCAATCCACGCTGCTCACAAATCTCGTTGAACGCCAACATGAACTCGCTTTTCATTCGCCTTTAACCCATGATCCTCGTCTGTTTCAGACTATTGCCATCCCGGCACTCGACCGGCCATAACAAAACAAAAAAGTGGGTAACGCCCACTTTTCTCGCCGCCAACTATCCAGAACTTACGAGGAATATTATAGCACGGGTATTTGCGGGAAGCAAAGCCAGATTGGGCTATTTATCGGCGCACTCGCCGCCAATCGCACCCCGGCTGAATGCGCTGCGCTCACCGCGCTGACCATGAGGGCCAATTTCAAAGAATAGTGAGCACAAGCATTGTTAACACGACCAGTAGCATGACAATGAGGAGCACGATTGCCGCCAGCAAGAGCCGGTCCACAAGTTTGGCGTTTTCCGGCGCGGGAGTTGCCGCAGTGACGGGCGTCGCGGTCGGGGCCGCCGCAGTTGCAGTTGCGGTCAGGTCGGAGTCAACCTGCGTTTGGGGAGCTACTCGATCATTACTTCCCAACTGCGAATACGCCGGAAGGAATAGCGCCAGGACATCCGGCGTCAACTCCACTTCATCCTCGCGATCCATGGCCGCCGACAGGAAGGCCACCATGTCCTCTTCCCTGCTTGATGAGGCCGCTGATTCGCCCGCCGCTGGTTCGATTCCGGGTTGATCTCCACCCGCGCCGGCAGCCGCCGGACCCTCTTCCATCCGCGCCAGCTCCGCCTGCACCTCCGGCGGCGCAAGCCGCTTGACCCAGGGAGGCAGGTCAGCCCTTACCAGCGCAGCGACATCCGCCCGCTTGCGGATATCAGCCAGAATGGGGGCCATTTCCCGACGGCTTGCCGCTAACCCGGGCGCAACCTCAATGGCGCGGGCCAGCAAATAGTACTGCGCGCTCTGCACGTCAAAGGCCAGGTGTCCGCCGGCCCGCACGGTGTCGCCGTTCTTGAGCAGCACTTCCTCAGCCAGTCGTTGCGTGAGCCGGCATTGCAAAGAATGCCCGGCCTCCACCAGGTTGAGGCGTGTCTCGCCGTCGCGGAGTTCCAGGCCATGCACCTGTCCGACGATCGACACCAGTCCCAGGGGAAGCTCCGCCGGCACCTGCAATACCATGCGGTTGTTTAGCCGGCTTACTGAGATATCCATGCGCCCATTCCAGTCCTGATGAATCAACCCAATGCTGTCGCGGAAAACGTCGTAAAATGATGATCCGGGCCAGTTCCTCCTGATTACAATTGTGGAGCGACGATCGCTTCTGTCAAGGATTTGACGAAAATACGGCTTGCGCTATACTTCACGAGCTGTCTTGAGCAATTGTTCGCGGCTTGATCGTGAGCGCCACTTTTGCTACAGTAGGTAGCTGATTTAGCGCCGACGTAGCTCAATTGGCAGAGCAATGCTCTTGTAAAGCATCGGTTATGGGTTCAAGTCCCATCGTCGGCTTGTTTACATTCCGGGTCAGTGTCCCGAGCGGCAAAGGGGGCGGACTGTAAATCCGCTGGCGGTAGCCTTCGTAGGTTCGAGTCCTACCTGGCCCACTTCACATGCAACCGGCTAGCCCACGCGCCCACGTAGCTCAGTCGGCAGAGCGCATTCTTGGTAAGAATGAGGTCATGGGTTCAAATCCCATCGTGGGCTCTTCCCCCGCTATCCAAGTATGACGGGTAGCGGGGTCTTGCTGTGAAAGGCACTTGAAAGTTCGTGTCGGTCACGGCCCCTGGCGCCGGTTGCACTTTTGATCGTTGAATAGTTTGCAAAGGATTGAGGTCTTCAGAACATGGGTAAAGAGAAATTCGTACGGGCTAAGCCTCACGCCAATATTGGAACCATCG
>CAYVQP010000005.1:87639-101635 GCA_964452775.1 uncultured Ardenticatenaceae bacterium | reverse complement strand
CGCTTCGTAAGCGTGAGGTTAAGGGTTCAAGTCCCTTCGGTGGCTTCACTTGTTAACATTGCCCTGGGCTCATCCTCCAGGGCTTTTTTGTTTGAGGATGCCCCCATGACACGTAGCAAACCTATCGTCTTTGGAGTGGCCGGCGGCACCGCTTCCGGCAAGACCACGGTCGCCGAAACGATCCTGAGGGGTGTTGGTGCGGCGCACGTGGCGCATCTGGCGCATGACGCCTATTACAATGACATGCCGCATCTGCCCTTCGAAGAGCGGGCCAAGCAGAACTACGATCACCCTAACTCCCTCGAGACCGGCCTGCTTGTCCGGCACGTCGAGCAATTGCTGCAGGGCAAAGCGGTGGAGGTTCCAATCTATGATTTTACCCTGCACAAGCGCACCAGTCAGACCAGAACAGTACAGCCGGCGCCGATCATCATGGTCGAGGGGATCCTGATCTTTACCAAGCGCAAGCTGCGCGAGTTAATGGACATCAAAATATTCGTAGATACCGACGCCGATGTCCGCTTTATTCGCCGGCTGACCCGGGACATGAAAGAGCGGGGTCGCTCGCTGGATTCGATAATCGAGCAATACCTGGGCACGGTGCGGCCCATGCATCTGAAATTTGTGGAGCCAAGCAAGCGCTATGCGGATGTGATCATTCCGGAAGGCGGATTGAACTTTGTAGCCATTGATATGGTCACCTCTCGGCTGCAGGTCTTGCTACAAGGGCGAACAGAAGCTGATGGGTGATTTCATCCATGTCTATGAGGTCGGCCCGCGCGATGGGCTGCAAAATGAAGCCACGCCAGTGACGACCGCGCAGAAGTTGGCGCTGATTGACCGGCTGGTTGAGGTTGGACTCCCTCGCATCGAGTTGACCAGCTTTGTTCATCCGGAAGCCGTGCCCCAAATGGCTGATGCCGATCAGGTCATGGCGGCCGCCGTGGCGAAGTACTCGGACAAGGCGGTTGACTTTGTCGGCCTGGTTTTCAATGAGCGCGGCTACGAGCGGGCGATGGCCGCCGGCTGCCGGCGCATGGCCTTTGGTGTCTCCGTGAGCGAGACATTCAGCCAGCGAAATACGCGGATGTCTACTGAACAGTCATTTGCTGTATTGGCGCGACTCCTGCAGAGGGCGCGAGAAGATAATGTGTGGACTCGCGTCTATCTGATGGCTGCCTGGGTATGCCCGTTTGAAGGTCCGACTAATCCCCGCAAGACGCTCGCCTTCGCGCAGCGCATTTGGGATATGGAGGTCAACGAACTGGCGATTGCCGACACAATCGGCCATGCGCATCCGCTGGAAGTGGGGACGTTGATGGAACAGATCGGCCGGCGCGCAGATATGAGCCGGCTGGCTGTGCATTTACACGACACCCAGGTTCTCGGCCTGGCAAATGTGACAACGGCGATACAGGCCGGCGTGCGAATTGTGGACAGCAGCGTCGGTGGGCTGGGAGGATGCCCCTTTGCTCCAGGGGCAGCCGGCAACCTGGCTACTGAGGACCTCGTCTTCCTGGCTTACAAGATGGGCTTCGGCACCGGCGTTGACTTCGAGCGTTTGTGGGACGTAGTCGCCTATTTGGACGAAATCATCCAGCGACCCGTCGGCGGGCGAATTCGCTCCTGGTGGGAGAGCACTTGCCTGGACGAACCTCAGATCAATCAGCCGTAAGGAGTGTGTAGAACCGGCAACTATCGGTGCGCCGGATTGGCCTGACTTGCTATGCCCGGCTCATTCGTCCAAGAGGATGACCAGATCGGTCGTTTGGGCTACGTCCGTTGCGGTCGCATCAGCCGGCAGCAAAGCAGTTGCCATGACGCGCAGTCCGGGGCTGAACTGATAGGGCAGTAACTGCGATCCGTCCTCGACGAAAATGTTCGCCACCGGCTGTGCGTTTACCCGGTAGCGTACGCCGTTGTCGCCTTCAATGAGAAACTGCGGCGCGTCCGCGGGGATCATGGCAACGTTAATGACTGTGCCGAGAATGATGTATGCCTCACCCGGCACGACCGGATCCGGGTTGATCGGCAGGCCGCTGGCCTGGGCGGTGGCGAGTGGACCGCCGGCTGCGCCGGCTTCTGCCTGGTCGCCGGGGGAGGTGGGGGTGAGAGCGCCTGAGCTATCCGCAGCTTCGGAATCCTGGCCGTCGCCGGACGCTGCTTCGTCTGAAAGCTGCGCGGTCGGGCTAGCGACTGCCTCATCCACTTGCGGCGGTTCGGTGGACGCCGGTGGGGCCGGAGTCGCCGCAACCTCCTCGGTAGGAGCAGCCTGACTGCCGCCGCCACCACATGCAGCCAGCGACAGCAACAAGAGCAAAATAAGCAATTTGGCAGCCTTCGTGTTCAATGAGATCCTCCCGCGAAGCCAGGAATCTGCCAACCCGCCATCTCCGGCGGATGGCTCTTTACCAGACAGTCAGAAGCTACCTGGGATACCACTTGGACATCATCCTAGCAGAAATGAAGCGGATTGACGAAACTGAATGAAGCATGCATTGCAAGATCGAATCCGCCTTCGCATAGTCAATATGGATTGACAAACAGAACCTTGCTCTGAGGCCTGAACATGCAAACAATACTTGCCATTGATTTTGGAGGAACCAAGCACACGCTGGGGATTTGCGACGCGGCGGCGGTCGCCTGGAAGGAGCACCGGCGTGTGCACACTGGGGTAGGGGTGAGCGCCCAGTCTGACCTGGAAATCATCTTTCGGGAGGCGGTTGCCATGCTGGATTCCATGAAGCCGGCGGCGATCGGTATCAGCTTCGGCGGGCCTGTGGATCACGTGGCCGGAATCGTGCGCCTTTCGCATCACGTCCCGAACTGGGAAGGAACCCCCTTGCTCCGGCTCTTTGAAGAACGATTTGATGCTCCGGTGACTGTGGACAATGATGCCAATGCCGGCGCGCTGGGCGAGTTCTACTATGGAGCTGCCCAAGGAACTCACAGCGCGCTGTACGTTACTGTCAGCACGGGGGTCGGCGGCGGCTGGGTGTTGGATGGCAGAGTCTGGCACGGCGCAGATGGGATGGCCGGCGAAATTGGGCACATGGTCGTAGAGCCGGAAGGCCCACTCTGCCTATGCGGAAAGCGCGGCTGTGTGGAGCGGCTGGCGTCAGGCCCTTACATGGCTCTGGATGCCGCCGACCTTCTGGCGACAAGCGCAGCAGACAAGGGCCGTTACTTGCGAGAGAGGGTAGCCGTTAAGGGCATGACCGGCGAATTAATAGCTGAAGCAGCGGCCAATGGAGATGATGTGGCCAATGAAATCCTGGAGCGCGGAGCGCGCGCCATCGGCGTAGGATTGGGAAATGCGACCAACCTGATGAATCCAGAGGTGATCGTATTGGGTGGAGGAGTTACTAAGAGCGGCCCGGACTGGTGGCGCATCGTCCGTGAGACGGCTCAGGCCATTGCGTTGCCGCAGGTAGGCGTGCGCGTGCTGCCGGCCGCGCTGGGCGATGATGCGCCGCTCTGGGGCGCTGTCGCTATGGCTCGCCAACACTTGCGATAGTTCCCGGCCAGTTAGTCGGTCGGACTAACCTCGATCTCCTCAGCCCCGCCTTCTTGTTCGCCCGCCGGGGCTTCAATTCCATTTCCTGGAGCGGCATCTCCTTCAGACTCTCCCGCGCCCGGTTGGAGCGAGTCGGGAGGCTGGCTACTGAGGGAAATCGGGGCGAATTTAAGGATGCTGCCATTAACGGCATCGGTCACGTAGATCGTGTCATCATCCGCGATAGCGATTCCGTTGGGCAGCCCAAAGCCGTCACTGCCGGTGCTGAACTGGCCGAATCTGGCCAGATAAATGCCGAACGGATCGAAGATCAAGACCCGATAATTCTCTGGGTCAGTTGCATACACTCGCCCCTGGCTGTCAACGGCCACATAAGGTTTGTTGTTGGTGGAGTTGCCTTCCCAACCGTCAATGGGCCATTCCATAATTGGGAAGAAGCCAGAATCAAACTTTTGGATACGCCCATTCCACGTATCCGCGACATAAGTGTTTGCGGTCAGCCCGCCGGCCATCCCGACCGGCTCATTGAATTGGCCCAACAGGCCGCCTAACGTACCGATAGCCCTGATGAAGTTCCCCTCCCGATCAAAGATTTGTATGCGGTGGTTGCCGGTATCGGTAACCGCTATCTGATTGTCGGGAAGCAACTCTACGTCGCGCGGACCGAAGAAATAGCCGCCGGAGTCGCCGGGTATATCAGCGGCCACGCCGCTCTCGCCCCAGGAATCCACGAATTCGCCGTCCAGGGTGAACTTCTGGACACGATAATTCCAGGTATCGGCGACGTAGACGTACTGTGAATCCACCGCAATGCCCCAGGGTTCACTAAACTGACCCGGCCCGGGACCAAACTGGCCCCATTCGCGCAGGAAGTTGCCCTCGGAATCCAGAACCTGAATGCGATGGTTGCCCGAATCCGCAATGTAAAGGTTTCCGTCCGGCCCGACGGCGATGTTGCGCGGGGAGGTGAATTGGCCGGGACCGCTTCCCGGCGAGCCATAGACGGCTATCGGCGCAAATGGAATCTCGCCTTCCGCATAGGGATCAACCGGCGGCTCAATGGCCGCGGCGCTGACGCCATAATCCCAAAGGTTTGCCAGCACATCCTTGCGAATATAAAGTCGCAACTCATGGCGCGGCTCCCATTTGCCGGCTGTGACTTGCTGCGACTTGCCGAAGACCTGCCCATAGTCTGTGTAATCACGATGGAAGAAGATGTTCCATAGCGCTTCGCGGACTTCCGCAGCGCCCAACCCGCGGGGAGAAGGGTAGGGGCTTTCCGGCGTCTCCTTCCAGTCAGCCAGGCCGAAGAGCGCATTCCAGCTGAACCGCCGGTAATCTTCTGTCGGCCACCAGAGGAAAGTGTACGTACGGGCCTCATAGTCGTCGCCCAGCACCGGCTCGACGTTGGCCCAGTTACTGCTGCCGGCAATCACCACCGGCGCATCGGTGATTCCGCGGTTGGGTGTCTTGCCGAAAAAGATTCGGTTGGGGAACTCCTTCAGGTACCATTGCATCGGCCAGGTGGAATCATCATCCCAGGCCACCTGCATACTCAGGTCACCGTAGAGCCTCAACGAGAGCTCTTCGAGCTGCGGCAGTACTACTTCTTTCACTGCCGGCGCGGCGTGCGCGTAGACCATGAATTCGCGAGCGTAATCGGCATTCGGAAAGCTTGCCATATACGTGAAGCGAATGGTGAGCAGGCTTAACAAGAGAAAGACGCTCAGCACCCAGGTGAGCTGGCGGGTCTTTGCGTGCAATCGGTCGCGGAAACGCCACAGCAAGTAGCCAGCGCCGGCCAGCAGAATGACGCTACCCAGAAGCCGTCCCAGGGCGCGAAGGTTGGCAACCTCCTGGTCGCCCAGCGAAACATGACCGACGAGTAGCGGCTGTATGGTGAGAAAGGTGAGCACAATGAAGAGCGTCGCCAGGCCGAGGTAAGCAAGGTTTCGCCGGCTGAGCAACTCGCGCTTGTTCGCGCTTGAAAAGCGCGAACCCATGTACCAGCCGGACAACAAGGCCATTGGGATCACGAAGTGACTGGTCAACCAGGGCATCTTTTCGCCGGCAAGCGAGTATGCCAGCCAGGTGAGGGCGAGCCACCAGATGAGGTTGGGAACAAACCCGACTAGCTCCATCGGCGCAACCAGGCCGCGCCAGCCGCGCGACAGATCATTTTGCCGGCGAAGGTCGGGGCCGCGCTTCAATACCCAGTAGACGAAGCCGATCAGTAAGGTTACCGCGGCGAACACTATGCCTAACGTAATGTCCCGCTGCGCCGCCTCACCGGCGAGGATCGCCCGCCGGTTTACCAGCCAGTTGGTAAAACTGAATATCAACAATGCGCCCAATAGAAAGGACAGCCAATAGCCGACTATCCCATTCAATCTATGAAGTCGGGTCCAATAGCGGATGGCCAGCAACGAGAAGATGAGCGGCAGGAACTCGTAGAAGGGAACCAGAAAGAAGTAATAAAAGCCGGGTTGGTTTCCCCGGCGGACTGTCTGCTGTTCCAGCCAGTAGCCCAGGGAGCCAATCGTTCCGCTGCCCCACCCATTCGGATTGGTGAAGAACGACGTGAACAGGGTGATGAAAATGGCGTTGAAGATGAGGGCGGCAATCAGCCAACGGCGGCGGTTCCACCAAAGTCCGACCAGCACGGCGACTATCAGCGTCAAAACCAGGAAGAAGCCGGAGCGAGCGATGCCGGAAGTAGCCAATGCCTGATAGCACACCGGGTTAAAGACTTTGCCGGCAAAGAGTTGCAGCGTGCTCATCGTTTCCTGGCCGGGCAGCTGACAAGTATTGAGTGTGTAATCCTGCGGGTTGTAGCCGGCAGCACGGGTTAAGAACGGGGAGACGAGGGGAAGGAGCAAGGTGCTGTAGAGCACGATAAGGTCGAATTCTGGGAACTCGTCAATATGCGGGCGCATGGCCCTGGCGGCAAGAAACAAGGCCAGCGCCAGGCCGGCCAGACCGGCTACCTGCATCCAGCGCATTACCCGTTCAATTGTGTCCCGGCTTCCCGGTTGCGAGAGATCCGGCTCTTCATTGGGGTCCGCTGCAAATCCCTGTGACTCAGAGGTAACGGTTGCAGTGGCGGCAGTCTCCGCTCCGGCGCCAGTGAGTCGCACCCCGGCAAGCCCGCCCAGAATCAGGATTAGCGAGATGATCAGCACGACAGCCGGCCACTTCAGGTGGGGCAGCATCGGTCGCAACCAGGAAGCGCCCAGCACGCGCACCGCCAGCCGAATAGCCAGGAAGCCGCCAAAGATCGCTACATAGATGAATGATGCCTCCATGGTGGTGAACATCAGGGCCAGGGCGACAACAAACCACCAGATATAACGCTCCCTCTGCCGGCCCAGGTAATACCAGGTGGCGATGAAGACAATCAACGCAGCGGTGATCAGGTAGATGTCGTGCCGGATGTAGCGCGAATAGTAGGTGATCATCGGCGAGATGAGCAGCAGGAAGCTGGTGACCAGCGCTCCTGCCCGGCCCAGCTCTCGGCGCAGGAAATAGGGCATGATGACCAGGATGGAGCCGACAATTGCCACTGGAAGCCGGGAAGAAAAGTCGCTTGGGCCGAATAACCAATAGCTCAAGGCGGTGATGTGAAAGAGGGAAGGCCCGTGCATCAGGGGGGTGTGTTGATAGCCGTCGCCCCGATAATAGCTATATGAGTATTGAGTATGCAGGCTCTCGTCATGGCTCATCACCCGATCGCCGAGACCCCACAAGCGTGTTATCAACGCAATCAAAAAGAAGGCGATGTAGGTGATCTTCTCCCAATCCAGTGTTGCCAGGGTTAACATTGGACGGGAGAGAAGCGTGGAGGGGGATGCGCCGGCCGGCGATTGGGCGATGTCAGTTGTGGGTGTCAATTCACTCATATCGTTCACAATATGGAATAAGCGATTCTAGGGTAAGTTTGCCGGGGACTGACTCTTTGAGGCCGAAGCGACCGGCGTACCGATTGGCCTGGGCGCAGCTGGCGACGAATAGTGATGGAGCGCGTCCATCAAACTGGGGAATTCTGCGCCGGCTGACTGGGTAGAAGTTGGCGACGGGACAACTGTTGCAGTGACCGCCGGGCCTGTCGCCGTGGCGGCTAACTGCGTCGCTATGTAATTTGGCGTCATTGACCTTTGGGTCCCGTACTCGCCCAACAACATGCTTCCCAAAGATATCATCATCACCAGCAGGCACAGCGCCAACACAGTGCTACGCTGCATGCCCAGCAGACGACCCGGGAAGCTCGCGTTGGTAGTAGCGTTGGGCCGGGGCATGAGCTGCTGGAGCCGGCCCGCTTCCGGCCGGCCGGCGTTGTGCAGCGCGAGCCGCACACCGGCAGCCAGGCGGCGATCGCTGGCGATCGCTTCCCGGCAGGTCTCACACTCCTGAGAGTGCGCCTCAACTTTCCTTCGTTGATCTGCCGGCAGAAGGTTAAGCACGTAATCCGCTGCCAGGTGCTGCACATGGGTCTGATTGCTTCTTGCCGGCGGATTCATGTGATATCCACCTGCTCTTCAGCGAGCAACTCCCTGAGCGCTTTATGCGCCAGACGCATGCGCGATTCAGCGGTCTTGGCATTTATGCCCAAGATCTGACCGATCTGGGCAAAGCTCAGCTCGTCATAGTAGCGCAGCACCGCCGTCTCACGCAGCTTAGGTGAAAGCCGGCCAAGCGCGCCCCACACCTGGCGCTGTCGATCATCGAGGGCCAGATGTTCATCTGGCGCCGGAGCCTGCTCATCTGCCGGCTCTTCCTGGTCGAATACGCTCAGGGAAAATTGAGGCAGCCAACGCCTACGCCGCTTGTTCCGGCAGCGGCTAACGGCGATCTGATAGAGCCAGGTCCTAAGGCCGGCGCGCCGGGCATCATAGCGTCGTAACCGGCGAAATGCGTACTCGAATGTGTCCTGCAACACTTCCTCCGCATCCTCACGGTGCTGAAGCAAGCTGTAGCAGAGCCGGTAGACGTATTCGGCGTTCAAGCGATACAGCAGCGTGTAGGCGCCCTCTTCGCCGGCCAGACAGCGATCCACCAGGGAGCCTTGCAGTTCCCCAAATGCCTCCGCGCTGGCGTAACCGATCACTTCACTCTCGGCCACTTGCATCCGCTACCTCGATTCTCCCAACGCCGTATCGGTGCGCAGCCACAATATGACTCTATCCTCTACAATACTGTTGGCTGACTCATGGAAGAGCCACCACTTCATGACATCAATCACGGAAGTCGCCGGAGCTGCTTCGCCGGATGTGCGCCGCAATAGGCCGAAATCAGCGCCGAAGTAGTCGCTATCCAGCATCAGATCTTCTGCGCTGGAAGTGATGATTGCCTCCGTGTCAGCGCCGGCGGAGTTTGCGTCTGCGAACCTTGTCGCGCGAAAATCACGCAGATACCAGCGCAACACCGGGTTGTCCACGGCTGATACGAGGCGGATGTCCGCGTTGGAGTTCGTAGCCTGTTCCGACGATTCCGCCAGCGTTTCGGTCATCAGGCGCACTTCACTGTCTGTGGCTCCGGATACCCAGCGTTCGCGCGGATCGTTGGCGCCGGGGTGGGAGAGCCACCAGGCTGTCCCCCAGGAATAAAGCGTAATGATGACAATCAGGGCCAACAATGTGCTTTGTGAAGCGATTGCCCGGTCAAAGGCTCGAACTAGGTTGACCAGGGCGATCGCCACCACTACTGCGACGAGCGCCAGGAGCAGGTGACCCTGTTGCTCCGGCGTGGAGGCAGTTACGCGCAGATACCGGCCGAGATTAAGGGCAAAGACCGCCGCTGCCAAGAGCAGGCTCGCAAATAGCCCCCAGCGCAGCCAGCCCGTAGGAATTGGCAACTCCGCCAGCGCCTCCTCGTCCGCCTCGGCCTGGAATATCCCCTGCGCCCAGACGCCGATCAATAAGTAGCCGGCGACTGCCACTGGGGCAACCGAAGCAAGCGCCTGATTCTGCAAGAGCGCCAGGAGAAGTCCCACTACAAACCAGTACAGGAGCAAAACGGAAAATGGGCGTCCTTGCCATGCCGCCCAGGCCAGGGCGGGGATGCCCAGGAGGATCAGCGCCGGCTCATACCGCATCAGGGTGAGCAACGGCGCGGTCCAGGCTGATATGCCGGCGGGCGATAGAAACCCCTGAAACCAATTGCCTAGCTGGGTGGCAGCATCACCCAGACCGGGCAGATTCCACAGCGCCATTGCGCCGAAGGCCAGGAGGCTGCCGGCTAGAATCAGTAACCCGCGCCGCTTCTCGGTATAGGTTGGTCTGGGCGGTTCGTCGTTCAACCGTGGTCCGATGTATCGTTGTCCCAACCAGGCCAACCCGAGACCAAGCAGAATCGTGAAGAACAACTGGCTGCTGACGAGGCCAAGACCGAGAGCGCCGGCGGCCAAATAGTACCAGGCGATCCGCGCCTCATCCTGGTAGCGAATCCAGGCGACAAACAATAGTAATCCGGCAAACAGCGCAATACTATCGCCGCCGGCGGTACGCGAGATCGCGGTGAGGGTAGGCGAAATCGCGAGCAGCAAACTGTTGGTGAGAGCGCCGGCGACGCCGATGCGACGACGCAACAGCCAGGGCATCGCGACCAGGGCGATGCCGGCCAGCGCGGGGACGAGCCGCATGACGGCATCGCTATCTCCAAGAACCAACATGAGCGGGCTGGTGAGGCTGAAGTAGGCAGGGCTCGTCGCAGCCGCCAGCAATTCGTTCGCCGGTTGCCAGAACTGCCAGACTGCCAGCGCCTGGGCCGCCTCGCCGAGCGAAAGCGGCGCATCGGCCAATCCGGCAAGGCGCAGGATCGCAGCCATTACGATGATTAGCGCGAGCAAGAGATGCGCTGCGGTCAAGCTCTTGGCCTCCATTCGCTCAACCCTGGCGTTCAAACTTTGCCCGTCTACTGCAATTGGTTCAATCATTGTTCCGCACTTAATCGTCAAGCTGGCTAATTGGCGGACGACGGCAACCACCGGTAGATCACCACGTTGCCGTTTTCGTAGGCGGTCTCAAGTCGGCCGGCAAACTTTTCACGGATGCCGGCGCCATAGCTGCTCTCTTCAAGCGATCCGACGAAGATAAAGTCTATGTTGTATCGGTCAAGCAACTCGGTCGTGCGCGCCCAATCTTCTGCGCTGTAAATCTCTCTTATGGCCGGCTCGCGTTCTGCCGGCTCCGGCGTCTCCCCGCGCCACTGATATTCATGGCCCGGCCAGCCTAGCACGGTCGGCAGCCCGCTGTGGGCGGAGACCCGCCCGAAGCCACTATACTGCCCGCCAACCGCTTCCAGCACCACATCAGAAGGGCCGGCATTGTCGCGCAGCCACATGATCGCGTCGTACTCGCCGGGATTGTAGCGGGCAAATTGCGCCATGCCGTCCAACGTGGGTTCGGCGCCATATTCCGCAGCCCGCGAGTTCACTGCCAGAAGGGGAAAGGTGATCGCCACAGCAAAAAGGAACCCATAGCCGGCAAGCGCCACCCAGCCGGCTTTGCGCGCATGTTGCCACAAATAATGGATGGCGTAGAGCGCCGCTATGCCGAATAGGATCCAAGTCTGATAGTAAAACTTGAATATCGTGTTCAGGCGTTGGCCGAAGTTGTCTTTGAGGTAGACGAACTCCGGCCCCAGGCTGAGCAAAACGCCGGTCATGATCAGCAACAGGGCGAAGGGCAGGACGACCGCTGCGGGTTGAGCCTTCTGGCCGGGGTCGCTGGTTTCTTCATGGCCCGAAATCACGTCCTGTGGCGGAATGTATGCCTTCCACAACATGGCGATCAGGCCGGCCAGGAGCAGCAGCAACAGGATCAGCCCCCCGCCGGTCAGGCGTGAGGTCACTATCACCGGTGCGAGCTGTGAGATGACCAGCCATCCCCACTGCACCCGCGTCAACAAGCCGTCACCCAGGGGCAACGCGGGCAAGGCGATCTGGAGTTCAGCGGCTAATTGAGTGACAGCATTTCCGCCCTGGGCGGTAGAGGCCACAAGCCAACCCAAAAATAGCATTAAGACAAAGAGGCCAAGCAACAACCCAATGGCTGTGTATAACGTGATGCGCCACTCCCGCCGCCGAGCCTGTAACACCAGCGTGGCGATCAGCAGGATGATCACAAAGAGCGACATACCGAAGATGATCGTATAGTGGACCAACCGAGTCGGGAAGACCATGGTAGGCAGCAGAAATGGCGGGCCGGCCTGGGAACGAAAGCCGAAATAGAACGGCAGGTACAGCAGTGCGGCGGTGACGGCTAGCAACCCCGCGACCAGCAATCCCTGCCCGATCAGGCGCCGATTCCAGGTCCCTTGTGCGCGCCATCGTCCCAGCGTAAATGCCGCGACAACGATAAAGAGATGGATCAAAACATCCCAGGTGTTCAGGAACGACAGCCCGCCAAGTACCAGGGCAGTCAAGGCAAATAGAGGCCAGTCAACCGGGAAAAGGAGCAACTGCGCCTTTTGCAGTTGGCTCGGACTAACCGAGTCGTGCTCATTCGAAGCGGAAGGGATTGACCTCCTAACCTGACTTGCGCCGGCCAACCACCAGACCAGGGCAACAGACAGGCTCAATAGCGCGAAGGGTAGGGCCAACACGTGTGGATGGAGATCGCCGAGTACAAAGCTAAAGCCGGGAAACTCCGCAATCGGCTCCAGTCCTTCCTCGGCGCGACCGGATAGCTGGTATTCATGGATGACCCGGGAAGAGCGCCACCACCACCAACCGGCGCTATCATATCGGGGAGGGGTGGCCGGATCCGGCGGAGTGTTTATCTCGCGCACGTCCAGCCAGGCCCAGAACTCCGCGGAACCCATGTTGTTTCCGTGCAGCACCTCCAGACCCACCTGCAAGTTCCCGGCAATTGGGATCGCAACGGCAGCGACCAATCCCAGGGCTATTGCGCTGCGGGCCATCGTGCGACGACTTTCGGCGGCAATCAGATTGTATACCAGGCCGAACGCTCCAACAGCCGTGCCGGCGGCCAGCCAGGCGATTGCGAGATTAAACCCAACCGCTTCCGGAACGGCAGCCAGCCGGGTCAGGATGGAAGTCATCAGGTAGCCGAAATAGTAGTAGCTAATCGCAAAGTCTGATAGCCAGGGATCGAGTGGGGGCATGATCGGGCTGCGACCGGCCGAATTGAGGAAGGCAAGTTCCATCGGCTTCTCGGTGGCCGTGATGGCCGGATTCTGCGCGCGCACCCAGCTCCACAGGACGAAGACCAGCAGGAACAGCAGTTCCACGAGAAGGATGTAGCGGCGATTCTCACGCAGCCAATCGAACATTTGCTGCCTGTGGTCACGGGCTGCCCAAATTGACAACAGCAGCAATATGACCAGCGCGGCGAGAATGCCACCCAGGTTATTCCTGAGGATGCCCAGGCTCCCAAGTAGCCAGAAAGCATAGCTTACGATGAGTAAGCCCAACATCTTGTTGAAGGCGTAGCCGCGATCGGGAAGCCGGCCCAGCAGGCGATAGGCAAGCGGAGTCGCGGCCACACCCAACAAGGTAATGACCAGCCACCATTTCAGGATCGCCGCCATGTCGGAGAGCGGTAACATGCCCTTATCTCACCCGACCTTCAACCGGCAAGATCATCCTTGCTCCAACACCTGGTAGATGCTGACGCCCTCGTTGCCATACACCCGTTGCAGCAGGCCCATCTCGACCATCCGCTCGAATTTCTCGATGCCGGCCGGCTGATAGTAGGTTCGCTCCAGTTCACCGACGTATACGTACTGTACACCGTACTTGTCCAGAATCCTCAGCGCCTGATCGGCATCGGTGGTGTCATACAGCGTCTTGACATCATTGACGCGATTCCAAACCAGTGTGTCCGGCACCGTCGCCCGCTGTTGGCGTTGGTGCCAGTCCCAGCCAATCACTGTGGGCAGACCGGTATACATGGCCACCCGCCCGGTTATGGAACGGTAGGGATTGCCGCCGTGCGCTTCCACTATGACCGGCGAGCCCTCGATGCTGTCCTGCATCCAGCGCAACGCGTCGTACTCGTTCTGGAGGGAGATGGTGCGCGGCGAGCCGTCGGCGGCCGTGTCCCCATAGCTGGCGTACTGCATGAACGCCATGCCGTCCAACGTATTTGGCGCTTCCGGCGCCATACGCACCTGCCACTTGGCTCTGGTCGCCAACATCGGATAAAGCGCAGCCGAAAGCAACAGCAAAGCCAGGGCCACCTGCCAGATACGCCGCTTGCTTCGGCCCCATTCGCCGGTCACAACAGGCCATGCCCAAACCACGGCGACACCGCAGGCAATACTGAGCATACTCCACACCTGCATGTAGAACTTAAAGACGGTATTCATCCGGCCGACGTCGCCATCCAACACGATAACTTCCACCAGGGCAGTTAACCCAAGCGCAGAGGAGATGAGGACCAGTACCACGCGCCTTTCAACGGGCAGGCCGGGCCGGATACCGAGTAAGCCGGCGACAATTGTTAAGGTCAGCGCGAC
>CAYVQP010000005.1:42014-87539 GCA_964452775.1 uncultured Ardenticatenaceae bacterium | reverse complement strand
AGAGTTAGCGGAAGGCTGATCATATGAGCGTGCAGGTCGCCATATAGGAAGGTGAAAAAGGGAAACTCGGTGATCGGCCCGGCTTCGCCCGGGTTGGAATTGATCGCTCGTGAGGCCGTCCAGAACCAGTCGCCCGTCCCGATTGCCGGGGTCTGGCCGGCGAACAACACTCTGAATGCGCCATCTGCGGTACGAGCGAGACCGTCAAGCGCCGCGACGCCGCTATCTATGACCAGGTTGCTTGCGCGCTGCCAACTCTCCAGCAGCAGACCCACCTCAGCCAGGTTGCCCAACAGCACGCAAAATGCAGCGGCGGCTACCCCTGCCATCACTGGTCCCGGAGGCAGCGCTCTGCGCAGTCGTGCCCGGCGCGAAGAAACCCGCCCTTCCGGCTCAGTTCCCGGCAGGTGAGTTGAGGCTCGCAGGCGGTGGATTGTGGCGACGTTGTAGGCGATGCTGAATGCCCCGAGCGCGGTAAAGCTGTAGAGCATGGGCAGTATCAGGTTGTAGGCGGTGGCCGGCGGAATGGCGAGCAACTTGGCTAACACGCCGGCAAAGACGAAGCCGTAGTAGTAATAGTTAATGTATCCCCCGGAAAACCAGGGATCGTAGGGCGGGAAGGTGGTGCTCTTCAACACGGCGGTAAAGTAGGAGAGGTCCATCGGCTTCTCGCCGCCCCAAATGACATCCCACACATCGGGGTTGCCAAGCCGGATAAGCACGGCCAGGAGGAAGAAGCCGAGGGCAAACAGCTCCACGAATACGATGTATGCGAAGTTTTCTCGCAACCATGCATTGATTACTCGGCGTTGGCCGGCATAGAGCAGCAGGCTGACGAGCAGCAGCAACAATGCGCCTAACGCCAATGTCCCGCGACTATTTGGTAGCCATCCAAGGCTGGCAACAAGCCAGCCGAAATATGAGACCAGTAGAATCCCCAGAATGCGCGCCAGGGCGTAGCCCCTGCCGGGAAAGCCGCGAAAGACAACGAAGGCCAGCGGGAAGGTGACCCAGCCAAAGAGGATTACTGCCAACCACCACACGATCATGGCCACTAGCGAATTGCGAGCCACAATGCTGTCCGCATTGAATAGGGAACTGAAGGTGCCGTTGGCCTGCTGGACGGCCTGTTCTTCCGGCGTCAAGAGCAACCCGTTTGGCGCGCTGGTAGCCTGTCCGGGGTTCATTACTACCGTTTCGCTAAGGTCCACGCTGCCCAGCAGCTCCCGTACACGCGCCGGATCATACGCATCCGTCTTGCGGAAGATCCACACCGGCGGGTGATCGTACACGCTGAACGCCTCTTCTGCGGCCAGATCGCCGGGCGGAGGCCAACCGATCTGTGGGAGTCGCCCCCATCCGATTTCTCCACCTGTGTCGCTAATGTACAGAGGGCCGATGTGTAGGTCGCCGTGAAATTGGCTTACCAACTCGAAGCCCAGGTCGCCGTTGAAAAGTGCCTCGTAGTAGCGAATGTTGAGTGGATAGGTGAGGGGGAGCCGGGGGGTTGACCACAGGGCGCGCTGGCTACTCAACGCGATATAGTCGGCCTCATCAATCCAGTCGTACATGGCCTGGCGCTTCTCTTCATTGGTGTCGGGCCACGTGATCGGCCGCTGTCCCCCGGTTACTTCGGTGTAGTAGTTGCCGTATCCGTTCTTACCGTCAACGTTGGCCGGCAACAGGTCATCCCAGTGTTCATTTACTATCCGGCTGGTATCAGCCAGTACTGAATCACCGGCTTCCAGGTTGATGCTCAGGCCGGCCGACTCGCCGCCGGTCAGCGCCGCGCGATCCATCTCCACGGACAGCGTTGACTCTTCCGGCCCAAGCGCACTTTCCGCTTGCCCGGAAGCAATTGGTTCGCCGGCCGCGTTGTTGAGTGTCACGCGGACGCTTTCTGCAGTCGGTCCCCCGGCCGGATCGGAGAGGTAGTTGAAACGCACACCGAGAAGCTCGCCATCTTCCGGCATCTCGAAATAGACAAAAGCGTTTGGCGTTTGACCGGCCGTGAGGGTAAAGCCCCTGGACGGCAGCTGTAGCTCGCGTGTTTCGCCGCCGGCCGAATAGAGCAGGGTGACAGCGGTGGGCACATTCTCGTACATCCACCTTGAAGCAGCCACACGGGTGAGCGGCTGGCGGTAAATCTCCACAAAGGCGTTTGCCCATAATAAAGTTGAGAGCAGCACGAGGCCGGTCAGGCCGGCGACTGCGGCCCGCCTGATTGGGCGCGTCCCGGCGCGCCGCCAAAGCTCGACCATCGCCCAACCAGCCAAAATCAGCAGGAAGGGATAGACGGGCAACAAGTAGCGCATCGACTTGACCCAGCGGGTAGCCGTAAAGAGAAAGTAGAGGGTGATCCAGGCCACAGGCAAGAGGTGGGCATACCAATCCGGGCGCGCGCGCACAACGCGCCAGGCGGCCCAGAAGAAGCCAAACCAGGCCATCAGGCCGGCGGCAAGCCCCACGCCGTAGAGCACCATATTTGTCCAGGGAAAGACAATAGCGGTTCGATCCGTCCACTGTAGGGCGGGAGGGAACGACGCTTCAGGGCTTTGTTGCCCCTGTATTTCCACCATGTTGCTGACCCATTGCGGGTTCAAACCAATTGCTCCCTGTAGCGTCTGCAACAGCACGGACGGATTGCTACCGGCTGCGGCAGCGGTTTCCGCAGCCAGCGCACTGTCGGCAAAGGCGTAAGGCTGGGCAAGCCGGAAGGTAATGATGGATGCCAGTCCGGCAATCAGGAGGCCGAGAATGATTGTGCGCAGGTCACGATTGCCGGCCGGGGAAGTGAGGTAGTCAATCGCGGGCCGTCCCGTGCTTTGTCTCGCCAGCCAAATGAATGCTGCGACTGCCGCCATCAGGGCAAGCAACGCCACGTTGATCCGCGAGGCTACCGCAAGGCCCAGAAACAACCCAAATAACAGCCACCAGCGCTTTTGAGGAGCGTTCTGTGAGGTGCGGACGGCAAAGTACATGGCCACGGTAACGAATGCCGTTGACCAGTTATCAGTGGTGAAAAAGTGCGATTGCTGAATGGGCAGTACGGCCAATGCGAACAAGAACGCAGCCAGCAAACCTGCTCTCCAGTCGTAGAGCCGGCGTCCGATGAGAAACGTGAAGGCAACCGTAACCAGGTCGATCAGGCCGGACAGCGCCCGGCCGACCAGATGTACGCCGTCGTAGCTGGAATAGACGTGGTCGCAGGCGTCCGCAAAGCCGCTGCATACCTGCGTGACCCACTCGGAGACATAGCGCGTTAGCGTCATGGGCAGATTGCCGTAGACGTAGAAGCCAAAGCCGGCGTTGTATGGATTGAGCGTTGATTCGGATGTCTTGAGGTAGGCAAGGGGGTCGGAAACGGGCCGGAGTGCAGCAGCTACACTGGTTAGGAAACGTTCATCCGGGTGCAAATGGGTGCCGTCGTCCCAGTTCAGTCCTGTGAAACGGAAGTAGGCGCCAAGCAATAGAATGAGCAAGAGAAACAGTACCGCGAACGATTCCAGCCGCGCGCTCGCTGGTCGTTCCACGATCTCGACTTCAATTCCCTGCTTTTCGGCAGGTGCTAACTCTTCTTCCTCTTCCACTACCATAATGACGCCGAACTCGGCATTTTCGTTTCGTTCAGGCTCCTACAATATACACAGGCCGGCTGATAGACACGCAGTTGGAGCGTTAAGGTGCGATTAGAACGAGTAATTGGAGCAGGCCCCGGAAACGTGGCGGCGGACTGAAGTGTCCTCACTGACGCCGGGAGTGGGGCGCGATCTGTAGCTTACGACGAAGCGCCCTCGGGGCAGCCTACCAGGACATCCCGGAACAACAGGAACCAGGAGGAAAGCGTCTGGTATCGCTCACGCGGATTCTCGATCAGGCCGATCTCGGCCTCGTGCACTGTGTCGCTCAGTCCATAGTTGTAGACATATTGAAAGAGGGTCAGAGCCGGCAAGTCGCTGTTGTAGTAACCCAGGAACGCCTGATAAAGAGGTAGGCGCTCTTCATCGGACCAAACCCGCCTGGCCTGCTCCAGCGCTTCGCTTGCCCGGCGATTATTCCAGCCGGCAAAGTTCTGGCCACGGACAACCGCTTCCTGGCTCCAAAAATCATAAAGGTCGGGATCGCCTGGAGGGGTTACATCCGCCAGCGCCACATCGAAATCGCGTCCGGCAAGGGCCTCGCGAAACCCGCTCAGGTTCTCGGGTTGCATCGAAACCCGTACCCCAAGTTCAGCCCAATCGCTGGCTGCCTTTTCGGCAATCTCTCGATAGGGTGGGACGTCCCAGAATAGCAAGTCGAGCTCCAGCGGCTCGCCGTTGTTCTGACGTACCGTGGAGCCTGCCGGCAGAGTCCAGCCAGCGCTCTCCAGCAGAGAAACGGCAGTCGCCGCATCGTAGTTCAGGGCCGGCAGGAGTGCCGGGTCATAGGCCCAGGAAGACGGCAAGTAGGGTCCTTCTAGCGGCAATCCCTGTCCTTGAAGGACTTCGTCCACCAACTGCCGGCGATTCAGGCCAAGCGCCAACGCACGGCGGGTCTCAGCGGTTGAGACGGCCGGCGAGCCGCTTTCGGTCAGGTTGAACAACAACTGGCTGTAGCGCGCGGCGGGCGCGGTGAACAGTCGCAATCCAGGCAACTGAAGATAGTCCTGCAGCAGGCTTGGCGGGATGGTGTTGATCGCCTGTATTTCACCGGCTCGATAGGCAGCCATCAATGCGTCATTGTCATGGAAGAAACGATACTCCAGCCCGCTAACTTGCATTCCCTGCGACCAGTAAGAAGGGTTGGGTGATAGTTGCAGCGAGCCGGTGTTCGGCCAATTCGCCCGCTGATTAACCATCCAGGGGCCGCTGCCTACCGGGAAACGGTTGAAATCGTGCTCTGCCAATTCGCCTACGGGGACATCCTCGAGAATGTGCGCCGGGATGATTCCGCGGGTAGTCATCTCGAGGAAGCTCGCATTCGGTTCCGGCATGGTGAAGGTCACATGCAGAGGGTCATCACTGGTGATCTGAATACTTTGCCAAAGCGCGCGCAACCCGTCTGGAATGGGGAACTCTTCATCTTGCAATAGCCCATAGCTGAAGAGCACATCCTCGGCGGTGATGGGCTCCCCATCGTGCCAGTAGATGTCATCTCTCAGGGTGAAAGTGACGGCCAACCCGTCCTCGCTGATCTCCCAGGAGGAGGCGAGATTAGGCTGCAGGCGGCCCTCGCTGTCATAGAGAAGCAGGCCGTCAAAGATCAGGCTGGCCAGTTCTTTATCAACCGGGTTTGTATCTGACAGTAAGGGGTTGAGGTGAACCGGCGCACCGACTATCCCTTCCACGAGATTTCCGCCCGGCGCCGGAACGGAGACTACGCAAAGGCCCCCGGCCGTCTGTGCTTGAAAGGAAAACAGGGAAACAATTAGCCCCAGGCACGCCAAGGCCAGCAGCAGCTGCCAATGTAAGTTGGGTTTCATTACCCGATGGATCTGGAGTAGCTGTTAGCTCTGACCCAGCGCCAGGAACGTTAAGAAGGTGACCACAAAAAAGAGAATGAAGAACCCAACTGTGGCCCGGTATAATGTGGCTTCCACGCCTCGACGCGTCCGGAAGGTGCTCTCGCCGCCGCCAAGGAATCCACCGAGATCAGAGCCCTTGGCCTGGATGAGCACCAAAATGGTCACGACTACCGCGAGCACAATCTCAATGATGCTCAGATACGGCGCCATGCGTTGTAGAAAATCAGCCATAATACCCTCTTTAGAGTCGTGTTGCCGGAATCGCAACACGTAAGTTGACAGCCTATTCGGATTATTACACGGGCCGGACCCTGAGGCCCTTAGCACCGTGCACCAAGATTCATGATAATAACAAACGCAACATTATAGCGCGGAGTCGCTTAGCAGGCGAATTGCAGAGATGAGCGATGGCAAAGAGAAATGGCGGCGGCTGGAGCTTGGCGGCGGAGTCGTCGCCGACCTCGATACCGGCTACCGGCTTGAGCTCCCTCCGGTTGAGGGACATTACGCAGATGCCCAGCTTGATAACTACGGCGGCCTCAGGCGGGGCAACTACCTTCACCGGCCGGGAACTAGCTTCTCGCTGAAGGCCCGCTTTTCACATGACGCCGACCTGCTCACCGGCACGGCCGGCTTTGGCTTCTGGAATGCTCCGTTCGGGGATCCGACTACGCGCCGGCCGGCGCTGCCGCAAGCAGCCTGGTTCTTCTTTGCTTCGCCGCCCACCGATCTGCCGCTGGCGCCACAGGGAGCCGGGAGGGGCTGGTTCGCGGGAACGCTGGATGCAACAACTGGAAGAGCGCTTTCCTGGGCGCCATTTGCACCCATCGTCGTTCTGCTTTGCCAGTCTGGCCGGCTCAGGCAACGGCTGTGGCCAATGGTCCAGAGGAGCCTGGGTATCAGTTTCCTTTCACTGGACTTGGACATGACCGAATGGCACGAATACCGGCTATCGTGGCAGAGTTCCGGCTGCTTCTTTTGGGTGGATGGCAAGCCGGTTCTCCAAACGCCTCATAGCCCAGGAGGGCCGTTGGGTTTCGTCAGCTGGCTGGACAATCAGTTCATGGTGCTTACACCGAGCGGGCGACTTCGATGGGGTGTGCTGAACACAGAAGTTTCACAATGGCTGGAGGTGGCCGGCCTGCATGTTGATTGAGTGCATCGCGCTCGTTTTTGCCTCGTCCTGTTAAAGAGTATAATCCTTCATATTCTCCGGCGCAGCGGTGGATGGCTCCGATGGCAACCTTATTCCAGAAACTTCGCACACTCTTCAAAGCAAACCTGCACGAGATGGCCGACCGGGCTATCGATAAGAGTGATCTGAGCGTCTATGATGAATACATCCGGCAGGCGGAGCGCGAGTTGGAGCATTTTCGTCAGACAGTCGCTCCCATGATCGCCCAGGTTTCGGCTACAAAGCGCCGGCGCGATAACCTGGCCGAGAAGGCCGCCCGGCTCGACTGGGAGATTGATCAATATCTGAAAGCCGATCGCCGCACGGAGGCCATGGTAACCCAAAAGCAGTTCAGCTCCACCATGGAGTTGATCAGTACATATGACGCCTCGCTGGAACGCCAGGTGTCCGCCGCCGAACAGTTGCGGGATGTGGATGTCAAGCTGCAGGGCCGGCTGGCTATCGCCAGACAGGAACGGGAGGAGTTAGGATTTCTGTTGCAGTTGGCAAAGGCCAGGGAAGCTTCCACGCAATCAATGAGGTCTCTGGATAACCTGGTGGGAGCCGGTGACAGTGAATTGTCCACTGCGGCCGAGAATATTCGCCGGCGACTTGATCACGCGGACGCTGCCTGGGAGCTGCAGGCAGACAGCCTGGACAACCAGTTAGACGGCGCCATGCAAAGCCTGGAAGTTGAGGCGGAGTTGGCAGCGCGTATGGAGCGTCTCGGTCTCTAAATGCGCCTGGTTCGGTCGGTTTCTGCCCGGAAGGCGGTGGCTGGAGGGCGGTCTTGAAGGTAGCGCTGGTACATGACTGGCTAAATCAACTTGGGGGAGCGGAGGACGTCCTCACGGAGCTGGTGGCCCTTTTCCCTGACGCGCCCGTTTTTACTTCGCTTTACTGGCGCAAGAAGATGCCCGCCGCCTGGCAAGAGTGGGATATTCGGCCTTCGTTCATTGACCGATTACCCTGGTCCCGCCAACGGCAACAGCTCTATCTTCCCCTTTATCCGCTGGCATTCGAGAGTATCGACTTACGCGGTTTCGATCTGGTAATCAGTAACAAGAGCGGCTTTTGCCATGGTATCGTTACCGATACAGATACCGTTCACATCTGCTATTGCCTCACGCCCACGCGCTTTCTGTGGCGATATCCGCAGTACGCTGAACAGGAGAACATTAACCGGCTTGCCCGCTGGCTGCTTCCTCCATTTCTGTCATATTTGCGCATGTGGGATCGCTCCGCTGCAAGTCGTGTTGACCACTTCATCGCCATTTCAGAGGAAGTCCGTCGTCGAATCGGCAAGATATATGGGCGCGAGGCCGATATTATCTTTCCACCGGTCAACACCAGCCGCTTCAAACCGGCTTCAGGCATTGAAGACTACTACCTGATGCTTGGCCGGCTGGTGCCTTATCGGCGGATTGACCTGTTGATTGAGGCCTTTAACCGCCTTGGCCGGGTGCTCTTCATCGCCGGACAGGGTAGGGACCGGGCGCGGCTTGAAGCAATGGCCGGTCCAACCGTGAAGTTCTTGGGCTATGTGCCGGATGATGAGTTGCCTGGATTGATTGCCGGCTGCCGCGCATTCCTCTTCCCCGGCGAAGAGGATTTTGGTATCGCGCCCATTCAGGCAATGGCAGCCGGCCGGCCGGTGATTGCGTATGCTGCCGGGGGCGCGCTGGAGACAGTTGTCCCAGGGACCGGCATCTTGTTTGAGGCGCAGACGGTCGAGGCAATTGTCGAGGCGGTCGAATCCTACGATCCGTGCGCCGCTGACCCGGACTTCATTCGCTCCCATGCCATGAAGTTTGATAGCGGCGTCTTTCGCCATAAGATCAGCCGGTTTGTTGAGCGCTGCATGATGGAAAGGGTCGCCGGACTGGGCCTGCCGGACACCAAGGCACCCTCGGCGGACAATTCAGAAAAATGGAACTGAGAGCTTACGCGCAGATCTTGCGCCGGCGCTGGTGGCTGGCATTGATACCTACCATTTTGGTGCTGCTGATTGGGCTGGCAACCTATCAGGCGCCACCTCCGGCCTATAACGTAGGCGTTCGCTTTCTAGTCGGCCAGTTTCCTGCCAGTGAGGCGCTTAACCGTTCGGATGAGGAGCGTTACTTCAACTGGCTTGCCTCCGAGTACATCGTCAATGGGTTAGCGGATTGGGTGCGCGGCAATCGCTTCGGCGAGGCAGTCAGTGAGGAGTTAGCTCGCGCCGGGCTATCCGTGCCGGCAGGAGTCATTCAGGGCGGCCTGGCGGTTGACAATGCCCGTAGCATGCTACTCATTTCTCTTTCGGCCAATGATCCACAACTGTTGCAGCAGATGATAGGTGCGGCAACAACCGTCCTGACGGAGCAAAACGCCGAGGCCTTGCCGCAACTCGGTGGTGAGACGGCGATGCTGGTTCAGCTGGATGAAGCTGTTGTGAATCAAGTGCCGGGGGGATTGCGCGCCCAGCTGGAGTTGCCGATCCGAATTGGGCTGGCAGTCATTGTTGGCGTAGGAGTGGCGTTCCTGGTTGAGTACTTTGATCCGACACTCCGGGATCAGCCTGAGGTCGAAGCATTGGGACTTAAGCTGATGGGCGAGATCCCGAAGCGGTAAGAACAGTATGCATGACGGAGTCCAGCGACCAGAGCTCATGCAGGTAACTAGCGAGGCGAGTATTCTGTGAATAAAGAGCTAATTACAATCAGCGATCCCCGGTCGCCAATCAGCGAGGCATATCGCAGCCTGCGGACAAACCTGTCTTTTTACAGTGTTGACAGACCAATTCGCACCCTGGTGGTCACGTCGCCCACTGCGGGAGCCGGCAAGAGCACTACGGTCGCGAATCTGGCGGTGACGATGGCTCAGAGTGGCCGGCGCACCATCCTCGTGGATTGTGACCTGCGACGCCCGCAACTGCATGAATTCTTCAATCTGCCGAATGGGGAAGGGCTGACAAACGCCATTCTGGATGAGAATGCGGTTCCGGCCATACAGGCCACAACGGTCGAGAACTTGTGGCTCCTGACAAGTGGACCAAAGCCCCCCAATCCGGCTGACTTGCTGGGTTCCAAGCAGACCGATCGAGTCATACGCACTCTAATCGAGCAGGCCGACATCGTGCTGTTTGACGCGCCGCCAGTGCTTGGGTTGACCGACGCCGCGGTGCTCGGAGCAAAGGTGGACGGCGCGCTACTGGTAGTCAAGGCCGGCAAGACGCGGCGTGACCATGCCGCGCAAGCTAAGGAACTCTTGGAGAAGGCCAAAGTTAACATCGTGGGAGCCACCCTGACGAACGCGCCGCGCAAAGGGGGCGGGGGCTACTACTAACCAGCCTCACGCGATCAGTAGTCACAACCCAATAGGCCCATTTCAGCCACGACGAGAATTCGGGTCTCATTCGAGGCCGCGTGCAGTTCCCGGCCTCACCAATTCTGAAAGCGCGGGCTTGCAAGTCACACACTTTCCAGTAAAATGAACATGCATTCATTGCGCTGAACAACCATTCATCGCGATGAATGATGGATCAAAGTTTTGAAACTGCCGTTCAGTTGATGGTTCAAGCATGACAGCATCAAATGATTCGTTCCAGCAACAGGTGGTCGAGGCCCGCAAGCGGCAGATACTCGATGCCGCGGGTAGGGTCTTTGGGCAAAAGGGCTTTCATAGCGCCACTGTTCGTGATGTGGCTCTTGAGGCCGGCATTGCCGCCGGAACCATCTATAACTATTTCCGGAACAAAGCGGACTTGATGCGTGGTTTGCTGGCTCGGTTACAGCAGGCGGAAGGGCGGGCGTCTTCTTATGGGGCCGGCGTGGGCGGTGATCTCACCCGGTTTCTACCAGCCTACTTCCGCCGGCAAATGGCATTCATGATGGCGAACCGGGAGCTGTTTCAGGCGCTGCTGCCGGAGCTACTCCTGGATATGGAACTGCAGGAGATCTACCGGCAACAAGTCCTGCTCCCAAATCTGGATGTGACGACATTGTTCGTGGAGAGCCGGCAGCCGGGCGGGGCGCGCCTTTCATTGGACCCGGCGCTGGTGTCGCGCTCCATTGCCGCGGTAATCCTTGGGCTATTGGCGCTGGAGCTGATGGGTGAGCAAACTGTGCACGAACGCTGGGGCGAGTTGCCGGAATTACTGTCCGATATGTTCTTGAATGGCCTGGCTTCCTGAAATTAGGCGATGCCAAGATCCTTCCACGGGTCCCGGTAATCGGCAACGGCGGCCCCTAAGGGCTCAGCAACGTAATCACCAAGATACATTGGTTTGTCACCTGCCCTTGCTCGTTGGTAGTGGATAGCCGGACCTCATAATCGCCGGGCGACCAGGCTGTGAGATCGGCAGTGGCCAGCAACCCGTCCTCCACCCGCTGCGAAATGCGCCGGCCAAGCAAGGACGCCCAGCGATCATTGGTTTGCGGCCCGCGAATATCCAGTTCGAAGTACGCAAACGAAGGAACGTTGGCGCTGCCAAAGAAGGACACGTTTCCAACCACGCTGTCGCCATCTCGTGGGTCAGTGACATTTACGGTAGAGGAACAGCCGGCTACAACGACGGTCACTGTGGGCAGCACAATCGGATTGACAGTGGCAATCTGTGCCGTCGTTGTGAATGAGGCGGTCGGAATAGCCGGACCGCTATCTGTGCCCACTGAAGGCAGCGTGACTGTCGCAGCAATTGGGGAGGTTGGGGTCAGGGCGCTGGTTGGCGGGCCGGTTTGTTCTGCCGGCAACGGCATGGCGAAAGGATCGGGCGTCGGCGTCGGTGGTTTCAGCAGGTCCGCGGGAAGCGTGGGGGCAATGCGGAGGTTGACGAAGGCAACAACGGAAGCGATTCCGGCGAAGGTAAGCACAAAGATGAGCGCGCCGTTGCGCGCGCGGATGGCAGTCTCCCGCTCCAGACCAAACATCGCTCGCTGCAACGCCCGGCTGGCGCGAATCAACTCGCTCGAATACCAGATCAAGCCCAGAAAGCAAAGAATATATATCCAGATATCGTTACGGATGAGAAATACGTAGACGCGTTCCATTGGCCGGCGTCGAACCAGAGTTAAATAGGGACCGAATGGCGGGAACGGGGAATGCCGGTGTGCTTGCGGCTATAGCTCGCGCACAACACCGCTAAGAACGGTCGCCAGTTGTGGGACCACCCGAGCGCCAACATCCAGCACTTCGCTGTGTGTTACCTGATGATCGGGCACGGGGTCCGGACTGGCCATGTTAGTGATGGTGGAGATGCCCAACACACGAATCCCGGCGTGCCTAGCCGCGACGACAGAAGGAACGGTAGACATCCCCACGGCATCGGCTCCAATGAGATGCAGGTAGCGAATCTCAGCCGGCGTCTCAAAGCTGGGGCCGGCAACGAAGACGTAGACTCCCTCTTGAAGCTGAATCCCGGCCTCCGCAGCGACCCGTTTCGCAAGACCACGCAACGCCTGGTCATAGGGCATGGTCATATCCGGAAAGCGCACTCCAAACGTCTCGTCGTTCGGCCCACGCAAGGGATTGCTGCCGGCCAAACCGACCATGTTGATGTGATCGCGGATCAGCATGAGGTCGCCGGCGTGAAAGGCGGGATTCAAGCCACCCGCGGCGTTCGTGAGCACCAGGGTATGAATGCCCAGCAACTTCATTACCCTGACGGGGAAGGTGATTTGCTGGACTGAATAGCCCTCATAGTAGTGCACGCGGCCCTGCATGATCAGGACCTCCTTCCCCTGCATTTGGCCCAGCACCAGCCGGCCGGCGTGGCCGGGCACCGTAGAGACCGGCCAGTGGGGGATGTCCTCGTAACTGATGGCGGTTGGAGCTTCGACACCCTCCGCCAGGCTACTAAGGCCCGAACCTAAGACAAGCGCAACACCTGGCCGGGTCGCCGTTCTCGCCCGAACATAGTCTGCAGCGTCCTGATATTGCGCAAGTGAGAACTGTGCGTTCACTTCAGCTGGTCCTCCTCCTAGAGCTCTGCATGCTCCTCTAGCTCCGATAGCTGAGCATAAATCTGGGTGGTCGAGATATTGGCATGACCCAATAGCTGTTGGAGACGCTGTAAGTCGGCGCCGCTCTCGAGCTTATGAGTGGCAAAGCTATGCCTCAAGGTATGCGGCGTTACCGAATCGCTTAGCTTTGCTTCACGCGCGTAGGCCTTGATGATCAGCCATAGCCCTTGACGGGTGAGTTGCTGACCGCGATGGTTCAGAAATAGCGCCCTTTCCCGGTCGTCGCGAGCCAGGTGTGGCCGGCCTTGTTCCAGATATTCAGCCAGGTCTTCTCGGGTCTCCTCATCAAACGGGAGAACTCTTTGCTGCTGATCTCTGCCGGTGAAGGCGAGCTGGGAGTTTTCCAGGTCAACGTCATCAACGCGCAGGGAGACGAGCTCCGAAACGCGCATGCCGGTGCCGTAGAGCAGGCTGAGCAGGGCGGTATCGCGCAAATGTTTTGGGGCCTGACCTTCACGGGGTGCAGCCAGCAAGTGGTCAATGTCGGTAGCGGTCAGCGTTTTCGGGAGTCGCTTTTCGACCTTTGGGGAGTCAATCTCCACGGTCGGATTGCTGTCCATTTGCCCGGTTAGCGCCAGGTAGCCAAAGAATGACTTGATGGCTGCTACTTTGCGGGCGACTGAGGAGGCAGCATATGTTTGCTGCGACATGAGATCCACGTACCCAGTCACTATCTCGGGCGTTACCTGGCTCCACTGGTCAATGTCGCTGAACTCGGTCTCGAGGTAGAGCTGAAATTGCCCAAGGTCATTCCTGTAGGCCGCGATTGTATTGCCGGAGTAGTGTTTCTCCGCCCGGTAGTATTCTAAGAAATCAGTTATCTCGTCTTTCATTGCTGGCCACTCCTGAAGGCCTATCGTGCACGCTTCCAAACCAAGCCGTCAGCGCTATAATGCGACCAGACATAATGTCATTTTACTGACCAACATTATAACACTGCCTAGCACATTGACCAGTTATATCGACATAATGTAAGCGAACTGGTCGAACGGGCAACTCCTATACGAAAACAAGACAGTGGATGAATCGGTAACATTTGGTATCATTCGGTCCCGGACCTGCGCGCCTACCAGAGAAATGGGGTCAGGTGCGCGTCGGCGCTAATAGACATAAGTTGCAAGTGAGGCATTAATGAGCATTGATTCTACCGAAAGAATTGTCATAATGGGCGCTGCGGGGCGAGATTTTCACGACTTCAATACGCTGTTTCGAAACAACCCCCAATATCGTGTAGTCGCATTTACGGCGACTCAGATCCCCAACATCGACGGCCGGCGATACCCTCCCGCGCTGAGCGGAGAGCTGTACCCCGAGGGAATTCCCATTTTCCCGGAGGACAGGCTGGAGGAACTGATAGCTGCCCATGATGTCACGCAGGTGATCTTCTCCTACTCTGACGTGTCACATTTGTACGTAATGCACCAGGCGGCACGGGTGCAGGCAACAGGGGCGGACTTCCGGCTCCTGGGGCCGCGACGCAGCATGCTGAAGTCGAGCAAGCCGGTCGTGTCAATCGGTGCAGTGCGCACCGGCTCGGGCAAGAGCCAGACCTCGCGCAAGGTTGTGCAGTCATTGCAGCAGCTTGGTTTCGAGAGGGTAGTCGCCATCCGCCACCCGATGCCTTACGGCGACCTGGCGGCTCAGGCGGTGCAGCGCTTCGCCACCTACGAAGACCTGGCGCGTCACGAGTGCACCATTGAGGAGCGAGAGGAGTTTGAACCGTACATTGAGATGGGGGCGGTCATCTATGCCGGAGTGGACTATGCGGCGATTCTGCGCCAGGCTGAGTCCGAGGCGGATGTCGTCGTTTGGGACGGAGGCAACAACGACCTGCCCTTCCTGCGCTCTCAATTTCATATAGTCATCGCCGATCCTCACCGGCCCGGCCACGAGGTCAGCTACCACCCAGGCGAGACCAACCTGCGCATGGCGGCCTGCGTGGTGATCAACAAGATAGATACCGCTGATTATGACAATGTGGTGGCTGTACAAAATAGCGTGCGCCGGGTGAATCCGGCGGCCACGATTGTGCGCGCTGCGTCACCATTGTTTGTTGACAATCCGGAGGAGATCCGCGGCAAGCGAGTTCTGGTAATTGAAGATGGCCCCACGCTCACACACGGTGAGATGGCTTATGGCGCGGGTCGCGTGGCGGCGGATTACTTTGGCGCCTCAGAAGTAATCGATCCTCGCCCATACGCGGTGCGATCAATTGCCGCCACCTATGAAAAATATCCAAATGCAGCCGGCGTGTTGCCGGCAATGGGTTACGGCGGCGACCAGATCGCCGATCTAGAAGAGACCGTCAACAGTACTCCCGCTGAAATGGTGATCATCGCCACGCCCATAGACCTTGGGAGGCTGATCAACATCCGGCAGCCGTCGCAGCGCGTCCGCTATGAGCTGCAAGAGATTGGCCGTCCGACCCTCAAGGAGTTGCTCCAGAAGCGCCTTGCTGGTCATTAGGAGAGGGCGTTGTTGACTGCTGTGGGGTGGGTCATTCAGGGCCGGTCGCGATCGACCGGCCCGGTTCGCTGATCCAATCGCTCCAAGAGCCGGCATATAGCTTCCCCATAGGCAAGCCCGCATGCGCCTGCGCCAACAGATTCTGGCAAGCGCTGACGCCGGAACCGCAATAGAACACCGCCTCCTCGGACGGGCACCCCGCAAATAGCTCCAGGAATTGTCGCCTCAATTCGTCCTTGGGCAGGAAGCAGCCGCCGGCGGCTATGTTCTGCATGTTGTCGAAGTTCACTGCCCCAGGAATGTGTCCGGCGACAGAATCCCAAGGCTCTACCTCACCCAGAAATCGTTCCCGCGCCCGCGAATCAACCAACAATGTGGCATGGGGTACATCCTCCGCCACCACGAGCCAATCCGTTCGCGGAGCGCCTTCAAAGTAACGTTGCGGATTCGCGGTCACTTCAGTACTAACTGGTAGGCCCGCTTGTAAATAGGCGCGCCACCCTCCGTCCAACACAGCTGCTGCCTCATGGCCCATGTATTGCAGCAACCACCAGAGGCGCGCCGCGTAGCCTCCTCCGCCGTCGTCATAGGCGATCACCTGTACGTTTTCTGCGATCCCAAGCCGGCCAAAGAACGTTCGCAGTGCGTCCGGCGCCGGCAGCGGGTGCCGTCCACGATCCGTGATTGGTGGACCGCTCAGGTCCCGGTCGAGATGAGCGTAGATTGCGCCGGGAATGTGTCCGGCGAGATAGGCATTCCAGCCGGCATCCGTGTCGGCCAGACTGAAGCGGCAGTCCACTATGACTGCCTTACCTCCCTCTGGCATTGGAGGCATCTCTTCGAGGCTAACTAGCGTGGAATACAAGAAGCCTTGCCCAATCTGCGGCGAGTGAAACGCTTACGCTTAATGCGGCGTTGGCGAGAGGAGGGGGTCGAAAAACTCCAGCTTCAGGCCGAACTCTGCGGTCCAGTACCAGATGTTTTCAGCCCGTCCATCAGCAAAGTAGCCGACTCCCACGTGCGTTGCGTTAGGGTTAAGGATAATTACCCGGTGCGGAGGGCTGTTGACCCAGAACTCAACCACGGGGATCGGACTCTCCCAGCCCCAGGCAACGGCTTCCCCGGCGTAATAACCGTCAAATCCAAACCTCAGCTGCCGCTCTTCCGGCTTTGAGCCATCCGATCCCGTATGCATGACGCCGGGAACGAATGCCATATCTTCACTGTGCACCTGCGCCGCAACGCTAAGTTGATAGTTGTAAACGAGCGGCGGCAAGTTATGAATCCGTCGCGCCTCGTTGATGTACCAGAGCAGGACCTCCGCAGGAGTGGCTGACGCGGGAAGGGGCGTTTGCTCAGGCAGGGTGATTACGTTCTCAACCGGTAGGCCAACTGATCCTTCGGGTGATGCCGGGTCGGGCGGAACGGGGGTGGCCTGCGGCATCACAGTATCGGGTAGATTCGCCAGATCAGGTCCGGCCCCGCCGGGGTTCGGCGCAAACTCGCCGGCGAGCGGCGGGGTCCTGGTTGGTAGCGCCGGAGGGACTTCGACTACCGCGCCGGCCGGCGCGCCCACAAGCGTTGTTGGTGGCACGAGTGTTGTCTGGTTGTTGGAATGGAAGATGGCCGGTGCGAAGGTCAAGAATATGCCGCTGGTAATGGAGATCGCCTTGGATACGCTCGCTTCGCCATAATCATTGGCAGCGGTCATGGTAACAATGTGCGTGCCGACCTCACGATAGACATGGCTAACAGTGCGGCCCTCATAGGTCGATCCGTCGCCCATATTCCAGCGGACTGTCGTGACGGTGGCATCAACGACCGCCTGCGCTGAAATCGGAGCGCCGGTCACTCCGCCGCCATCAATCAGAAACTCTACCCCGGGTCCATTTCCTACAACCAGCGTCATGGATGACTCTGAATCGCCAAACGGGCTTTGAACGAGCAGACGCACCTCGAAGTACCCGGTAGTCGGGAACTGGTGTGCGGGATCCTTTTCTGTGGAGGTGACGCCGTCGCCAAAGTTCCACAGGAACTGCAGAGGCGCCTCACCGCCGCTCTCGTTGGTAAAGTGAACCACCTGCATGGGAACGGGCTTCTCGTCATCAACCACGAAGCCGGCCGCTGGTTCCGACTTGATCACGACCGTAGTGGAGGCGCTGGCGACGCCAAGCGGGTTCGCCACTTGCAAGGTGACTTCGTATACGCCGGCAGTTGAGAAGACAATGCGAGGATTCGGGGTAGTAATGTGCCGGCCATCGCCGAAGTCCCAGCTTTGAACAAGCGGTCCCGCGCCGCCGGTGATAGCGGTCAGCTGAACCGGCTGTCCAATGGCGGCAACCTGCGGCGTCGCTACAACTTGAGCAGACGGCGGTAATCCAATCCACACCGGCACGATGGCGCCCTTGCTTTGGCCGTCATAGTTGAGTTGGACCAGAATATGCTGTTCAGGCTGCGCAAGGTCCGCAACCGACGCCTGAACGGCAATGGTCAGCTTATTGCTGCCGTGTTCGGCCAGTAGAGGCAACCAGCTCAATTCGTTGGAGCTGATGTTCATGGTGACGCCGGCCGGTAAATGAGAGTTCGTCAGGTTGAGGCTGCTGGGCAAACGCAGGACAACTTGGGGCGAGGCGACCCGATCAGAATTGTTGAATACGGTGATGTCTAGCGTGATTTGCTCGCCGGGTTGCAGGGCCGGGGGAGAGGCGTTTACCTCCAGGCTGATCAACCCTTCAATGATCGCGTTGCCGGTGAATAGAGGAAGCTGCAGTTCACTGGCCCGAGACAGGCGGGCAAAGGGCGACAACCCCATCAGCAGGAGGAGCACCAAGCAGGCAGCAATAACCCTGGCCACGCGCACCATGCCCGCAGTTTAGCAGAGTCCAGTTCAGGTTACAAGAGCACTGCATTATGGTAAGCAAACTCACAGCGAATACGAGCCGGAGCGCCCACGACTTCGCATAGTCACGAACCAACGACGTGAAATGCGCCCCTTGCATCCCTTGACCTGACTTCTCCTCAAGCGCCGGATTCTAACGCTGCGGTAGGCCGGCGCCCAACCTGGCCAGACGCCGGCCAATTACTTGCGCGCCGCTCCAAGTGCCGCTAAAACCGAAGTAGGCAATTGGGTGAGCCTGGGAAGAGACTTTGCTTCAACGCACAGAAACAGTTGGTGAAGCCGGCCTGGTCGCCGCGCATGCTACCTGGCCCATTGACCGGGAGTTTGAAGAGGAGTTTGTTGACTCCCTGGCGCGCCTGGAGAGCTTCAACAAGCACCACTACCGGCCCAACACCTATCTGCACAAGTGGTGGGCGCGCCGGTGCGGAAGCACATTTCGCGCGATCCTGAAGGGGCTTGTTGCGGATCCCGCTCTGCGCGGATACTACACTCCCGGCGGCTTGAAGGGCAAAGTAGTCCTCGATCCGATGTGTGGGGGAGGGACAACACTTCATGAAGCCATTCGGATGGGGGCCAACGTGGTTGGCGTTGACCTCGACCCGATCCCGGTGCTGCAAGCCATCGCAACACTTAACCCTACCGATCCGAAACTACTTGAAGGCTCCTTCGCGTTCCTCATTGACTCGCTGACAGACGAGTTATCCGCTCACTTTCAGACGAGGTGTCCACAATGCGATTACGTTGGGCTGCTGCGATACACCATTTATGGACTGCGGCGATGGTGCGCGTGCGGGCCGGTTATTCTCGTTGACTCGCTGGTCTTGCGATATGAAGGAGGTCGTCCGGCGATTCGATTGTGCCCCGCTTGTGGCCGGCCTGGAGCTGCCGGGGAAGCTTGTCCCTGTGCGAAGCCCACTAGCGCCCGGCCAACGTTGGTCGAGCGGGCCGGCGCCGGCTGTACGCATTGCGGCGCATACCGCGACTGTGACGATATGCCGTTTTACAGCCGTTATGTGCCGCTGGTAATCGTGGGCGATTGCCCGCGCCATGGTCTGTTTCATAAGCAGCCGGATTCGGACGATCGGGATCGCGTTCACACGGCGAATATGCTGCGGCCGGCGTTCGTTGCCGGCCAGGAGTTCGGCATCCCTAATGGTCCTAAATCACGCGATCTGCTGGCGCGAGGCATCACAAGCTACCTGGATCTGCTCAGCAGCCGGCAATTGCTCTACATGTACGGAGCAGCACAACTTGTGCGCCGCCTCCCTGCGGAAAGCCGTTTAACCCTGGCCCTTCTGATTTCAACCTCGTTGGAGTTCAATTCCATGCTCTGCGGTTACAAAGGGGCCAGGTTGGGCGACAGACCGGGCGCCATCCGGCACACGTTCTCCCATCATGCCTTTACGATTCCCTACACGGCCGTAGAGAACAACCCCCTTTACCCCACCGCCTCTTCCGGCACACTGCAGAAACTATTTCACGATCGCGTGCGCCGGGCCTGGCAATGGTCGCAGGCGCCCAGGGAGCGAAGTCTGAACGGCAACCAGCGCTTTCGAGTTATCCAGGGAGAGATGGATTGTGGGGTGCAGGTACATGATGCCGAGGAGTTGACCGTGGGAAGCCAACGCTTTCTGGTCAGGCAGGGCAGCGCATCGAAGCTTCCCTTACCTGACCAATCCGTAGACTTCATTGTCACCGACCCGCCATACTTTGATAGCGTGCAATACAGCGATCTGGCGAATTTCTTTCGGGTCTGGTTGCGACAGATGCTGCCGGATGCTGCCAGTTGGGAACTCTCGCAAGCGCAGGCGGCGGTTGCTGCGAATTCCAACGGGAACGGTCACTATACGGGCGTGTTAACCGACATCTTTCGCGAATGTGCCCGGGTGTTGCGACCGGCGAGTGGTCGCCTGATGTTCACATACCACCACTGGAGCCCCAAGGCATGGGCCGCGCTGACCATCGCCCTCGCCTCCGCCGATTTCGCGCTGATCAATCGCTACGTGGTGCACTCAGAAAATCCCATGTCCGTCCACATCACCAACTTGCGCGCGCTGACCCACGACGCAGTACTGGTGTTGGCGCCGCTTGCAGCGGCTGGTGGACAAGTCTGGCCGGATCCCGGAAAGGCCGATGCCGGCGACAGCTACCAGTTTACGCATGACTGCGCCACCATGCTGGGTTACCTGCTGAGCACTCGCCCATCTGCTGCTCAGATACGCTCCGCATGGAAGCGAGCGCTAGGCTGAATCCCCCTCCGGCTCGCCGCCGCCAAAACGAAAGGCCGGGACAGCGCTGTCCCGGCCTTTCTCTCACCGCAAGCATGCCGCGTGAGGCAGGTCCATATCCGGCTAACGGCCGGCGATAAGTTAACCCGCGAGGAATTCGTCCAGCGCGGCCTTGCTGATGCGGTAAGAATCGCCGATCTTGCGCGCCTTCAGGTCGCCGGCCGCGATAGCGCTCATTACGTCTGCTTCGCTCACCTGCAATACGGCAGCTGCCTGGGCAGGGGTCATCACATCCGGCGTTGCACTTGCGCTTGCCCCGGCCGGAGTTGCCGGCTGAGCGGCGGCAGCGGCAGTCGCTGCCGCTTGTTGCTGCGCCATCAACTGCGCCTGCTGTTGCGCGGCCAGATTCTGCTGTTGCTGCATTGCGCTTAGACCCATCATGCCGATGCCCAGCTCGCCCAAATTGCCTCCGCCGGACGGGTTCTCCGCCGCAGCCATGGCGGCGTCGGCCATCTGCATCTGGGTGTAGCTTGTGCCGTAGCCCATCTTGGTCACTACTTCCAGCGACTTGGGGTGCAGACCCATACGGATGTTAAAGTCCACCAGAGCCATGCCGATGTTGTCGAACTCCGGCTGCAACAAACCCACCAGTAGGCTATTCAAATCCTGGGAGAAGGATTGCAACTGGGCCGGCCCAAGGTTCTTTGCCTCAGCCAACTCACTCAGCTTGTCCTGCATCATCACGCCCATCAGTGGGTCGAGGCGTTCCTTGATCTGCGCCTGACGGACGCTGTCACGAAATGCATCCATCGCGTTCAGGAATGCAAACGGCTCTTTAATGCGGACAACGTATGTGCCGTTGCCCACGATTGCGCTCGCGCCCGGCGGACGCTGCATATGCTCGACGATGATCGGCTGCGATGTCCCCCACTTCATGGTCAGATCGGTGGTCTTCACAAACCACACATCGGCCGTGAAGACGTTTTGTCCGCCAAACAGCCCGCGTTCCAGGAGATTGGTGAGGAAGGGGATGTTCTCGGTGGTGAGGACATGCCGGCCGGGGGTAAACGCGCCGAGCGGCTCGCCGGCGCGAACAAATATCGCCATTTCGCCCGGCTGCACGATCAGCGGAGAACCAGTCTTGATATCGCCCGGCCCGCCGCGGGGAAACTTTTGCACTACTTCGTCCGTGAGCCAGGGTTCAGCGGCAACTCTATCGAATACTTGTGCCATCGTGTAATTTCTCCTGTAAATCGAACTTGTTTTTCGATACTCGATTTGCAAAATCCGGCTTGATCAAGAAACTCAGGACTCCATATCAGGCAACGCCGGAAAGGATCTCCTGGCGTGAATTGAAGGTCGCGGATGCCTCTTGAACAGATGTGTCAAGCGCCCGAATCGCGCCGTCAATGTTGCTGCTGTCCTGGACTGCGATCTGGAGTGCGTCAATGTCGGCCGCGATCTCGTCCACATAGTCCATCATACCGGCATCGAACTGGTAGATGCGCGCCAAATCGTCTTCCTTGATCTTCACCGCATCGAAGAAGCCGGCATAGCCTTGCGGCGCGCTGCGGATCTTGTTAATTAGGCCCATCATCCGGCTTTCTGCTCGCCCCAACGGCTCAGCATGATCAATTGCCAGGATGATGTCGCTGCTCAGGTCCTGGTGGACATTCGACAATCTGAGCCGTTCATCTTCCAGGCGAGCGCCAATAGTTTCGCGAATTATCTGGTCCGCCTCTCGCCGGCGGCCGCGCTCAACGTAGCCGCTGAAGCCGGGGATCTTACTGGCGATCTTGCCCAGAAAGCTCTGCTCGCCCACTATCGTCTCATACATATCCGGCGCGCCGGTCTTGTTGGCCTTGTCCGCAGCCATTGGATCGGGGACGCCGGCGTTCATTGGTTGTGCTGTCGGTTGGCCACCCTCAACCTTTGGGTCTTCTTCCGGTGCGCCAAAAACTGGATAATCTGCCATCACTTACTTACTCCTTTGCCAAAGTTAGTCCAGGAAATACTCAGTGCCGCAAAACGGGCAGCGGATTACGCCCTGACCGGCGAGTTCCACCTGCCCATTGCACACCTCACACGTTGTTCGACCGCGCAACTGGCTCGCCTGCCGTGAGTATAACATACCTTCATTCCAATTGACATATCCCGAGAAGAGGCGCTTGCCCACCAGGTCGTGGAGCATACGCTGAATCTCATCGCGGGAGACGCCCATTTCGATAGCCATGTCGGCAATTGCGATCTGGCCGCGCGTTTGCACCATGTTCAGCAGCTGGCGCTGCTTACCGGCCTCCTTCGAGCGGGCCGCTTCCCGACCGCCGTGCCATAGCATGAATACGCCGGCTGACAGCGGGATCAACGAGAGGAAGCCAAACAAGGCGAAGCCTAAAGTAGCCGCGCCGAAACTACGACTGCCTTCCAGGGTTGGTACGTACATGACCAGCCCAACCAGTAGGCAGCCTATGATACCGGCTGCTATCAGGATAATTCCAAGTGTTCGTCCCATGTTCCTCCCAAAATAGTATTCGCTGCGGCGCAAACAACCTGAACGCTGTTACCCAAAGCCACCACCGCCACCGCCGCTGCTGCCGCCGCTAAATCCGCCGCTAAACCCACCTCCGCCGCTGCTACTGCTGCTCGACTTAACGCTTTGCATGACGGTTTGTGTGGACGACAACATGCGCGTCAGTCCGCTGGACATTGACTCCAATCCGCCAGTCAGGCCGCCGGACATACCTTCTAGTGACGGCATACCTCCGCCGGAAGCGGAGCCTCCGCCCGCCTGCCGGCCCGCGACCGGAATGAAAACCGGATGATACCACGATGGGATGGGCGTGCCGGGCGTCTTGGAGAACTTCCTGATCCAACTTCGCTCGATCCCAAAAGCGACCGCATAAGCCAGGTATCGCTCGAATATCTCGCCGGAATTTGCCAGGTTTCCGTAGCGCTCTATCTCCTCCAGGTACTTCTTAAAGGCCATCCAGTTGGCGGCGGCCTCTGCGCCCTTCTGCGTCTTGCGCGGCATGTGCCGGCCCACGAACATGATCGTCGCGCCGAAGATGCCCAGCGCAAAGGCCGGGCAAATGGCCGTTCCGACCGTAACATTCATCACGCTAAAGCCGCAGAAGAAAGCGCCCACTGCGCCGGCCAGTAGCAGCCCGCCCACCCAGCCATAACGGCTGCGAGTGGTATCCGGAGCTGAGACGAAATAGCCGGCAGACACCAATTCCTTGTATAGATCCCGGCGTATCTCGGACAGTTTGCTGGCGACCTTATATTTCATGCTATTCAGGCTTTTGCTCTCGCTCTTACCGAATACGGCATCGAAAGTTTTGCGCTCAAACGGCTTGAGGTCCGCCGTGCTTTTCCCGGTTCGGGTGAACTCAAAATCGCTTTTCTCCTCCGTCATAGTCAGGTAACCCCGATGGGCGAGATCGATCAGTGTGGAGGAAATATCTTGAATTGTCGCCTGCTCGTCAACCAGAGTACCGGCGACAGCGGGCGGCGTGTCATCCGGCGGCTCCGACAGGTAAGCCGGGGCCGGTGTGCGCAGTTCAGGATCCCGACCCTGCAAATACCACCACAACAGTATTACGGTCGGCCCAATGACCAGGAACATGATGGAGGCGAGTAAGAGCAGCAGGCTGAATGCGTCGCGCGCCTGCTCACTGCGTTGCCAATCCGGCGTCGGCACAGGTAGCTGATCAACCGGAAAACGCACCCCGGTCTCAACGTCCTTCCCGCTGGGGCGTGGTTCGGTCAAGGTAAACAACGCCTGTCGGGTATCCGGCGAAATTTCTGTGCTGATCCCGGCGTTCTCGATGCCGCCCACGCTGGCTGTGGTGGCCAGGATTTCAACCCCCTCCGGCACTAACATGAGCACCCGCCCGGAGTAAATTGACGCTCCCAGGTTGGCGGGCATGGCGTTCCAATACACCTGGTTGCCGGACGGCTCCGTCTTGACGCCGCCAAGGACGCGATAGCTGATTGTGTAAACGTGCGTGCCTGTCGCAGGAGGAAAGTACCATCTGATAGTCAGGAGATCGCTGGAGGTCAAGGTTTGAAAAGTGTATTGTGTCTGACTGTCGCTTTCCTGATAGACGATGTCCCCCTCGCGCACGGAAATGTCTGTGATCCCGTCGTTGCGGCCATTGCTGTTGATTGGGATGTCGCGATACCCAAAGGTGAAAGCATCGCCGGAGAAGTTGAGAGTTTGCTGCTCAGTGACCAGCAAACTGCCATCCTCCTGAACGCTGACCTGTACGTCAAAGTTCTCCCAGTAATAAACCTTTGTCTGGGCAAATGCCGGAACCGTGATGAAAAGGGAGAGCAGCGTTGCCAGAAAAATCAGCAGTCCGACCCATCGCCTGCCATAAGTCATTCGCACGTTCATTCTACCTACTCAGTTGGGATTCAATGCACGTAGATAAAGGAGCCGGTGAAAGCTGGAGTTGCCGCAAAAGGCTGGTTATCCCCAAAATGGCCGGCCGAAAGAGCATGTTCAGGATTATACAGGACTTCATCGATCCAATGGAATTGTCAGTGACCAAGCCATCGCATCCTGATCTGATTCAGTTGGCCGTTTGCCGCCAGTTCGCGCAGTGCGTCGTTCATTGCTTGCAGTAATGCCTTATCTTCTATACGGACAACCATGGCAAAAGGTTCTGAAGTGACCGGCTGTTCGATCACCCACAGCGCCGGCGTCTCCGTCACAATGAGGGATCCGCTGATGTTGTCCACCAGCGCCGCCTCTACCTCGCTGCGCTCCACGGCCCGGACTGCCTCCTCGGCGCTATTGGCCGGCGCGATGACAATCTCCGCACCCGCTTCATTCCACTCAAGCGCCGTGACATGCCCCTGCGCCCCAAGTTCAACCGCCAGACGCCGGCCGCGCATGTCTTCTAAGCTTTGCAGCGATGATCCCGCCGGCACAACCAGTACCTGCCCGGCATCAAAGTAAGGTTCTGAATATGCAAAGTCACGTGTCCGCTCCGGCTGGATGACCAGCGCCGAGATGAGCACATCTACCTGCCCGGTTGCCAGGGCATCATACAGGCCGTCATATCCAAAGTAAACGAATTCCGGTTGCACATTCAATTTGGTTGCCAGCGCCTCCGCCAGGTCAACGTCAAAGCCTTCCAGCGGCTGACCGTCGGCAGACTCGAAGGGTGGAAAAGTCGGATCCAGTCCGATGCGGATGCGCCCGCTCTCCTGGATACGCAGCAGACTATCGTCATCTGGCCGGCAACCGGCTACGCCGGCGACAACCATGAACAAACACCCCAGCCACAAGCAGTACCGGTAGAAACGGCCGGACGGATAAAGCTCACTCATTGCCGGTAAAGTCGCGCAACGCATCATAAATGGGCTTGCGGATAAACTCCGGCGTGACCAGCGTAAAGTAATCCATGTAACTCCTGGTCGGCGCAGGAAGCCTGAAGGCCCAGATGGCGATCTGGTCAACATATGGCCAGTTTTCCTCTGCATACTCAATCGCGTCCAGAGTATACTGAACTCGCTGCCCGGGACTGACCCCCTTTGTCCAGCGCGGATGATCATTCCAGCCGGTTTCAGTGATGTACATCCGAGTATCCCCATCGCCATGCGCCAGCATGACCTCGCGCATCAGCTCGACCCGCCGAAAGTTGAGCACTTGTGGGCCGGGTGGAACTTCCGGCGGGAAGGTCAGCCCATATACATGCACGGCCAGGCCGTCAAAGTATTCCGCCGCGCCGGCTGCGTACATCTGGTCTAGGTAGATCAGGTCATTGAGTCCCCAGGGAGACCCGGCCGGTTCAAGGGTCGGCGCAAGTGCGCCGGCAAGAACTGTGACCTCCGGATTAGCCTCTTTGATCTTCGGGTATACCACCCGCAGCAACTGCACGTAATCTTCCGCGGTCGTTGTTCGATAGCCCCATTCAAAGGACAGATTAGGCTCGTTCCAGATCACAATTTCTGTGACCTTGCCCGCATATCGGGCGGCAAACTGGGCGGCAAAGTCGGCGAAATTCGCGTAGGCGTCGGGGTCCAAATAGTTCAGCGGCGTATCGGGCGGCCTCGCCCAGTCCGGCGTCAAGCCCAGGCGAGCAGTCACTTGCAGTCCCTGCGCTGATGCGTGCTCAATGACCATGTCCGGGTGCTCCCAGGCGATGTCTCCGTTCTCGGCTTGATAATACGCCCAGGGGAAGAACTCTACGATAGAAGTAGCGCCCATCTCGCGCACCATCTGTAGTGTGCGCTGAATTTTCCATTCCTCGACCTCATCGGTCAGGCGGGTATGCACTCCCAGGAGCGGATGGGTTGTCAGGACTTCCTGTTGCGGACCTGGATTAACCAGCAGCGGCGCTGGCTGGAGCATTCCCACCAGCAGCAGAAAGGCGAATATCCGCCCACCGGCGCCTATCCTGGCGCGCTTCAGTCTGGCTAGAAGCCGGCGCATAAGTGAAGGATACCGCAACCGCTGCTTCTTTGCGACAGCCGGCGATATAATAGCGACGGGCCAATGATAGCCAGCAAAGGAGAGTAGATGCCCGAACAGCGCGTATTTTTGACAGGAGCCAGTGGATTTGCCGGCTCACATCTTCTCGACCGGTTGCTGGACTCAGGTGGCCGTGTCTTCACCCTCTTCCACGGAGCTTCCAGCCACGTGGGTCTACCGGCTCATCCGCGACTAACAATCGTGGAAGGCGACCTGCTGAATGCGGAGTCATTGTCCCAAGCTGTCCGGCAAGCGGAACCCGACGTGATTTACCATCTGGCAGGAATGGCTCTGACGGATGCCTCCTGGCAGAAGCCGGCGCTTACTATCCAGCTCAATACAATCGGCGTAATCAATATGCTGGAGGCAGCCATAGCCTACGGGCGGCCCCGTACTGTCGTGGTGACCAGCGCGGAAGTGTATGGTCCTGTCAAGCCGGCGGATCTGCCGCTCACTGAGGCAAGTATACCCAGGCCGGCGCACCCCTACGGCGTCAGTAAACTGGCGGCCAGCATGCTCATCCCGCTGTATGCGCGGCGCTACCAGTTGCCGGTAGTTGATGCGCGTCCGTTCAATCACATCGGCCCCCGCCAGGCCAACGGCTTTGTGGTGTCAGACTTCGCCAGCCAGTTGGCGGCGATCAAGCTGGGCCGGCAACCGGCAATCATGTCTGTGGGCAACCTAGATGCCCAGCGTGATTTCACGGACGTGCGTGATGTGGTAGATGCCTATATCCGGCTGGGCGCAAACGGTCTGCGGGGAAATGCGTACCTCATTTGCTCAGGGGCTGCCGTCTCAATTCGAGAGATCCTTGACCGGCTCATTGCGCTTAGCGGGATGCAGGTGGAAGTCCGCCCCGATCCGGCGCGTATGCGCCCTTCTGAAAGCCCGAGACTCGTCGGCAGTTACCAGCGGTTGGCGGAAGACACCGGCTGGAGGCCGCGAATATCCTTGCAACAGTCGCTGGCGGACGCGCTGGCGGATTGGGAGTCTCGCTTGCTTGCCGGCCCGTCGTAGTGATCAAACCAAGAACAGAGGCCAAGCGACCTATGGCGCTGGAGAAGGAACGATTGGATATGTTGATGGTGCGCCGAGGGTTGGCTGCGACCCGCGCGCGGGCGCAGGCGATGATCCTGGCGGGCGAGGTGAACGTAGATGGCCGGCCGGCAACGAAGCCGGGAATGAAGGTGGACCTGGGCGCGCAACTCGTCGTGAGCGAGGAGATGCCCTATGTGGGGCGGGGTGGCTTTAAGCTGGCGGCGGCGCTCGATGCCTTCGCCATTGATCCGGCGGGACGAGTCTGCGCCGATGTAGGGGCCAGTACCGGCGGCTTCTGCGACGTATTGCTCCAGCGGGGCGCCCGCCATATCTACGCCATTGACGTCGGCTATGGACAATTGGATTGGAAACTGCGACAGGACAATCGCCTTACCTTGTTGGAACGCACCAATGCGCGCTACCTGGAGTCTCTACCCATGCCGGTGAGCCTGGTGACGGTAGATGTCTCTTTCATTTCCTTGAGACTGATACTGCCGGCGGTGCGCGGCTGGCTGGAGGCTCCCTGGGATATAGTCTGTCTGGTCAAACCACAGTTTGAGGCCGGACGCCGGCAAGTTGGAAAGGGCGGCGTTGTCACCGACTCGGCGGTGCACCGCCAGGTGTTAGCCGATATCCTGGGTTGGAGCGGACAGCATGGGATGAATCCGGCCGGTTTGATCCATTCACCAATCGCCGGGGCAAGTGGGAACCTGGAGTTCCTTATCTGGCTGACCTGGAACGCCGGAACTGAGTTCAATGCCGGCGCCGCTATCGAAAACGCGCTTCCGGCAACGGAATAAGCCGGATCAAGCTGCAGCGCCGGCTGCATCTTGTGACGAAAAACGGTACGCGTGCTATGATCAGCCGAAGGGTTGAGCGTGAATCGGTGCTGGGCGGGGAGCAATCCGGTTCCAATCAGCCTACCTCGTGCATTAACCTGGTAATTCGCATAATCTATCGTGGAATTGAGAAACTTATATGGCTTTCCAACTCGTTCGCAACCTCGCTTTTCGCTTAATTCCGTTGCTCCTGGTCGCACTATTCGGTCTGAATGCCTCAGTAGCGGCTCAGGAAGAGACAGGACGAGTTCAGAGAATAACGGGCAGGCTGGACGCAGGCGAGATTGACATTTATCTCCTGTCGGGCCTTCAGGCCGGCGACCGAGTTCTTGCCTCCATGCGTACAACGTCGGGCAATCTTGATCCAGTTCTGGGCATCGTGGACACGTCCGCCCCGATTGAAGAACGGATCGCCCAATTTCGCGCTGACATTTCCAGCCAGGTAGTGGGCGCCGAGGATGTCGCTCTGGCCATGAACGAATTGCGGGATCAGTACTTCCTGGCCTGGGATGATGATAGCGGCCCCGGTTACTCTGCCTCGCTTGAATTTGCCATCCCTGCCGCCGGCGACTACATGCTGGTTGCTGCCGGCTCCCTTTCGACGCTTGGTAGGAGCACATTTGGTGAGTACGAGATATTGTTGGGACTGAACGTCGCGGGGCAATTGGATGGCGAATCACAGGCGGCCGGAGCGCCAATCGCTGAGCGGGTACAGGTTAGCGCGGGGGTTTCGCCGGCGATTGAAGAGACATCGGGGACGATTACGGCCGATACTCCGGCCGTTGCCCTTGTACTGAACGATTTGGAGCCCGGAGACACGCTCTATGCCTATGTCGAGCCTACCTCCGGCAACCTCATCCCGGCCATTGTTTTGCGCGACTTCGGCGGTAAAGCGATCCAGGGGAGCAACCTGAATGGGCAGGCGTCACTGGCGACGCTTACCGCCACGTTGCCGGAGGGTGGCGCCGGCTACACGCTCAATGTGCAGGCTGCGCCGGGGTCTGATGGAGAGACGACCGCGGGCGACTTCCGGCTGATGGTCGGCGTCAACGCTCCCGAGGTGCTCACGGGCGAAGCAACTCCACAGGGTGAACAGGTACTTCAGGCGCCCATCGAAGTGATGGCGGGGATTCGAATCAACCGTATCAGCGCCGTAAACTCGCAGGACGAGAACTTCAACATTATCGGCAATCTGCGCATGGACTGGACCGATCCGGCGTTAGCCTTCAGCCCGGACACCTGCAATTGCTCGGTGAAACTTTACTCTGAGAAGGAGTTTGACCGCTTCCTGGTTGATGTAGGTAGCCGCTGGCCGGACTTTGCCTTTTTCAACCAGTTGGGCAATCGCTGGGTGCAGAATCGGGTAGCGGCCATCTGGCCGGACGGCAGAGCGCGCTATGCTGAATCGTTCAGCACTATCTTCCAGTCAGATTTTGACTTCCGAAAGTACCCCTTCGACGTCCAGCAATTCCCAATCTACATGGATTTGATCCTCCCCGCTGATACCTACACGTTGACCGAACTTCCCGGATTCAGCAGCATTGATCCAGAACATGGGGAGGACGAGTTCATCATTACCGACTTCACCATCACCCCCAGCATCGTGGAGGCCAGCGCGGCGAGCAGGCCGGTTTCACGTCTTACCTTCAATTTCGATGCTCCGCGGCAGCTGAACTACTACATACTGCAGATATTCGTGCCGATTATCCTGATCATCCTGATTTCCTGGTTCACCTTCTTTCTCAAGGACTACACCCGCCGGATCGAGGCTTCTGCGGCAAATATCCTGCTCTTCATTGCCTTCAGCTTTAGCCTGTCAGACAACTATCCCCGGCTTGGTTATGTCACGTTCCTGGACGCGATCATGGCCGTTACCTTTGTGGTAAACGCACTCGCACTACTTTACAACGTCATTATGAAGAGGCTTGAGAACAAGGGACAGATAGCGCGCATTGACAAGGTGGACTCGGTTCTTGACTGGTTATATCCACTCCTGTACCTCGGCCTGATTGGGATTGTAGTCTTGATCTATTTTCGGTAGAAAGGGTGAGTCGAGCGCGCGACCCACAGTAGCCGGCCGATTTAAGGACATGTCCTGCGGCCCCTACCCCACCGCGAGCGCCTCGACCAGCCGCCAGATGGTGGCTACCGAGAAGGTAACGAGGAATCCAAGCGCCAAAGGAAGGAGCGCCGCCAGCGCCGTCCAGCGCCGGCTGCCGGTCTCTTTGAAAATGGTGTAGATAGTGGTGCTGCACGGGTTGTGAATAAGGCTAAACAACATCAAATTCACCGCCGTCAACAGCGTCCAACCTCCGGCATGCAGCAAGACCAACGTCTGGCCTTCGGATTCGGCGTTAAAGATGACTCCCGCGCCGGCTCCCACACCGGCGAGGCCCGTAGTCAGCACGGTTAGCATCAGAATAGTGGGGATGACAATCTCATTGGCCGGAATTGCCACCACGTAGGCCAGAAGAATGACGCCGTTCAAACCGATGAGCAGGCCCAAGGGATTCAGCAGATTTACCAGGTGTTCGGCCAGCGACGTGCCGCCGACGGTTATGTTAGCGATCAACCAGATGACTGCGCCGGCCGGAGCCGCGAAAACGACAGCTCGCCAAAGCACATAAAACGTCCGGTCAAGTAACGAAGTGTACAGCGTGCGCAGCACTCTCGGCGGGCGATAGGGCGGTAGTTCCAGGCTGAAAGACGAGACTTGACCCCGCAAAACGCTTCGCGACAATGCCCACGAGATCGTGAAGGTGAGCAGCACGCCCAGCGTGGCAATGGCGACCACGGCCAGGGCTGAAATGATCCCGGCCCAGACGGCCGGCGCCAATACTCCAATAAATAAAGTGGCGACCAGAATCTGCGTGGGCCACCGGCCGTTGCACAGGGCGAAGTTATTTGTGATTATCGCGATCAGCCGTTCGCGTGGACTATCAATGACCCGCGTTGCCACCACGCCCGCCGCATTGCAGCCAAAACCCATCATCATACTTAAGGCCTGCTTGCCGTGAGCGCCGGAGCGCTTGAAAGCATTGTCCAGGTTAAATGCTACCCGGGGTAAATAACCCAGGTCTTCCAGCAAGGTAAAGAGCGGGAAGAATATCGCCATCGGCGGCAACATGACGCTGACTACCCAGGCCGTAGCCAGATAGATCCCGTCCAACAACAGCCCGGTGATCCACCACGGTATGCCGGCTGAAACAAACAGCTCCTTCAGCGCGGGATAAATGGTGTCGAGCAGCAGCCAGGAAAGCCAGCTGGAAGGGATATTGGCCCCCACAATGGTCAGCCAGAAGATGAGCGTGAACAGGAGCAGCATGATCGGAAAGCCCCACAGCCGGCTGGTGACCAGGCGATCCACCGTGCGATCAAAGTCAAATCGCGGCTTGCGGTCCGGCCTGACCACGGCCCGATCAGCCAGCCGGGCGGCCTCAGAATAGATGTCTTCCATCAACCGCTCGTGAAAGTCGTGGCCGATCTTCCAGCGTAGCCCATCTACCGTTCCCAGGATATCGTCGCCGGACAAAGCGTCGGAGGATGTCATGGTCTATATTTCCCGCTGAGTTCGTCTACCCTGGCAACTGCCTTGACCAGGGAGGGAGTCGCATCTTCCAGAGCCGGCTTGGAACTGAGCGCCAGGTTCTGTTGCTCAACAAGCTCACCAATCTCGCCGCTGCGCACGGCTTCAGCCATGCGATCATCGCCATCCAGCAAGCGCATCGCCACCCAACGGGCATTGGGCAGGGCGGGGAATCGCTCCTCGAGTAGGCGTACCACTCCGGCGATCGCCTGTTGGATTGCCGGCGACTCATGACGAAGCTGTCGTGGCTTCGAGGCCACCCGGCCGTTCGCCACATCACTGACGGCCAAAAGGAGTTGATCGATCCCCTGTCCATAGCGAGCGGAAGTGGGCACGACCGGAACTCCCAGGTCTCGCGCCAGTCGCCTATCGTCCACCGTCAGTCCATGCCGGCGCGCCTCATCAATCAGGTTCAGGCAAACGACCACGCGGCCAGTGATCTCCAGGATCTGCAGCGCCAGGTTCAGGTTACGCTCCAATCGCGCCGCATCTACAACCACAATGGTCACGTCGGGCTGGCCAAACAAGATGAAATCGCGGGCCACTTCCTCGTCAAGACTGGTTGAAAGCAGCGAGTAGGTCCCGGGCAAATCAACCAGCTTATACCGCTGCTCTCCGTAACGAAAGCCGCCTTCGGCCCTGGTAACGGTCTTGCCCGGCCAATTGCCGGTGTGCTGTCGCAGGCCGGTCAGCGCGTTAAAGATGGTGCTTTTGCCGGTATTGGGATTGCCGGCCAATGCCACCACGAAATCCCATTCGCTCATATCCACGCCGAGCTTCTTCAGGTTCGCGGCATGGTGGACCGGACAACTCTCACAACCCGCCGGGGTAGCTGTGCCGGCGATTTCTATTGCTTTAGTGCTTGATGGTTGTCTTCTCAGGTTCATTCGGTTAACAGTGGCTGTTTCTCTCCAAGCTCCACCGCAGATGCATTCCCCGCATCCGAGGACCGGCTGAAGATCCTCACCAGGTTGGCTTGCTCAGTTCGCAAGGCGATCAAGGCGCCGCGAATGCGATACGCCACGGGATCTCCGCTGGGACTGCGAAACTCAGCAGAGATATGTGTGCCCGGCAATATGCCCAGGTCCAGAAATCGCCTGCGTTCTCGACCACGGCACGCCGGAGAGATGTGGCTGACAATTGCCGTTTCACCAATTCGCAAAGAAGATAGGCTGACCGACTCCACCTCATCATCTTCCGGCTGCTTGACCTCGATGACCGAGATGTTGTTGGCCACAATGGGAGCCAGCACGTGCTCATCCCCGTTTGCCCAAAAGCGCACACTCTCCGCTGTAAGCTCAACAATTCGAATCGGCATGCCGGGATAGAGACCCTCAGCTACGAGTTGGGCGTAAACAGCATCCGGCTCGTCTTCCAGGTGAACAATACGCCCCTGAAAACCGGCCGGCATGCTGCTCAAGGGCCGGCCGCCGTGCGGCACAAATTCACCCTGTGATGAAGGAATTGGGTCGCCGTGTGGGTCATAGATGGGGTTGCCGAGCCGGGCGGAGAGGTCATTTGCCTCGGCCGGACTGAGGGTATGCTCCAGCTCATCTGCCCGGTCGTGCCAGGTTGTCTCTTCGAAGCCGGTCTCATCCGCCAGGTAGCGCTCCAGCAAGCGATGGGCGCGAATCACGTGGAGCGCGGCACGCTCTCCGGCGGGCGTGAGCGAGATGCCGCTGCCGTTCTGTTCTACCAGGCCGGCTGACTGCATCCGTGTCAGGAGTCGGGCCACTTCGCCGCGATCTATTTGCAACACGCCGGCGACGCCCTCCAGCGTCACCTGCCGGGAGGCGCTCCTGGTCTTGTAAATGTACTTCAGGGCATCTTCGCTATAGGCCCGATCGCTCTGCCGGGATGCGCGATTACGACGCGCCAATATCCCTTTGTCCGGCCAGAATAGGAGAATCCCTGCGGCAACCAGTACAACCAGCAATGATGCTGACAGCAACAACTCGTTCATTAACTACATGCAATCAATTTTTTAGATTCACCTAAATTTTATCGGATTCGGAAAGGAAGTCAAGCGACCTTCGCTCAAAGGGATTGACTCTATCCCAGTGCGATGAGGGCAACGGCGAGCAGGGCGGTGAGAATGCCCAGCAGTTGCCGGCGGTAAATGCGTTCGCCAAGCACCACGTTAGCAAGCATGACCGTACTGGCAGGATAGAGCGACCCTAACACGGCGGCAATGTCCAGCCGGCCCAGTTGCGAGGCGGCGGCATAGAATGCATTTCCGGCGACCTCCAACATCCCGGTCAGCATGATGAGCGGTAACTGCCGCAGGCCGGGGCGAAGTGAACTCCGGGTGACGACTGCGATGATGAAGAGCAAGCCGATTGATGAAGCGCGCGCCGCTACCAGCGGCCAGTAAAACCCGCCGCTGCTGGCAAAATTGATGAACAGCAGAAACCCGGCAAAACCAAGGCCGGCAGCTGTCGCCCACAGCAATTCGGGCTTCTGCACCCGCTGAAGCTCATTTGAATTGGATGATATGAGCCAGACGGCGAGCAGAGCAATAGCAAAGCCGGCCAACTGAAACATGGACGGCGCTCCCTCCAGTATGAGGCCCACCAGGACTGGAATGGAGGCGGTCATGATTGCGGAAAGTGGGGCGACGATTCCCATCCGGCCGACTGACAACCCCTGATAGAGCGCCGAGATTCCTATCGCTCCGCATAGGCCGGCGGCGGCGCCCCACCAGACGGCCTCCGGGGACGGGCGCGCCTCGCCGGTCACCACCGCCAGTAATGCCAGCAGCGAGATTCCGACGATCTGAGAAGTAATCGCGACGGCAAAGACGCTGTTGCGTCTGGTGGCAAGACCGCCGCTGAAATCGCCTGCCCCCCAGCTTGCCGCGCAGGCCAGCCCGAATACTACGGCCAGTAACTCCGGTTCCAGCAAGGCAAGTGATCAGTGTCTGGTCGTGACCATGCCCGATCGGCCCATTTGCAAACGCCGGGCTACTCCCACAGCGGGTCCGCGACTGCTGCGGCGTCCCGTGTGATCTCTGAAACCGATTCCACCAACTCGCTTTCTGGCTCCGGAAGATCCTCGATGTCGTTCGCGTCCGGTGTGTAAGGCGGTTCGGCCAGCCCATACCTCATCGGTGGTTCCGCAAGGCCCAACGCCTGTTGCACAGTGCGCCTGACGCCCGTAACCCTATCGGGAATCGGAATGCGAAAGCGCTGCAGAAAGTAGAGGCTGCCGGAATCCGAATGATCGTAGCCGGTAAAGATGGTGTATCCCATCAGCCCTAGCGTAATCGCCGCCAGACCTACCTGAAATTGCGGCATTTGAACAATGGAGAAGGGAAGCAGCCCCACCAGGCTCAGAGTGCGCAGCGCTTTTTCTACATATTCTGTTTTCGTTTCATAGCGGTCTGCCAGGCTGCGCACGACTTCGGTAGCATCAACCAGCGCCTGCATGCCGGCGTTGCTCTGCTCGATCCATCTGGCGATCTCATTGGCGTAAATGTCCGGCGTATAAATGCTGCTGATTAGGCGATAGACGTAGTCATCCCGCACCATCCCCTGCGAGTCCTGGACTTCGTCGAGCCACTTGCGCACGCGTTGGCGGGCGAGGGTTTCCGCATCCTGGCCGACCAGCGCCAATACCCAATCAAAGGCCTGCAGCATGAGTCGCAGGGCCGCCCGAATTAGCCTCCTGACGGCCGCGCGGAAGTCAGTTGCGATACCATCGATCAGCTCCGCCACCTCCTGGCTAATCAGGCTGACCCCCTGGCGCAGTGTGTCCATGTCCATGTGCAACAGGGAACTGCCGGCTATGGCGACGGTGCGCGCGGCCCGCCTACTGATCCGTTCCAGGCTGTGCGCGGCTTCGCGCTGCAGCGCCAGGCCGGCTCCAGTTGCGTTCATGGGCGGTAAGTATCGGTAGCGAGAGTCAAAAAGAAATGGGAGCATGCCGGCTTCCAATGGCTGCTCAACGGTAAATGCCAGTCGTTCAATGGTTGAGCGGGCCGCCAGGTATTGTGGCGAATTTGCTGCCTCCATGACGCTCTGACCTTCCACGTCCGACTGCACTGCAGACAGCAAGTTGCCGGCTATTTCCAGGTCCGCGGCGATTTGTGTAAGCAGCTTCATTTCGGCCCCTTCACGCTGCTGCATGTCGTCAGCCTTCAGGAACTCAATGGTCTTTAGGCCCAGGTCGGCGCTGGCTCCGGCAAGGTCTTCCGCCCGTCTGGCCAGAATTTCAGCCGGGTCAATCGGCGCCCGTACTCCTTCCAGGGCGGGATCGGCGACCGGCGTGAACATGTAGCGAAGTTGTCCGGCATAGCGAGCGACGGACTGCGAATACGGGTCCTGCACAACCATTTGCTGCCTCCTGATGTTGTTGACTGTTCCCTGCCGGACACGGGAATGCGACAAACGATCACATGCTTCGCGGCAGGTTCAATCGAAGGTTGTAGATTTTTAGAACTTCAATGAAGAGCAACACTCAACGCTGCGTAATTGTATGCCATGAGTGTCAACGATGGCAAGCTGAGGATCGGCGATCAACTAACCGGGCGCCCAGTCTCTATTTTTGCCTGCTCTTACGTCAAAGCCTTTCTTTTTGACAGGAAACATCAGGACGAGCATACTTTCCCCCGGAAGTTCTCTCTGGGAATTGCGCACCGTGCCTGAAATTCAAACCTTGCACCATCTACTCGGGCAACACCGAAAATCTGCCTCGGCAACTGCCCTATTGGCCCCAGACCGGCAACCAATTACCTATCACCACCTGCTCCAACAACTCGACCATCTCGCTGCCCGGCTAGTTAACCTGGGTATCGGTCACAATGACCCCGTCGCTATCGTCCTCCCCAACGGTCCCGAGATGGTCGTAACCTTTTTGGCCATCACCTCCTTGGCCACAGCCGCCCCGCTCAACCCCGCCCATCGGGCAGCTGAATTCGCCTACTATCTCAACGACCTACAGGCCAAGGCACTGCTGCTCCCTGCCGGCATAGACTCCCCAGCCCGCCAGGCAGCGGCCGATCATCGCATACCAATCATCGAGCTGACGGCCACCGGCGGCGACACCTTTACTCTCACCGGCGACCCCCTACCACCGCCTGCTTCCGGCGCCGCAGTTGCCGACGACATCGCCGTGCTCTTGCACACAAGTGGGGCCACTGCCCGCCCCAAGCTCGTCCCTATCACGCACCGTAATCTCTATCACTCCGCTCTCAGTACCGTCCGCGCCCTCCAACTGACCCCGGCCGACCGTTGCCTTAACATAATGCCCCAATTTCACATTCACGGCCTGCTTGCCGGTACCATCGCCTCTCTAGTTGCCGGCGGCAGTGTCGTCTGCCCGCCTGCCTTCAGCGCACCGCAATTCTTCCAGTGGTTAGCCGACTTCCAGCCTACCTGGTACACCGCTGTTCCCTCCATGCACCAGACCATCCTGGCCCGCGCCGCCTACGAGTCCGATGTCCCGGCCAGGCTGCGCTTTATCCGTTCCTCCTCCTCGCCGTTGCCATCCGCTGTCATGACTGGCCTGGAACTGCTCTTTCATGCCCCCGTCATCGAGGTGTACGGCATGACCGAAGCCTGCTCCCAGGTCGCTGCCAATCCTCTGTCCCCTGGCCGCCGCAAACCCGGCTCCGTCGGTCCGGCCGCCGGGCCTGAAATCGCCATCATGGCCCCGCACAGCCCTACCCGTTTGCCGCCCGGCCAGACGGGCGAAATCGTCCTTCGTGGGCCGAACATTACCGCCGGTTACTTGCGCAATCCCGCTGCGAACGAAAAGGGCTTCACAGACGGATGGTTTCGCACCGGCGACCTCGGCCACCTGGATGAGGACAACTACCTCTTCATTAGCGGGCGCATCAAAGAACTCATCGATCGCAGCGGCGAGAAGATTTCCCCTTTTGAGATTGACCAGGCGCTCCTGCGCCATCCAGCCGTCACGCAGGCCGTTGCCTTTGGTGTGCCCCATCCCATCCTGGGCGAGGAAGTCGCCGCCGCAGTCGTCCTACACGCCCCGACCGGCGAGGCAGAGTTGCGCCGCTTTGTCTCCACACAGCTGGCCGACTTTAAGACGCCCCGCCGCATCCTCATTCTTGATGCCCTACCGCTGAGCTCCACCGGCAAAGTCCCGCGTGTTGACCTGGCCGCCCAACTGGGCCTGACCGCAGAGTCCTTCACCGACCAACAATCCGGCGAGCTCTTGCCCCCCAGCAAAGAAACGGAGCAGACCGTCGCCCGCCTATGGCAACAGGCGCTGAATGTGCCGGAAGTAAGCGCCAACCAGCACTTCCAGGATTTGGGCGGCGATTCCATACCGGCCGCCCAAATAGTGGCCGGCATACAGGACCTCTTCCAGGTAGAACTTTCCCTGATGGACTTCTTCGACGCACCCACCGTGTCCGCGCAAGCGGCCCTGCTGGAGTCAAGACAGCTGGAGTCCGGCCCTGCTGATGACTTGCTCCAATTCGCCGCCGGCCAGGAACGCTTTGCGGCCGCTCCTGCCTCCTTTTCCCAGGAGCACCTCTGGTTTCTCCAGCAGTTGGATCCCGGCAGCCCGGCCTATAATATCGCCCGCGCCTATCGCTTCACCGGCCTGCTCAACCTCCCCGCCTTTGAGGATAGCTTAGCCGCGCTGCGTCTACGGCACGACAGCCTGTGCACCACCTTCCGCCCGCAGGATGGCTCGTTAGTGCAGGTCATCACCCCTCCAACTGGCTCCCAGTTGGTTGTCACCGACCTGCGCCGGCTGCCACCGTCAGGGCGCGGGGCCGCCGTCTCTCGATTGGCTGCCGAGGACGCGGCCGCACCCTTCGACCTCGCCCACGGCCCGCTCTTCCGCGCTTCGTTACTGCGCCTGGCGGACGAAGAGCACATGTTGCTGCTAAACATGCATCATAGCATCAGCGACGAGTGGTCTCTGAGCATCCTCCGTCGCGATCTCTCTGCCCTTTACGCCGCCGCCTGTTCCGGACGGCCCGCACTGTTGCCAGAGCTACCCGTTCAATATGCTGCCTTCGCCAGCTGGGAGCGCCGTCGTTTGCAGGGCGACACGCTTCATGAGCACGCTGCGTACTGGCGGGAACGCCTCAAGGATTTCCCCCACACTCTCAGCTTGCCCACCGACCACCCCCGACCCGCCGTGCTGGGCAGCGATGGCGACAGCTACTCCTTTGGGCTGTCCGAAGAACTAACCGCGGCCATGGACGCACTCTGTCGCGAAGCCGGCGTCACCCGCTTCATGCTTCTTTCCACTGCCCTGAACATCCTCCTCCACGTTTACACCGGGCAATCTCACATTCTCCTCGGTGTGCCCTCTGCCAATCGTAGCCGGCCGGCGGTTGCGGACCTCATCGGCTTTTTCGTAAATACCCTGGTCTTGCCCACTGATCTTTCCGGCGACCCTTCCATCACCCAGCTGCTCGCCCGGGTGCGTCAAACCTCGCTGGAAGTCTTCGCCCATCAGGACCTCCCCTTCAGTCAGGTGGTAGAGGCCCTGCAGCCGGCCCGTGATTTGAGTCGCCATCCGCTTATCCAAGTCATGCTGGTTCTCATCAATTTCGCACGAGACGACTTCACATTGCCCGGCATCCAATCTGAACCTCTGCCTATCACCCCCATAGGCGCCAAATTCGACCTCACGCTCTACGTCTTTGAGGAACAATATGATGCCCTCCACGCCCGCCTGGAATACAGCACCGAACTGTTCGACGAAACCACTATTATTCGGTTCTGCGGCCACCTGCGAATGGTGCTCGAAGCAGTCACCTCCGCCCCCGACCGACCCCTCTCCACCATATCACTGTTGACGCCACCCGAACGCCTACAACTGCTGGTTGAGTGGAACAGTACCAGCGCCGGCTACCCCCTAGACGCTTCTATCGCCCAACTCTTTGAGCAGCAGGTAGCCCGAACGCCCACCACACCCGCCCTATTGTTTGACCACAACAGATTCCTTTCCTACGACGACCTGAACCGCCGCGCCAATCAACTGGCCCACCTCTTACAGGAGCGTGGTGTCCGGCCCGGTACATTCATCGGTGTCTGCCTGGAGCGCTCGCCCGAGGCCGTTGTCAGCTACCTGGCCATTCTCAAGATCGGCGCCGCCTTCGTGCCCCTCGACCCGGACTTCCCTCCTGAACGTCTCGCGTACATGCTGTCCGACGCCCGTCCAGACCTTGTCCTGACCCTCCTACGGCACGTTCCGGTCCTGTCAGCCGGCCAGGACTTCCTTTGCCTCGACCGCGACGCGGTCCAGATTGACCAACAGTCTGTCGCCAACATGTCGCCTGTCGCGGCCGACCTGCTCTACCTCATCTACACTTCCGGCTCCACCGGCCGGCCGAAAGGGGTGCTTGGTCGCCAACGCGCCATGATCAGTCGCCTTTACTGGACCTGGCAATCATTCCCTTATGTCCCCGGCGAAATCTGCTGTCTTAAGACATCACTCAACTTTGTTGACTCCATCGCCGAACTGTTTGCCCCCTTACTGCGAGGAATCCCGGCCGCCATCTGCACCGACGAACAACTTCACGACCCGGCCCAGCTCGTCGCTCTTCTTGCCCATTACAAAGTCACCCAATGGATACTTGTCCCCTCGCTGCTGGAAGCGCTGCTGGATGCCGTCCCCGATCTCGCCCAGCAGCTACCCCACCTCCGGCTATGGGTTAGCAGCGGCGAAGCCTTGCCGCTGGCTTTAGCCCGTCGTTTCCACCGGCTGATGCCCCGCGCCCGCCTACTCAACCTCTACGGAATGTCCGAAGCCGGCCCCGATGTCACTGTCTATGAAACGGCCAACCTGCGCGATCACGATCTTACTGTGCCAATCGGTCGCCCGCTCGCCAACGTCGTCACTTATATCGTTGATCCGCACGGCAACCCCCTGCCTATCGGCGTTATGGGCGAGTTGCTTGTCGGCGGGGTCGGGCTGGCCCAGGGATACCACAACCAGCCGCAATTGACAGCCGATCGTTTCATTCCCGATCCCTTCTCCACCGGCGACGTCCTATACCGTACCGGTGACCTTGCTCGCTACCGGCAAGACGGAGTCATCGAATACCTGGGTCGCCGCGATCATCAGGTAAAGGTCCGCGGCCATCGCATCGAGCTGGGCGAGATTGAGGAGACCCTACTCCGCCACCCCCATGTGCGATCCGCGGCCGTCATTGCCCCGGGTGAGGATGCCGACCGGCGCTTGCTGGCCTTCGTGAGTACTGATGTCGCGCGCCTATTGCAGCCGCGTATAACCGCTGCTGAACTGCGCCGCTTCCTACAAGCACTCTTGCCCAATTTCATGCTTCCTACCATAACCATCCTCGACGCCTTGCCCCTGGCCCCCAACGGCAAAGTAGACCGCCGCGCACTGGCCGCGCTCACTACAAGCGAAAGCGGGCCGCTCGACGCCTATTCCGCCCCTCAAACCGCAGCCGAACGGCAACTTGCCGCCATATGGGCCGGCATACTGGGTCGCCCACAGATAGGCCGGCACGACAACTTCTTCGAATTGGGCGGGCACTCGCTGCTCGCCCTACGCCTCATGGCGCAAATCCAGGCCGAAATGGGCCAAAACCTGCCCCTGATTGCCCTTTTCCGCGCTCCCACCGTCGCCGAATTGGCCCAATATCTGACCCAGGATAGCTCGCCGGGCGACTGGTCATCGTTGGAGCCGCTCCAACCCCTCGGCGACCGGCCTCCCTTCTTCTGCGTGCACGGCGTCACCGGCGACATCCTCTGGTTCACCGACCTGGCTGCTCTCCTGGCCCCTTACGGCCAACCCTTTTACGGCCTACAGGCTCGCGGGTTGGACGGCCGGCAACCTCCGTTCGACACCCTGGAAGCTATGGCCGCTTATTATCTCGAGGCCATCCAGGCTCTCCAATCGCAAGGTCCCTACTATCTTGGCGGGGCCAGCTTCGGCGGCATGGTCGCCTATGAAATGGCCCAACAGCTTCGCTCCCGTGGCCTTCGTGTCGCCCGGCTCGTCATGTTCGATTACACCCCCGGCGATAGCCGCCCGCAACCCTTGTGGCAGCCGCGAATCGCCCTCAGATTTCTCCAAAACCTGCCCCATTGGTTCTTCGACATGACCACCCTCTCGCCGGCCCAGATAACAGCGCGGGCGCGTCGCAAAGTGCGTCTCGGCTATCAGGCCGCCGTCCGCGACATAGCCGGCTCCAACGGTGAAAACACCCCTGCCGCCGGCGATATACTCGACTACGCCTCCCAACTGCCGGAGGAGCGCCAACGGCTCATTGAAACTCACCTTCGCGCCATCCGCCACTACACCCCCCAACCATACCCCGGCCGGATCACCTACTTTCGCGCCCAGAGCCGGCCCCTCCTCCGCCCTGATCACCCCGAAAGCGGTTGGCGCGAACTTGCGCTCGCCGGCCTGGACACCATCATCATTCCCGGCTCCCACGAAGGCATCTTCAAGCACCCACATGTCCGGCGCCTCGCCGAACACCTCGCCGCCCAACTCCAGGACACTCCTACCTGAGCACACCAGTTGCCGGCCAGCTCAATGCATTCCTATCCAACCTGCCCATCGATGTTCAATGCCAGTGGACCCAATCGCGTCCCTCGCCTCTTCGCGCCGGCCTTCGTTAGTATGTCAAAAGGTGCTGTTCTCCCGGCTGAATGGCTGCCCCCACTGCTATTCTTGATTGGTAGGCGGCGTGGCCAATGCCAGAACCAGCATGGGCGCTAACTCTCGATAGCCATACCGTTCATAGAAATGGATTTCTCTGGTCATCAGTGATGGAATGAGGATGACCATATTAGCGCCATTTTTCCAGGCGACGCGGTGTAATTGTTCCAGCAAGGCCCGGCCCAAACCATGCCGCCGCGCCGCCGGAGCGGTAAACATGTCCGCGACGTAGGCGACGTCTCCCGGCAACGTGACCACTTGCGCTTTAGCGGCAATCCGATCGTTCTCCATGGCGAAAAAGTTGTGCAGGTAAGGGTCATCCAGGGATGCCGGCCAGGTAGGAAAATCCGGCGCCAGCGCATTCACCGCCTGCATATCTTCGAGCGTCTGAATCTCTTTCACAGCCGCCAGTTCAGGCGTATTGGCGCCGGCCGGTTCCGCCCGCAACCAATAACCCATGAGGACGTTAGACCAGGCATGGCGATAGCCGCTCTCCATGGCCACCCGAAACGTGGCCTGCTTGTCGGCCGTAAAAAGGCTCACCACGTGCTCTGATCGTTCGCCGCCCAACGCTTCCCCAATTGCAGGCACTACCCCTTCCAGATCGCCCGCAGCAAGAAACTCAGTTTGGTATTTGAACTCGCGCGGCCAGGGATGGTGCAGTTCATCGGCGTGCGTAATCTGGATGACTTCGCCGACTCGACTAACAGCTGCACCCTGTTCGACGGCGAGTTTGTGGGCAATTGCCCGGATGCACTCCGCAACCGCGTGATCCATTTTGCCGGCAATCAATGGATTCTCCACCAACATTGGGCAAGTTTAACGCGCAAGCAGCGCCGGTCAAGACCAGCGTTACTCCGCTGGTCGCGACTGACTGAGCGGCTACATGGAGATCGATCCTTTACGGAAATCAGTCCGGCCGGTGATCACGTTGATTAACACCGGCTTTCCGCCGGCGCCCGCCGCCCGCGCCTGGGAGATCGCATCTTCAATCAATTCTGGGTCCTCTACCTTGAAGCCGGCTCCACCCAACCCTGCTACTACCTGGTCATAGTCCGTTCGCGCCAATACCGTAGCTACGTCATCGCCCAGCATCGGGACCTGCTCACGGGCAATTTGCGACCAGCCGGCATCGTTACCCACAACGGCGAAAACGGGCGCGCCATGACGGACAAGGGTGTCGAACTCAATCAGGCTGAAGCCGGCGGCCCCATCCCCATAGATAATCCAAATTTCCGCTTCCGGCCTGGCAAGCTTGGCCCCCAATGCGAAGCCGGCGCCCACGCCCAACGTCCCGAATGGTCCCGGATCCAGCCAGGTCAACGGGGCGGGTGGGTGGAGGATGTAGGAGGCGGTGGCCACGAAGTCGCCGCCGTCCGCTATTAGAATGCTGTTCTCCGGCAAGGCGCGATTCAGTTCATCAAACAGGTGCAGCGGATTGACATATCCGGTCGCGGACAGCGCCATCTGATTCATCTCGCGGTTGCGCTCCTCATCCCGCCGGCGCAGCGAGTCCTGCCAACTGCTCCAATCAGGATGATCGCCAGCGCTGCCGGCCATAGCGCGCAGAAAGAGGCCGGGGTCGCCCAAGATGCCAATGTCTGGGCGACGATTCTTGGTCAAGTCGTGCCGGCTGCGGTTGACGGAAATGTAACAGGCGCTACTACGGATTTGCCGGCCATAGTCCAGGCGGAAGTCGCACGGTACCCCTGCAAGGATGACCAGGTCAGCCTCGCGCAGAGCCTCGCGTCGCTTGTGGCGCATCTGCAAAGGATGCTCCCTACCCAGCAGGCCGCGAGCCATCCCTGAGAGGTAGGTGGGTATAGCTAACTGGCTCACCGCCTCCGAAACCTGTGCGCACGCTCCGACGTCCAGCGTCGCCTGGCTGCCGATGAGCAGCACGGGGCGCTCCGACCGGCGCAGCTTCTCGCGCACCCGGCGCAACTCCTGCGGTGCGATGGGCAGCGGCGCCGGTCGAATCGCGCTACTGACCCTGATGTTTTCGCTGCCGGCAAACAGACGTTTGACATGGAACTCCAGGTATCGCTTCACCAGCCGGGCGGATAGCGACCGGCCACCTGACTGCAGGTTGTAAAGCTCGCGGACAAGCGTGTCGTCGTAGAGCAGGTCAATTGGAATCTCAATGAATACCGGCCCCGGCACGCCTTCCTGCGCGGTGCGAAATGCTCGCTCCAGGGCCGGCACAATCTCCTTGACCCGGCGAACACCGGTTGACCACTTCACTACGCCTTGAAAGAGCGACAACTGATCAATATCCTGCAAGGCGCCGCGTCCCTTCAGGGCTGTAGCTGCCGCACCGCCGATCACGATGACCGGCGACTGCGCCATCTGCGCGTTCTTGACGGCGGTGAGGGTATTGGTCACGCCCGGCCCGGCGGTGACCACTGCGACGCCGGGAATGCCGGTCAGTCTGGCGGTAGCATCGGCAGCAAAGACGGCGTTGACTTCATGTCGGACGTCCACTACTCGAATGCCGCGCTGTTTGCAGGCCACCAGAATGGGTGCGATATGTCCGCCGGTGAGCGTGAACACCGTTTGTACCCCCTGAGCCTGAAACACTTCGGCAACCCGGTCGCCACCGTTCCTGGTCATAATTTCCTTCCACTCTTACTGACAATCATTTTCTCAGTTGCGCCCGCGCCCTTCTCTGCTTTGGACTCCGTCT
>CAYVQP010000005.1:40500-41914 GCA_964452775.1 uncultured Ardenticatenaceae bacterium | reverse complement strand
GCCCTTGCACCGACTTCTTCGGCAAACGCCTGACGTATGGAGAGATCAAGCAAATGAGCGACCGGTTTGCTGCTGGTCTGAAGGGCCTGGGCATCCGCTCCGGCGAAATCGTCGGCATCATGCTCCCTAACTGCCCGCAATTCCTGGTCAGTTACTACGGAATCCTGAAAGCCGGGGCAGTAGTGGCGCCGCTAAATCCATTGGCGAACCCAAAGGAGCTGACTTTTCTGCTGAATGACGGCCGCATCGAAACGTTAATCACGATCCCAATGTTTGTGGAGAAGGTGGCCGAGATTGCCCGCGAGACGCCGCTACGGCGACTCATCTATAGCCGGCTGGGCGACTTCATGCCCTTTCCGCTCAGCCTGGTGATGCGCTTCAGGGAGAACGGTCAGTTGAAGGCGCCGGTTGGTGGGCTGGGCTATCTAAATTTCAACCAGTTGACCGCAACCGATGCCGGCGGATTCCAGCCGGCGCATGCGGACGCTGACGACCTCGCGGTGATGCTGTACAGCGGCGGCACAACCGGAGTTGCCAAGGGCATCATGCTGTCTCACTTTAACTGCGTTTCCAATGCCTTCCAGCTAAAAGCATGGGGCCAGCTAAGGTCAAGTGATCGGCTGTTGGCTGTGCTGCCGCTTTTCCACGGGTATGGGATGAGCGTAAACATGAACACCACCTTGTTGGCCGGGGGCGAAATCATCCTGCTACCCAGATTTAATGCGAAAGATGTCCTGAAGAAGATTGAAAAACGCCGGCCCACTTTCTTCACCGGCGTGCCTACCATGTTCGTTGCCTTCAGCAACCTGCCGGACGTTGAGCGCTACGATCTCAGCAGTCTGGAAGGGATATTCGTGGGGGCTGCGCCTTTGACGCTGGGCATCAAGAACGAATTCGAGCGAAAGACCGGCGGTCGCATGATTGAAGGTTACGGACTGACCGAGGCGACAACGGCGATCATGGCCAACCCCTATAGGGGACAGCACAAGATCGGCAGTGTCGGGATTCCGTTTCCCGATGTTGATGTGAAGATAGTGAGCCTGGAGGCGGACGAGACGTTGCCGGCCAACGAACAGGGCGAGATCGTCTTGAAGAGTCCAACGACCATGCTTGGCTACTATAACAAACCGGATGCTACAGCGGAGGCGTTGCGGGACGGCTGGTTATACACCGGCGATATCGGCTACATGGACGAAGAGGGCTACACCTACATCACCGATCGCAAGAAGGACCTGATCATCGTGGGCGGCTTCAATGTCTTTCCCCGGGAGATTGAAGAGGTGCTTTATCAGCATCCGCAGGTGAAGGAAGGCGTCGCTATCGGCGTACCAGACGAATATGCCGGCGAACGGGTTAAGGTCTTCGTTGTATTGAAGGACGGGGAGAAGGTGAGCGAAGAGTCGCTGCTCGCCTA
>CAYVQP010000005.1:0-40400 GCA_964452775.1 uncultured Ardenticatenaceae bacterium | reverse complement strand
CCAGGTCAAACTGGGTATCGTTTGCGGTGAACATCGCCAAGGGAGAATAAATGGAATGGAAGATTTGAGCGTTACGTTTGACTGGGCAAACCGGAATCTAATGTCAATCTTCGGGGGAGTTATCCTCGGACTGGCAATACTCATAATTGGCCGCTGGCTGGCGGGCTGGATCAGCCGGCTGGCAGCCCGCTATCTGACTCGGGCGAGCGTTGACAAAACGGCAACCCACTTCCTTCAGGGAGTGGTCTACGTAGGGCTGCTGGCTGTAGTTGTGATCAGCGCGCTGGAGGCTGCGGGAATTCACACCACCAACCTGACCGCGCTGCTCGCTACCGCCGGCCTGGCCGTCAGCCTGGCTATCAAGGACGCGCTCTCCAACCTCTCAGCCGGCTTACTCATTTTGACGCAGAAGCCATATCAGGTGGGCGACGAGGTGAACGCGGCCGGGGCAGCCGGATATGTTGAGCAGGTCGGCATGTTCAACACTACATTACGTACGGCGGACAATCTGCGCATCATCTTGCCTAACTCCTTGGTAACCACCAACAACATCACCAACTACTCTGCGTATGAAGTACGAAGAATTGACCTGGTGGCAGCCATCCGCTACGACGGCAGTGTTGCGCAGGCGCGAGAAGAATTACTGACCATGCTGCGTGAGCACCCGCTGGTATTGAAGGAGCCCGCGCCGGCAGTGGAAGTGCTTGAACTGGCCGAAAGCAGTATCCGGCTGACTGTTCGACCCTGGGTAAACACGCCGGACTACACGCGCGTACGCTTTGACGTGCTGGAACAAATCAAGTTGCGCTTCGATGTCGCCGGCATCGCGGCTCCATTCCCACAGCGAGAGATCACCTTACGGACGCCCATCTCGGCATAAGCCAGGCAGCCCACAGCTTATCCCGTCAGGCTCAGTCAACGAGAATGTCGGGTAGGTCCGTTACTCTGCTCAGTAGGGTAAATGGATGCACAGAATCTTCGTGTAGCAACGGGCTTTGAACTCCGACGAAAGCCACGTTGGCTGCCAGTGCGGCAGCATAGTCAACTGCGGTATCGCCGACATAGAGGGCGGCGGAGGGTGCGATTTGCAATTGCTCCGCCGCCAACAGGATGCCCTCCGGGGAAGGCTTCGGGTTACGCACGTCATCGCCGGTGATAATTGCCCTGAAGTGGCTGCGGATACCCGTTCGGGCCAGGTCTTGCCGCACCCGGTTACCTGAGCCGGAGGTGACGATAGCAAGTGGATAGTTTGCCTTGAGCTGAGTGAGAAGGTGATCTACGCCGGCGAATAGATCCGATGGATGCCGGGCGGCCTCGGCAAGCCAGATTTCATCGGCCTCATCCCAGTTTTCCGGCGACAGACCCACCGCGCGATACACAGCGAACCAATCCGGCGAATATACTTTCCTCAGTTCGCCCTCATCAAGGTGGATTCCAAAGTGGGGCAGCATGACCTCGTAGGCGCGGAAGTGGGCGTAGAAGGAGTCCAACAGCGTTCCGTCGAGATCGAAGATGATTGCCTGGTAGGGGCCGTGATGGCGGCCATCATGATTTGTCACGGGTCCTCTCACTTGGATTTGGCCGGAGTTGATTGGCCACTGAGCCGCTTGGGCGCTATCCGCCTACTATTACGGCTCCATCAGCAATCTCTAAAGGCTGGCTGCCTGCTTGCAAGTGTACTCTGCCGGCCACCGTGACATCTTTACCGAAGCGCACGTCGCCGGACAGTGTGAGGGCATCGCAATTGATCAGGGAAGGGGGCCCAAAAGGAAAGCGCGCGTCCAAAGACTCCACCAAACGGTAGAATTCAGCGTCCAGGGTCACCACCGGCGCGCAGTCTCGATCCTGCGCCAATACAATGCGGTCATCTTCGGTCAGCACAAAGGCATCTGACCGTACAACCAACAGGTCATCGGTAGTCTTCACGGGTGCAAAGCGACTTCGCGGAACACGGACTGCGCCGGCGCCCTCAAAGACGCTGATTGCCGAACCCATCGCCGTTTCCAATTGATAGACGGGCGTTGACCTACTGTCTCGCGGGTCAACCGTCTTTGCATTGCGAATCATGGGCAGGCCCAGCACAAAGTCTCTTTCGACCAGCGCCTGTTTCAGCCGTGGGAGGTTCAGCCACAGGTTGTTGGTGTTCACGAAGCGATGGCGGGTCACATCCTGCAAGTGCACCTGGTCCTCCGGCGTGCATTGGGCAGTTTCACGCAGGACGAAGCGCCCCTCCCGGTCGTACGCCAGATGGCCGCCCTTCTTATCCATGTGCGTTCGCTCGGTAGTCTCCATCATGAATGGCAACCCCTCAGAAACAAAATAGCCGAGCAGGTGGTCATCGAGCACGCTACCCAGATTGTCCGCATTCGAGACAAACGCGTACAAGTAGCCGGCTTGCAAAAGCTTGTCGAGCAGCCCGCTGGTTTCCAGAGCGATGTACAGATCTCCGTGACCAGGAGGAGCCCATTCCAGCTCGGGATTGGCTGGCCAAACCGCCGGCGAGAAATCCGCACACACGACTTTTGGAGTCATGTGTTGCCGGAAGTCAAGTGGCAACTCCCTGGACAGCTCTGGATAGCCGGCCAGCGCTGCCAGCGAGTCGGCCTGCGTGTTAAAGCTATTCATCAACAATAGGGGAACCCCCCGGCGCAATGTCTGTCGGGCGATCACGTCCAGGAAGGTCAGTTCGTGCTTGATGCGGAGAAGCGACTTGGCCTTCTGCAACCCCATGCTGGTACCCAGGCCGCCGTTCAGCTTGATCACGACCACATGCGGCAACGCCTTGCGCCCGGTTTCCAGCAGCCGGCAATCCATCCTCAGCGTGTCTGCGTCCGGCAGCTCCCTGATTGGCTCAATGTCCTTCTCGAGAATCAGCCCCGTGCTGCCGGCAACGAGCTGTTCAAAATAGTAGTGAAAGTTGGCGATGCTGATCGCCGGCTGGCCGGCAGCCAGCATGCGGTCAGAAAATGGGCCGAATAGTTCACTCACCTTCATTCTTGCGGTTCCTGGCATATCATTTATTGATGGGCCACGATTCTACGCAGCCACTTCACCTGACGTAGGGCATCGGTGGTCTCACTGGGGACAATGAGCCTGATCAGACCTTGCTTCCGGGAGAGCGGAGCCCCATCTATGTGTGTGGCCAGCAGAATCGGTCGCGCTCTTGCGCCCCCAACTTCATCGCGGACAACGCTGGTCCCAAAGCCGTCCGCGCTTTCCACATCAGCAAACGTCCACTCAAATCGACCACCCAGGGCGGTGCGGAGGAAGTCGGAAAGCGTGACGCCGGAGAAGGTAAACGGACCGCTCACGCCATGACCCGTGCTGACAATGAAGCACTCCTCTACGCTTTGCTGCGGCATCAACGCCAGGTCAGCCGGCGTGTAGCGATAGATTGCGCCTGAAGTAGTCTGGAGTTCAAACGAGGGATCATGATCAGGCGGAGTCGGATTAGGCTCGTGTACGTGTGGTGAGGAGCTACTGGTGTACATTGTCATGACCACAGCTTGGATGTATTATCAGCGCTCACTAGTTGGTAAATCATCAACGAACGTAACGACCCGCTGATTCAATAGTCCTATTGCTCATAACCGTTAAGTATTGGGCAAACGATTCGAAGACGCAAATCGCGTTGGGGCCAACTACAATACTGCCTGAAAAGAGATCGCGGCGCGGCTGTTCAGACGCTCCCGCTTTTGTATGAGTGCCGGCTATGTATGAGCAACAACGACTTAGAAACTTCTCGATCATCGCACATATTGACCACGGTAAGTCCACGTTGGCGGACAGACTGCTGCAAATCACGGGCACTATATCTGACCGCGAAATGCAGGAGCAGGTGCTGGACTCGATGGACCTGGAACGGGAGAAGGGAGTCACCATCAAGGCATCTGCCGTTAGGATGGAATACAAGGCGGCTGATGGGAACAACTATATCCTCAACCTGATTGATACCCCCGGCCACGTTGACTTCGCCTACGAGGTTAGCCGCGCGCTACAGGGATGCGAGGGCGCTATCCTGGTTGTCGACGCCACCCAGGGCATTGAGGCCCAAACCCTCGCGAATCTCTACCTGGCGTTGGAAGCGGACCTGGAACTGGTTGCCGTGGTAAACAAGACGGATCTTCCGGCGGCGCTGCCAGAGGAGGCCGCTCAGGATATCGGGAACTTACTCGGCGTTGATCCTGACGAAGTCATCCCGATCAGCGCCAAGTTGGGCACGAATGTGGAAAAGGTCCTGGAGGCAGTAGTGACTACCGTTCCGCCGCCGGTTGGCGATGCGGCGGCGCCCCTACGCGCTCTGGTGTTTGATTCCCATTACGATTCCTACAAGGGCGTGATCGCCTACGTGCGTATCTTTGAAGGCACGATAAACGATCGCGAAGAGATCCTGATGATGGCCAGCGGTGTGGTCGCGGAGCCGTTGGAGCTAGGGGTTTTCCGGCCCGGCATGCAGCCGGTCCGCTCCCTCTCCGCCGGCGAAGTCGGCTACATCGCTACCGGCTTGAAGACAGTCCGAGAGTGTCGCGTTGGTGACACGATCACGCTAAAGGCTCGTCCGGCGGAGCATCCACTTCCGGGTTACCAGGCCATTAAGCCAATGGTCTTTGCCGGCCTCTATCCTAGCGAGAACGACGACTATCATGCGCTCAAGGAAGCGCTGGAAAAGTTGCAGCTCAATGACGCCTCGCTGCACTTTGAGCCGGAGACATCTAACGCGCTGAACTTCGGCTTTCGGTGTGGATTCCTGGGCTTATTCCACATGGACATCGTGCAGGAACGGCTTGAGCGTGAATATGACCTCGATATTGTCGCCACGGCTCCCAGCGTGCGCTACGAGATGGTCAAGAAGAACACGGCGGAGGTCGTGATCATCGATAGTCCGGCCGATCTGCCGGATGCCAGCGAGATCGAAGAGATTCGCGAGCCGTGGATGCACGTGCAGATCTTTGCGCCGGATGAGTTTTATGGGGTGGTGATGGAGTTGGCGATGAGACGTCGTGGGGAGTTCGTTGGGCAAGAGCACCCCGCGCAGGGTCGCGTTGTGCTAAGGTTTGATCTGCCATTGGCGGAGATCGTCGTTGACTTCTACGACAAACTGAAGAGCAGCACGCGCGGCTATGCATCAATGGATTATGACTTTGCCGGCTATCGCGCCGCTGCTCTGGTGAAACTGGATGTCCTGGTCAACCGGCAGCCGGTTGACGCCCTAGCGATGATCGTGCATGAAGACGACGCCTACAATCGTGGACAGCGATTGGTAACCGAGTTGCGTAAACGCATACCCAGACAGCTATTCGAGGTGCCCATACAGGCCGCCGTGGGCAAGAAGGTAATCAGCCGGGCCAACGTTAAGGCGCTGCGCAAGGATGTGTTGGCGAAATGCTACGGCGGAGACATTACGCGCAAAAAGAAGCTGTTGGAGAAGCAAAAGAAAGGCAAGAAGCGGATGAAGATGATCGGCAACGTGGAAGTGCCGCAAGAAGCATTTATGGCCGTACTGCGCCTGGACGACGAATGATGTTTCCGGGGTAGGGGTAGCTATGCCTGAGCTATATCGCCGGCTTCTGTTTCCAGTTCTCGCGCAAACTGACCCGGAAAAGGCCCACGAGAGGACATTGGCGGCCCTCGAGCGCGCCCAATCCTCTGTCTTGGGCCGAACCCTATTGCACCGGATTTCCGGCGAGGTTCCCCGCGAGCCGGTGAAGCTCTGGGGGCTAACCTTTCCGAACCTCCTTGGCGTTGCAGCCGGTTACGATAAGGACGCTCGCGTGCCGGCTGGTTTGGCGCTATTGGGCTTTGGGCACGTCGAAGTAGGGACGCTCACCCCCTGGCCGCAACTGGGTAACGAACGCCCACGCGTCTTCAGATTGCCGGCCGACCGGGCGATCATCAATCGCATGGGTTTTCCAAACGGCGGCATGGTGGGCGCCACGCAACGACTTCGCAAACTGGCTGCCGGCAGCCGCAATTTTGTGCTGGGCGTCAGCCTGGGGAAGCAGAAACAGACCCGGCTCACAGAAGCCTTTGCCGATTATGCCACCGTCATGCGCTCGGTCTATCGCTTTGCGGATTACCTGGTTGTGAACATTAGCTCGCCCAACACCCCTGAGCTGCGCAAACTCCAGTCGCGCGAATTCGTCTCTGACCTGCTGGGACAACTGGCTGCGGAGAATCGGAACCTGGGCTTTGTCCACCGGCTGCCACGTCGCCCACTTCTGGTAAAGGTCGCTCCCGATCTCACCTTTGCCGAAATGGACGACATTTTGCGGGCCGCAGTGGACAGAGGCATTGACGGAATCGTGGCCACAAATACGACCATCCAGCGAGAAAATCTGAAGGACCGGCATCAAGCAGAGGCCGGCGGCCTCAGCGGCGCGCCCCTGGCCGAAGCCAGCAACGGCATCATCCGTCACATCTCGCGTCAGACAGGCGGTACCTTGCCCATCATCGGCGTTGGGGGCGTGTTCACTTCCCGAGACGTGCTTAACAAGATTGAAGCTGGGGCGACGCTGGTACAGGTCTACACCGGCCTGGTGTACGAAGGCCCGGCCATGGCCGGCCGGATCCTCCGCGAATTGGCCCGTCCTGCGCCGGTCGCTCTGAGTGAGCCGGTGTCCGCTGAAGCCTAGTGCAGCCAGCCCTGCAAGCGCGCCAGGTATGCCGCAGGTTGCTCCAGGTGAATATTGTGGCCGCACTCGGGAAAGATCGTCAACTGGGCCTCGGGAATCAAAGACGCCATTCGGCGATTAATTTGCGCGTACTTTTGGTCCAGTTCGCCGGCCATCAGCAGCGTAGGCGTGATCAATGTCGGCAGCTCCGGCCAAAGGTCAGGTTGGCTACCGGTACCCATGCCCCGCAGGCTTCCGGCCAGACCGGCGGCGGAATTAGCGAGTCGTTGCTGCCGCTGGCGGTCAAGAACTTCCGGCGGTAAGCGGCTCTGGGAGGTAAAAATTGGGAGTTGCTCCCACTCGGCAACGAAAGCCGGCACACCAAAGCGCAAGATCTTCTGCGCCAGCCGCTCATCACTGACCACACGCTCCTGCCGGCCGGCAGCTGTCTCAATTCCGGGCGACGCGCTTTCGAGAACGAGCCTTTCAATCCGCCCGGGGTAACGTAGCGCCATGAATAGCGATTGCCGGCCGCCCATAGAATAACCAAGTAGCGAAAAAGGCCCGACGCCGATTGCGTCCAGGAGCCGCATGATGTCGCCGGCAACCCGGCCCATTGCATATCGCTCACTTTCCGCCGGAGCCGCGCTCCGGCCATGACCCAAAAGATCAATGCAGATCACGTCATTAGTCGAGGCCAGCGAAGGCGCAAGTGCAGACCAGGACTCGCTGCTGCCGGCAAAGCCGTGGAACAATACCAACGGTCTACCGTTGCCCTGCCTCGTGTAGTGATATTGGAGTTCGTCTACAGCAATGAACGGCATGGATGACAGCCCTGCTGAAACCTTCAGAGAACGACCGTTTTAAGAATTGACTGTGAAAGCTTAGACGCCGCGAAGCGACCTTGCGCGGCCCGCTCTGCCATTTGCTATAATAGCGGACTTGAGAGAGTGTCCGGCCGGAGTGCTGGAAATCAAATCATGAATCGTAGTCACGAACTAGACATCCGCGAGTCCGGCAGCCGGGAGAGGCTTGGCTGGCTGATCCTGATCCTGGTGTTTGTCATCTGGGCGGTAATTGTGATCTCACTGCCGCTGTTGGTCAACCAGCTCCTGCAAAACAGCACCCGGCCACTAGCCATCGAGGTTCAGGCGAATACCGGCGCCATCCGCCTCAACACACCGATTAGCGCCGGGGCTATGTTCACCGGGGAGCCGCCGGCGGAGTTGGAAGCCCCACTCTCCATCGCCACCGATGCCGGCGATACCAGCGCCCTGCAAGTGTATTCGCCGGAAGGGCACATCGTCGGTCGTGTGGAGATCAACGCAGATACCACGCTGGATATAACACAGGCGACCACACCGCGATTTGACATTAGCAGTCAGGATGCCCACCTGAGCCTTGAACTGCAGCGCGGGAGGCTGCGCCTGAAGCTCCCGCCGGCGGAAGCACGCCCATTTACGGTGTCCATTGAAACGCCGCTTGGGATGGTGTACTTGCTTGGTGAAGGGCACTATGCCGTGGAGACGTCCAACGGAATGGCCGAAGTTGTGGTCATTGAGGGAGCTGCCCGAATGGTGACTCCCTCGAGCGAGCTCAGCTTGCTGCCGGGCGAGCGAGGAACCATTGAAGAAGAGGGCGAAGTAGCCGGTCCGCTGGACACCGAGCGGTCGCTCATTCGCAATGGTGATTTCCAGGACGGGCTTACCGGATGGGATCAGCTTTCCTGGAACATCGAGCTGGGCGAGCAGCCGGCCGGCACGACCGAGGTGGTTGACATAGATGGGGTGAGCACGTTGCGTATTTCGCGGGTGGGGGAGGGGCATGCAGACAGCGGGATTCGCCAGACAATCAACCAGGACGTTTCTGACTTTCAGTCAATTCGCCTGGAGCTGAGTCTTGCTATTCAGAACCACACCGTGGCCGTCTGCGGCAGCCTTGGAAGCGAGTGTCCGTTAACCCTGCGCGTGCAATATGAGGATATCAACGGTAATGACCAGGTGTGGCAACAGGGTTTCTTTGCAGTGGGGGACGCCCTGACTGCCGGCGTGCCGGATGTCTGCGTTTCCTGCGCGCCGCCACGCCCGGAGCATGAGCGAATCACGGCCGGCCAATCGGCGTTTTATCGCGTCGAACTGCTGGACGTGCTGCCGCAGTATGGCATGGCTGCGCCGGCCAAAATCAAGAGTATCAGCCTCCTCTTTGCCGGTCACAGCTTCGATGTCAACGTCTTTGACGTCAACCTCTTTGTGCAGGAATAACCTACTTCACGGACCGCGTCAGCTAAATCCCAACCCTCTTTCCTTGAGTGAAACAAACCGCAGCCGGCCGATCACGATGTGATCGAGCACGGAAAGGTCCAATAATTGGCCGGCCTCCACCAGCCGGCGAGTAACCTGCACGTCTTCGGGTGAGGGGGTAGGGTCACCGGAGGGATGATTGTGCACCACGATCATGGCCGCCGCATTCTCCTTCAGCGCCCGGCGAAAAAGCTCCCCAATGCGAATCACCGACGTGTTCAGGCTGCCGATATAGACCGTGGGCATGGCCAGGACGCCGCTGCGGGTATCGAGTAAGATGAGGCGCAGATGTTCTTGTTCGAGGAACATCATATCGCTCATCAAGAGGTTGGCCGCGTCAGCTGGCGAGGTCACCCGGGGGCGCTCTTCCGGCCCAACCGCCTGCAGCCGCCGGCCCAACTCGAGCGCTGCCTTGATCTGCACCGCCTTTGCCGGGCCGACCCCATGCATGTTCTGGATTTCAGTAACCGTGGCCCGAGAAATACCGGGCAATCCGTTATGCTCGGCCAGCATCCGTTCTGAAATGCGCAGGACGTTCTCTCCGCCGACGCCGGTGCGCAAGATGATGGCAATCAACTCGGCATTTGAGAGCGCCTGCGCGCCATAGTGGATCAGCCTCTCGCGCGGACGTTCGCCGGCCGGCATATCCCGGATCATCGGCGCGTATTCCAGGCGCTCATTATTCGCCATTGATACCCCCGCTTACTGGCAGTCTTTGCTCGTACTGAGCTAACGTTCTGTCTGTTGCACCAGCATCAGCAACTCTTCCCACTCGTCCGATGCCAGATGCAGGCTTACGCCGCCCAACTCAAGATGATACACATACTCGCCCTCTTCAACGCTACGCCAGATCATGAAGTTGTCGGTTTCACTCAATGTGTCGGTATTATGATCAGCCATTCTAGTCTCCTGTATCACTCACTATGTTCTGTGGAGCTTTGCGCCGGATGGCGCCGACTATGCGCCCCCAGCACTCAGCCGCGCCCATATTTTCGTCCATTGGAAGCCGAAATGCCAGAAACCAGGCAACTCTGCCCATTGTCTAATTGGGCGACTTGTGTTCTGATATGGGCCAGGGTGAGCCTGCAAGCAATGAAGAGAAGGAGAAGAATGTGATGCTGAGAAAACTCGCTATTTCTATATTCTGTATAACTGCTCTGATTGTGCTATTCACCGCCTGTCGTCGCGACGAACCCACGCCGACCCCCACACAAGCGCCGCCTGCGCCGACAGCGGCCCCCGGCGTGACCCCGACTCCGCAGGAAGATGTGTGGAACCGTATTCAGCGTAACGGGCGCATTATCGTCGGCACGTCGGCCGATTATCCGCCGTTTGAGTACTACTCGGAAAACTTCCGGCTGACCGGCTTTGATGTCGCGCTCATGCTGGAAATGGCGGAAACGATGGGACTGCCGGTCGAGTTTCGGGACATGTCATTTGAGTCGCTGGCGGACGCCATCGTGAACAGCCAGATTGATGTCGCTATCTCGGCCATTTCAGCCACCTCTGACCGGGCCAATTTCGTTGACTTCTCCAATATCTACTACGTAGGGGACGATGCGGTCCTCATGCGCAGCGATGTTCCCGACGTGACCCTGACCAGCGTGGAAGATCTCGCCGGCGCGCGCGTCGGCGTCCAGGCGCAGACCGTCTACCAGCAGATGGCGACAGATATGCTGGTAGACACCGGCCTGACAAGCCCCAACAATATCTTCACCTATGCGCGGGCCACAGAGGCAGTGCAGGCGCTCGGAAATCGCGAGGTTGATTTCGTGTTTCTGGATCTACAGCCGGCGACCGTGGCGCAATCTACCGGCAACTTTAAGATTGCCGCCCAGGGACTGGTCCCGCAGCGCTTTGCACTGGCCGCACCCAAGGGATCACCGATGTTGGTCGCCAATCTGAACAACGCCTTGACGCAGTTGCAGATTTCTGGCCGGCTTGACGAATTGGCGGAACAGTTTCTCGGCCTGGAGGAAATGCCCGACATCCCTGACCCGGCGCCACCCACCGGCCCTGAGACGCCGGTTCCGCCGCCGGCTGGTTGCGTAGACCTTATGCGCTACATAGCCGACATAACCTATGACGACCAGAACATGACCAAACCGCCGGTTCTCTCGCCCGGTCAACCCTTCCAGAAGATTTGGCGACTGCAAAACGTAGGTACCTGCACCTGGACCACCAGCTACTATATGGGCTATGTCGCCGGCAACACCCCGCAGTCCAGCATGGGCGGTCAAAACACATTTCTGCCCACCTCGGTGCCGCCGGGTGGCCTGGTTGACGTTGCTGTTAACCTGGTCGCTCCACTCCAGCCGGGCACCTATCAGGGATTCTGGGAGTTGATGAACCCTCAGGCAGTCGGAATAGGTGATCGAGTGTGGGTAGGAATCACGGTGCCGGCAGCGCCGACCCCAACGCCAATGCCTACCTCCACGCCCTCGCCAACAATCACGTTCACCGCTGACCGGACCGTTATCACGCAAGGTGAATGCACGACCCTGCGCTGGAACGTGCAAAACGTTCAGGCCGTCTATCTGTATGTAGTTGGCGAGAATTGGCAAAACTACCCCACAGTTGGTCAAGGCACTCGCGAGGTGTGCCCCAGTCAGACAACCACCTATGAACTGCGGGTGATCCACACCGACGGCAGCCAGGAGGTGCGCCAGGTGCGGATTGATGTCATACCCAATGTGACTGCGCCGGAGATTCGCCGCTTCACGGTTGATCCTCCATTTCAGATTTTCCAGGGTCAATGCTTAAGCGTTGCCTGGGAGGTTACCGGCTCGGTAACCAATGTGAGGTTGACGCGCAGCGGGCAGCGATTGATGGATCCGGCGCCGTTCAGCGGATCGCTGCAGGACTGTCCACCGGCAGGCGAGCAGATCTATCGCCTGGAGGCAAGCGGCCAGGGTGGGAGCAATAGCGCCCAACAGGTAATCCAGGTCATCGTCCCCACGGCCGTGCCGCCCACGCCGACGCCGCTCCCGCCCGATCCGCCGCCGGTTGTGACCGCGTTTAGCGTGACGCCGAATCAAATTGAAGTGAACCAGTGTGTAACAATCTACTGGACGACTTCCGGAGGCACGATGAGCGTGCGCATCCTGAAGGATGGAAACGTGGTGATGGACAACGCTCCGTTCAGCGGTCAATCGCAGGATTGCCCAGGGGTAGCCGGCGACATCACTTATAGCATTGAGGCGCGCAACGCCAGCGGCCAAACCGCTCGCCAGGAGCAGCGCATCTCCGTCACGGAGGCTGCGCCGGCGAACCCATTGGCCAACACCAACTGGCAGGTGGCGACCATTAATGTGAACGGCCTCCCAATCCCAGGCTCTAACTTGACCGCCTACTTTGGATCAGACGGTCAAGTCAGTGTAAATGGCGGCTGCAACACGTACTTTGGTCCGTACATGGTAAATGGAGCCGGCATCAGCATCGGCCCGCTAGCCGGAAATCAGTTGACGTGCGGCCAAGACCTTGATGTTCAGGAAAGCGTCTACTTGACAGCTCTCCAGAGCGCTGCCTCGTTCGAACTTAGCGGCAATACGCTGGTGTTACGTGATGCGGCCGGGCAAGAGGTAGTGAGATTCATCCGCATGTAAGCTGCCGGTCACAGTAAACATTTATCTTCCGGACGCATCCCGTTCCGGAAAGTGAACGCACCAGGCTGACAAGCCCTTTGCAATGCGGCCCGGACCAGTTTAGTTGTCCGGGCCGCATTCGTTTCCAGGGTAGGGAGCGACCGTTCCAATGAAACCCAAATGTCTCCGGGTTCTAACCGGCATAGTTAAATTAATCTGTATTAATCATTGTTTGACGACCCACTCTATGACACCCCCCTTAGGCGACACTGAATAATCTCGGCGCCGGCCTTGACGCGAAGCGAGGGCTGACTAATATCTGGCACATGAGCAGCAAAGCCTCGCCGCACCGAGGATGAGCCAGGAAACCACGGAAGTTCCCAGCGGCGCGTCCGCCGAATCCGAACAGAGCCGGCGCGGTCGTTTCGGCGTCCCGGCGTTGATCATCGTCGTGCTGGCGTTAGCCCTCATGTTGGCGGCCTACGTTTACCTTCGCGGACAAAGCGGGGCCGGCGTGGCGGAGATGTCCCGTCCGAAGGTGCTGTACTTGGCCCGCGATGCTGCGAATCACAATCAGCTTTTCATCATCGATTCCCAGGGCGGCGCGCCCGAGCAGCTGACCAATGCGCCATTCGGAGTTCTGGACTACGGCGTCTCGACCGCCGGCGACGTGATAGTCTTCAGCGCCATACGTGATGACGGTGGGGCCGACCTTTATCGTTTGAGGTTGCCTGAGGGCAGAGGTCCGGCGGACATTGAGGAAATACTGGCCTGCGAATTGGCAGTTTGCTCAGGCATGTCGTTTGCGCCGGACGGCAGGCGGTTGGTCTATGAGAGGCGCAACCTGGCGGAGGCCGGCGCGTCGTCCGGGCCTCCGCGGCTGTGGTGGCTGGATAGTATGACTGGCGAAACCGTGCCGGTCTTCGAGGACAGCCAAATACAGGGCCTGAGTCCGCGTATCTCGCCGGACGGCAACTGGATCAGCTATATCTCGCCCACCTCCCAGGAGATCCACGCGTACAATTTCCGGTCAGGCAGCACTGTCCTCATTCCGAGTCAATCCGGCGAGGCGGGTACGTGGAGCCCGGACGGCAAGACCTTGCTCGTCACGGAGGTTCAGTTTCAGGGGGAACAATTCGCCGTCCATCTATTTGCCGTTGACCCGGAAACAGGCAAGATGACCAACATGAGCAATGAGCTGGCAATCAATGACGGTTCGCCGGCCTATTCTCCAGACGGCGAATGGATCCTCTTCGGCCGCAAGGCTTCCAGCACGCCTATGGGCAAGCAGCTTTGGATCATGCGCCCGGACGGTAGCGAGTTAACTGCCCTGACCAGCGATGCCGAGATAAACAATGGACTCCCCTCCTGGTCGCCCGACGGCAGCCAGATCGTGATTCAGCGATATGAGATCAATGAGCCGGGCGCCGAGCCGGGCATTTGGGTGCTGGATGTGGAAGCCGGCGACCTGAGGCAAATCGCGCCCGTTGGCATTCAACCCCGTTGGTTGCCCTGATTGCCGATGATGTCGTGAGAGGTTCGCGTTGGTCAATTTCATTGCGGGACTAGATCTCTTCGCGATTACCTTGCTTACGATGTTGCCCTCGAACCTCAGATATCTGACTGGCTGACCTGGCCACAACAATTGTTACTCGGAGCAACGAAGGGGCGCGTATTCTTGGAATTCTAGGAAGAAGACATTTCAGCCAAAGCTACGCGCCCTGTCTTGCTAAGCCTGCCTACTTATCATCCCCTCCCCTCGCCTCGCCTAAATAGTTACCCATTTTGGTGGTGTTGGCTTGTTTGTAGAGTATGGCTATACGAAAATCCACCAAACTGGAGGTAACCTGAATTTAGCCCACAGTCACATCTCGATTCGGTGTTACTGGCTATGATGGTTAGAATTGTGTTGGACTTACTTAATGGTCCTCTCGCTAACTGAGGACAAAGCCCTGCAGGACTTTCACGGGTCTACCGCCGAGCGAGCATACTCAGCAAGACCTGCGGGGTTTCTATAAAATCTTTAGCGAGAGAACCACTAAAGTGTCCCCTGCCATCCTGTATCACCTGCAAATGGAGGAACCATGGCCAAATTAGATTTGATCGGCATCATAGTCCAAGATATGGGAAGATCGTTGCGTTTCTACCGGCTTCTAGGCATGGAGATACCTCTGGAAGCTGATCACGAACCCCATGTTGAAGCCACTCTGCCGGGAGGACTAAGATTTGCCTGGGACACCATTGAGTTGATGTCTAGCCTGCACGAAGGCTGGGAAACACCGGTGGGGAATCGAATAGCCTTGGCCTTTCTCTGTGAATCCCCGGCGGAGGTTGACGCACAATACCAGAGGCTGGTTGATGCCGGCTACCATGGTCTGCGCGAACCGTGGGACGCTTTTTGGGGTCAGCGCTATGCGAACGTGCTGGATCCAGACGGCAATCTTATCGACCTGTTTGCCTGGGCCTAGCAGGGGCAGGTCAACGGACAACTCAGCATAGGCAGCGCCGGCACATTGTGCTAATCTCAAGGAACCACGAACTTGGTCGCGTTTTCCGGGAGGACGGTGATGTTAGCTCTGTTGTTATCCGTGGCACTTCAATCAGAATCGCTTATTGGGACGCTGGTGGTGACCTCGCTGGGTTTGGTGATTGGCGCAGCGGCGGGAGGAATCATTGGCTTTCTGGTGGGAGCCGTAGTTCGTCTCTTTACCAAAGGTGATGCCCTGATCACCCGTATTGCCTTTGGCGGCGTGCTGGTGGGGGCAATTGTCGGCGCCGTGTGGGCATTCCTCAGCGCAACTTGAGCGGATCCAGCTCCTTCATCGCTCGCTAGAAGGCGCGTTGTCCTTCTGGGACAGTGAGATTAAAGCGGCGGGTGACGCCGGCTTGTACGAGCGTGCCCGCCACCGCCAGGGCAACCCAGGCCGCAATCCACAAGAATGAACTGGAGAGCGCCGGGGACACCGCATCAACCGTCAACTCTCCCACTTCGATCTGGCCAAGCACGACCAGGATGCCACCCACAAGGGTGGTCGCCCCGCCAATTGCGGTCAACGCAATTATGGCCCACTTCTGTAAGTTAAAGCCCAGCGTGACTCCCGCCACGACGATGGCACTGAGCAGCCCGGCAATGAACGCCAAGATTGTAGCATTGGGAAACACCAACAGCGCCAACCCGCCTCCCAAAGCAAAGCCAATCGAACCGGCCAGAACGGCAACCCCCAGGATGTAGAAAAAGTAGGAGAGAGCTGCAAAGATAATCCCCACCACAAAGCCCACTACCCAGCCCGTAACTGTGGCCAGAAACTGATCAGAGAATAGCGCCGTTACCGTGGCCGCACCCAATGCGAATCCGGCAAAGAATCCCCAGAACGGAAGTAGCACGAGAAACAGCCGGTATCCCGCAAACAGCAGGAGCAGACCAAAGAAGAACGTAATCAACCCCACGCAAAGTTGTTGAAACATGACATCACATCCCTTCAGCTTGCCTGGCGCTATCAAGATACCGCCCCACCCTCTATTTTCGCCCACCTTGCTGACTGCTGCAAGCAGTCAGCGCAGGTTGGCGGCTAATGCCAATTTGGCTGGCGCCGGCATTTGCCTGACTTCTCCTCATACCTTATTATCTGCACGCTGGCGAGGGTCCAGCATGCAGTAACGGGCGCACGAATCGCACCTGGGGCGGGCGACATTTGATGAGGAGTACCGGATGTGTTGTCTACTCGCCGTTCTTGTCTTGCTTGGGCCGCGCATCGGCGGCCTGCTGTGGTGGATATTTCAGCCGGCGCGTTGGGTTGGCGAGCAGGGTGCAGTCGACTCTTTCTTCTGGCCTCTGCTTGGCCTCATCTTCCTCCCGTGGACCACAATAATCTACGTATCCGTCTTCCAGTCGGGAATCTCCTTCCTGGAATGGGCCTCAATAGTAATCGCCGTCATCGTTGACTTGGGGTCGTATGCAGGCAGCGGCTATGGTGGCCGTAATCGCTTCTCAACTACCTGAACGGCCTGATCATCAGCATGTTGCCCGCCTGGCGGCAACAATCCCCGAATATGCGCAGAGAGCCTGACTGACCGGCCTTGAGCCACAGCCGAGCACGCATTGGTTGGCTGACATGATGCGCTACAGCGTCGACGAACAGTCCAATGTGGTCGAAAGCGAAGCTTCCCCTTCCGTGGATTCCGGACCTCCGGCGTAGACTCCCTAACTTTGACGCCTGACCACTCCGGCGCCTGAAACCCGGCCATCTGTAGCGCCCTGCCACTAATTCTGTACAATCACCCATGATGCTGGGCAGGTCCGGCGCCCGCCAGCGACCGGCGCCAATTTGAACGGGAGGACAGTCAATGGAAGATCAGGACACACTGGAGTTGGATCGTGGTCAGGTCGAAGCCGCGTTGGAGTCTGCATCTCCCGGACAGGAGAGCATCGGAGGGGGTTCAGCCGCTGCTGAGGCGACGGGAAGCCGCAAAAACACGGGCAGGACCTTCCTGACAATCATTCTGGCAATTACGCTGTGCCTTGTGCTCGGCGCGATCTTTGCCATTGCGATCGTCGCCGGCAGCGCCCCCGAACTGGGTGCTCCACAGACCGACGCTAACCTCACCGGCAGGGTCTGGCAATGGTACTACTTTAGCGACCCATCAGCCGGGGCGGGACCTATTGCCAACTCCGGCCACTACACGGTCCTATTTGGCAGCAACGGGACGGTGAGCGTAGTCGCCGATTGCAACAGCGGCGGCGGGGAATACTCAGCAGCCGGGGGCAAAATAGATATCAGAATCACCGCTTTGACTGCCGCTGAATGCGCCCCCGATTCGCTTGGCGCTCAGTTTGCCCGTCTGCTCAATGAGGTCGTCGCCTATTCCTTTGTGGGCAGCACCTTGTTGCTCGAATTGCCGGCTGATTCTGGGGTGATGCAGCTTTCCGAGACCCCGCCGGTAACAACTCAGCTTCCCGGCTGCCGTTTCGAGTTTCCCGAAGTTGGGCCTGCCTTCGCCAATGTGGCTGCAAATCGCTCAACCGCCAGCACAATACTGGCCGGCTCATAGTGAGCAAAGCAGAGGCGGGCAAATTCATCCAGTGCTCTGCCCGCCCCAAATAACCCGCCGGGGTGATATGAGACCCCTGCCTTTCGCGCTTCAGGGAGCATTTCCCTAAGATTCCTGCCGGGCGTATGAAGCCAGAGGAAGTATCCGCCTTGCGCGTTTACGAAACCGGCTCTTTCACCAAGAGATGCCCGCAATGCGTCCTGCAAGGTTCTGCTTCTTTCCCTATAGGTTCGCCGCAGTTGCTCAATGTTCGCGTCGAGTTTTCCGCTGTCGAGCAGGCTCCGCACCATCGCTGAGGCAAAAGGATTCAGACCTCCCCCACTCTTGACAAGGCCCGCCTCACTCAATGTTTTCAATAGCTCCGGGTCAGCCTGCAGCCAGCCAAGTCGCAAGCCGGGGGCCAAAATCTTCGAAAACGAGCCGAAACTGACCATGCGACCACCCTGGAAACACCGCAACGGCGCAGGCGGCGCCTCCTCGAAGTGTAGTAATTGATAGACTTCATCGGCCAGCACCAGTAGGTCATGTTCCGCGCTGAGCACGGCCAGCTTCGCTCTCCGCTGAGCGGAGAGCGTGCGCCCGGACGGATTTTGAAAGGTCGGAATCGTATACAGGAACGCCGGTTTTGGCCGGGATCGCTCCCCTTTCAACCTCTCCTCCAACGCGTCTACGCTCAGACCCTGATCGTCAACCGGCACTCCTTCAATGTGTAGTCCCAAATCGGCAAACATCCGTAGCGCCAGAAAATAACTCGGCTCCTCAACCAGGATAGTATCTCCCGGCCTGCTGACCAGGCTGGCAACAAGGTACAACCCTTGCGAAGCGCCGGCGGTGATGAACAACTCCTGTGCGGGTACAGATACGCCATAGGCTTTCGTAAGAAACGACGCCAGCGCGAGCCGAAAGTACCCGTCACCCTCCTCCGGCCCATATTGCAGCCACGACTTGTCTGCATCGGCGAAGCGTTCCTGTGCACCGTGCCAGAGAAGCTCTGCCGGCAGCAGCTCCGGCGAGGGCTGACCATTCCCCAGGTCAATAATGGCTTCATCAGATTGGATCTGCGTCGTGCGTATCATAGGCGGCTAATGAGGACTCTCAGGTAGTGACGAGTTCAGTAGTTAACTGAGTATAGCTGTGCGCCGCAGCTTGTCACGGCCAAGCTTCCGGCTACACTTGCTCGGTTCATTCTTCCAGGTTGAGATTGCCATGAGCTATTTGACGCACCTCGAATGTTCTGTTTGCGCGCGCTCCTATTCCGCCGATCAAGCTATTAACCTCTGCGCTCATTGCGCCCGGCCACTTCTAGCTCGTTATGACCTGCAGGAGGCGGGCAGGAGATTGGACCGAGACCGGCTTCAGAGTCGCGCGCCGACCATCTGGCGTTATCAAGAGCTGCTGCCGGTCAGAGACCCGGCAACTATCGTCTCCTTGGGCGAAGGAGGTAGTCCGGTACTGCCCCTTCCCCGCCTGGGAGAATGTTACGGGCTCAGGCATCTTTACCTGAAGGACGAAGGGCAAAATCCCACCGGCAGCTTCAAAGCCCTCGGTCTATCCGTCGCCATCAGTCGCGCCGTGGAACTTGGCGTCCGCCAGGTAGTTATCCCCACTGCCGGGAATGCGGGCGGCGCGCTGGCTGCCTACGCCGCCAGAGCCGGCATTCCTGCCCACGTCTTCATGCCCCGTGACGCACCGTTGGTCAACCAGATCGAGGTCAGCGTCACCGGCGCGGAGCTGCACCTGGTGGACGGTCGAATAGATGACGCCGGCCGAATGGCAGCCGAGTTGGCGCGCGAGAATGGTTGGTTCGATGTCTCCACACTTAAGGAACCATACCGGCTGGAGGGCAAGAAGATTATGGGCTACGAGTTGGCAGCCCACTTTCGCTGGCGGCTGCCGGACGTTGTCGTCTATCCGACCGGCGGCGGCACCGGCCTGATAGGTATGTGGAAGGCATTTGCCGAGTTGCAGGCTCTCGGCTGGATCGACGGCCATCGGCCACGCATGGTAGCTGTGCAATCCGCCGGGTGCGCCCCGGTCGTAAAGGCATTCCTCGGGGGCGCTGTGGATACCGAATATTGGCCGGATGCCCACACTGACGCGGCCGGCTTGCGTGTGCCGGCTACCATTGGCGGCCGGATGATGCTCAAAGTGTTGCGGGAGAGCGGCGGAATTGGTCTCGCGGTCAATGACGCAGACATCCGCCGCGCCCAGAGGCAGCTTGCTTCCACGGAGGGCATCTATGTTAGTTTGGAAGCAGCGGCCACGGTGGCCGGCCTGGAGGAACTCGCTGGGTCCGGCTGGATCGCGCCATCGGAGTCGGTAGTGCTCTTCGGCACCGGCAGCGGATTGAAGCAGACCGTCTCTATCTGAAAAGCTTCGGCCTCATGGAAATCAATCCCTTCTTGCGCGGTCTCGCGGTTGGCTTCGCAATTGCCGCGCCCGTTGGCCCGGTTGGACTGCTTTGCATCCAGCGCACCCTGCAACAGGGGCGACGCTACGGCTTTGCGTCCGGTCTTGGAGCCGCTACTGCGGATGCCTTTTACGGCCTTGTCGCCGCTCTTGGGCTGACCATGATTGCCGGCATGTTGGTGGCTCAGCAACGCTGGTTCTCACTGGCGGGCGGGATATTCCTGCTGGTGCTGGGCGCGCGCATATTCGTCTCCGCTCCGCCAGACAGATCGAGCGCCGAAGTAACCGGCTCGCTGGCCGGCGCCTATTTGACGACCCTGCTGTTTACGCTCACCAATCCGGTCACTATCCTCACTTTCGTTACGGTGTTTGCCGGTCTGGGATTGGCGGAGGTAGAGCGTGGCTATATGGCCGCGGCGCTGCTTGTCGCCGGTGTCTTTTGCGGTTCGACGCTCTGGTGGTTTCTCCTCAGTGGCGCATTTTCCTGGCTGCGCGACAGGATCAATCAGCGTGCCCTCAAGTGGGTCAACCGGCTCGCTGGTATTATCCTAACTGTATTTGGACTTCTGGCCCTTGCCCGTCTCTATTTCCTGTAGCGGCTTTCTGCGTACATATCCGACTTGACAGTTGGCAGCTCACAGGCCCAAACCGTAGGTGTACTCCAGGCTGCCAAACCCGTTGCCCATAGTCTTATGATTGATCGGCCGGCCATTAATGCTCCCCTCCACCGCCGCCATGCGGAACATAAACTCGTTGTAGTTCCAGTGAGCTTCCCTCTTCCCTCCCCGCAACGGCCGATCCACAAATGAGCGCGCCCGGCCATAAGGCTCCGCGATAAACGAAATGTAGTCCCCGCCTCGCCGGCGGGCAAAGACCTCAAACGACGGATAATCCTTCCCCGTCAGCCGGGGAGTTACCCGTGCTGTATCAAACAAGAATCGCTCTTCCGGGCCGGCCGGATCCCAATAGGCGCCGGGAAATATGGGAAGCGTCGTTCGTTCCATCCACTCCCGCGAAAAAAGGCGATAACCCTTGCGAAACAGGTTGAAGCCCACGTATGGCACGTACGCCGAAAAGAGTGTGCCATCCTCAAATAACGCCCATATCCACTTCCATGGAAAGGCGGGAATGTTCAGGCAAACACGTTGGAAATAGCACAGGCCGCCAAGCTGTCTGTGGCCGCCCGGCCACCAGAACTCGCCCTCGAAGTTCATCAGTCGCCAGGCAATGAAATGGGTGCCGCCGAAGTACGTGTCAATGTTGACCGCTTCGTGCGGCGAAGAATCAACTGAGTTTAGATCTCCCCACGCGGTAAACCGCCCTCCCCCTGTTGGTCCGCGATAGTGCGCATCCAGCGCCAGCGGGTACGCGTCGCTGGCCCGTATCTCACCGCCGTAACATTGTCCGGACTCGTCCAGCGACCATGCTTCCAGGAATCCTTCAGAGCTGAGCACCGCGTCGGCCGCGTGTTGGAGCAAATTTTCATGCACAACCTCTCCATCGCAGTACCAGCCGGTGTGTAACACCTGAAAGCGATCGACTCCGTTCACAATGGGTCGCTTGAGGTCAATTCCACGCAGCCAGACATCGTTGATCCTGACCCGGTCGCCGGCTCGATTGGCCGAGGCGAACATCATCTGGTTCGGCCCATATCCCTCCGGTCCCTTGGGAAGCAACACGAAAAACCACCAGGTGGACGAGGTGCGCTTTTGCATGGTCGGCATCTGACTCCAGATCAAGTCATACACCCGCCTTTGTTCTGCCGGATCCGTAACCTTCACAATGATCTCCCGTAACACATTGGCCGCTTAGTTGTCACAGCTACCTCCAGGCGCTTACAGTCCAAACTCGCCGGCACAACGCCCACACGTTCCTTTCCTCGCCAAGACTGCGGGATTCTACACTTGTCACCGAAAATCGGAAAATCCGGACTTCATTAAAGGCTGTCTGGAATCCGAAGCGTCTTGCCGGACCGCTAAGGCGCCGTGATGCCCCGGCATGGAATATGCTTGGGTACGGAGCATTTCTCGATTATAATTCAGGCGACCTGGAAACAGGTGAGCGCCGGTGTGGCGCTCCCAGGTAATACCCCTGTAAGAGAGGTGATGCCGTTGGTCAATGTGCTCTATCCGGTAGCCCCAAACAGGCGTCAGACACAGACGCATTTTCGCGCCATCACAATTCCAGAATGTTGGAAGGAGAAGATACTATGAAACACCTACGTTGGATTACAATTTTGCTGATCGTTGCCCTGGCTTTGGTCGCCTGCGGCGGCGGAACAACAACGACCCCCACCGAAGAGCCAGCGGCAGCGACGGAGCCGGCGGAAGCGCCGGAAGAGGAAGCCACACCCGAGGAAGCAGCTGAGGTCACCGGGCGGGTAGGCATTGTGCTGCCCACGCGGGACGAGCCGCGCTGGATTCAGGACGAGACACGTTTCCGGGAGGCGCTAGAAGCCGCCGGCTACGAGGTTGAGATCCTCTTCAGCCAGGGCGATTCGGCCATCGAGCTGGCCAACGTTGAGCAACTGATTACGCAGGGCATCGAGGTGCTGATCATCACCCCGCACGATGGGTCGGCGGCGGCTGCGGCCGCGGAAGCCGCCCGGGACGCGGGCGTGAAGGTGATCTCCTACGACCGGCTGATCCGGGACACGGACGCGGTCGATTACTACGTGACCTTCGACAGCGTCGCAGTGGGCGAGGCGCAGGCGCAATACCTGGTGGACCATGCCACGGGGACAGGCCATCCGCTGTACCTGTATGCCGGCGCGGCGACGGACAACAACGCCTTCCTCTTCTTTGAAGGAGCGTGGAACGTGCTGCAGCCGAAGATCGCAGACGGCACCTTCGTAATCAAGAACTCTTCGGAAGCGGTTGCGCTGCAGGACAAGGCGGAGCTGACCCGGGAGGAGATGGGCACGATTATCGGCCAGATCACCACCAACTGGGACTTCAACACCGCCCTGGGTCTGGCGGAAGCGAACCTGATTGCCGCCCCGGCGGAGGACAAGGGAGATGTCTTCATCCTGGCTCCGAATGACGGCACGGCGCGGGCTATCGCGGATGCCTTCGCGGCGGATGCGGATGTGACCAGCTACCTGGTGACGGGACAGGACGCGGAAGTTGCCTCGGTGCAGTACATCATTGACGGCAAGCAGTCTATGACCGTCTTGAAGGACGTCCGCACCCTGGTAGGCGACGCTATCGCGGCGGCCATTGCCTATCTCTCCGGCGGCGAGCCGGAAGCGACGAACGCCTATGACAATGGCGTGATCGAGGTGCCGGCCAAGCCTTCGCAAGTAATCTCGGTAGATCAGAGCAATGTAGTCGAGGCGATTATCGACTCCGGCTACTGGCCGGCGGAGGAGTTCACCGGCCTGGACGCCCTGGGCGGCGGTGAGACAGAGCCGGCAGCTGAGGTCACCGGGCGGGTAGGCATTGTGCTGCCCACGCGGGACGAGCCGCGCTGGATTCAGGACGAGACACGTTTCCGGGAGGCGCTAGAAGCCGCCGGCTACGAGGTTGAGATCCTCTTCAGCCAGGGCGATTCGGCCATCGAGCTGGCCAACGTTGAGCAACTGATTACGCAGGGCATCGAGGTGCTGATCATCACCCCGCACGATGGGTCGGCGGCGGCTGCGGCCGCGGAAGCCGCCCGGGACGCGGGCGTGAAGGTGATCTCCTACGACCGGCTGATCCGGGACACGGACGCGGTCGATTACTACGTGACCTTCGACAGCGTCGCAGTGGGCGAGGCGCAGGCGCAATACCTGGTGGACCATGCCACGGGGACAGGCCATCCGCTGTACCTGTATGCCGGCGCGGCGACGGACAACAACGCCTTCCTCTTCTTTGAAGGAGCGTGGAACGTGCTGCAGCCGAAGATCGCAGACGGCACCTTCGTAATCAAGAACTCTTCGGAAGCGGTTGCGCTGCAGGACAAGGCGGAGCTGACCCGGGAGGAGATGGGCACGATTATCGGCCAGATCACCACCAACTGGGACTTCAACACCGCCCTGGGTCTGGCGGAAGCGAACCTGATTGCCGCCCCGGCGGAGGACAAGGGAGATGTCTTCATCCTGGCTCCGAATGACGGCACGGCGCGGGCTATCGCGGATGCCTTCGCGGCGGATGCGGATGTGACCAGCTACCTGGTGACGGGACAGGACGCGGAAGTTGCCTCGGTGCAGTACATCATTGACGGCAAGCAGTCTATGACCGTCTTGAAGGACGTCCGCACCCTGGTAGGCGACGCTATCGCGGCGGCCATTGCCTATCTCTCCGGCGGCGAGCCGGAGGCGACGACCACCTACGACAACGGGGTCATCGAAGTGCCGGCCAAGCCCTCGGTGGTGATTACCGTTGACCAGAGCAACGTGCAAGAGGCGATCATTGACTCCGGCTACTGGCCGGCGGAGGAGTTTACGTTCCCGGAATAAGGAATAGCGAAACCCCGCAGCCCTAAAGAGCTGCGGGGTTTCGCGGTATGGTGACGAAAACCCCGCAGGTCTAGGTGGCGACCTTGTCAACGACGAGGCCTGACTTAGAGCTGCGGGGTTTGGCGGGAGGGGTTGCGCGCGGGTTGGGAAACCCGTGCTACAAGGAGGTATAGGAGGGAACATGGAAGAGGCCATTAAGACGGCTCCGGTCGTTGAGATGCGCGGTATCAAGAAGCACTTCGGGGCAGTGCAGGCGCTGCGCGGCATCGACCTGGCGTTGCAGCACAATGAAGTCCTGGGGTTGATGGGGGATAACGCCGCGGGCAAATCCACCTTGATGAAGGTGCTCAGCGGTGCGTATTCGCCGGACGGCGGGGGCATTTTCATTGAGGGCCAACCGGTTCACTTTTCCAGTCCGATGGACGCCCGGCGAATGGGCATTGAGATGGTCTACCAGGACTATGCCCTCGCGAATAATCTCGACGTGGCGGCCAATGTCTTCATGGGCCGGGAAGTGACCCGCTTGCGCCTCGGCCCCCTGGGTGTTCTTGACTACGCTCACATGGAGCGCGAGACCCGGAACCTGATTGAGCGGCTACGCATTGATATACCATCAGTGCGCCAAAAGGTGGAGCGGCTTTCCGGCGGCCAGCGGCAGGCGGTGGCCATCGCCCGGGCGACGGCATTTGACGCGAAAGTGATCATTATGGACGAACCCACCGCTGCCCTGAGTGTAGCCGCCATTGATAAGGTACTGGAGCTGATCCGGCAACTCAAGGCCCAGGGTTCTTCAATCATCATCATCAGCCACCGGCTGGAAGACATCTACCGGGTCGGCGACCGGATGGTGGTACTAAGGCAAGGGCGCAAGGTCTCCGATGCGCGGGTGGAGGGGGATCTGCACGACTTTCGCGAACGGGTGGTGGCCTACATGATTGGGGCTAGGGACGACTTTGCCGAGAGCGCCGCCGGGGGCGTGTCTGACAGTGCGCCGGCCGGTCTGGCGGTAGGAGGCTGATCATGTCTGTAATGCAAGACCTGCGCCGCCTCTTTCGCGAGAACATCCGCGATTACGGCATGTTCATCGCCCTGGGGGTCATCTTTATTGTCTTTGCCGTCGCCACCGACGGCCTGTTCGTCTCGCCGCGCAACCTGGTCAACCTGGTGAATCAGACCGGCTATATTGCTGTATTGGCGGTGGGAATGACCCTGGTGATTGTCATCCGGCATATTGACCTGTCCGTGGGCTTCCTGGCCGGTTTCCTGGGAGCGGTAGCCGCCATCGCCTTCGTGGACTGGGGACTGCCGATCTACCTGGTCATTCCGATGATCCTCTTTTTCGGCGTGATTGCCGGGCTGTTGACCTCATTTTTGGTCGCCGTCCTTGGTATTCCCGCCTTTGTGGCCACCCTTGCCGGCTGGTTGGGCTACCGGGGCGCGCTGCAACTGGTTACGCGGGCCACGGGCACGATTATCATTCCCAACGAAGCGTTCAATGCGATCGGAAACGGTTTCATTCCCGACATTCCCGGGCTGGCATTCATGCCGGAGAGACACAAGCTGACCCTGTTGCTGGGGCTGATCGGTATTGTGCTGTACGTGGCCAACGCCGTGCGCTCTCGTCGCCGGCGGAGTGATGCCAATGTTGACGACCTCTCCACGCCCCTATTTGTCATCCAATTGTTACTGGTGTCCCTGCTCATCGGCGGGACGGCCTGGGTGCTCTCCGGCTACCAGGGTCTTTCCTGGACCGGCGTGGTAGTGCTTATCGTAGTGTTGGTCTACGATTTCGTCACCCGCCGGACAGTGTTGGGCCGGCACATCTATGCGGTTGGGGGCAACCCGGAGGCGGCGGAGCTAAGCGGGATCAGTGTGCGGCGGGTCACGCACGTAGTGTTTGCCTCGATGGGGATGCTGGCGGCGCTGTCCGGGATGCTATACGCCGCCCGGCTGCGCTCGGCAACAACCACGGCCGGGAACCTGTTCGAATTGGACGCCATTGCCGCTGCCTTCGTGGGCGGTGTAGCAGTGGCCGGTGGGGTGGGAACGGTGCTCGGCTCCATCGTGGGCGCGCTGGTGATGACTTCGCTGACCAACGGCATGAACCTGATGGGGATGGACATTTCGCTGCAGTACATCGTGCGCGCTCTGGTGCTGGCCGGAGCGGTGATCTTTGATGTGTCCACGCGGCGCCTGGCGAAGAAGTAGTGGGAAAAAGAAGAATCCCGGAAACTCAGACGTTTCCGGGATTCTCCAGAACGCTACGCCTGACTGCCGGCTCTTCTGCGGCGCATGAAGAACTTGACCACCTCGTCAACAAGCAGCAGACCAAGAGCAACGACGAAACACAACACCCACTCTTCGCCATTCAGCGGGACCGTCCCCAGGATGCGTTGCAACAAGCCCAGTTCGGTAGCAAGGACAGTCAGCACCAGCGCCAGGCCGTATAGCCCGAGTTGCCGGCGGTCCGCCAGATTCGCCATCGCGAATGTGGTCCCGGTCTCAGAACGGGCGCTGAGGCCCAACGCAAGATTGAATAGCGAAAACACCACAAAACCCATCGTCGCTGCCAGAGCAACATCAATGGTTTCGTAGGTGGCTTCTACGGCCAGGGTGCCGAACGCAATTAGCACACCGGTAAAGACCAGACGAATCCACTGTGAACGGGAAAGCACCGGCTGGCTAAGTGGGCGCGGCTTGCGATCCATCAGGCCTGGGGAGGGTTTGTCAAAGCCCAGGGCGATGGCGATAGGAACCTGAATCAGGAAGTTTACGAACAGCACGACAAGTGTGGAGAAGGGAACGCCACCCAGGATGCCAAAGATCGATGCACATAGATAACTTAGAATGAACGCCGACAACATACCCATCTGGAAGCGGATGTATTTAGATAGGTTATCGTAAATAGCCCGGCCATATTCTACCGCCTTGACTATCGTGGCGAAGTTGTCATCCGTCAGGATCATCACCGCAGCTTCCTTGGAGACCTCAGTACCGGTGATGCCCATTGCCACGCCGATGTCCGCCTTCTTCAGCGCCGGAGCATCGTTCACACCGTCGCCAGTCATCGCTACGATGTTTTGTTGCTGCTGTAGCAAGGTCACCAGGCGGATCTTATCTTCCGGCGCCACCCGGGCAACTACCCCAATGTCCGGCAACCGCTTCAACAGCTCATCATCGCTCATCGCCGCAAACTCCGCGCCGGTGAGCGCCTCGCCGGGAATGCCTAATTCTGCGCCAATTGCGGCGGCGGTGACCGCATGGTCGCCGGTGATCATCCGCACGCGGATGCCTGCGCTGCGACACTTGGCGATGGCATCGCGAGCTTCAGCACGCGGCGGGTCCACGATGCCGACCATCGCCAGTAAAGTCAGGTCATTCACCTGGTCAATGAGCTTGCCCTTTGGGTCGAATGTGTCCGGATCGAAGTCGCGCCGGGCAACCACCATTACCCGTTCACCCACTCGCGCAATACGTTCGTTCTCGTCCAGGGCCATTTGCCGGTTTTCTTCGGTGATCGGCCGGTTACCCTCTCCCGGCATCCAGTAGTATCCGGAGCGGGCGATGAGCACGTCCGGAGCGCCCTTTACAAAACAGCGCACCACCGCCTTGCCTTCGCTATTGGTCATGTTGTGGAAGGTGGCCATGAACTTGTAATCGGAGTCAAAGGGCACTTCGGCGACGCGGGGGAACATCTCTCGGGCATGGTCTACGCTGACTCCACCCTTTTCAGCAAGCACTATCAGCGCGCCCTCGGTGGGATCGCCAATAAGGGCGCCATCGCCGTCCAGGCGGGCATCCGCGCAAAGGGCCATTGGCAACATGATCTCTTCCAGATCGACTTTCGCACCCCCGGCGCTGAGCAGTTTGCCTTCCGTGCTGTAGGCCAGAGTGGCCTTCTGCCAGGGCTGAAGTCCCGCGATCCCGGTCGCCAGTTCCATCGTCCCTTGAGTGCCATATCCTTCACCGGTTACCTTGAAGCGGTTCTGGCCTGGGATGGTAAACTCGCGGGCAGTCATCTTGTTTAGTGTCAGCGTACCGGTCTTGTCCGAGCAAATGGCCGAAACTGAACCCAGCGTCTCCACCGATGGTAGCCGCTTGACAATCGCATTCTGCCCGGCGAGTACGCGAGTGCCCATCGAGTACATGGTGGTGACAACCGCCGGCATGCCGGTAGGGATGGCCGAAATGGCGAGCGCGATGCCGGCCAGGAAGATGGTGTCGAACTCCTGCCCCTTTTGCAGGCCGATTATGATCATCAATATGAAAGTGATGCCGGCCAAGGCGGCAATGATCACCGTCAGCCGGTCGAGCTGCTTCTGCAATGGCGTCTTGTCGGACTCGGTCTTGTTCAGCAAGTCCGCGATGTGGCCCATTTCGGTTCCCATGCCCGTGGTGGTGACGATCATCTCGCCTCGACCGCGCGTAACCGACGTATTCATGTAGGCCATACAATGGCGATCGCCGAGGGGGACTTCTGCGCCGGCAATTGTCTCAGTATCCTTAGGCGAGGCGACGCTTTCGCCGGTGAGTGCGGCCTCCTCGATTTCGAGGGTTGCCGCCACGAACAAGCGTCCATCTGCTGGAACCCGATTTCCGGCTTCCATCAACACAATGTCGCCTGGAACCAGCTCGCCGGCGTCAATTTCCACGGCCTGCCCGTCGCGGCGCACGCGGGCAATGTTCTTCATCATTTGCTGCAGGGCCGCCAGGCTTGCCTCGGCCTTAGATTCCTGGTTCAAGCCCAGGACAGCATTAAAAATAGTAAGGCCTATCAGCACGAGAGTCGTGCCCCATTCACCAGTAAACACTTGATTGATGATCGCCGCCGCCAGCAGGATGATCTGCATGAAGTCCCGATACTGGCGCAAAAATGCCTGCCAGCCGGGCTCCTTCTTTTTGGCGGCAAGCTGGTTTGCACCGTACTTCGCCATGCGCTGTTGCGCTTCGGCGGTCGTTAGTCCTGCTGCCAGGTCGACCTGCAATTCCTTTGCCGCCGCTTCGGGTGATAGGCTGTACCACCTGGGCTGATTACTCGTTGATTCTGCCATTGAGAATTACCCTCCTGATTAGTACTTCTCCGGGACGTATCGAAATGGATGGTTGGACTCCTGATAGTCCCCCCTCTCCTGGCCTTTGGGAAACTTGATTGGCTCCCGTGGAACTTCCTTGTAGGGGATCAAACTCAAGAAGTGGGTAATACAGTTTAGCCGCGCTCTGCGCTGGTTGTCTGACGGTACAACGTACCAGGGGCAATCCGGCGTATCGGTCGCTGCAAACATGGCATCACGCGCGCGAGAATAGTCGTACCAGCGGGCCTGCGCTTGCAAGTCCATTGGACTTAGCTTCCACACCTTTCGGTAATCCTCATTGCGCTCGGCAAATCGCTTGGCCTGTTCTTCCATGCTCACTTCCAACCAGTACTTGATCAAGATGATGCCCGAGTCAAGGATCGCTTTCTCAACCAGTGGGGTCAGGTTCAGAAAGTGCTCAACCTGTTCCTCCGTAGCAAATCCCATCACCCGCTCGACTCCGGCCCGGTTGTACCAGCTACGGTCAAACAGCACGACTTCACCGGCTGCCGGAAGATGAGGCATGTACCGCTGAAAGTACATCTGCGTCTTTTCTCGCTCAGTCGGGGCTGCCAGAGCTACTACCCGAAATACACGTGGGCTGACTCGTTCCGTGATCCGCTTGATCACCCCACCCTTGCCGGCTGTATCGCGCCCTTCAAAGAGCACGCAAATCTTGGCCCCACTGACCTTGACCCATTCCTGCAGCTCAACAAGTTCGACCTGCAGTTTCACCATTTCTTCTTCGAACTCTTTGCGGCTGAGCTTTGACTTGGGTTCATCGCTCGGGGTCGCGGGTTCTTCAGCGGCCGCCATTGCGGCCGGCTCCTCTGTCTTACCGTTTTCTTTCTTCTTCGACTTATCTTTATTCTTGGCCATCATGATCTCCTTGATTGGGTCGAACGAGTTGCGCGTGTGAGAGACACGGACTGTTCCGCCAAAAATGATTATAACTCTGGTGATCAGAAAGGGTAATGGAGGGGCCGATCAATTTGTGGCTGACGAGACCCGCCAAAACGCCGAGCTGGCTTACATCTCCTGGACCACAGAGAGCATAGCCGCTACCAGAAAACCCATAACAGTGGCTAACCCTACCAGCTTACCCCCATGCTCAAACGCTTCCGGCATCATCGCGTCCGCCAGCATGGTCAGCATCGCGCCGGCAGCGAAAGCCTGCGTAAGCTCCCCGGTTGCGCCCGGCAGCCGGCTTGCGAGCGCATAGCCCAACCCGGCGCACAGGGCGGAGACCAGCACCAGCACGATCCACATCCATAGGACAGTTTTCCGCGAGCGCCCTGCCGCTTCCAAATTCAACGAGCCGGCCACTCCTTCCGGCAGATTGGAGATAAACACCGCCACCAAGAAAGCCACGTTGATTGCGCCGCCAAACACAAGGCTCATCCCCAGGATAAGCGACTCCGGCACATTATCCAGCAACGTGCCGATGAAGATGGCGGCGCCTGAACCAGCTTCCCTGGTTTCGGCGATATTCTTGCGGTCCGCGCCGCCGCGACCGTCAATGATCCAGTCCCCGACGAAGAAACCCAGAGCGCCCAACGCAAAATAGAGTGCGCCCCGTCCGCTGAGGAGTGCGGGTTCAGGGATCAATTCGTACGCGATGGCGCTGATCAGCGCGCCGCCACCGATGCCCATGATCAGACCGACCGTCCGGCTGGATAGGTCGCGCTCAGCAAGGAAGTGTCCCAGTAGCAGCGAGGCAGCCGCCAGACCACCCCACCAGATAGCTGCTTGCATCTGATTATCTCAGGTCTCGGGCGCGGCGGATCTCGATCTGCGCCGCGAACATTGACGGAAGGAGTCGCCTAGCTTAGACACTATCACTACCCCGAAAATGTGCAATGGAATGAGAAACTACAACCTACAGGCAACCTCGATTGTATCTCAATCGCTTTCGCCATTGAAATATGATGGTGGCGCCAGGATGGCAAGCACTTTCTTTCGATAATTGGGTAGTTGCTTGTAATTCAACTATACTACTTCGCTGCAGCGCAATACAGGGCGATCCAACGGTAGGTTACGATAGCGCAAGGCAAGACTCAGATGAAGGCTGTTGTCACGGGGAGCAACGGGTTTATCGGTTACAACCTCTGCCAGGAGCTCAAGAAACTTAACTGGAATGTAGTCGGAATTGACGATCTTTCCAGTGGATTGCCGGAAAACACCGTGCCCGGATTCACGTACCATCGAATCAAGGTGCAGAACAAGCCGGCAATCGAGGATCTGTTGCGCGCCTTCCGGCCCGACGTGATCTTTCACCTGGCGGCGGCGCCTCGGGTCAGCTACTCGGTGGAAAACCCTTGGCTGACTGCCGAAGCCAACGTGATGGGCACGCTGAGCTTGTTGGAGGCGCTGGTAAAGAGCGGCCTGAACAAATCAACGCGGTTTGTCAACAGCAGCAGCAGCGCCGTCTACGGAGGCGCAGATCGTCTACCAACCCCGGAGGACTACCCTTGCCAACCCAGATCTCCGTACGCCCTGCAAAAGCTGCAAGCCGAAGAATGGGTCCGGCTCTTCGTCAATCTCTATGGCCTGGATGCGCTCACTCTGCGATACTTCAATGTGTTTGGCCCCCATTCGCTGTTTGGCGGGGCTTATTCTACCGTATTGTCCGCCTGGCTTTATCATCTGTACGTAAATCCGAACTACGAACCGTTTCTAGAAGGGGACGGATTGCAGACACGCGACTTCTGCTTTGTGGACAACGTTGTGCAGGCCAATATCCAGGCCGCGACCCGAGTACAGTCATTCCAGGGTCAGGCGTTCAACATCGCACAGGGTCAGGCCCATGACCTGCTCCATTGTCACCAGCTCTTGGAAGCACTTGCCGGCAAATCGTTTGTTCTGGCCTGCCGGCCCCCAAGATTGGGCGACGTGCGACACAGCCTGGCAGACATTAGCGCCGCGCGGAGGGAACTGAACTATGAGCCTTCCCAAGACTTCTCTGCTCAGCTCCGGATTACCGCGCATTGGTATCAGTCCAGTTACCCGGCTAATGTAAGTTAGTGTCGCTTGGCTCGGGCCGGCAACGGAAATCGCCTTGGCGCACACCACATTGAGAGTGATGATTTTGCGCGAGGAGCAAGGTGCGTTAATCTCCCGCAGCGCGTTTACAGCTTGATATGGCGAGAATTCGCCGGCCTGACAATACTATTATGGAATAGCTTGCCGTCTGTCACGAGGTTGTAGTTCGCCGAGACTATCCTTGGGCAGAATTCCTGCCCACCACGGTCGTGTCGGCCTTTATTGTCACCGAGTCTGTTGTAACCGGCACGCCGGACGCAGGAGGACAAAACGTTGACCTACGCGATCGTTTTTGTTACCGCGCTACTCCTGTCACTTGCACTGACTCCAATAGTGCGGCGGCTGGCATTTCGCCTCGGAACGGTCCATTACCCCAAAGCGATCTCAATTGATACACATGTGAATCCGGTTCCCTATTTGGGCGGATTACCGATCTATCTTGGCTTCATTGCTGTGGCTACCGTTGCGCTGGCACTACGCGACGAGATTGCAGACGCGTGGCCAATCCTGGTAGCGTCTACTATCGTCGCCGCTGGAGGCTTCATTGATGACGCCCGGCCCCTGAGCGTCGCCGGCAAGTTCATCGCGCAAATTGTGGCCACCATATTCATCTTAATAGCCGGTCGGGACCTCCTGCAGATCCTACCGATTTTTGGCAATGAAATGCTTGACACTGCAGTTGCGTTCCTATTGTTAGTCGGCCTGATGAACGCGGTCAACTTTCTTGATATCATGGACGGGCTCGCCGGTGGGGTGTCGGCGATTGCCGCGCTTGGCTTCGCCGGCGTGTTCCTCCTGTATTTTGATCCGATTCCTCTGATCATGGCCCTTGCCCTGGCCGGCAGTACCCTGGGCTTCTTATACTACAACTTTAATCCCGCCCGAATCTTTATGGGCGACACCGGCAGCCAATTTCTTGGCTTTATCCTGGCGTTGTTCCCCCCTATGTTGTTAAAGGCAAATGTTGGCCAAATGCACCAGCGAGTCTTGCTGGTGGCGGCCCTCGTCATCCTGGGAATCCCACTCTTCGAAATGACCTATACCAGTACCATTCGTGTACTCACCGGCAAGCGGCCCTGGAAAGGAAGCAAAGATCACTTCGCCTTGCGAGCCTTCGCCATGGGCTACGGCGTAAGGAAAATTGTGCTAATCACTTATGCGGTCGGCATCGTGCTCGCACTGCTGGGCGCTCTACTGGCCACCCAGTCGCTGTTCTTCAGTATCGTGGTTGTCGCACTGCTCTTGCTGTGCGCCCTGGCGGTTGCAGTTTGGCTGAGCCGCGTTCATGTGCCGAAGCCATTGCCCGGCAGCCAGAATCCCGTAAGGCCTGGTCATGAACATTAGGAAATCGCGTGATGCAACAGGTACACACAATCATCGTAGGCGCAGGAGTTAGCGGACTATCATACGCCAACTTTACCGGTTCCGACTCATACTTGATCCTGGAGGCAGCAGATGAGATCGGCGGCTATTGCCGCACGGTAAAGCAGGACGGTTTCGTTTGGGACTACTCCGGCCATTTCTTCCACTTTCGCTATCCGGAAATCGAGGCATTCCTCAGGGCAAGGATGCCGGCCGGCGAAGTCCAGCGAATCGTGCGCTCTTCCAAGATTCTGTATAAATCGTCCGTCATAGACTTTCCCTTCCAGAAGAACATCCACCAGCTGCCACAGGCAGACTTCATCGATTGCCTATATGACCTGTACTTTCGTGATGCAGCTCCAGCCGGTAACTTCAAGGAAATGCTGTACGCAAAGTTCGGCCGGGGCATTTGCGAGCGGTTTCTCTTCCCCTACAACGAAAAATTGTATGCCTGTGACCTGGCAGAGTTGGACAAAGACGCTATGGGGCGTTTTTTCCCATATGCTGATGTCACGGATGTGATTCGAAACTTTAAGCAGGCGGATAATGCCTCTTACAACACCACGTTTACATATCCCCGGGGCGGCGCAATTGAATATATCAAGGCGTTGGCTGCCGGCGTTGCGCCGAACGCAGTCTCACTGGGAGAGCGTTTGGAGCGTCTTGACCTGAATCGGCGCGTGGCCACTACCAACCATCGCGAGATTGCCTACGAGCGCCTTGTTTCCTCCGCTCCGTTTGACCGCTTGCTACGGATGACAGACCTTGAGTATGATCCTGCTGCCTTTTCATCAAACAAGGTACTGGTCTTCAATCTGGGCTTTGACTCCAAGGGAATGGAGGGCGTGCACTGGATGTACTTTCCGGAGCGAAAGTACTGCTTTTACCGGGTTGGCTTCTATGACAATATTTTCAACACCGATCGCATGAGCCTATACGTAGAAATCGGATTCCCTACCGGCATCTTGTTGGATCATGAGGAACAGCTAACGAGGGTATTGAACGACCTTCGCACCTCAGGGCTGATTACCGGACAGCGACTAATCTCCCATCACTCAGTCGTCTTAGACCCGGCGTATGTGCACATTACGCAGCGTTCAATTGCTGAAACATCACGGCTAGGGTCGCAGCTAAATGAAGATGGAGTATACTCAATTGGTCGTTACGGCGGCTGGAAATACTGCTCCATAGAAGACAACATTGTCGAAGCTCGTGAGCTGGTGGAATCTCTCGAGCAGCGAGTGATTGCGCTCTAAATGAGCTCCAGAACCTACAGCTAGGATTTATCATGAGCAACGTGGGACCGTGTGACATGAAAAAGAGCCGAACTCAACGCATCTTGTTTCGATTGACCGCCCTCGTCTTTGCGGCCGGCCTAGTGCTGGCGGCCACGGCATGCGATAACAGCCCGCCGGCATCCCAAGGCGGTTCTCCGACGGCAGTTGCGGTGGAGTCCGCGGAGGCCCCGGCCACGAGCACCGCTGAAGTGGTCGCCCCAGAAGCGGTGGCGATCGGCGGCGACGTGCTGGTCTTCGGCACAGTAGAGCCGGCTTCTAATGTGGGCTTGAGCTTTGCTCGCGGCGGCATCGTAGATGAGCTTCTCGTGGCAAATGGAGACAAGGTTACTGCCGGGCAACCGCTCGCCCGCCTGCGCGTTCCCAACTCAGTCCTGACCATTGAGGCGGCCGAAGCGGCGCTGGCCACTGCTCAGGCGCAGTTGGCAGAAGCTGCGGCCGGCCCGTCGGCCGAACAGATCGCCGTCCTGGATAGCGCCATTGCCGCCGCAGAAGCTGCGGTGGCCGCCGCCAACGCCAATTATGGCCTGCTTACCCAAGGACCGGATGCGGGCGCCGTCGCCCAGGCCCAGGCATTGGTAGCGGCTGCTCAGGCCGACGAACGACTGGCCCAGCTGAACTATGATCAAGTCATAAGCGAGGGCCGGTACGGGCTCCCCGAAGAGCAGGCTCGCGTGCAATTGGATGCCGCTACCCAGTCCCGAGTTGCCGCTCAGGCCCAACTTGATTCGTTGGTGAATTATTCTGCGGACACCGAAGCATGGGTCGGCAGCGCCTCTATCACTCAGGCCGGAACGCTCGTGGATAGCGCCAGGGCGCAAAAGGAATTGATTCTGGCCGGGCCAAGTGAAGAGGCGTTGGCGGTCATGGAGGCGTTGGTACATGAAGCCGAAATCGCCCTGGAGATTGCTCGCCAGGCCGCCGCAGACGCCGAAGCGGAGGCGCTGCTCGTTGCCCCGGCTGACGGAACGGTGATCGCCGTGAATATTGCCCCGGGACAACCGGTGGAAACCAGCGACATTGCCATTGAGCTGGCAGATCTCGACCACCTGCAAATTACGGCTACCGACCTTGACGAGTTGTTCATCCCAGGAGTGGAGATTGGGCAGAAGGCGGAAGTTACCTTTGAGGCGCTTCCCGGCATCACCACCACGGGAACAGTCTCTTTCATCAGTCTGCGGCCGATGGAGACACAGGGCGATGACGAGGGCGCCAGTTACGAGGTGATTGTTACCCTTGACGAACCGCTGGAAGATCTGCGCTGGGGCCTAAGCGCGGTGGTGCGAATTCTGGCTGATTAGCCGGGTCAAGTTTCGCTGATTTCACATGAACTTCTTTGCACAACGGAGGCGCGACTGACTCCATGAGCGCCCGGCTGCCCAATGTCCTCCTGCTGGCATTAGAATCAACGCCGGCCTCACATCTATCCTGCTACGGTTACCAACGCGAGACCACACCGCACCTGGATCGCTTCGCCGAGGAGAGCACCCTTTATCGCCAGGCCATTTCCGCCGCTTCCTGGACCCTTCCCTCCCACGCCTCACTCTTCACCGGCCTACATATTTCGCAGCACGGGGTCAAATTCGACTCGCCATTCCTGGGTGGTCAGATTGTCACCCTGGCTGAACTACTGCGTGAGCGTGGTTACAACACGGCTGCCTTCACCACCAACGATTGGGTAAATGAGAAGTTCGGCTTTAATCGCGGCTTCGACACCTTTCGCTGGGCCAAGCGCACCATGGAGTGGCTAAACCCGTGGTTCCCGGCAGAGACCAAAGGCGAGAAGGCTATACGCTACCTGCGCGACCCAGTCTACCCAATCGGCAATCGCAACAATCGCCTGCTTAAGGAATGGATCGGCCGGGTGCGCGATACCGGCCGGCCCTTCTTTGCCTACACCTTATACTTCGATCCCCACTATCCCTATCGCCCGCAATATCCTTATGCGAGGCGCTTCCTGCGAGACGCGCCCCGTCCCTGGTGGCGGGTTAATCTTGATCCCGACCGCTACATGTCCGGCGCGATTCAGATGAGCGAGGATGAGCTTATTACCCTGAGGGCGCTCTACGATTCTCGGCTTGCCGGAACAGACGCAGTTATTGGTCGCTTTCTGGATTTTCTCCGGCGTAGCAATCTGCTTGACGATACTGTGGTGATCATTGTGGCCGACCACGGGGAGAACCTGGGCGATCATGGCCTGATGAGTCACCAATACTGCGTCTACGACAGCCTGATCCACGTGCCCCTGATTATCCGCTACCCGCGACTATTTCCTGCGGGCGCGGAGGTTGGTGAACTCGTCCAGAGCCTTGAAATTTTCACTACCATCCTGGATATCGTCGGCCTGGACCGGGCCGAGATCCCGAATGACGTGCGCGGCAGAAGCCTCATCCCGGAGCAAGTCGCTTCTTCTCCCATGCCCTTTGCCGTCTCCGAGTACCTCACCCCAAACCTGGCCCGCATGCGCCGGCTGTTTGGCCAGTATCAGGTTGAGCGCCACAATCGTTCGCTGCGCGCTGTGCGTACGTCCGAATACAAGGCGATCTTTAGCTCCGACGACGTACATGAACTGTACCACCTGGCGTCGGATCCCGGCGAGACGCAAAATCTCGCCCCTGATAATCCCGCCCAGTTGGCGGTAATGCGCAGCCTGCTTGACGAGTGGCTGCAGTCGGTCGGCGCGCACACTGAAGCGGAACACGCTGGTGTACCTGGGGATCTTGACGACTCCATCACCCAGAGGTTGCGCGACCTTGGATACCTTTAGGAATGATCACCGGCCAGCCTGACGAGAAGTTGGACACCGTGAACATGGAGATCGCGCAGCCGGAAAGCGAGCAGGGTCAGGCCAACGAGCCTGGGGGTGACCAGGGCAAGGCCCGCAGAATCGGCAAGAACGCCGCCGCTCTAATGGTCAGCCTGGTGGCGCTGGGCGTGGCGCAATTCGCCGTGCTTGGTCTGATCAGCCGCTTCGGTGGGCCGGAGGATGCCGGCACCTGGGCCTACGTATCCGCTTTCCGCGATCCCTTTGCTGTCTTCATGGATTTCGGCACGACACGACTGTTAGTTGCGGAGATCGCCCGCCGGCGTTCTGAGGCTGATATTTTGCTGGGCAATGGCGTTTCACTGGGTTTTATCATCGCTTTGCCGGTGATGTTGGCCCTGGTGATTGCCGCCAACCTGCCCTTCTTCGATAACTCCGAACTGGTCATTCGCGGCATCTACTTGATGGGAATCGGAGCATTTCTTTACACCACAATGGCTTCCTTCCGCTCCGCCTTTCGGGCCTTCAATCGCTTTCAATATGAGGCAATTAGCAGCGTCTTGACGTCCGTGGTGCTCGTCGCTTCCACATTTGTCGTGCTCTACTTTAACTGGCCGTTTGAAGGAGTCTTTGTTGCTTTCGCCCTGGCCCAACTTGTGGCCTTGATTTACTTCTATTACCAGTACAACCGGCGGCTCGGCCACTTCCGGCTGGGGCGTGATCGCAACATAATGGGTCAGTTGCTGAATAAGACCTGGGCCTTTTCGCTGGTCGGCCTGCTCACCCGCGCATTTACTCGCATCGACGTAATCATCCTGACGCTGATGCAGGGCGCGGCGGCATCTGGTTTTTATGCACTGGCGACAACTGTCTTCTATCAGTTGAACACCATTGCCCAACTGGCAAGCACCGCCATCTTGCCGACCATGGCCCGTTCCTATGTCAAAAAGCCTGATCAAGTTGGCCGGCAGCTTGACGTCGCCGTCCGGCTTCAGGTGCTGGTTGGCCTTCCCTGCACCGCTCTGGGGTTAGTGTTCGCGGACCAAATCATCCGTCTGCTCTACGGTCCCGGCTATGACGAATCAGCGGTCATCTTCCAGCTGCTGGTCTCAGTCGTGATACTCCGTTTCGTAAACCAGACTCTGGGTGTGGCCCTTACGGCGATGGACCGCCAGAATTGGCGGGCCATTTCCCTGACTGTTACCGTTGTCTTCAATATTGTGATCAACGTAGTCTTAATCCAGCGCTGGGGTGTGCTGGGGGCGACGGTTACGGCCGTCCTGAGCGAGATTCTGCTCTTCATAACCACGTATGTCACCATTACGCCGGATACCCGTCATGCCATTCAATGGCGTCAGTTGATCCGCCCCACGCTTGCGGTCGTTGCCACCGCCCCGATTCTCTACTTAATCCGTGATTGGCCAATGATCATCGGCCTTCCGTTGGGACTTACCCTGATGACCATACTGACGTTTCTCTTTCGCTCGTTCTCGCAGGTCGAATCAGCAGCTATTGCCAAGGGTATCGGCTCCATACGCCGGATTCCAGCACCTGCCCGAAAGCAGATGAGCAGAATCGTGCTGGCTTGTGCTCGCGGCCCGCGCGAGCCATTGGCCGGAGAGAGCTAGAATGGCCCGCCGTTACAAGGTTCTGCACGTGACCAATTTCCTCGATATGAGCGGACAGCAAGAGAACACCCTCTACACGGTTACCGGCCTTAACCAGGAACGCTTCGAAGGACACCTGGCTGCCAACCTGTGGGGCGGCGACCGGCAGGTGGATAACGTCCTTGCGCGGCGCGCTCAAACAATTCCGCATCTGACGCTGCACGACCTGCCCCATCTTCGTTTTGCCGTGCATCCTGTGTATGACGGCTGGGCGTTGCTGGACCTGGTGCGGCTGATGCGCCGGGAACGCTTTGACATTGTGCATACGCATGCAAACAAGGTCGGCTTGATCGGCCGTATGGCTGCCAAGATCAGCGGCGTGCCCATCATTATCCACGGCATTCACGGCTGGTCCTTCAAGTATGACCTGGTACCGCGAGTCGTCACCGGCGCCTTCCTGGCCATGGAGAAGTTTGTCGACCGATATACCGATTTTTACGTGTCGGTTGACGAAGCCTGCGTACGCGACGGCCTCGCCAATGGTCTGGGGTCGCCAAGTCAATATAAGGTGGTGCGCTCAGGAATGGACCTGAATCACTTCCTCAACGCGACGATTGACCGCCCGGCCTTACTTGAGGAGCTGGGCATTCCTGCGGACCGGCAAATCGTCGGCACGGTAATGCTATTCTACAGGCGAAAAGCGCCCGAAATCATGGTCCAGATGGCTCCACAAGTTCTGCAGGCTTTGCCCGACACGCATTTTCTTATCGTCGGCGACGGCGAAATGATGCCCGCGGTCAAGAACACGGTTGCATCGCTAGGACTGGAGGATCGAGTCACGGTGACCGGCCTCCGGCCTGATCC